>CAJJRX010000065.1 GCA_905194315.1 uncultured Sutterella sp. | reverse complement strand
CCCCCCCCGGGACCGCTGCAGAGTCTTCCGCCCTGAAGCACTGACTGATTGAGAGCGCTTCCTGCACAAAAGGAAGCCTTTATTTTTTTGCCTACAGGTAAAGGATTATTGGAAGTTCGAATGCGTAGTTTTTCCACAAGACCGGCCGGTTTTTCAGAGTCAACCGGCTGCAGTGCGTTTGAGAAAACGCTTCTTTGTGCTGCCGTCGCCTGTGCAGCAGCCGCTATTCAGCCTGCCGCCGCTACGGAAGTGGCCGACGAAAGTATCCGGGCACTGGGCCCTGGCAGCGCGGCGCTCGAGGCGACTGACGGACAGACGCTCACGCTCACGGGCACCACGCACCAGGTGGTAGGCTCCGTGAACTTTATGTCGATGACCATGACAAAAGCGTCGGCAACGGCGAAAAACTTTATTGATCAGGACACCATCAAGACGAAAGCCGAAGCCTACGAGTCGCCACGCGGCACAAAAGGCCCGATGGAGCTTTATGACGACTACTACCGGTTTACGGGTGAAAACCGTGAGGCGGCGCTCAACTGGATGCAAAACGACGTCTTAAAGACAACGCGCGAGAATATCAACGCCTCCTTTGGTGCCGGCTCCCGGATCACGATGACGCTCGACGGTGAACAGAGCTACTGGTACGGAGACGAGCAGGGCGGTCGAAACAACGATGCGTTTGCCAAAGTCGCTTACGATGACGGCTCAAGCTGGATTATCAAAAAGAATATGGGCCCGGCGATGGGAATCCTGCTTCAGGAAGGGCTCAATGTGCATGCGCTCGATGGCGCAAATCACGACGGCGGCGAGCTTGATCTCACACTCAGAAACGGCGCCCAGTGGTCCTATCTCGGTCGTGCGGAGTCCTATGAGACAACGCAGAGTCTCGTGATTTCCAACAGCCTGCTCGGCGGCGTGGTGGATACGGCTGAAGGCGACCTGCAGGTGAAGGTTTTTGCGCACAGCATTCCGAAGCGCATCAGTGCGATCCGGCTCGAAGAGGACGGCATCGTCAATCTTGACGACGCTGACCTTGCCGCGCGGTTTAAGGCCATCGGACTTGATGCGCCGGTTGATCACAACTATGTCCGCATCGGAGACCTCCGGGGCGACGGCGGCATTTTCCGCCTCAACCTCAATGCGCAGGGTAAAACGAGAAGCGACATGATTTTCGTGGAAAACGCCTCCGAAGCAAGCACAGTGAAGCCGTCCGTCTTTTATATCGAGGCCGACAATCCGGCGGCACTCGCGACGCTGCCCACGGATGAGACACTGCGCTTTGCCACGGTCTCCGCGGCTGCGGCCGGAAAGATCCGGTTTGAGGACAGGGTGAATGTTCAGGGCGCGGCGCTCAAAGACTACCGGCTCTATATCAGACGCGAGGCGTACGACCCCGCCTCGCCCGAGAATGCGCTCTACGAGGAACGTGTCTACGAGGACGAAAAAGCCTTTGCCGATCTGGGCGCGTCGGCCACGTTTGATGCTCAGTACAACGCAACGGTCCCGGACAAACCGCTTGCCGAAGGTGAGCGGCACACCTACTCCTTTAATGCGGCCGAGGATTTCAAAGGCGGCGAGAACTGGGTCATTTACCGGATTGAGGCCACCGAAAACAGCGAAAACACCGCCCGTCTGCAGCTCAACACGCTTGCGGGCTGGCAGTATGCGCGCACGATTGACAGGCTGCACTACCGGCTCGGCGAGATCCGCTACTCAAATGAGTCCCGCACAGGCCTCTGGGCAAGAGCGCGCTATGACCGGCTGGACCGCAGCCGCTTTAACCTTGACCGCTCCCTGGTGCAGATTGGCGCGGATGTGATCAACACCGGACACAACCGTCTGGGACTGGCTGCGGAATACAGCCGGGGTGCGTCCGACTTTGATCACCGCACCGGTGAGAGCGACCTCACAGGCTACAGCCTGATGTTCTACGACACATGGCTCTCGGAGAACGGTGCATGGCTTGACTTCACGGCGAGCGCGGGCCGCATGAGCACGGACGCGAGCACGGCGCTCACCACAGGTGAGCGGGTGAGCGCCTCCTACGGCGAGCGGCTCTACAAGGTGGGGCTTGAGGCCGGCCACCGGTTTGATTTCGTCACACCGCGGGTGACGTTTTTTGCCGAGCCGCAGCTGCAGGTGCAGTACACACGTCTTGAGTCCACCGACTTTGAGATGAGTAACGGTTTTGTCGGGCGGATTTCCCGAGCCAACTCGGTGATTACGCGCGCCGGTGTGCGCCTCGGTGAGGAGGGCAAAACCGCTGCGGGTCTCAACAGCGTTTACGTCGTGGCGGACGTGCTCCACGAGTCGGGCAGCGGTCAGCAAAGCCGCTACTATAACGGCGCCGAGGTGGCCGAAGAGCGCGCGCCCGGCCACGAGACGTGGTTTGATATCGGCGTCTCCGGAACACTTCACCTGACGGAGGGCTCACTGCTGCACCTTGATGTGCTCAAGTACTGCGGCAGCGGCTACCGCAATGCCTGGATGGCCGGCGTGAATCTGCGCTACGCCTTCTGAGTGTTCTCCAGCCAAAAAAACGAGGCCTTCACGGAGTAGACGCCGTGAAGGCCTTATTCATTGTGTGCTCGGCATGAGCATGTGTTAACGGGTGAAAGTCCCGAGAGGAGCCGGC
>CAJJRX010000064.1 GCA_905194315.1 uncultured Sutterella sp. | reverse complement strand
ACTTTACTTCGGTAAAGAACGAATAAGGAAACTTTATGATAAAAACCGATCAAAAAAGTAGATTTGATCGGTTTATCTAAACAGCTCAACACACTGAGTCCTGAGAGAACAAAACCGCTTCAGTCCGAGTGTCTGAGGCGGGTTTTCTGTCTGCGAGACCTTTTTCAGGCCTGAGTCTTTTTCTTCTTGAAAGCGAACGGATCCGCCCAGAGCGGGCAGGCGATGCTGGTGACCTCACGGTCGGGAAACCTGACGGCGGTCAGGGAGCCGCCCCACAGGCAGCCCGTGTCAGTGGCCACGAGCAGCGGCTCGTTGATGAGCCCCAGCATGGACCAGTGTCCGAAGCAGATGGGTACATCACGCGTTTTACGTTTTTCGTACTGAAACCAGGGAATCCATTCAGGCGGTACAGAATCCAGCCCTTCCTTGAATTCGAAATTGAGCTCACCTGTATCCCGGTGGACAAAGCGCATCCGGGTGAAGGCGTTCAGAATGGCCTGCACGCGCAACGGTCCCTCAAGCTCATCGCTCCAGTCGAGTCCGCCGTACATCCGGGCAAGTTTCTTTCGCCACTTTTTCCCGCGCAGCATTTCCTCGGCCTCCCGGGCGTGCTCTCTGGCCTCGTCAAGAGTCCATTTCGGATGAATACCGGCATGCACAACCGTGATGCCGCCCCGTTCGATCATGAGCGGACGGGAGCGTACCCAGTCGAGCAGTTCGTCAGCGTCAGGTGCTTCAAGAATCGGCGTGATGGTGTCCTTTTTGTGTACCTTGCCGACACCGGCAGCGCAGGCGAGCAGATGCAGGTCATGATTGCCGAGAATACTCTGCGCCCGGTCACCGAGTTCAATCACGCGGCGCAGTGTGCCGAGACTGTCGGGGCCCCGGTTGATCAGGTCACCCACAAAAATGATCTCCGCGTCCGCGGGGAGTTTTTCGAGCAGTTCATCGAGGCTTTCAAGGCATCCCTGCAGGTCGCCGATGACATAGAAAGGACGTTCGTTGGTTGAAGTTGACATGACGCACAAAACTTGCTGTTAGACAGATTTCCTGACAGATGAGAGGGCCACGGAAGGTGTGTGTGTGGCAAAATACAGCCACCGCACTATTGTAATCGCCTCAATGACAGGATTGTCCGTTTACAGCGCTCACGATTTCCCCGAGCGCAGGGCGTCAGAACAGGGATGAGGCTAAAATGGGCGAGTGTATATGTGTGCAGTGCTCTTCAGGCTGCTGACGTGGCACTGTACGAAACAGAGCTTCTTTCACTCAGAAGGATGCTGCTTTCTTTTTTGAATTTCAACGAGGAGTGGGCGCGTCGGACAGTCTCCGGCACAGGCGCTGCTAAGTTCATATGAAACCCGTTAAAAAGGTCGTTTTCCCCGTCAATGGTCTCGGTACCCGTTTCCTGCCGGCAACCAAAGCAATGCCGAAAGAAATGCTCCCGATTATTGACAAGCCCCTCATTCAGTACGCTGTGGATGAAGCGGTCAAAGCCGGTGTGACAGAAATGATTTTCGTCACCGGTCGTACAAAACGCGCTATCGAAGACCACTTCGATAACTATCCCGAACTCGAACGCGAGCTCGAATCCAAGGGCAAGAAAGAGCTGCTGGATCTGGTTCAGAGCATTGTTCCCCCCGGCATTCAGTGCATCTACATCCGTCAGCCCAAGGCCATGGGTCTGGGGCATGCCGTGCTCTGCGCAAAGCCTGTGGTGGGTGATGAACCCTTCGGTGTGATTCTTGCTGACGACCTGGTGGACTCCGAAGCCCCCTGCATCGGTCAGCTGATCAAGTGCCGTGAAGAACAGGGCGGCGGCTCTGTGGTGGCCGTTCTTGACGTGGCTCCTGAAGAAACCAAGAGCTACGGTATCGTGAGCGTGGACGATGACAAGCAGGAGACCTCCGCTTTGCGTGGCATCGTTGAAAAGCCCGAACCCTCCGAAGCGCCGTCCCGCCTTGCTGTGATCGGCCGCTATGTGTTCGAACCTGAAATTTTTGACTACCTTGAAGCCACTCAGCCCGGTATCGGCGGAGAAATCCAGCTCACTGACGGAATTTCCTCCTCGCTTGAAACCGTGCCGACCTATGCACACCGCTTTGAAGGCAAACGCTTTGACTGCGGCAGCAAGCAGGGCTTCCTGGATGCCACAGTGAACTACGCCCGCAAGCGCGGCTTTGTGATTCACTAAAGCGCTCCGGTCTGAACTGAAAAAAAGGGGGTGTTGATAAAGTCATTAGACTGAGGTCAACACCCCTTCTTGATATCAGGGGGGCTCAATTTTATCCCTGTTGCTTTGCTCTTCGCTTCCTGAGCCGAGTTGCAAGACGTTTAGCTGAAGGTTTTGTGAATTGTTCTGAGATTAAATTTTCAGGAGCCTCCCAAAAATGCGGAGAAAAGTGTCGATTTTTTGGGTTTGCTCCTCTATATAAGGGGAGTAAATGAACAAAGAAGGCTGTTTAGTGGTAATTTTGTGCATGGTTAGATGATGGATGTGGAAGTCCTATCATCCTTACCACAAGCCCACGGTTCTAGTCCCAGGGCTTGTTTTGTATTTGATATCAGTATAAAAAATAAGGGGTGCTGACTGCCGTCGCAGATTAGCGACTTTATCAACACCCCCTTTTTTGCTGGAAGCCCCGGGCGCTACTGTCGGATTTTCTCAAGCAGCTTTGTTGTTGAGCGCTGATGCTCAAAAGTCACCGTGA
>CAJJRX010000063.1 GCA_905194315.1 uncultured Sutterella sp. | reverse complement strand
CCCACTACGGATCCGTACGGTGGGTGGTGTGGAAGGGGCAAGTGGGGAATCTCACCTCCCCTATCCGATTTCACGTCGGCACAGGCTGTGGAAGGCGGAGGTGTTTTCAGTCGATTTTTGTCGCCAGTTCCTGTAGCATTCACTGTAAACAGACAGACATTACAACCGGAAGAGTTATGACAGAAGAAGTTGATGTTGCGGAGTCCATCAGGCGGCCTCCGCAGAGCATTCAGAGTGAGCAGTCCATCCTGGGCGGACTGATGATCGACAATAACGCACTCGACAGCATTGTGGATCTTGTCAATCCTGAAGACTTCTGCCGGCGCGACCACCGGCTTATCTTTGAACATATCACGGCCATGGTGCAGCGAGGCCGTCCCGCCGACGTGCTCACAGTGGCGGAAAGTCTCAAGGATGCCGGCCTTCAGGATGAGGTCGGCGGGCTGAGTTACCTCAACGAGCTCGTGCACAATACGCCCTCGGCGGCCAATATCCGCCGCTACGCGGAAATTGTTCATGACAAGGCGGTGCTCAGACAGCTCATTACGGTGGGCGACAAGCTCGTCACAAGTGCCCTCAATCCGGAGGGACGGGATACGAGCGAGATTCTGAGCGACGCCGAGCGTGAGGTTCTGGCCATTAATGAGCGCAATTCACGCGGTCAGCGCGGCTTTCAGTCAATGGCAACGCTGGTGCGCGAGGTTTCTGAGAAGATTATCGACCTCTACCAGAATTCGAACGGCTCCGAGGTCACCGGTGTGCCCACGGGCTATCCCAACCTTGACAGAGAACTCGCCGGTCTGCAGCGCGGTGACCTGATCATTCTCGCCGGGCGCCCCTCCATGGGGAAAACCTCGCTTGCAATCAACATCGCTGAAAACGTCGGTCTGCGTCAGGAGCTGCCTGTCGCCATCTTCTCTCTGGAAATGGGCGGCGATCAGCTCACGCAGCGTCTGATCAGCTCTGTGGGCGGTATTGATGCGCAGCGTCTGCGCAAGGGGCAGCTCACCGATGAGGAGTGGGGCGCGTTCACCAAGGCCGTGCACCGTCTCGAGAGCAAGCAGATCTATATCGATGAAACGCCGGGGTTGAGTATTATTGAACTCTCGAGCCGCGCCCGCCGCCTTGCCAATCAGACCGGACCGCTCGGGCTGATCGTGGTGGACTATATTCAGCTCATGACCGGCCGACAGAATCTGGATAACCGCTCCACAGAGCTCTCCGAGATCTCGCGCGGTCTCAAGAGTCTGGCCAAGGAGATGCACTGCCCGGTTATTGTGCTCTCGCAGCTTAACCGCTCTCTGGAGGCACGTCAGAACAAGCGTCCGATCATGTCCGACCTTCGCGAATCCGGTGCTATTGAACAGGACGCTGACGTGATCATGTTCATCTACCGTGACATCGTCTACAACGCCGCCACGCCGGACAAGGACCTTGCGGAAATCATCATTGCCAAGCAGCGTAACGGTCCTATCGGTACGCTGCGTATGGTGTTCCGCGGCGGGAATACCCGGTTTGAAGCCTGGTCCGGTGACACGGGTTACTGGAGCGGGGCGGAATAACCGGCTGCCGTGTACGAAAAAGGTCCGCGGACAATCCGGCGGGCCTTTTTCCGTTTCCGGCGCCTGTTAAGCTTTGACACGCTTTTGGTGCTCTCCCGGGTGCCTATTTGCCGCCCGGAGACCTTAAACTTGGTGGCAGCAGCAGCCGCAGTGCGACGTTCCGCATGCTGCGCCTATCGGATTTTCAACCTGAGGACATCAATGCCTGAGTGGTTTACACAAATTGACTGGTTTGCCATTTCCTGCTGGACAGGAGCTGTCATCTGCATTGTGGCAGGCATAGCCGGGACAGTGATTCCGGCCATTCCCGGACTGCCCCTGATTGCCGCCGGCGCGGCGCTCATCGGCTGGGTGAATGATTTTGAGATTGTCGGCTGGGCCACGATCATTGTGCTCACCGTGCTGGCCGTCATCGGCGTTGTTGTGGATACAGTGGCGCAGACCGCCGGTGCACAGAAAGCCGGAGCAAGTGCAAAAGGCATCTGGGGATCAGTGCTCGGCACCTTTGCCGGGGTGTTTGCCGGCGGACTGATCGGGATTCTGGTGTTTCCGCTCATCGGCGCGTTTATCGGGGAGTATATCGCCAAACGTGACATGCTCCATGCGGGACGGGTCGGTGTGGCCACATGGGTCGGCATGGTCGTGGGGACAGCGGCGAAAATCGCGCTTGCCTTTATGATGATCGGTATTCTGATCTGGGCCTATATGGTCTGAGAAGTGTGTAAAAGGAGCGTGCTGTGCTGCTCAGGGAGATGGCTAGAGGTCTTAAGGTCGGCATGGTGCTTCAGCTTGCCGTCGGTCCCGTTTTTGCCTTTGTCCTGAACGTAGCACTCGTTGCGGACGTCCCGTCCTTTCTCGGCGCTGTGATCGGTGTAACCCTGGTGGATGCCTTCTACATCGGATTGGCCTCTCTCGGCGTGAGCCGTTTTTTGGAGGGCGCCGGCAGAAAACGCGCTCTGAATATGCTCTCAGCGGCAGTTCTTATGTTTTTCGGACTCTATATCCTTTACGGAGCCCGGGAGGTCTGGCTCTCAGGCGAGTCCGGTCTTCAGACACTCACCGGCATGACCGGTATCCGTCCGTTTCTCTATGCGGTTGCGCTAACCGTCTCCTCTCCGCTTACGATCGTTTTCTGGACAGGTGTCTTTGCGGGCTACAGCACTGAGGCGGG
>CAJJRX010000062.1 GCA_905194315.1 uncultured Sutterella sp. | reverse complement strand
GTGGGTGGTGTGGAAGGGGCAAGTGGGGAATCTCACTTCCCCTATCCGATTTTTCTCGGGAGGCTCCGGCACAGGCGGTGCCGGACTCGCGGCAATCAGCGTTCAAAGGCGCGGTGCCCCTTGCTGTCGCGCTTCATGAGGCGTTCCTGTTCGCGCTTCCACTCCTTCTTGCTTTCATCGGCGCGCTTTTCGTATTCGCGTTTGCCGCGTGCAAGCGCCAGCGTGACCTTGACGCGGCCGCGGGTGAAATGCAGATCGAGCGGAATCAGGGTGTAGCCTGCGCGTTCGACCTTGCCGATGAGTTTCATGATTTCTCGGCGGTGCATGAGCAGTTTGCGGGTACGGGTGCTCTCAAGCGTTTCATGCGTGCAGACCTGATCGGCCGGCGTCATGTTGCAGTTGCACAGGAAAAGTTCCCCGTCACGCACATACACGTGCGCAAAGTTGATCTGGGCGCGGGAGGCGCGGACACTTTTGACCTCCCAGCCGCGCAGGACGAGACCGGCCTCGTACTTTTCTTCAATTTCATATTCGTGCCGGGCACGACGGTTCAGAATAGCTGCCATTTTTTTGTTGATCCTTCTTTTTGTAGTGACGGCAATGCGTATGGTTAGTTCCGGGACGCCTCCGGGAGCACACTCAGTGTGTGACTGCCGGAGCGAAGGCTGGCGTCCGTGTCTGAGAGAGGCAAAATCCTGCGCCTCTCTGTACAATGCCATGTATTGTACTCAATGTTTCTCAATAAATTCAGCCGATTGCAGGTGCGAACGTGAAAGTGAATGTTGTCGTGATTGGTGCTGACGGGGTCAGCACCCGGGAGGTGACGCTTGCGAAAGGCGCGAAGGTGAGTGA
The DNA here is from genome assembly GCA_905194315.1 of uncultured Sutterella sp. Lineage (GTDB taxonomy): Bacteria > Pseudomonadota > Gammaproteobacteria > Burkholderiales > Burkholderiaceae_F > Sutterella. The sequence continues at coordinate 2,062 of CAJJRX010000062.1, read as the reverse complement.
TGCGCTTGCCGCCCTGCAGCTCTCCTGGAGCGCGGATGACGGCATCGCGCTCTGGGGCCGGCGCTGCCGCCCGGAGACTGAACTCACGGAGGGCGCCAGAGTTGAGCTCGCCCGAAAACTTCTGTGCGACCCGAAACGGGTGCGCCGCGAACATGCGCTCGCGCAGGGCGACATTCGCGTGGTGACCCGCGGTCGTCACGGCGGCCGCCGCAAGGTGGAGAGACCGGCCGGGTGAGGGCACGGCGGCCCGAAAATGCGAAGAGCATCTTTTTCACGCACCCGCGCACATGTTGTTACAATAGCGGTTTGCTAGTCACAGTCGTTTTGAATTTTCCTGCCTGCGCTCACACAAGGCTCTGCCGCAGTGAGACTGCCGGCGGCACGTCAGCAGTGCCTGCCGTCGCTATCAGCAACCGTCATAAAAAGAAGCGCCCGTCCGGACCCAACGGATCGAGCACTCGAAATCTCCCGTGCCGGAAATTCAAAATTCGCCAGAACTATACCAACAAGGAATTCTCAAAGTGGATTGGTTGAGTGAAATCGTGTCCGTGCTCAACGGATACCTATGGTCCTACATTCTGATCGCCATGCTTATCGGTATCGGCCTGTGGTTCACGGTCAATACGAAGTTTGTGCAGATCACACTTCTCGGGGAAATGTTCCGTCTCGTGACTGAGGGGGCGCGTGCGAAGCCGCGTGCCGGGCACATTTCAACTTTCCAGGCCTTCTGCGTTTCCACCGCCAGCCGTGTGGGCGTGGGCAACATTGCCGGTATCGCCATTGCGGTTGTCGCCGGCGGCCCGGGCGCCATTTTCTGGATGTGGGTGATCGCCACGATCGGTGCCGCCACCGGTTTTGTCGAAAGCACGCTCGCGCAGCTCTACAAAGTGCCGCGTCAGGGCGGGGGCTTTCTGGGCGGCCCCGCATACTACATCGGCAACGTGCTCAAGAGCCCGTTCTTTGCCTGGCTCTTTGCAGTGCTCATTTCTGTTACCTATGGTCTGATTTTCAACTCCGTGCAGGCCAATACGATCGCGGCGAGCGTGAAGGAAACCTTCTCGCTCTCGACCGAGATGAGCGGCATTGTGATCGCCGCGGTGACCGCTCTGGTGATTTTCGGCGGGATGACCCGTATCGCCAAGGTGGTGGGCTTTATGGTGCCGTTTATGGCTGGTGCCTATCTGCTCGTGGCCATTCTCGTGACGGTGATGAACATCACGATGCTCCCCGACGTGTTCGGCATGATCTTCCGCGCGGCCTTTGACTTTGATGCTGTCATGGGGGCGGGTATCGCCACGGCCATGATGACCGGTATCAAGCGCGGTCTCTTCTCGAACGAGGCCGGTATGGGTGCCGTGCCCAATGCCGCAGCTGCGGCTGATGCGACCCACCCGGTCAAGCAGGGTCTCGTGCAGGCGCTGGGCGTGTACTTCGACACGCTGCTCGTGTGTACCGCTTCGGCCATGCTGGTGCTTGTCTCGCCTGACTGGGCCACTTCCGGCAAAACCGGTATCGAGCTCGTGCAGCACGTGCTCCGCGGCCAGCTCGGCGGCTGGACCAGCTACTTTGTGACGGTTGTGGTGCTGTTTTTCGCTTTCAGCTCCATCATCGGTAACTACTTCTACGGTGAGATCAATATGGATTTCATTAGTCGCAGCCGGTTTGCACTGCCCGTCTTCCGCTTCTTCGTGGTGGTGATGGTCTATGTGGGTTCGGTCGCGAAGCTCTCCTTCGTGTGGGATCTCGCCGACCTCTTTATGGCTATGATGGCAATGCTCAACCTGGTGGCCATCGCGCTGCTCGGCAAGCGTGCCTACATTGCGCTCGATGACTATGTCCGTCAGAAAAAGGCCGGTGTGCGCAATCCCGAGTTTGATCCGGCAGTGATGCCGGACCGCACGGGTATCATGTGCTGGCCGCGCCACAAGGAAGAAGAGCTCGATCAGGACTGAGCGTCCGGGTAACTTCGGTTAAAAAAAAGCGGGTGTCGCTAAGGGCGGCACCCGCTTTTATTTGTGTGCTCGGCATGAGCATGTGTTAACGGGTGAAAGTCCCGAGAGGA
>CAJJRX010000061.1 GCA_905194315.1 uncultured Sutterella sp. | reverse complement strand
AAGAAGGCAGTATCTTCTCAGCTGTTACCACAAACATGCATGAAGACTCAAAATTTTGTAGCAGACAAGGTCTTTGCAGCCAAATTCGGAGTCACTGTCGGGGCACGATTCGAACGCTTAAATGATCTTCGTATGGGAATCCGTAGTAACGATCCTCCTATCGTGTTTACCCATGTGTATATTCCCGAACGTTTCCGAGGCGTTGTCCCTAAAGCAGAAAAAGAGCCAACTCGTTTAGTAATCTCTTTGATTGAAGAGTTTACCGGCCGCATACTGAACGAAGTACGGCAGCACGTCTATGCCGAACCGATGCCTGTTGAAATTTCCCCATTGCTTAACACATCTCCGCAATCACCTGCTCTACGAATCATTCGTCACTACATTGACACTGAAGGAGAAAGGCTGCTCCTGACTGACAGTTGGCATCCGGGCACCCGTTACGGATTCAACATTACTATCTCCAGACAGAAGCAAATTTTTTAGTTTTGCTACTAACCTATTTATGGTATTTTTGTCCGGGCTCTTGTCTTTTGTCATTTTTTATGTAGAATATGTCTTCTCAAGTGAGGGTCACCTCTTCTTGATGGTGGGAATAGCTCAGTTGGTAGAGTCCCGGATTGTGATTCCGGTTGTCGTGGGTTCGAGTCCCATTTCCCACCCCACGAATTCAAAAGGCAGTACGCTTCGCGCTACTGCCTTTTCCTTTTTCCGCCATCCTCCTTATCTCACGCCTGTGCAGCCGGTTCTCGCCGTTCAGTTCGCTATACTTCAAAGTATTGAACGCTTTTCTTAACCGGACCGATCATGCTTCGTTACGATCTCAACGACCTGCGTATCTTCCTCGCGCTCACCCGCACACTGAATATCGCCCAGGCAGCCGAATATGTCGGACTTACCGCCTCGGCAGTGAGTCTGCGGCTGAAAAAACTCGAAGAAACCTTCGGTGTGCAGCTTTTCATCCGTGAGCCTAAAGGTCTGGTGCTCACTCAGGCTGGTATTGCTCTTCAGGAGGAGGCCTCGAGGTTGAGTGCAGGAGCGGCAGAGCTCGACGCACGTATGCGGGCCTTTACCGATGACAGCAGCCGTGAGCTCGTGGTGGCCTCCAATACTGCCGGACTGCAGAATTATTTTGCCGCCTATATCAGTCAGTACCTTAAAAAGTATCCGGGGCGATGCCGTTTTCTCGAGTGCCCGAGCCATTACGCCGTTGAGGCTGTACGCGAAGGCAGTGCCGATGTCGGCTTCGGACTGATTACCGCAAGGCTGCGTAAAGACAGAGATATTATGGTGCGGGAGGTGGCGCTGGACCATCATGTGCTCATTACGCCACCCGATCATGCGCTCGCCGGCCGGGACACCATTGCCTACGCCGATTCACTGCACTATCCGCAGATTACGCCTTCACACCAGTCACCGATGGCAGCGGCAATGAAAGAGCGCGCCTCCGCCTCAGGCACTCCGCTGCTGCCGATGATTCAGCTGCCGAGTTTTGAACTGATTATCAAGGTGGTCAGTGAAGGCAGCGGTGTGGCCGTGGTGCCCGAAAGTGCGCTCAGCGATCAGATGCGCGCCTGTGTTGCCGTGGTGCGGCTCTCGGACGCCTGGGCTGTCCGCCCGCTCGGCTTTTTCCTGCCTGCGGCAAGAGCTCCCTCCTCACGCGCCCTGGCCCTGGTGGAGGAATTTTTCCGCTTCAATGCCGCAGCGCACAAATTGTGACACAGCCGCTCAGAAAAAAGCGGCCAAAACGCCGCCAGGCGCTGCCGCTCTGTACTTAGAGAACCTTATCCTGCAGAGCTTGTGACTAAATATTACAGACGTGCGTACGATCGTTTTCGCTCCTGTAAGATACCACTCACCGGGAAATGAGAAACGTTCGCATCCGCCCGTTTACTGCATTTCCGCTTATTACCCCTTTCTATACGCTTTGTGAACAGGAAATAAAACACCATGAAGACAACCGTACTCGTTTTCCACGACAAGATGCAAGCCACCTCCAAGGTGAACAAGGTCTACGCCGATGCTTTGAAAAAAGCCGGTTTTGAAGTCCGCGATCTTTATGCGCTTTATCCTGATTTCGCTGTTGATGTGGCTGCCGAGCAGGCCGTTCTCAGTGCTGCCGACCGCATTGTGATTGTCTTTCCGATGTACTGGTACAGCTCGCCGGCGCTTCTGAAGCAGTATGAGGATCTGGTGCTCACCTACGGCTGGGCCTACGGTTCGAGCGGTAAAGCGCTCCAGGGCAAGGAACTTCTGCTGGCCGTCTCGACCGGTGCACCGGCCGATGTCTACAACCGCGAAGTCTCCTACAACGTGCACGAACTGCTGCGTCCCTTCCAGCAGATGGCCCGCTTCACCGGCATGAGCTACCTGCCGCCGTTCGTGACCTACGGCACGCTCGGAATGGATGAGGCAACAGTTGCTCAGCAGGCTGAAAAACTCGTTGAAGCTGTCAGCCGTGAAAATGTTCAGGCGCTTGATATGTATGCCTGATCACCTGTTTCCGGTCCGGTAAAAACAAATGAGGCATCCCGCGAAAGATGCCTCATTGTTTTTGTGGTCGCCAGAACCGGGCATGGAGGAGACTTTCTGACAGGTCCCGGTGAAAAACTCACCTCCAGCAGACAAATCTCCTCTTCAACCCGTAACAGGCGGGAAACGCCGCAAAGCGATTCCCGAAATTTTGCTTTGCTCCGTCTTTTGAGGAGCAGGAGAAAGCATGCCAATTCAGAGCGGAAAAAACAACGGGAGCACAAGGTTTTTCAAACACCCTGAACTCCCGTCAGACGGTATGAGCAACTCACCTTAGGTGAGCACCCTCATCCTGAAGTGATTTACTTCATAACACCGCAGGCAAGACGGGCACCGCCGCCACCGAGAGCCTTGGGATGATCGTGGAAGTTGTCACCACCGACGTGAACCATCAGTGCATGACCGCGAACTTCGTCAAGCTCTTTGAGCTTCGGAGCCAGGACGGGCACCATGGCGTTGCCATCGGCATCCACATACAGGCTCCGAAGCTCAAAGAG
>CAJJRX010000060.1 GCA_905194315.1 uncultured Sutterella sp. | reverse complement strand
AGAATATGGCAAAATTTGACAGAAACCCTGTCCAAAAATTTCATACCAGTTCATTTACCCGGACACGCCCCCGATAGGTTTCCATTTTGCTTGCGGCAGCGCCATACGCGACAACCGTTTACCCGTTTAACTCAATAAAGGAAACACTATCATGACGAAACTTCGCTCCCTTCTTGTCACTCTCGGTGCCCTCGCTGCCGTTGCCGGCGGTAATGCCATGGCCGGTCAGCTCGACGATATCAAGGCCGCCGGTGTGATCACTGTGGGCACCGAAGGTAACTACCCGCCGTACACACACCATGACGCCAAGGGCAAGCTGACGGGCTTTGATGTGGAATTTGCCCGTGCACTCGCTGAAAAACTCGGTGTGAAAGCGCAATTCAAGGAAACCCTCTGGGACGGCATGATTGCCGGTCTGGATGCAAAGCGATTTGACGTTGTGATCAACCAGGTCGGACCCACCCCGGAACGCGCCCAGAAGTACCTCTTCTCTGAACCCTATGTCTACGACTACGCCAGCGTGCTCGTCAACAAGAACAACAACGAGATCAAGGATCTTGAGGACGTCAAAGGTAAGCGTGTCACCTCGAATCTGACCTCCAACTGGAACCGTCTCGCCCGCAGCCTCGGCGCCAACATCGTTGAAGTGCCTGATGCCAGCGCCGGGTTCATCCTTGTCTCCCAGGGCCGTGCGGACGCTGCCATCAACTCGCAGATCGCACTGCACGACTTTCTGAAAAAGCAGCCTAACGCCAATGTGAAAATCGTCGGCCGCTCCAAAGAAGCCATGACCTCCGTGGTGCTGATCCGTAAAGGCAGCGACGACCTCAAGGCCGCCATCGACAAGGCCATCAAAGAACTCCAGGATGAAGGCTTCATCAAGAAGATTTCGCTTGAGTTCCTCAACGTCGACGCTTCCTCCAAGTAAGCGGGCAGACTCTTCAGGGACGAAATCCCACACCCCTTCGCCGGCCGGACCTTTTCCGGCCGGCTAAGACTCTCTGAAAACGTCTGCCGCCCCGGGGTCGGGATTCAGTCAGCGCGGCAGCGCATGCCAACAATAACAACAACTGCAGTACCAAACATGGACGATCGCATTATTCAGCTTCTCTCGGATTCCTTCTGGAATCTGCTCCTGCCGGGGCTCACCGTAACGGTTCCCCTGACTCTGGTTTCCTTTGCCCTGGGTCTGGCCGTGGCCGTTACCGGTGCTCTGATTCTCGAAGCCCGTATTCCGGTTTTCAGTCAGATTATCCGCCTCTACGTGTGGATTATCCGCGGCACCCCTCTGCTCGTGCAGCTTTTTATCATTTTCTACGGTCTGCCGAATATCGGCATTGTCATTGATCCGATCCCCTCGGCCATCACCGCCTTTACGCTTTCCGTCGGTGCCTACTGCACGGAGACCATCCGCGGTGCAATCCGCTCGGTTCCGACCGGTCAGATTGAAGCCGGAGCCTGTGTCGGGTTGAGTTATGTGCAGATCATGTTCCTGATTGTGCTTCCCCAGGCGTTCCGCTCCGCCTTCCCGGCGCTCTTTAACTCCTTTATTTCCCTTGTGAAAGACACCTCCCTGGCCGCCAACGTCACCGTTGCGGAAATGTTCATGTCCGCGCAGCGAATTGCCGCCATCACCTACGAGCCGTTCTGGCTGTATATCGAGGTGGCGCTTCTCTATCTTGCCTTCAGCACGGTGCTCACCGCAGTGCAGGAACGCGGCGAAAAATATCTCAACCGTTACGCTTAATCATGGGAGCAGCAGGAATGTTGAAATTATCAGGTGTGAAAAAGGCCTTCAAAGGCAATACGGTGCTCAAGGGTGTTGACCTTGAGGTGAAAAAGGGTGACGTGATCGCCATTCTCGGCCCGTCCGGGTCCGGGAAAACCACACTGCTCAGAATTGCCAATTTTCTCGAACGCGCTGATGCGGGCGAGATGCGGTTTGATGAGGAGCAGGTTGACCTTGCAACGGTGGGCAAACAGAAGATTCTCGAGCTGCGCAAGCGTACGGGCTTTGTGTTTCAGAGCTATAACCTCTTTGCCAATTACACTGCGCTCGGTAACGTGACCCTCGGACTGATGCATGCGCACGGGATGAAAAAAGACAAGGCCGAAGCCATTGCCAGAGCGGCACTTGAAAAGGTCGGGCTCGCTGACCGGCTTCATCACTACCCGAGTCAGCTCTCGGGCGGTCAGCAGCAGCGTGTGGGTATCGCACGCGCCATCGCTCCCAACCCCGAAATTCTCTTTCTTGATGAACCCACCTCGGCACTCGATCCGGAGCTTATCATCGGTGTGCTCGCTGTGATCCGTCAGCTTGCCGAAGAGGGGCGTACCATGGTGATTGTGACGCACGAGATGAATTTCGCACGCCGTGTGGCCAATCATGTGATTTTCATGGAAGACGGTGTGGTGGTCGAAGAGGGTGATCCGGAGACGCTCTTTACCCGCCCCCGCGAAGCGCGTACACGCGAGTTTTTATCCGGACTGGGACAGCAGAGTTAAGCCTGCCCCCTCTAAGTCGTCTTTCATTGTGCCCGGTTCGGCTTTTTATTTGTGAAAAAGCCCCGCGACTTCAGCTCGCGGGGCCTGGCACAGAAGAACGTCAAAGGACTGAAAAACGTTCTCTCAGGCAGAGACCTCTGTGCTTACTTCTTCGGTTCAATAGCGTCGGCAGCCTTCTGACGGCCGGCGTTGATCATATCAGCAGTCTTGTCTTTGACCTCGGAAGCTTTTTCCTTGGTTGCGTCCCATGCATCAGCGGACTTTTCCTTGGTCTTATCCCAGACCTCACTGGTGGTTTCTTTGGTCTTATCCCAAGCGTCACCACTTTTTTCCTTGGTTTTGTCCCAGACCTTTTCAGAAGTATCCTTGGTTTTGTCCCAGGCTTCCCCGGCCTTTTCCTTGGTTGCATCCCAGGCCTTGCCGGTGGCTTCCTTAGCGTCGGAAAGTTTATCCGCAGCCGCATCCTTGACGGCCTCTACGCGTTCACCGGCTGTCGGTGCAGGTTCAGCCTGTTTGTCGGCTGCTGGGGCACTGCTCATAGCCATTGCGCCCGAACTGATAAGAGAACTAACCATCAGCGTCAAAAGTAAAGTCTTCTTCATAGTGTTCGTCACAGTCTCTGTCAATACTCAACCGGCCGGAGCCGGGAACATCGTCGAGAATCTGCATCCTTCTCGTTAGGGTGAGTTGGACTTCGAGCAACAAAAGTGAAGAGAAAATCTTTCGCCGTCAAAGTGCTTGCATTCAAAGTAGCACGCAAAAGACCCGGTGTACTGTAAGCGTATGTGAGTAATTGAGACAGTGTCCCGAGACGGAAAAACATTTCGCAGATGTGTTCACTGCGCAAAATGTAAAACAAACGCCCCCAGTATTCGGGGTCGTTTGCGGGGAGTTCTCTCGGAAAAGATTTGAGGAATTAATGCTTGTGAGCGTCGTGACCGGCTGATTCACTCTGTTGCATGGTCTTGCCTTGCTGTTGCATCATTTTTCCGTGATCGTGATCCTTCATGCCGTCAGCGGGCATGGCGTGATCATGCTTCATCTCTTCCATTTTCTTCTGCATCATCGGGCAGCAGCTCTTGTGCTGAGCATGAGCCTCTTCGACTGCAGGGGTGTCTTTTTTCATTTCTTCAGCGGCCATGGCCTGGGTGCTGAGAAACGCCATCGCCATTAAAGAAGCTGCAATAAAGGTTTTCTGGCTCTTGAGGCATATATGTGGAAGAAAAATCTGATTGAGAATTCCTAACCAGT
>CAJJRX010000059.1 GCA_905194315.1 uncultured Sutterella sp. | reverse complement strand
CGGTGGGTGGTGTGGAAGGGGCAAGTGGGGAATCTCACTTCCCCTATCCGATTGCGGGCTGGCAGACAGAGGGCGCAAAAAAAAGCGACTCACAAGCAGACGTTAATCTGTTTGCGAGCCGCTTCCCAACCATGCGGACTCCAGAGGACCAGTCCGGAATCCAGAAAGGATATCTGCCGACTCAAAGACCAAAAAGTTCGGCAGAACCGGCAGCTCAGGCGACCAAACCTGACGCAGTGACCAGCTGCATTACTGACCGGTTATTCCAGGGGTTCACTACGTCCCTGGATATCTCATGCCGTACTCTGCGAGGAGAGAGATGAACAGAGTACAGCTTTAACAGGAAAAAGTAAGGAGAGTAACTTTTTCCGTTGTGCTCTCAGAAGCATGTGAGCTTCATCTCAAGCACGGATTGAAGTATATAGCGAAAACCCTAATTAGGGTATACCCCAATCTCCTGTACCTGTAAGATATTGTGTATTGAGTTAAATTTTGTAAATCAGCGTGGATTATTTCCGGATTGCACAGATATTAGGGTAAACCCTATATCGCCAGCAGAGCAGTTATTTCTAGGCTTATAACGAAAACCACACGCACCACCTGTAACTTACAAAGTTTTACATTCGTTTTAATTTCCGGCAACTTAAAACCCGCCGGATAGAGTAGTCACGGGCGCGTCTGCCCAGTGATATCGCTTAGTGGCGGCACGATTTCACAACATGTGACACTATGCGCCGGTGATATCCCTTAAGAGCGTACTCTCACAGGTGAATTGCTTATCTTTTGATGTCCGGTAGCCTCTTACAATTGTGCCAACGACGCTGATCGGCTACACTAAAAGCGGAAAAGATTTTTTCAAAGCTCTTGTGCCGCTTCGGTGCTGCGGCAATGACGGCGAAAAGCAGAGCGACCACTCTGCGCACAGTCCTTTTTAAGTTTCGGCTCCAGTATGCGCCAGGATACCTCCCATCAGAGAGACCTGACCCGAAAACGATAATCAGCGATAATCTGACCGGCTGCCCTTTATTTCAGTTCCGGTCCCCTACGACTCAACAGGACTACTTTCATGCATCTGACACGTTTTACAGACCTGAGCCTCCGCGTGCTGATGTACCTTACTTTTAAAAATCGTACGTCACTCGTCACTGTTAACGAGCTAGCACAAAAGTTCAAATGGTCGCGCAACCACATTGTGAAGGTTGCCCACTTTATGAATGCCCGTGGCTGGATAGTGTCGTTCCGCGGACGCGGCGGCATCCGGCTCGCGCGTGACCCCTCCGAGTACCGCATCGGTGATCTGGTGCGTCAGCTCGAAGGCGGGGATGAACCGCTCATCGACTGCGAGAATCCGCGCTGCACCTTCTTTGAAGCCTGCCGCTTCCGCTTCATCAAGGATGAGGCGAGCGAAGCGTTTTACAGCAAACTCAATGACTACACCCTCTCCTCGCTTGCGCTCACGCCCGAGGCGCAGGGGCTCTTCGGGCGGCTGAGTGAAGAGGCGCGCGCAAACGGCTCGGACAAATTCAGCACCCGTATGCTGATCCGTCCGCGGGCCTCGCGAAAACACGACGATTTATAAACCAGTAGCGCAGACGCCTTTATCCGGGTCTGCGCTTTTTTTTCAGTCCTGCCCTACTGCAGAAACACTGCGCTGCTCACCTGAAAAAAGGCGGCGAGCTGACGGGCAGCCTCAACGGGGATGCTTTTGACCCCCTGCTCAAAGTCCGACACCCTGGCCTGCGAGACGCCAAGGAGCGTCGCGACGGCCTTCTGCGTGAGGCCGCGCTCGAGCCTCAGCCGCTTGAGCGCCTGTGAGGGGGACTCGGTGCGCGCATGAAAATCAATCTCCTCTGCGCCGTCAACGGCCTCGAGATTCATCAGCGCCACGAGGCTCTCGAGGTAGCGGCGCATCGCCGGGGCTCTCGCCCGGGAGACAATGAGTGAAAAGGAGACGGTTTTCTCGTCGTGAGGACTCTCACGCAGTTCTACGGTGGACTTCATAGTGGGAATTAAAAAGCGCTAAACGGATATTTGCGTAACATTATGCCGTGCTCTGCCACCCGCTCACAAGTCTTGTGCGTAGAATTAGAGCAATTAAAAAACTGATTGCCGCTGCTGCCGACACCGGTGCAGCGCGGCCGGAAATCTGATATGAAAAACATTACCCGCACGATTAAAGAGGCCGTTTCCGAGCGGTGGTTTCATGACATCGGCGAACGCTTCAAGGGGCTTCTCGAAGAGATTAAAAACCGCTTTGAAGACCGTGACAATCACGTGGTCTTTCGCCAGCTCCCCGAGCCGCGTCCGATGACGATGACGTTGAGCGACGCGCTTGCCCGGCGCCGCTCCTCGCGCACCTTCAGCGATGAGCCGCTCACTGACGCCGACCTCGCCACCCTGCTCTGGGCTGCCGACGGCATTACGCACAAATCCGGCAAACGCACCACGCCGAGCGCACTCGACTGGCAGGAGGTGGACATCTATGTGCTCAAGGCCAACGGGATCTGGCACTGGGTGCCGGAGAAAAACGGACTGATTTTCTGTGAACTGCGTGACATCCGCAGTGAGACGATTTTCGCGCAGCCCACGCTCAGAATCGCCCCCGTGCACGTTGTGTTTGTAAGCAACCGCTCCCGCACCGAGAGTTTTGTCTCGCGGCTCGGCGAAAAGGTGATTGACCGGGTGCGCCCCCGGGGGATTGACAGCCGCAAGCTCGAAGAGATGCGCGAGCGCGCCATGACGCTTGACGTGGGTGTGAAGCTGCAGGCCATGTGTCTGGCGGCCACGGCGCTCAACATCGCCTGTGTGCCGCGCACGGGCTTTGAGCGCACACACGTCGAGGAGCTGCTGCACCTCGCAGCGGGCGAACATGTGGTGGCGATCACAACGCTCGGCTACCACCCCAAGAGCATCGCCGACACCTTCCTCTGAGCGTCCCTGGACAGACACAAAAAACGGCACTCACACCCCGTGAGCGCCGTTTTTCTTTTTCTCAATGAGTGCCTTTACGCCTCAAGCACCGTATTGTCTAGCGCCTGTGCCTCCGTGCGGCACGTGTCGATAATGAGCGCCCGGGCCCACTGCAGGAACGGATCCGAGTGCGAGCGGTGGTGCCAGATGAGTTTCGGCACAAAGTAGCCGTAGTCCTCGGCGAGCTTCAGCACGCGGAAGCGGCCCGGATTGGCACTCGAGTGCACATAGCGGTTGAGTGTGATCAGCGGCCCGATGAAGGTGTAGTTGGTCTCTTCGATAATGACGGGAATCGACGTGTTGTAGGGCGTCACCACGCCGACGGGCTGCCCCACCGCAAGACGCATGCGCTCCTCCTCTTCACTCGGCGCACCGTCGATATAGATGTAGCGGATCGAGCGGAAGGGGGCGATCATGTCCTTGTTGACCGTTCGCTGGGGGCCGGACATCGCCACGAGCGGATGATCCTCGCGCACGAGCATGCCGTAGCGGCCGCGGTACAGGTCCACCGAGTGAAACTCCTCCTTGTGCGTGTCGTTGCCCAGATAGAGCGCCACGTCGATGAGGTTTTCTCTCAACCGGTCAAAGAGCCGGTTATCCGCCGGCGTCATGTTCCAGACCGCATGCGGCGCGACAGTGAAAAAGCGTTTGAGAATCACGCGGGTGAAGGGACTGTGAAAGAGGTGATCACTCACGGCGAGCCGCAGCTGCCGTTCGCTTTCCCCGAGGTTGATCGTTTCGCGCTCAAAGAGCCGTTTGGAATTCTCGAGCAGATCGGTGATCAGGCCTTCGAGTTCGAGCATGCGCGGCGTGGGCACAAGCACCT
>CAJJRX010000058.1 GCA_905194315.1 uncultured Sutterella sp. | reverse complement strand
CTGAGAACATGAATTCTACACGAATTCCAAGAATTGTCAAGTGAGCGCGGCTCACGTGAACTGGTTATTCCGCGCGGATGGTATCCGGCGGAGAGGACGCACCGGTACAGCTTTGCCTGTCCGCCCGTGTACCTGCCGGCTGTGTACAATCGATATCTGTAAGTCGGTAACGTAAAGCGGATCAGAGAGTATGCGTGCGGTAATTGATAAAAGCTGGTGGAGCAAACGGTGGCTTGAGGGACTGAAGGCGGCCGATGAAAAAGGACGGCTGAAGTCAGGACGCACCGACTGGCTCAACGGCAAACTCATTTCGGCAACGTTTCATACCGGCACCCTGACGCTCGAAGGGGCGCTTGAAGGCAGTGGCTACTTTCCCTATGAAGCCTCCATCGGTTTCAGACCGATTGAGCGCGAAAAGGTCGATGCGCTGCTCGCAGCCGTGAGCCGGGAACCCCGGCTTCTTGCCGCACTGCTCAAGCACGAGTTTCCCGAAGCGCTTTACTCACTGACCGAAAGTCTCGGGATCGATCTGTTCCCGTCAGGCTTTGACAGTCTTGCCATGCACTGCACGTGTCCTGGCAAAGACCGGCCGTGCCGGCATCTCGCCACGCTGTGCTACGAACTCGTCAGTGCCATCGAAGAGGATCCCTTCACACTTTTCCGTCTGCGCGGCGTGGATCTCGCTGCGGAACTTCAGGCCTATGACATCAGCCTCAATCCGCAAGAGGAGGAAGAGCTGCCCGCGGCCTCGGCGCTCTGTGACGTTCTTGCCGGCGCACAGGTGAAACCGTTCAGTGCGCCGCTCGAGAGTCTGCCGCTCTACAAAGTGGATAACCTGGACGCGAGCATCACGTCGCTTTTTGATGAGAAGTATCAGGAGCGGCGCTTCAATCAGACACTCATGAGAAAGCTCTATGCCGCCGTGCGCGAGCTCTCGGGGGCGCTTCTGAAGTCAGCAGCCGGCACGGGCGCACAGAGGGCGGCTCCGCAAGAAGAGACACCACTGCGCGGCGGCACCTGGACACAGTTTCTGCAGAGTGCACTCTCTCTTAAAGAGGGTGTGCCGTTTTTTGCCACCGGAGACGCCGGCTTTTTTGCCGGCGTGCTGACCCGGCAGGGAAAAGTGCACGAGCTGGCCGAAGAGGGTATCGCCCGGCTGATGCTCGCTCTGGCAGGGCTGAGCGCGGACGATTATCCCCATATTCCGGCAGTGACGGCGGACTGGGCGAAGGCGGCGAAAATCGTCCTTGCACTGATGCGAAAAGGCGCCTTTGTTCCGGTGCTCTGCCCGATGACGGTGCCAGGCGGGCAGGGGCACTATGTGTGCGTGCATTATCTGCCCGCTGTGATGTCAGAGAACGTTGCCCGGGTGTGTGCCTCTCTGGAGAAGTATCTGCGCGCACGGGAGAAACTCTGGCGCTCGCGCTGCGGCAGCGCTGCTGATGAGATTTTTTCGGGGGCAGAGGGTTCCGCTGCGCTTCGCGTCATGTCGGCGCTGCTCAACGGGTTTGTTACCCTGGCGCTCTCGGGTGAGGGCGGCAGGGACTTTCGTGAGGCCGGTAAGGTATTCTCCCGTCCGGGTCAGTATTTTCTGCCGGCCCGCTCGCCCTATGTCAGATCACTCTCGGGCTATCTGCATCCGCTCTCGCCGGCCCGCCAGCACTCGGGGCTCATCCCGGTGATGGTGATCCGCACCGGGCGCGATGCCGCCATTCATGTCAATCTGGCCTTCAGGCGCAGAGAGCGCCGGGACGAAACGCCGGTGCCTTTCGGGAAGCTGCTCACTGAGAAGACGCATGAGGATATCCGCTACAGCGCGATTTCGCTTGCCGAGGAGCTCGCACGCAACAGCGAGGTTTTAAGAGAGGTTGTCGGCAATGACGGCAAGGCGGCAACACTGCCGGTGACGGCTCTCACGGGACTGCTCTTTGACGTGATTCCTGTCATGAAACTGCTCGGCGTCGAGGTGATGCTGCCCCGGAAACTGGCCAATCTTCTCGTACCTCAGGCGCAGGCGAGTCTGAGCTCAAGTACCGGTCACGTGTCGCTGCTTGACAGGGATGCGGTTTTCACCTTCAACTGGCGTATCCGGATCGGCGACGAGGAGCTGACGGTTGCGCAGTTCAGAGAGCTGATGAATTACGCCGGACAGGTGGTCCCCTGGGTTGAGGGCGAGTTTGTCTACCTTGATGCGCAGAAGATGCAGCGCATTGAAGAGGCGATCAGAGCGCATGAAAACACGGGACGGCTTGGCGTACTGAGCGCTGTGCAGACGGGCAGTCTGGAGGAGTTTGAATTCAGTGCCGGCGAAGGGCTGCGCGAAGAAATCGCCCGTCTTCAGGAGATCCGTGACATTGCGCCCCCTGAAGGCCTGCAGGCAGTGCTGCGACCGTATCAGCAAAAGGGTTATGCATGGCTCTATAAGAACGTCAAACTCGGTCTGGGTTCGCTTATCGCTGATGATATGGGGCTTGGCAAGACGCTGCAGGTGATTACGCTGCTTTTAAAACTGAAAAACGAGCGCGCACTCGAACATCCGAACCTGGTTGTGGTGCCCACAACACTGCTCACCAACTGGTGCCGGGAGCTGCAGAAGTTTGCCCCTTCCCTTGTCTGCTCGGTCTATCACGGTCCAAAACGCCGGATCGACAGGCACGCCGATGTGCTGCTCACCACCTACGGCACGCTCAGAAATGATGCGCAAACCCTGGCACGCGAAAAATGGGGACTTCTCGTACTCGATGAGGCGCAGGCCGTCAAGAATGTGAGTACGGGTATCACCCGTGCGCTGCGCAGCATAAAAAACACGGCGGGCCGGATTGCCATGACCGGTACGCCGGTGGAGAACCGCCTGATGGAATTCTGGTCGATCTTCAGTATTGTCGAACCGGGACTGCTCGGCAGTGAAGAGGCGTTTGCAAGAAATGTCGTTGAGCCCGTCGAGTTTGATCATGACCCGGAGGCGGCTGAACGATTCCGCCGGCTCACGGCTCCCTTTATGCTGCGCCGGCTCAAGACCGACAAGCGCATTATCAGTGATCTGCCTGAAAAGATAGTGAGTGATCACTACGTCACGCTCACGCCTGATCAGGCCATGCTCTATGAGGCGGTGCTCGAGAAAATGATGAAGGATATCCGCCGGGCACGTGCCTCGGAGGATCAGAACCGTGCAGGGATGCTGGTGCTCAAACTCATGACCGAGCTCAAGCAGATCTGCAACTCCCCTGCGCAGCTGCGGGGGCACCACCCCCGTTATCCCGACTCCGCCAAGGGCGAGGCGCTTATGGAAATTCTGGATACCGCCGGCGCGAACGCTCAGAAGGTGCTTATCTTCACGCAGTACGCCACGATGGGGGCACTTCTGCAGGACTGGATTGAAACCCGCACGGGACGCCGTCCGGACTTTCTCTCCGGCAGTGTGCCGCTCAGGCGTCGTGCCGAGATGGTTGATGCGTTTCAGAACGATCCGGAAACCGACTGCCTTATTGTCTCGCTTAAGGCGGGCGGCACCGGACTGAATCTGGTCGCAGCCAGTGTCGTGGTGCACTATGACCTCTGGTGGAATCCGGCCGTGGAAAATCAGGCGACAGACCGGGCGTACCGTATCGGTCAGAAAAACAATGTGCTGGTCTACCGTTTGTTAACAGAGGGGACGTTTGAGGAGAAAATCAACGAGCTGATCACAGCCAAGCGTGAACTCGCGCAACTGAGCGTGGGCAGCGGCGAGCAGTGGATCGGAGAGCTGCCCGAGGACGAGCTCGAGGCGCTCTTCAGACTTCGCCGCTGATACCGTAAATATGGTATTAACCGCCGGTTTCACGAAAAGGACTTTGACAAACGGTTTAAACCTAGGTATATTTCTAGCTTCTTTGAAGAGCCCA
>CAJJRX010000057.1 GCA_905194315.1 uncultured Sutterella sp. | reverse complement strand
CGGTGGGTGGTGTGGAAGGGGCAAGTGGGGAATCTCACTTCCCCTATCCGATTGGCGGTTAACGGCGCCGGCGTTCAGGCCGCAGCAGACGGTGCCGCGGCGGAACGATCACCGGACGGCGGGGGCCAAAGACCGGCGCACGGTGCCTTCAATACGGACGCCAGAAGAGAAACATCGGCGTGTTGAGATAGTTTTCCAGCCGCTTTTTCTCCATTTCGGCCTCTACCGCGCGCCGCTGCGCCCGCTCGAGCGCCCAGCGCAGGTCGATCTCCTCGCCCTCGACGCCCTGAGGCCGTTTGAGTGCCACAGTTTCGCCGTAGCGCAGATCACAAACGGGAAGGGGATTTTCAGAGTGCGCCTCGGCGCCGCTCGGCCAGCGGGCGGTAAAGCCCTGCACCTTTGCACAGCGCATCGGATCCGTGGGATCAATGCTCTGCTCGAGCACATCCTTGTCAAAGTTCACTTCAACGGGTGCATAGCCGTATTTGACCGTGCCGGCACGGTTGGTGATCATGGCGCCTTCCGGATCGGAGGTCACGGTCACCGTCGTGGTGCAGCCAGTGAGAAAAAGGGCGCAGGCGAGGGCGGCAAGCCTTCTGGTGTTAGTCACGCTGAACATGGTCTCTCACCTCTGAGAAATCGTCTGAGCCTCTCGCAGGATGCGGAGGCTTCACCGGAAAGTCTACTCTATTTCCGTGAGCGGTGTCACACAGGCGCTTCCGGTCTCGGCTGCCGGATTGATAGGAATGACGCGCTGGTTGGCGCTGCCGCAGTAGCGCCCTTTTTCGGTGAGAAGCTGTTTCTGCACGAAAGGTCCGTCCACGAGCACGTCAACGGCCTGAACAAGTTCACTCGTTTTCACCTTCTCATAGACGCGCCCCGTCCAGAGCCAGATGTCTTTACTGCCGCCGAACCGTTCTCTCACGGCACGCACAAGCTCAAGGAGCACCGGTTCGTTTTCGGGTTCAAGCGGGTCGCCCCCGAGCAGCGAAAGCCCCTTGACGTAGGGCTCGGCGAGCGCCGTGAGAATCCTCTCGCGGGTTTCCTCCGTGTAGGGAAGGCCGGCCCGGAAGTTCCAGCTCTCCTCGTTAAAGCAGCCGCGGCAGTGCACGCGGCAGCCCGAGCAGAAAAGCGACACCCGCACGCCCGGACCGTTGGCGGTGTCGCACGTGTTGAGACCAATGTAGTTCATGAGAGAGTGTTGTAATCCGATGGTTATCAGAAAGAGCGGGGGTAACAACGGCTGCTGTCACCCCCGGCTGACCGTGACGGGAGGCCAGAGTCTCCCTTACATGCTCACGCGGTTTTTGATTTCGGCCATCTTGCCGTCATTCATACGCGAGGAGCCGTTGACATTGGAGTACCCGAGGTAGCCGCACACGCGGCTGATCACCGAGAGATTCTTGCTGCCGCAGTGCGGGCACGTAAAGAGCACGTTCGTGGAGTGCTCGCCGCAGTCCCCGCAGTAGGCGCTGTCAAAGTTGACCCCCTGATAGAACCCCTTGTTCATGCCGCGCTGAATGATCGCTTTGACGGCTTCGAAGTTCTCCGGATTGTCAAGGCGCACATACTGGATGTGACCGCCCTCGCACAGGTGGAAGTCCGTGAACTCGCGGTCCTGCTTTTCAAAGGGCGTGATCGCCTCGGTGACATTCACATGGAACGAATTCGTGAAGTACTCTTCGCTGTAGTGCTCGGTGCTGGCAAACACGTTTTCGATGTTGCGGCTCTTGCAGAAGCGGTCATACTGTTTGGCCTGCGTGGCGCAGAGCGACTCGGCAGGCGTGCCGTAGATGGCGTACAGGTAGCCGTCCTCCTTCTTGAAGCGGGCGAGCACCTCCTGGAGGTGACGCAGAAGTTCGGCGGAGAATTCGCCCCCTTCTTCAACAAGGCGCTTACCAGACCAGAGGAAGGTTGCCTCATCAAGGGCGGTAATGCCAAAGGAGGCCGTCATGTAGCGCACCAGATCGCCCACGCTGTCATCGGGGTGGAGCGTTCCTTCATAAAAGCCCCCCTGCGTGAAGGCGAGCGGATTGCTCGAAGCCTTCTGATCGCGGATGATCTCGTAGCGCTTCTGGAAGAACTGGCGGATCACTTCGAGGCGCTCGTCAAGGAGCTGCCAGAAGGTCGTCTTCCAGGAGTTCGGGAATTCAAGCTGTGCAAGGCGCAGGATGATCGGAATATTGAGACTCACGGCACCGATGTTGCAGCGGCCCACCGTGATCGCCTCCCCGGCCTCGTTCTGCCAGAACGAGAGGAATGCGCGGCAGCCCATCGGGGACGTGATGGCCCCGTACTGCTGGAAGATGCGCGAGACGCTGCCCGAGTTCGAAGAAAGGCTCAGGTAGTCCGGGTACATGCACTCGGTGGAGGTGCGGATGGCCTCGTCAAGAAGCTCGGCGCTGAAGCGGTCCTTTTCGATCTGCTTTTCGTCATACAGATACACGAGCTTCGGGAACACCACCGGCTTGTGATCCTTGCCGTGGCCGTTACGGCGCACAGAGAGCATCACGCGGGAGATGCGCGAGAGCCAGAACTTTTCCATGTCCGAGAGCTTTTCGGGGTACCACTGACCGAAGGTGATCGTCGTGAAGGCGAAGTCGCCGCGCGAGCAGGGGACGGTGTTGAGCTTGAGCTCAAGCGACTGGAAGCCCTGTTCGAGTTCGCGGATCACGTCCTTGTCAGCCCATTCGCGGGCCTTCTCTTCACTGAGCCCCATTTCCGTGTATTTGCTCATCGCCGCCTTGTGGGACTTGAGCACATAGGGCAGCAGCACCTTGTCGAGCTCGGGCAGCGTAAAGCCGCCGAACTGCTGGGCGGTGGCCACAAGCGTGATGTCGCCGATCACCTGCAGGGCCGAGAGCACTGTCTTGGGTTCGGAGTACTGCACGTTACTCATCTCAAAGCCGCCCTTGAGCACGTTGCCGATGTCAAAGAGGCAGCAGTTGATGCAGCCGAGAATCATGTCACGCAGGTCGTGAATATAAATGTCGCCGCGCTCGATGAGATCCTTCTCCTTGCGCGAGAGATAGAACTGCTTGTAGAGACTCTTGGTGAGGTAGCCCTTGATGAGCGAACCTTTCGTGGACACGAGCGAGCTGTCGTAGTTGGCGTTTTCACGGTCACCGAGGCGCAGCACACCGTCGGCGTCCTGACGGAGCTGCTCAAAGGTTTTGGCGTAGGTCGTCTTGTAGTAGCGGTATTCGGCATAGGCCTCGGCGACCTCCTTGTAGGAGAGGTAGCGGAGCACCTGGATGACGAGTTCGTGCAGCTCAAGCACGCTCACATTGGGGCGCTTGCCGAGACGGCGGCTCACTTCGCCGGCGATCTGGTCAAGACCGTCCTCGTCGATGGTCACATCGCAGCGGAAGGCGGCTTTTTTCACCGCATCTTTAATCTTGAATGCCTGGAACGGTTCGGTGGATTTATCTTTTTTAATGACGAGTATCATCTGCCTGTCCTGTGGTTGTGAGGGGGTTCCGCGGCGCACGAAAGGATAGGGGATGCGCGAAGCGGAGACCGGCATCTAAAACTTTTAAAATTCATTCAACGCCAAAAAGTCTAGCGCCGATATTTCCCGCCGGACAATAGGGAAATCCTTGTGCCCATACTCCATTTGGGGGATGGTGCGGGGCATCGGGGAGGGTGTGCAAACACTCACTTCGCCCGCAGCGCGTTATTAAATTCTGATCATGTGAGCCGCACACAGAAAGTCTTTGAAATTTTTGAATTCTCAGGGGCTTTTATGGCGTTTCCCGCCCCCTGAATGCATTAGTTTCTGATGAGAAAACCGCCGCCGTAAAAAGGTTATATTCTGACGATCTGAGGGGGTGACGAAGGCGGTTTTATTTTTCTATTGCACATTCCCTTTTTATAATTTTCGTCAATGACGGGCAAAATTGATTACCATATCTATGGATTGGAAGGGGTGAAAAACACAAATTCTAGTGTTAAGCTTTCCGGTGCGTGTGATGTCCGAAAGTCCCAAAAGGTGCGAAACCGGCTTTTTGAGACTGTTCAGCGCCCGCGCATTTCTTTATAATTCAAGGACTTCTTTTAAGAAATAATTAACCGCAGTGTGAGCGGATTTACTCGTTTAAAATCCGGGACTCCCGAACAGACACTACCCATGACGGCGACCAAATATCAGAATGCTTTGCAGGAGCTGAGTTTTCAGGATCTGATTTTCCTGATCTCGCTCAGTAAAACACGCAACATGAGCCAGACAGCCACCGAGCTGCAGTTCTCGGTGAGTTCGGCGACGCGGCGGATTTTCCCGATCATCGACCGCGCGCCTTCCCACGTATCGAAATCGGCGTCCGTGGGGAGATGCACGTGCAGGGTCGCGCGCTCTCCGGCAATGATCCTGCCGATTTCGGCGATCTCGCCGGGTGTGGCGAGATATTCGTTGCGTTCGCCCGGTTCCACCAGCAAAAGCGCCACATCATCACACCGTTCCGCTG
>CAJJRX010000056.1 GCA_905194315.1 uncultured Sutterella sp. | reverse complement strand
GAAACTTTATGATAAAAACCGATCAAAAGTAGATTTGATCGGTTTATCTAAACGGTGTATACGCGTAGGTGTTGACGGCCGATGTGCTGAGCACAACAAGGCAGGCGGTCACAAGAGGTTTAAGACGGAAAGTTTTCTGATTATCAGATTTGGTCATCGGCGCCATCGAACAGACTCCAGTTATTCTCAATGTTGATCAGTCGCAGGCTGCTCAATAAAACGCTGAGCCGCCCGCCGGCGGGTAAACAAAAGAACTGACGATATCTGTACCAAAAATATTGATACTCTTAAGATATTTCGTCACTAAAACACGAAGTATTTACTTTTAATTAATACTTCAGACCAGTCACAAGATCAGATCAGTTTCACAGAAGCGCTGTTGCACAGTGCGTTTTGACTCGTGAATTATTTTTGACATTTGAAATTGTGACTTTTATAAATCCGATCGGATATTACCTTCTTAATAGCTCGTATGTCAACAACGCACTCAAAAACAGGGTATAGATATATTTTTCTTCCCGTGTTGTTCAACTAATTTTCCCGACGTCAAACCACCCTGACAACCTGACTTAAAACGCTCTTTACTAGGTCGTTTAAAGACTGAAAAACCCTCCCTGGGGACAGCTTTTTCTCAACCGGCTTCACGCGTAAGAAAGAAAAAACGGATGTCGGCAGTAACCAACATCCGTATTTTTCTTAACAAACCAGCGCCAGGCGTTCAATCAACCTGAACGCTTTTTCGCACAGAGCCTACAGAAGCGCCTCAAACGCCTCTTCTGTGGCTTTTTCAGCCGCTGCAAGCGCCTTTACTTTCTGGTGCAGCCAGTCGCGGTCTGCGCTGATTGCCGCTGCAGCGCTCTCAAGCTGCACAGCAATAGCGCTTTCCTGAGGGCCGCCGGCAGTCTTGCGGTTTGCCACAATACTCACCGGATCCAGTGCGGCGTAAAACTGCTCTTCAGTGAGCGGGAATTCTGACGGTGCTCCGGCCGCAGGTTCCTTTTCAAAGCCTTCACGGTACAGGCGGAGCACTTCCGCGTACGGGAACGTGAGCGGCGTGTAGTGCGCCTGGCGAGCGAGCGTTACCATGGCACTGGCAATGTGGTGACCGAGCCGGAACGGCACGTTATGCTCACGCATCAGGATGTCGGCGAGCTCCTGCGAGGCCGTCCAGTCCGAGTTAAGCTCTGCGAGCGCTCTGTCTTTATTAATTGTGAGCAGCGGCAGAACGCTGAAGAAATTCTGCAGCACAACGGTTGCATCACGGACCAGTTCGCCGTTAATCTGCACGTCCTTTGCGTCGTAGTTGCCCGGCGTAATCCCGTGCGCCCGGAAAAACACGCTCTGCAGCGCACCCAGCACGGCATTGGCATCGCGCCGTATGTCGATAAGTGAACCGGGATTGCGCTTTTGCGGCATCGCGCTGGAGGCGTAGGTGGCGCTCACCAGTATCCACGGCTCTGACTGCGAGTACTGCACCATCAGATCCTGAATAAACTGCACCACGTGCAAAAGCGGATTGATGAGCACCATCGCTGTTTCCACCATCACATCGGTCGAAGCAATCATTGTCGCGTCGTAAGCGTTTTCCACAGGTGCATCAAAGCCGAGTGCCGCCGACATCGCGTCACGATTGAGCGGCCAGCTCGTGCCGTTGAGAACGGTCGCGCCCATCGGCGAGCGGTTGAGACGGTCGTAGTACTGGCGGAGCATTTCAGCGTCGCGGGAAAACCCCGCCAGATGACCGAGCCACATATGGGCAATGGTGTCTGGCTGCGCGGCCACGCCGTTTGTGTAGCTCGGCGCCACCGTGTTCCTGTGCGCTTTGGCGAGCGTGTAGAGTTCAGCGCGCACCTGATTGAGTGCACGGACAAAATCAAGAATCAGATCACGGATAATGGTGCGCTGAAAGGTCGCATGCATGTCCTGACTCGAGCGGCCGACATGCATTTTTGTCACCTCGATGCCGCAGGCTTTGATGAGCAGCGGCTCGTAACGGACAAACATCTTCGGACGGAAACTGCCTGAAACCGACTGCGCGTCGATCACCGACTTGAGACCGGCGGCAAAGCGCCGTGCATCCGCTTCGCTCAGCAGCCCTTCGCGCGCATTAATGGCGAGCGTGGCCTTGTTAATCTGCGAGAGCCAGAAAAACTCGTCGCGCGGCGGCTCACTACCCTCCCAGTGCGAAACGTCATAGTCCATGCCGGCTTTTCCTGTTGAAGGCGTACCAAGCGTCATTCCTTTCTCCTCAATTGCAAATTCTCTCTATCTCAATGGCGGCAGCCGTCTGCAGCCGCCAGACGGCGCAATGCGCATTTAAAACGTTCTGCACTAGTGTGCGCCATAGCCGTTTTAGTGTAAAGTGCTCCTCTAACAAATGTCTTTTGTTATTTTTGTCAAAATGGTGCAGTGTCAGTATGCAGCGTGATCGTGATCTGGACAGCTGGGCGGTCTTCTGCCGTGTCGCCGAAACCGGCAGTATCAGTGAGGCCTGTGAAATCCTTAATATGGATGCCTCGGCGGTGAGCCGCATTATCCGGGGCCTTGAGGAAAGTCTCGGAAAAGTGCCGCTTTTTGACCGTTCGATGCGTCCGCTCAAACTCACCAAAAACGGCGAAATCGCGCTCGGCTACGCACGCGAAATGCTCGAAGGTCACCGGGCGCTGCGCGAATCGCTGCAGCGCGATCCCAACGCCATGGCCGGCACCATTCACATCGGCCTGCCGCCGCTGCTGCTGCACAACTTTCTCCTGCCGCTCATCATTGATTTTCACAACCGCTTCCCGGAGATTTATCTCAAAATCAACGAGCATATCGGCTCGACACCGCTCAATTTCGACACGCCCAAAGGCCGGCTCGACATCATGATGGGCTACGGTGCGGATCCGCTGCACCCGAATATCGTGCAGATTTATTACGCAAAAGGCATCCAGATTCCGTGCGCCTCGCCGCTTTACCTCTCGCGCCGCGGCACACCGCAGCACCCGAGAGATCTGCGCGAGCACACAGGCATTATCTTTGACGGGCCCATGCGCCCGCTCGTGCGCCAGCTCAGCCGGGACGGCGAAACCTGCACACTCAGCTGGGGTAACGAAATTTTCTTTGACTCGGCCGCTGCCGCTCAGAATGCCGCCTTTCTCGGCGCCGGCATTCACCCGGGAATCCCTACGGTGCACGCGTTTCAGAAAGTCTGCACGGGTGAGCTCACCCCGGTGCTCACCGGCTGGGAGGGTCCGGAGACAAAGCTCTACATCTATGTGCGACCCGAAGTGGCCAGACTCAGGAAAGTGCAGGTCTTTATCGAGTGGTACCGCGCCTATATGGACGAGTTGCACGAGCGCTGCGCTGCTGCACTCGAACCGTATCTCGGCCGGAAGGTCGACCACCGGCCCGAACGCTGAACAGGAGTTTGCGTTTTTTGTCAAAATTCTTTGGTCAGTCCTGATCTGGGCATTTTTCCGGAAATCGTGGAAACTCATCAACTGAAACACCAGACCGGATTCTGGTGGACATCATTTCTGCGTTCAGGCGTCTGACCCACCGGCGCCCTGAACAGATCCCTCAGGAGTTGACCATGACCAGTTTTCTGCCAGTTATCGCCATCGCAGTGGTGATTCTGACCGGCTACGGAATTTACAAAAACTACAACGTTAATATCGTTCTTCTGCTCTCGGGGCTTGCGCTCAACGCACTGGTCGTCGTATTCGGCATGGATGCGATCCTGCCGAAAAACGCCCCGTCCACCGGTTTTATCGGCTTTGACGTGTTCGAGCTGCTGCGTGTGGTGAGCCGCTCGCAGATTGCCGCCACCGGCTTTATCATTCTGGTGGCCGGCGGTTTTGCCGCCTACATGGAAGCGGTGGGCGCCTCGGACCGTCTGGTGTCGATCTGCCTGCATCCGCTTAAAAAACTCGCCATGCCTTATGTGGTGCTCGCCGGCGTCTTTATCCTCGGCCACCTGCTCGGTCTGGTGGTCACTTCGGCTGCCGGGCTGGCGCTTCTGCTTGCCGTGTCCGTCTATCCGGTGCTCATCAGTCTCGGGATTTCCGGCGTGGCCGCCGCTGCCGTGCTCGGCTCCACACTCGCCTTCAGCTATGCGCCTTCGAGCGCAATCGCCGTGCTTGCCGCCAAAACCGCCGGCGCCGACCCGATGGAATACCTGCTCGGCTACCAGCTCCTTGCCTGTGTGCCGAGTGCGCTGGTGATTATGGTTGCTCACTTCTTTGTGCAGAAGTACATGGACAGACGTGACCGTGAGGCCGGCCGCTGGGTCGAAACGGATCTCTCGAAAATTGAAGCCGGTGCGAAATCAAAAAACACGCCCGCCTACTACGCGATCCTGCCGCTCGTACCGCTCATTCTGCTCTTTATCTTCAACAAGCTTGTCTACAAAACGATTGTGCTCGATGTGGCAACCGCCATGTTCATGGGCTGGGTGGTAGCACTGCTCGTTGACTGGGCGACGCGCCGCGATACCGCTGCCGTCTTCAAAGACGCTGCCGCCATGCTCAAAGGTATGGGGAACATGCTCACGAGCGTGGTGGGCCTGATTTTCGTGGCCGCTCTTTTTGCCAAAGGCCTGCAGAATACCGGGCTCGTCGATCTGCTGGTGAATTTCGCCAAGAATGCCGGTCTCGGCCTGGGCGGCACCGGACTTATCATGTCGGCTGTGATCGGTCTTGTTACGCTGCTCACCGGCTCCGGTGTTGCCTCCTTCACCTCGCTGGTGCCGCTCGCGCCCACCATTGCGCAGAGCTTTAACGCCTCGCCCGTTGAACTCTCCATGATGATGCAGATCGCCTCTGAAACCATCCGCCCGATTTCACCCGTGGCCGGTGTGGTGATTATTGTCGCGGGTTTTGCCGGTGTGAGTCCGATGGCCGTTGTCAAGCGCACTGCCATTCCGTGTCTGCTGGGGTACATCACCTCGACAGCCATCACGTACTTTCTGATGTAAACCGAGCCTGAATCGGATAGGGGAAGTGAGATTCCCCACTTGCCCCTTCCACACCACCCACCGTA
>CAJJRX010000055.1 GCA_905194315.1 uncultured Sutterella sp. | reverse complement strand
CATTTAAGAAAGCAGTATCTTCTCAGCTGTTACCACAAACATGCATGAAGACTCTAAAACAGTTTCTGAGAGAGTGAAAAACAAAATAAACTAAAAACTTTTCGTATTTGTCTTCTATAAAATTTTATTTAGCTTAAGTTATTTTAAAATGATACCGTTTATTTAAATCTCTCCCGTCCGGCAGCGTCAGTAAAGAGCCTTGTGAGGGATCTGCTGCGGTACACTTTTTCGGGAAAAATGACGGAAAAATCTTCTGATACTATATTTCTATCAGAGCAGTAAAAATGATAGAGGCGAGTTGAAATCACCTCTCGCAGAGGTGAAACGCACCGGGCAGAGCGCCCTCCGCGTGAAGACGGCAAATGGCGAGTGGAGAATAGAGAATAGTGAGCGGCGGGAGAAAGCCGCTACGTTGAAGTTTCACGAAAAAAGCTTCGCTGCCGCTGCGGCAGCGAAGCCCTCAGAAAAACCTGACAGCCGGCTTTACGCCTGTGCGCCGAACGCCTTCTGCAGCGCAGCGCCTTCCTCGGCAGTGAGCACCCAGTAGCTGTCGTCCTCACGCAGCAGGCAGGAGCCGTCGGTGAACACATAGAGCATGGCGCGCTCGGGGTGAATACCGGCTGCGGCGGCAAAATCCGCGAGCGCTTCGGCTTCGCCCGGCGCCGCAGAAAAGACGCCGTGCGCAAAGACCTTAAGCGGCTCAAGGAGCACCTCCGCCTCAAAGGCCGGTGTCACCGTCCGGTGTTCGGTACCGAAAATCACCTGCGCCGGGCGCGCCTTCATCACCATCGAGCCCGCAAGGCATTCGGCCACGGAGCCGCGGGGCGAATCAAACGCCTCAAGAAGCGCTGCGGTGGCCAGCTCCTCTTTACGCTCGTTCCAGTATGCCCTGCCCCAGGCCTCCGGGTCCTCACCGGTGACGGTGATGCACTCATCGCGGCTCCAGGGGGCAAAAAGCGGCGACTCTCTGGTCGCGTCCCCCATAAAACCGCCCGCCGCTTCCCAGCCGCGGGTAAAGAGTTTCTGCTGCTCAACGGTAAAGGTCTGTGCATCCACGCGCACGCCTTCACCGGCACTTGTATCTTTGCGGGTCATACGTGTCCTCTCTGTCTCCTGAGGGCGGCGGGCCCGAAGCTCCTGCCCTCTGTGTCTTTTGTAGCGTTTCCTCTTTATTATAGTGTCGGGCTCACGTCCTCCGAATCCGCCGCAAGTCGGATTTCCGGCGCCAGAAACTACGCATTCAGAGCCATCCGTGCTCAGCACTTAGACGGATGCGGTAAGATAATTCTTAGCGCCGGGCCTCACCCGGCACCTCTTTTTTTTACTTCTGACGACTCTATACTGGCACACGCATGTTTGACTGCATTCTTACGGGCCCGGGGCTCAATGACAAGGTAATTGATTCACTCACCGGTGAACTCACACCGCAGCAGGTGCGGCGCCGTCCGGGCGCTGTGCGCCTGAGCGGTATTGCCGCCGCGCACTACCGCACGATGGCCGAGCGCGCCATCGAGATGAACGACACCGCCAGGCTCGACGTCCTGCTCGTGCCCGCGGGCCTCTCCACGGCCGAGGTCGGGCTCATTGCCTTTGACATGGACGGGACGCTGGTGGTCAACGAATGCATCGACGATATGGCGCGTTTTGGGAACCGCCTGGATGATATGGTCGAAGAGACCGCACGCGCGATGAAGGGCGAAGTCTCCTTTGTCAAGAGCCTCAAGATGCGCGTTGCCGCGCTGCGCGGTCTTTCCGTGACGCCGATCGAAGAGGCCGTGCGCGCCATCGAGCTGCAGCCTGGCGCCAAGATCCTCATGGACTTCTGTCAGGCCCACGGCATTAAAACGGCCATCATCTCCGGCGGCTTTCCGGAATTCACTTCTCGCGTGGCCGAGTGGCTCGGCATGGACTACTGTATCTCCAACGAGCTCGTGTACGACCGCTACGGTACGCTCACGGGCGAGGTGGCGGGCCCGGGCGGCGGGAAAATCATGGACGCCGACGGCAAGCGCCGCGCACTCGAAGTGCTCGCGCAGCTCAACCACGTGCAGCTCTCGATGACGATCTCGGTGGGTGACGGCGCCAATGACGTGGAAATGCTCGCCGCCTGCGGCTTCAGTGTCGCCTACCACGCCAAGGCCCCCGCGAAGGCCGCCGCCAAGGCGCGCATCACGCACACCGGGCTCGATACGCTGATGCTCATTTTCGAAGAGGCCTGGTAGGAGAGGTCAAAAAAAGGGGAAGGCTCATCGCCTCCCCTTTTGCCTGAGTGTGGGCACTACTTTGACACCGGCTCGTTACGCCGCACGCGCTCGAGCATCGCCTCGGCCTCTTTGCCGCGGTAGTTAAGTGCACTCCACTCCTGGTCGGCCATATTGGTGATGACCACCTCGTTGAGCACAAAGTGGCGCTTTTCAGCCTCCCCTTTAGCCTTCCAGATAAACTGCACCATACCGCCCGCCGGCGCGCGGCAGGTAAAGAATATCACCCCGGGCTCCATCTCCTCCCAGACGCGCCCGCTGGGCATACAGCCCGTGTAGGTTTTAAAGAGCCCTTCGAGCGTGGCGGTCTCGGGCGTGCCGCGACCGGCATCCTTCATCGCCATCACCTGACGCACATCGTCAGTCATTTTGGGCTCCGGATAGGTGGGGTTTTCCGTGGCGCAGCCCGCAAGCACCGCCGCGAGCAGCATCACCCCCATCTGCAGAGTTCGCATTTTCTCCTTCTCCTTATTTGCTGATACGCTCGACAATGGCGTCCACCGCCTCAATAAAGGCACTTCTCATGCCTTTTCGCTCAAGCGTCGTGCAGCCCGTAATGGTTGTGCCGCCAGGGCTTGTCACCGCGTCCTTCATCACGGCCGGATGCGTGCCGGTGGCAAGCTGCAGCGCCGCCGTGCCGAGCAGCATCTGCGAGATGAGCTCATAGGACTGCGCACGCGGGATGCCGTGTTTGACAGCGGCGTCCGAGAGCGCCTCCATCATCTGGGCGG
Organism: uncultured Sutterella sp.; assembly: GCA_905194315.1. Taxonomy (GTDB): domain Bacteria; phylum Pseudomonadota; class Gammaproteobacteria; order Burkholderiales; family Burkholderiaceae_F; genus Sutterella. The sequence continues at coordinate 2,081 of CAJJRX010000055.1, read as the reverse complement.
CAAAGGCGGGGCCGCAGCCGGAAATGATCCCGGCCACGCCCATTTTCTCGGTCACCACTCTCACCACACGACCGAGCGAGGCGAAAAGCGCATCAAAGGCGGCCAGATCATCGGGAGAAAAGGCATTTTCAGCCCTCGCTTTGTCGAGTCCCGCCGGGGTGATCTCCGTGAGAATGACGCCTTTGCCCACCGCCACCGGCGTGTTGGGGAGAATCGAGACGTGCCGCACACCGCGCGGCAGCATCTCATCGAGCGCCTCGAAATGAATCCCCACCGCCACGCTCACGACGCGTTTGCCGGTAAGAGCCTCGCCGAGTGCACCGAGCACCTCCGCGACGAGATAGGGTTTGACAGCAACGATAATCCAGTCGGCAGCGCGCACAACCTCCGCGGCACTCGTGAGCGCCTGTACGCCCAGCGCAGCAGCGCGTTTCTCGAGCGCCTCAAAGTGGCGGGCGCAGACATAAACCGACGCCGGGTCCACTGCCCCGGCACGAATCCAGCCCTCTGCCATGGCGCGTGCCATATTGCCGAAACCGATAAAACCGATACGCGGTGAGTTTTGCATTTTTTCTCCCTTCTGAGCCGCCCGCCGGGCGGCAGGCACTGAACGTTAATGCTTCTATTTTGCCTCACTTGCGCCGGAGTGCAAAGTCAGGCACTGTAACAGAAACGTCCGGTATTCCTTTTATCAGAGCTTGCCCGCCTTACGGTCCTCTTCGGCGTGCTTGAGCAGAATCTCGATACGCTCTTTGAGCTCCTCCTCCGAGAGCGGCCCGTTGTGGTGCCAGATCGGCTCGCCGTGCACGTCAAAGAAGCGCTGCGAGGGCATACGGTCAATGAGGTACTTCTCCTCAATGCCCTGATACTTGTCCATGTCCACATAGACCATGGCCACACGGTCACCGTAGTAGTCCTTGACCTTATTGAAAATCACCTCCATCTCCGGGCAGCCCGCGCACCACTTGGCGCCGAACTCGGCCACGGTCACCTTGCCCTTCACGGGAAACGGATCCTCCCAGTTGTAGGCCTTGGCAAGAAGCCGGCCCGAGGTGGAAAGAGCTGCACCGGCCACAAGGCCGGCCTTGAGCATGTCACGACGTTTCATAACAGTTTCTCCTCACTGTGATCATTGAAATTCTCCGGCGGGCAGCCCCTCAAGGGGACTGAGCGTACCGCCGGCCATCTGAAAGATTCTGTGACTCATCCCGAGCCCCACGGCATCGTGAGTCACACTTAAAACCGCCGCGCCCCGGTCGGCCGCCTCGCGCAGAAGCCCGACGACCGTGAGCGCACTTTCCTCATCAAGGCTCGCCGTGGGCTCGTCAGCGAGCACAATCGCGGGCGAGGTCATCAGCGCGCGCACCAGCGCCACACGCCGCCGCTCGCCGCCGCTCAGCCTTGCCGGGCGCGAGTGCGCAAGCGCCGCAAGCCCCACCGCGTCAAGGAGCGCCATCGCGCGCCCCTCGGGCTCCTCTCCTCTCGGGGAGAGATACCAGGGCAGACGCACGTTGTCAATAACCGAGAGCGTGGGCACGAGCGCCGCATTCTGTGGCACATACCCGACAGCGCGGTTGCGAAGCGCTGCCGCCGCGGCATCGTCGGCGCCATTGACCGTCTCGCCCATAATCCGCACTTCGCCTTCGTCGGCGCGCCACAGGCCGATGAGCGTACTGATGAGCGTGGATTTGCCGCTCCCCGAGCGCCCCCGCAGCGTGGTGAGCTCACCCGGGTAGAGCGCGAGGTTGACGCGCCGCACGGGCCAGACTTTCGTGTCGCCCGCGGCAAACTTTTTCCCGACGTTGACCGCTTCGAGCACCGGCGCGATTTCTTTTGTCATTTCACTCATCGCTCTAGCCCTCCTGAATCATCGCTGTGATGTCACGCCGGGCGTTACGCCACAGAATCACGCGGCTCGCCACAAGAGGCGTGGCCACGCTCACGAGCATGACGACTGCTGCCACGCCCGACCACACGGCAAAGCCAGGCGTGAGCCCGGGGAGTCCCACCACATCGGCGAGACTGCCGGCGAACCCCACAACACCATCACCCCCATCGCCCGGATGCGGGACGGCAGGTTC
>CAJJRX010000054.1 GCA_905194315.1 uncultured Sutterella sp. | reverse complement strand
CAGCGAGCATAAACTAGCGGAAAACGGTAGGATATGCAAAATTGGTCCAAAAAAAAGTCCGCACCTCCTCTTGACGAATTTCACCGCGCTGTCAGCGGCAACAACACCCGAGACAATTGCCCAGGAGTTCATCATCGCAGTCATCGAGTCGGCACCGTTAGCGCCGCCCACCACACAGCCGGCTCCGTAGAGCGCCGGAATAGGCTTGCCGTTTTTGTCGAGAATCGACAGGTTTTCATTGGCTTTCAGACCACCAAGCGTAGTCTGATAGCGAACCTTCTGCTCAACAATGTGGTAGGGGCCGGCACCGAGCGTACCCGTCACAGGACGGTTAAAGGCTTCATCCTTGCCGGCTGTCGCCATTTTGTTCCAGTCCTGCACAGTCTTTGCCAGATTCTCGGCATTAATGCCCATCTGCTTGGCCGCTGCAGCCAGATCATCAGAGACGGCCATCACCGGCACACCTTCATTGGTGATCTTCGTCCAGGTGTCGAGCGTCTGAGCATTGGGCACCAGCTTGTCTTCAAGGGACTTGTCCACGTAGACCTTCCAGGCGGCCTGATCCATCACGATATACGCGATATGATCGGGCTGGGCGATCGTGGCATCGGTGAGCACACCAAGGCCTTCACGTTCGTTGACAAAGCGCTTGCCGTCCTTGTTGACATAAATGGCGCCAGACTTCTTGATCGTGTCGGTCGAGGAGGCAGTGGCCGCAAGACCGTGACCCGGGGTGGTTTCAACACCCTGGGGATACTTCTTCACCAGATCCATGTTGATGACATCGGCACCGATGGCCGTGCCCATACGCAGGCCGTCGCCGGTCTCACTGTCCAGACCGTAGAAGACGTAGTTGCGCATCTCGCGCGGAAGCAGTTTCTTTTCCGCACCGAATCCGCCACTCGCAAGAATGGTGGCTTTGCTCTTGATTTCGTAGGAATTTCCTTTCTCATCAAAGGCTCTCACTCCGATCACCTTGCCGCTGGCATCGGTGAGGAAGCGGTCAGCTCTGGTGCCAAGCAGCAGTTTTCCGCCGTAGTCGGCAAACTTCCTGTTCATCAGGTTGAGGAAGTTAACGCTGCGCCCCTGAACCCCGAGCTGGCGGTTGGCCGAGTGGTCCGGATACTGTGTGGCAGCCGGGCCGTAGGGAATCTTCATATCGTCAATCAACCAGTCGACAACGCCGCCCACCTTGTGCGCAACCATTTTCACCAGCACCGGATCATTGCGGTTCTTGCCGATACGCATGATGTCGGACTCGGCAAGCTCAGGGCTGTCCTTGGTCTCCTTCATCACCTCACGCTGATAGCGCGAACCGGTTGCAATCAGAGTGCCGGCATTGAGCATGGTTGCGCCGCCGATCATCGGCATTTTCTCCACCAGCAGCACCTTCACGCCCTGCGAGGCCGCACGCACGGCAGCAGACATACCGGCGCCGCCGGCGCCGATCACCACCACATCCGTATCCATCACATTGGCTTCACCGCGACTGAATTCCATCACCGGCAGGGTGGCAAACGTGTACGGATCGCCACCCGCCTTCTTAATGGCGTCGGTGACGGCCATACGAATGCCGTTACTCGTGAGACTGGCTCCGCTGATGCCGTCAACCGCTGTGGAGTTGCCCTTGACGATGCGAGCCGGAAACTCCTTGATAGCCACATCTGAGATACCGGCTGTTTCGGCATGTTTGAGCACCTTCACGGCATGGATCTTTCCGCCTTTAAAGGTCACCGACACCTCGATCGGACCGTTGCGGCCGTCTGCGACACCCTTATAGGTGCCGTTATGAGGCTGTGCTGCATAGACTCCGGCAGCCATACCAATACCGGCGAGCGCGGCAACAGCTGCTGTCAAACGAAATTTCATAGTCATCCCTCCCTGGAGATCGTCGAGATAAGTCGGTGCACTTTCAGGTGCGATAACACAAATTATCACCCTCTAACGGCTGACCTACAAGGGAATTAAGTGTTAGTACCAGTATTAGCGCCCTCTAGTCCAGTTAGAGTAAACACGTGTTAACCTCTTTTCAATCCGCCGCAGATGTTTCCATTGATCGGGATTTGACGTGCCTGCACCAGACGCTGAACCACTTTCCTATACAATCAGTACTGTTCACCATTTCTGAGCCATCGCGATCATGCTACTCAACGCACTCTCTCAATCCGCTCTCGGCCGCCCTCAGACGCTGCATGTGCACAGCGCGTTTGAGCACGCCATTAATCTGATCGACGAGCGTGGCCATATTCTTTCGCTGGTCACCCGTGACAAACCGCTGATTCCAGCAGGGGCGAAAATCGATACCGATGCGTTCCCGGAGGTGAGTGTCACTGACAAGGTGCTTTTCTGGGGGGAGGGGATAGCGATCAAAGGCGGAAAAACCGCTCTGGTGATTAACCTCGGGAATGCCCCCGAGATGGATCTCGATGTGCACGAGAGCGTTACAGACACCGGTCCTCTCAAAGAGGCGCTCTCACGGTTTGTGAGTATTCACACGAACGAGCACCTGACCTATCGCTGGGAGGATGAGGCGGGCGCGCACGAGCGCGTCGGCGTACCGCTTCTCACCCTGCAGTCCTGGCAGGATGAGCGCTTTGCCGACATACACAGAGGGGATATTGCCATCGCCACCATCGGTCTGCTCGGCCTCGGGCCGGGTCTGACGCCAAGCGGGGATGATTTCATCTGCGGCTGGCTCTGGGCATGGCATATTACCGCCGACACGCGGCTTGCCGCGCTCTGCAGTGCCATAAAAGAGCAGGCAGGCGGCACCACCGACATCAGCAGGAATTTCCTCTATCACGCCTGCCATGGCCGGTTTGTCGAATGCCTGCACGTAGCAATGAGCAACCCTCAACGGGGTTTTGCCTGGCTCAGTGAGCAGGGGTTTTCCTCAGGAATGGACACCCTCGCAGGGGCACATTTCGGCCTGCGCGCACACGATCTCAGTCTTGCTTGAACTCACTCATAAAGTCGAGCTCCTCACGCTCACGACGTGTCAGTCTTGCGTAGACAAGGTCATAGGAGTGCCGGAGATGCTCAAAGATTTCCCCGTCAGGCATGTCATCGTCAAAAAACACACTCATCCAGTGTTTTTTGTTCATGTGATAGGCGGGGCGCACCGCGCTGTAGGCTTCAATGAGCTGAGGTATGCGCTCCGGGTCGCATTTGACATTGATGTAATCCATCAGCTCCCGGTTCACCATCCCGAACCACTTCTTGCCGACATAAAAGACGGCCACATCCCGGTAGTACCTGTCTTTCTGATCAAACGGGTAGTGCACATAGGCGCCCGGGAGGGTCTGCACGAAATTTTCCAGTTCTTCAAACTGCATAATCAGCTTCCGCTCAAACAGCTCAGGGCTTTGAAGGCGCAGCCACTGCCTGGGACTCGCTGCTCTCGCCAGTCTCGAGGGGGAAAATCTGCACCGAGTCGAAAATTCTCTTTTTGAGTTCTGCGTATCGGGCCTGCATTTTTTCAGCAAGAGGCTGCTCTGTGGCCACCACATGAAAGTCAGCCACCACCACGTTGTCTCCCTCACCGGTGATCATTTTCACGCTCGAGAGATACAGTCTGACGCCCTGAATCGTCTGAACCTCCTTCATGGTATAGCGAATGGCTTTTCTGCCGCCGTACTCGGTCAGATCCGCACTTGCCTCGACCAGTTCCTGACCGCCGACAAGCTCGGAGAGGATTGCCGGGTCTGCGATCAGACGCTTGAGTTCCTGATCACCCCACTGGCCGGACTTCATTTTCACAGGCACCCGCATCAGAATCAGCGAAATTCTTGCGTGTCCGTCAATCTTGTGCCAGCTGTCAAGAATCAGAGAGCCGTTCCCGGGTTTGTGCTCCCAGGAGGCGGGAACACGCAGACGGATATCCACCCCTTTTGAATTCGGCAGTGACTGGGAGCTGTATGCCACACTGTCAACATCAAATTCACGTTCGGGCTGTTCATCAAACACCACATCATTGAGCGTAAGAACCACCTCACGCTCCTCGGCATCCGGCATATAGATACGCATGGTGTATCCGAGCAGCAGCCGTTTGGCATCCTCCCGGTTTTTCACCAGCGCATTGAGCTCACTGCGGCTGCCGGCGAGCATATTATCCTTGATGCCCTGAAACTGCTCTCTGGTGAGTCCGAATCCCATTACATGCTGCTCGAGTTTCTCACGCACAGCCGGAAAGCGTTTGTTGAAGGCGTCATTGAACTGCGCAACAGACGTGGAGAGCTCCGGATATTTTTCTGCAATCTGTCCCACGACATAATCCTGAGCCAGGACATAACCGGTCGCGCGACCGAGTCTGTAGAAATCCTCCTGCCGCTGTCCGTGCGCCAGCGCAAGAGCCGGAAACAATGCGCCAAAACACACTGCGCAAATCAGACGACGGAAAGCACTGGAGAAACTCATGGGCAGAATATCCAAAAGCGTTGAAGCAGAGAAGGGTGACACGACCTGCGTGTCCGCAGTTAATCCTATCACGCACCCGCTGAAAGTGCATTTCTGCGCACTTCAGACTTGTTCGTTTTCGTTACGCCGCCCCCATCACACCGCTTCCTGAGGTCAGGCGATAGAACATACCGTTTTTGCGTGATAGTCTTTTTAATTAATCCGACTGATTTTGTCAACTTTACAAATGCTGATCTTCGGAACAGGCGGATATACAACCATTTGTAATTTGAGTGTTTATTTGATTCAGCGTGTGCACGGAATCCTCTGAAAAAAGAAAGAACTAGGTATCCGCATCCGCACCGGTGCAGAAAAATTTCTTTTCAACCGTTCAGATTTTTTATGCTACACTCGTTTGAGTTGCAATTCCAGAGTAATTTACTCAGGTAATTTTTCACTCATTATCACGCTGAAAGGAGCTTTTTATGATGGCTTTCGATGGCTTCATGGCTAACACGATGTGTTGCTGTTGTTGTCACCTCGTTGCGTCCATCGGAAAGTCGGCCTTTCGAGCTGATGCTCTCTCACTGCGGGCATAACCGGCACGCAGTGCAATCAGGGTAGAGAACCCTTTTCGTGTGGACGCTGCCAGACGCTTATCGGGCAGCGTTTTTATTTATTCATTTATGAACTGGTATGGAAATCTTGGACACCTCTTGGAGAAAAAGTATGACCATACCA
>CAJJRX010000053.1 GCA_905194315.1 uncultured Sutterella sp. | reverse complement strand
TCTCGGGACTTTCACCCGTTAACACATGCTCATGCCGAGCACACAAAAAAAGCGATTTCAGACTGTGTACTGAAATCGCTTTTTTCTTAATGGCTCAGCAGTGTCTGTGGTGATACACCGGACGGAACCAGTACCCAGGCACCGGCCTGACTCTTCTGACGACCGGCCTGACGGCCTGCTTCGTCACCGAAGCCCCAGAAAAAGTCAAAGCGGATAGGGCCGCGAATAGCCCCGCCGGTGTCCTGAGCGACAACAGCACGGGAGAAGTTCAGTGCGGGGGAGGACTGACTGGCGCTGACATAAAACACTGTGCCAAGCTTCCAGTAGGAACGGTCCACCGCAACACTGGCCTGCGGTGTTAGAGGTGTACCCTGTGCCCCCTGAGGTCCGAGCTCCGTATCACCGGGGCGCTCCTGGAAAAAGACGTAGCTGGGATTTTTTGCCAGCAGAGCCTTCACCTTGGAGGGATTCCGTCTGGCCCAGGCCTGAATTCCCTGCATTGAGGCTTCACTTGCCTTGAGCTCACCGTTACGGATAAGCACATTGCCGATACTCTGGTACTGATGGCCGTTCTGGTCGGCATAGCCGAGTCTGAGCATGGAGCCGTCAGGCAGCTTTACCCGACCGGATCCCTGAATCTGCAGAAAGAAGGCGGCGATTTCATCATCCACCCACACAATGGCTTTACGGTTCAGATCAGTCCGCTTGTCGATCTGTGCCCGGGTGTCATACGGCACAAGCGTGCGGCCCTGCAGCTTGCCGCGCAAACGCAAACCGCGCAGCTGAGGATAAAGACCGGCCATGTCCACAACAATCAGATCATCAGGAACACCATAGAGCGGATACTGGTAGGCACCCTGACGCGTCCTGGAGCCGCGCAGTAGCGGTTCGTAGTAACCGGTCATCAGACCGGTACTCTGACGGGTACCGTTGCTGAGGGCTTCCACACGCCATGGTGTGAAGGCACTGCGGAAGAAATTTTCAGCCTCGCCGGGACCGGTGACGTCCGCTCTCCGGCACACCTCACTCCAGCCCGGCTGGTTTTGCATTGCGCTGCAGGACTGTCTGAGTGCTGTCAATGCGCGGGACCAGCTTCCGGGCTCGGCAGCCGGAAGCTGCTGCCAGAGTGCCTGTGCGAAATGGACGCTGGCGCGAGTGGCGGGGGTAGTGGACTCCGGTTTTTCCGGTTGAGGCTGCTCTTCGGGTACTGTAGTACAGGCACTGAGAATAAGGGCGCTTAACAGAGCCAGGGGCAGGCGCAGCTTGGCGGCGTAACGCAACATTAAAATTTCTCCACTCGTAGTGATTTTGAAAAGTTATTGTAGAGCATTGCACGTTGCGTCAATGTGAGCAAAACGCACAATCGGCAAAGAAAGAAAGCGTCTGGTGATTTCGTGTCTGGCGCGAACCCAATACAATATTGGGCAGATTTATTGCACACTCCGTGTTGAAGGAAATTTCATTATGCGTACCTGTACCATCGCCCCGTCCATTCTGTCGGCGGATTTTGCCAACCTCGGTCAGGAAGTGACTGACGTGATAGCCGCCGGGGCAGACTGGATTCACTTCGACGTGATGGATAACCACTATGTTCCCAATCTGACGATCGGACCGGGCGTGCTGAAGGCCATCCGCCCGTATTCGCGCAAACCCATTGATGTTCACCTGATGGTTGAACCGGTGGACGGGATCATTCCGGCTTTTGCTGAAGCCGGGGCGGATATCGTGACTTTCCACTGTGAGGCTTCCCGTCATGTGGACCGTACGCTTCAGCTGATCCGCAACTTCAAGATGAAAGCGGGCCTTGTTTTTAATCCCGCCACACCGATCAGCTACCTTGACTATGAACTCGATCGTCTCGATCTCGTGCTCATCATGAGCGTGAACCCGGGCTTCGGCGGGCAGAGTTTCATTGAGTCCTCACTGGAAAAGATTGCTGCAGTGAAGGAAAAGCTCGACCGTTATGAACAGGAAACCGGTCGCCATATCGCCCTTGAGGTGGACGGTGGCATCAAGGCGAGCAACATTGCAAAAGTGGCACAGGCCGGTGCTGATACCTTTGTTGCGGGTTCTGCTATTTTCGGACAGCGTTGCGGTTGCGGCTACGCTGAGGTTATTGAACAAATGCGCAGCGCTGTGGCTGCGATAGGAGACTGACCGCATGTCTTTTGCGATAAAAGCTGTTCTTTTCGATCTTGATGGTACTCTGGTTGATTCACTGCCGGAGCTCTATGAAGGGGTGCGCCGCTGTATGGAGGATCTGGGCAGACCGGCGCCCTCAAAAGAGGCTGTGCGCGACATGATCGGGCGCGGTGTCTCGGTTCTGGTGGAGCGCCTGCGAAATCATCTGGAAATCGGTGACGATGTGATTACGCATCAGGCGCTTCTATCGCGATTGGTTGATCACTGGGCTGAGACCAACGGCAGCTATACGGAATTCTTTCCCGGAGTGCTCGAAGGTATTGAATCGCTTCGCAATGCCGGTATTAAAGTTGGACTGGTGACCAACAAGTGGCATGAGCTTACTGTCGAGTTTCTGCAGACCCGGGGTATCTCCGGTCTGTTTGATACAGTGGTCTGCGGTGATGACTGTCCGAAGAACAAACCGGATCCGGATATGCTGATCAAAGCAATGAAGGATCTCGGTGTGGACAGACTGGAAACAGTGATGGTGGGGGACTCGAGAAATGACGCCCTCGCGGCGCGTGCCGCCGGTGTCAGGGTGGCGCTCGTGGAAACCGGGTACAACGAAGGGATGCCGATTATTGACTGGGCACGCGAAGCGGGATTCCCGAAAACCTATACAAGTGCAAAGAAAGTCTGTGACCTCGTTGTACAGGGACAATTTTGAAAGGATATATAACGTGAAGAAAATTTTGCTGTGCGCAACAGCCGGCGTCCTGCTCTGTGCGGGGCTGACCGGTACTGCCTATGCCGCTGATGCCACGGAGCAGAGTCTTGCCACCTGCTACAAGCAGGCTCAGAACTCTCCGGAGAAGCTTACCCGGTGCCTCAACCAGGAACATGATTTCATCAAAAAAGAATATAAAGATGTGACAGAACGCGTGTTTCTGCTTGCCAAGGCTTTTGACAAGAAAAAGAACTCCCGCGGCACGACAGATCTTCACCTGAAATCGAATCAGGCTTTTGAGAGTTATGTTGAGCGGGAATGCTCTGTGATGGAGCGCCTCAATGAGGGTGACAGAACCGATCAGAAAAATGAGGAGCTCTCCTGCGAGATCAATCTCTATCGTATGCGTATTGATATGCTCGAAAACCGTTTCCTGAGTGCGGCCAAGTGATAGAGCAGAGTCTGTTTGAAAACCGCGGTATAGATCTTTCCCTGCCGGCAGCCTCTGACTGGGCGGATACCGTTGAGCCGTTTCTGACCTCCGGGCTGGGGCGGCAGATTATCGCTTCGCTCGAGAAGGCGGAGCAGGAAAAGGTGAAGGTCTACCCGCCCGAGGTGTTCCGCGCACTGAAACTCACCCCGCTCGCTCAGACCAGGGTCGTGATTCTCGGACAGGATCCTTATCACGGAGAGGGGCAGGCGGAGGGGCTGGCGTTTTCTGTTCCCCTGAAAAAAACACCGCCCTCTCTGAGAAACATCAAAAAAGAGATTGCCAGAGATCTCGGCATCAGCATGAGCGAAGCGAACTCTCTTGTCCCCTGGGCGCGTCAGGGTGTGCTGCTGCTCAACAGCGTGCTTACTGTCGAAGACGGAAAACCGGCCTCGCACAGTCGCTGGGGATGGCAGACGCTGACGGATGCTCTGATCGCGCGCGTTAGTGCAACGCAGCCGCACTGTGTTTTCATGCTTTGGGGAAATTATGCGCAGGGCAAGCGCTCGCTCATCGACGAGGGCAGACATCTTGTGCTGGAGGCAAATCACCCCTCACCACTGTCTGCTCTCCGGCCTCCGGTTCCATTTATCGGCTGCGGACATTTCAGCAAGGCCAACGCCTGGCTTGAGAGCGTCGGCCTTGCGCAGGTCAACTGGCAGCTATAGCCAGCGCTTCGTTGCTGAGCCAGGCCTGTCCGAGAGGCGTCAGTCGGGCTTTGAGCTCGGTGCGTCGCATTTCAGGCGTCTCCGGAATTCTCAGCTCAATCTCTCTGAGTACTCCCCGGTGAAACACATGCACTGAACAGGTCTGTCCGGCGCGCTGCTGAATCTGCCGGTCAAACTGAGCCGGCGAAGTCCGCATCCCGTCAACAGCAATAATTTCGTCGTCGGCATAAAGTCCGCAGGCAAAACCGCTGCCGTCTTTGGTGCAGCTGCTTACCACGGGGAAACCGCCGGCGGGGGAGCTCTTGAGTGTGATGCCGCAGTAATCGTAGGCTGCTGTGGCAATGTGAGGCTCCTCCACGAGTCCGAGCTGCTTGAGGCTGCTCTGCCAGAGACCCTCCCAGAGACTGTTGCGCTGAACAGCGGAAAGGTTGGTGATCATTGCGCCGAGGTCGGGGAAGCCCAGGTGCTCGAAAAGCTCTCCCAGACCGAACTCGGCCAGTCCTCTCGGCGCAGTGCCGGCCACGGCGCCTTCATACCAGCGCCGCAGAGCGGTATCAAGACTTTCAAGGTTTCCTGATTCAACACGGATACGCACGTCAAGAATAAGCGCGAGCATTGCGCCTTTGCCGTAGTAGGAAATCTGGTGATAGAAGCTGTCGGCAGTCTGCTTGTAGAGGTTGATCCAGGCATTGAAACTGGCACTGCTGAGAGCCTGCACCTTAAAACCGTCACGCAGCAGCATGCGTGAGAAAGTGTCATCAAAGGCGCGAACGCAGTCATCATCAGAGACAAGACCGGCGCGGCGTACAAGAAGATGCTCGTAGTAGGTGGTAAACCCTTCGAAGACCCAGAGTGTTTCCGTGTGCACTTCCGTTCCGGTCAGATGATAGGGCAGCAGGCACTGCGGACGCAGGAATTTGACCATCCAGGCATGGAAATACTCATGGGCAACCAGCTGAAGGAAATCGGGATAGTCTTTGGGCATATCCGTTTCATGGATACCCGGGAGGTCTCCAACGTCTTTCTGAAGCACTGTCGAGTTCTGGTGCTCGAGACCGTTATAGATTCCGGCACCGACCTGCAGGTGGAACATATACCGTTCAAAGGGAGCGCTGCCCCACTGGTTGATCGCCGTTTCACAGATAGCGCGGACATCCTCAGAGATACGATCAAGATTGAGAGCCGGCGCATTGGTAATCACCATGGTGTGTTCGATACCGCAGGCATCAAAACGGATAATCTGTGCTTTGCCGGGTGAACAGAATGTCAGAGGGGTATCGAGAAACTCCTCCTGACTCTTTGCCGTATAAGTCATGCCACCTGCAGCGGCATCAAGAGAGGTATACACCTCAAAAGGGGAATCCGGCACTTCATTAATATGAAGCCGGATCTCACCGTCATAGTCATCCGGGAAGAGAAAGACGGCAGGAGGATTGATAAAGCCGAAGTCACGGTCGATGATGGCGTCGTGTATCCGGGGACTGTAGGCAAATACAGACCACTTCACAACAAGGGGCTCGCCGTTGGCTGAGGTGGCGAAACGCCAGCTGTTTTTGTTGAGCTGCTCAGGCAGTCCGCTGCTGGCCGTTACGGAGTGGATATTGGCGGCATAGTCACGAATCATATAACTGCCGCTCGTCCAGTTGGCCATTCGCAGTGTGGTGAAAGCTGCCTGCGGCTTGAAATGGAGTTCCACTTCAAAGGTATGCGTCAGGGGATCAGGGGTGATGAAATACTCAAGCATAGAATTTTTTAACCACTCTTGACAAAACGAAAAAGCTTCTATAGAATGCTTTTTCTCTTCGATACGAAGAGCTGATCTTAAAAAATTTGAATTCAACGAACCGATAAGTGTGAACAT
>CAJJRX010000052.1 GCA_905194315.1 uncultured Sutterella sp. | reverse complement strand
ACGGTGGGTGGTGTGGAAGGGGCAAGTGGGGAATCTCACTTCCCCTATCCGATTCTGTTTTTTCTGAGCGGCCCCCGCGCTTAGCGTTTACGCGATCGCTACGGCTTCCCGTTCCTCAGGCCGCCAGCCTTTGCAGACGTCGACCCACGGCGGATTGCCGCAGAGCCGCTGCATCTCGTCGAGCGTGGTTTTCACCGCGCTGTTGCGGCTCCCGCCTGCCGGGTAGAGCGTTACACCGGCAAAGCGCTTCAGACTCAAGTCAAAGTAAAGCTCCACGCCTTCGTTGAGGCCGAACGGACAGACGCCGCCCACCGGATGACCGGTTTTCTCGAGCGTCTCCTCTGCGGAGAGCATTTTGGCCTTTTTGTGAAAGGTCTTTTTGTAGCGGCTGTTGTCAACCTTTGCGTCTCCGGCCACGACCACCACAACCGGCGTCTCGCCCACGAGAAAGGCAAGCGACTTGGCGATGTGCTCAGGCAGACAGCCGAGCGCCTCAGCGGCAAGCTCCACCGTGGCCGAGGACTGGTCGAGTTCGATGATCTGACTCTCTGCGCCGTAGGCGGCCAGATGCTTTAAGCAGCTCTCAAGCGACATATCACCTCCATATGTTCAGTTCAGGTTTACTACTATAGCCGCGCTCAGCGCGTTTGTGAGCACCGCTAAGGCATCCGCCTTAGCGCGAGGCTTAACGTGAGAGACGGGGGCGGGGGAGGGTGGAGAGAGAAAAAAAACGCATCAGATTTACTGACACAAAAAGAAGACGGGTGTGCGCTCAATCTCGCTCGGGACTTAGGGTTTTCACGGATTCAACGGGGTGAAAAAACGCCTCGAAAGAGAAAAGGCTAAAGCTATTGGAGAATCAATAGTAATACTTAACAACTATCAGTTTTGCCGGCATTTCCCCTCTCTGTTAAGAAAAAAGAAACACAGGCGAGAGATAGGAAAATTTATCTTTACTCAATCAGGAGTGATGAAAAAGGGGGTGTTTTTAAGCCTAGTACTTATAGAGAGGTCAAAAATGAATGTGATTGATAGTCAAAAGTGAATGTGATTGAGGGTTTCTGATAATGGCAATTTTCCGCGAGGCACTAAAAAACAACCAAAAAGAAGTATATAAAAAATACTGAACTTTTGTTTATTATTTGGTGAAATAAAACACATTACTGATTAAAACGCCTGTACCACAGTCGTTTTAATGTTGTATAGAAATGAGGTACTCAAAAAGGAGAGGAAAAAATAAATTTCCGCCCAAACTTTTGGTTTAGATCAAAAGTAAGGTGTTCTCTGGCCTTTCTCCCCTTTCTTAAGAGAACATTAAGCGCTATTGTGAGCACTGTAGTAAACGGGTTCCCCAAGAAACCCGATTGCTGCAAGACCTCGGCTCCCTAACTGACGGATGCTTTCCACCCTGAGAGGCAGTCAATAGCCTCAGCGAAGTCATCCGGTGCTAAGGAGACTTTTCAATTAACCCTGTCTTACAAGAGACTACAAGGAGCGAATTATGACCAAGCATTCCAAGCTTCTGTCTCTGGCCGCCTGCATCAGTACGTTGTTCGCCGTCGCACCAGCTTCCGCTTTGGTGACGATTGACCTGCCGCGCACGCTCGATGGCTATGTGGAACAAGAAAAGGCTTTCTGGGACTACCTCAAAGCCAATCATCCGTACTTCAAGACTTATGCGAAGGAAGGTCGCGTCGTGGGTAAGTTCACGATTTCCGACCGTACGGAAGAATGGGTTGAATTCGGCGGTGGCGACAAGTACCATCACGACACCGGCCGCAAGGCTGCTCTGACGTACCGTCTGCCCTACGAATCCTTCCTTGACCTCCCGAACAACTTCGTCGGTCCGAAGAAGTGCGGCGAATGCCACCCGATCCAGTATGAAAAATGGGAACGTTCCCGTCACTCCAAGATCATCCGCTTCCCGGAAGAAATGGAAGAAGTCGGTAACGACCTGAAGAAACCGTTGTACAACTCCAAGGCCTCCGTGCTGCCTGAAGGTATCGAAAAAGAAGATATCTATGTGGTGGTCGGTACGCCGCGTACGAAATACGGCTTCATCGACAAATGGCTCGTCCGTGGTACGTACCACATTGAGGGCGGCAACCTGTCTAAGGGTACTGGTAAGATTGTCGCCGGCGGGAACCAGTTCTCGCGCGGCTGGGCTGAATATCTGACGCCTGAAATGGCCAAGAAGATTAACGCCTGGGATCCGACATTCCCGACCAAACTCGAAGACTTCGGTGCTCAGACCTCCAACGTCTGGGGTACCAACTCCTACGGCGCTTCCAACCGTACGCAGGCTATGTTCCAGCCCGGTAGCGCATACTGCGAAATCTGCCACACCTGGAAGTTCGACTTCAAGAGCCAGAAGGAACTCTTCGCGGCTCTGGGTGACGGTCAGAAACTGCGCGATCACACCGTCAGTAAGGGTGTGAGCTGCGAAGAATGCCACGGCGCCGGCGCTCACCTTTATGGTGCCCGCGGTGCAGGTATGCCGTCTGACTGCGAACGCTGCCACCAGCGTATCGTGTACAACCAGGACGATCGCAAGAAGGATCCGACTCAGCCGTTCAACGTTTACTTCAAGAGCTTCTGCCCGGCATGCGGTACCGAAGGTTCCCAGATGCTGTACACGAAGCACTATCAGAAGGGTATGCGCTGCACGACCTGCCACGATCCTCACGAAGTCACCAAGAACGACTGGAAGTCTTACTACACTGTGCCTCACATGAAGAAGACCTGCCAGGACTGCCACAGCACCGCTGCTGAGTTCTTCGCTCAGGGTGGTACGCACAGTCGCAACCAGTGCGCTTCCTGCCATATGCCGAAGATGGGTAGCTGCGAAAACTTCGCTTCGATCCAGCGTCCGGATATGGGCGGCTTCGACAACGTCCGTGCCTCGCACATCTGGCGTATTCTTGTCGATCCTGAAAAGAAGACCCTCAATCCGCCTGACGGCGTGACCGACCGCAGCCCGACCGCTTCCAACAAGAAGGGTTGGCATGTTGCCAAGGATAACGGCCGTCCGTACCTTGACCTGATGTGGACCTGCGGTCGTACGTCGTGGCCTGACAAGCACGTTCAGGATGCGTTCGGCTGCCACAGCCCTGTTCAGTCGAAGTTCCCCGAAGCTATGCGCTTCAAGGACCAGAAGACTATCTACAACAAGGTTGTCGCATGGCAGCAGCCCGTCAAGGAAGGTTACGCCAAGATCACGGCTGACCTGCTGACGATCTCCGACAAACTGCAGACCGCCAAGCTCGACAATGCGACCAAGGTCCAGATCCAGACTTATGCTGATCAGGCCCGCGCTATTGCCGCCAAGATCAAGGCTGACGGTTCCTGGGGTGTCCACGGTCCGAAGTATGCGAAGTCGCTCGTTACGGAAGGCGTGAACTATGTCAACGAAGCTATGGCTATCCTGAACGCCAAGGCTCCCGAACCCAAGAAGATGTAATCTTTGACGGATTCAGGATCCCTAACGGGGTTCACCTGACCTGAGCTCAACCGCTTCCCCCTCTCCTCACTGAGGGGAGGGGGAAGTTTCTTCCCCCGGGGGAAACCCCCGCCGGGACTGACCACACAAACTGCAGTTCTCTTTCTCAAAGACCTTGAGCCTCACCGCAAGAGGCCCGGGATTTCTGAGAAAGCCAACTGACTGATACAACAGACAACTGACCGGATGCGCCCGCAAGTCAAAGCTCCGTAGAGGAGCGGCAGGCAGGCAGCTCCGGGACAATCGGGACACGAGGAGGTGCGTGATGAAATCAGCTGTTTCCAAAACCCTTACCCTTGCTGCTGCAGCCCTTCTGTGCGCAGGCGTCGCGAATGCGGCCGGCACGGAGGCGGTGAAAAACGCAGCGACGGTGCAGAGCACCGCGACGGCCGCCGCGGGTGAGCAGGCGCAGATGCGCCAGCCCCTGCCGCTCTCAACCGCGCGTGTGGCGAAGAATCTCGGCGCCGAGGGACTTTATGTGTATGACTGCAACCCGCGTGAACTCTATGACATCAGTCACGTGCCGGGCGCGGTGCACATTAATGTGAAGGACTGGAAGAAACTGCTTCCGAAGGACAAGAAAAACTCGTACCTGATTTTCTACTGTGTCAACCGGCTCTGCAACGTGAGCTGGGAGATCTCGGAGGCGACAATCAAGCTCGGTTATGAAAACGTCTACGTGATGCCTGACGGCATTCAGGGCTGGATTCATAACGGGCACAAATACGATGGCACGGGCAACAATGAAGCTGAACGCCAGAAGGCCATCGATGCGGCAGCCCAGGCGGCTGCCCGCGGTGAAGGGAATCTGACGAAGTAGTCGGATGTTAGTGACGGGGATTGAAAAAGTCGGGGTGTGAGTGATGTCAGAGAAACGATCAACCATAACGGGGCTTGTGATGCTTGCCCTGGGGCTCGGTTTAAGCGCAGCCTCACTTTTCGCGCTGCCGATCTGCCACGGCGAAGGGCACATGGCCTGTTTCTGGATGGTACGTGCTGAAGCGCTCACGGGTGCTGTTATCGGGTTTTCCGGGTGTCTTCTGACCGTGTTCGGGCAGGATCGCGCCTTCGGCGTACAGATCATGAACGCGCTTCTGGGGTTGAGTGTGATTGCACTCGCAACGTTCGTGATCGGTCCCTGCCAGAGCCCGATGATGGCCTGTCATGCCGTCAGCGCGAAAGTGCTGATTCTCTGGGGTGCTGTTGTGACGGTGGTGGCAGCCGCCGATTGCTGGCGCCTGAGCAGAGAATAAGGCTGGCCGGTCAGGCAGAAAGGAGCGTGCGCTTGGGGTGGCTCGCTCCTTTTCGCTTATCTGCGCCGGACGTTAAGCCATATTTCACCCCGCGAATGTTAGACTCTCTGATGAGTCCCGTCACGTGCGGGATGCCGGGCGGCGCTCGGCTGTGCGGCGGGCAGCCCTGCCGCCCTCGACAGGCTGCCGCGGTGTCAGGGGAGGTGACACAGAATATGGAAAATAATGACGCAAGGTCAATGAAACCCGCGCCGCTCACGCCAACAGCGCTTGCGGCCGCAAATCTCTCGGGGCGCCCGGGGCGCACCCTGCTGCTCGTGGGCATCGTGGCGGTCTTCTCGCTGCTGCTTTTCACCGGCGCCATGCTTGCGGCCAACTGGCAGGCCGGGGTGAGTTCGCTCTCGGCGCGGCTCGGCGCAGACCTTCTTGTCGTGCCGCAGGGCCAGGGTAAGAAAATTGAAAACGTGCTGCTGCGCGCCGAGCCGAGCGCCTTTCTTCTGAACGAGCGCGTGCTAGAGGCGGTACGCAAAGTGCCCGATGCGGTCTCGGTCACCCCTCAGCTTTTCATCTCTTCGCTTGACGCGCAGTGCTGCAGCGTCAAGGTGCAGCTGATCGGGCTTGACTGGGCCTCGGACTTTGTCGTGAAGCCCTGGCTAACGAAGGCGCTTTTGCATCCGCTTGCCGACGACGAGATTATTGTCGGCAACTACATTGTGGGCGAGATCGGCACCTCGCTCACGTTCTATGACACAAAATTCAAAATCGTCGGACAGCTCTCGCCCTCCGGGATGGGCTTTGACAGCTCGGTGTTCATGACGCTTGCGGCCGCGAGAAAACTCGCCGAAAAAGCCGATCCGGCCCGCACCGGCGAGATTGAACAGTCGGTCTCGGCCGTGCTCGTGCGGGTACGCCCCGGCGTCGATCCGCTCACGGTCTCTGACGGGGTGCTCGACAATGTGGGGCTCAAGGGCGGCGTCAACTTCGTTTTTGCCTCGGCACTGATGAGCGATACGGCGAGCAAATTCCGCCAGCTCACGGGCGCCATGGTTTCGATGGGGGCACTGCTCTGGGTCATCGCCACGGCGATCCTCTTTACCGTCTTCTCCTTTGCGTATCAGGAGCGCGCTGCCGAGCGCGCCGTGCTGCGCGCGATGGGGGCGTCGCTTGCGATGATCCGCTCGCTCACCACACGTGAGGCGGTGATTGTCGGTGTGGCGGGTGCCG
>CAJJRX010000051.1 GCA_905194315.1 uncultured Sutterella sp. | reverse complement strand
AGAATAAGGGGTGATGGTAGAATTAGCCAGAATTATTTCTAACTAGCTTAACCCGGCTATTCGCCTGACGAAGTAACTTTTGATATTAAGCAGGAAGTCTACGATGTGAAGGACTGGGCGGGGAAAAACACGCGCAGTGAGCAGGGCGAGTCTGCAGCCACCGGGATAGATATTCGAGGCGCCTTTATCAAAGATGGTGAGACCGGTCACTACGATGTGTCGTTTGCCAAAAAACTCCTGGTGGAGTCCAGAGGTGAGACAGTCGGCAAAGCGATTGGTATCGAAGTTGACAGCATAGAAAACAGAGCACTTGAAGTGACTGCCGGAACAGTGGATATCACGGCGGCGGCATATGCTACAGCGAGTGGCGGGCTGGCAGCCTCTACAGGTCAGATCGCATACTCGGACGATTTACTCACCGTTAAAGGCGGCACGATTGATCTGCAGTCGGACTCCACTAAAATTGCTGTTACCACAGGTGTTCACGCCAGACTGGGCGGTACCATCAATACCGGAACCACCGACATTAAAACCTATGCCCGAACCACTGAGCGATCCTCCTCGACGGAAGCTCAAGGGCTCGCTGCCGGTGAATACAACTCTCAGGATGGTAAATACTATCCGGGCCATATCGTGGTCACCAGTGACAAGATCACTGTGAGGGCCACAGCACAGGCGGATAACCGTGCCAACTATTTCCGCTCTTTTGCAGCGAGAGCTAGTGAAGGCACACTGGTGCTAAATAACGCCGAACTGGTAGCCAGAACAGTGTCGGATGTTCCAGATAACGTCTGGAGCGGAAATCTCGCCTACGGTGTGCTGCTCGAAGGCAACTCGACCTTCAAGATGAAGGACGGCTCTATTGATGCGGCAGCAACCGATCTCGCCGGCACAACCATGGTCGGTTATGCACGCGGACTGCGCACGATCAGCGAAAGTGGTGGGCCCAGGAAAACGGTGGAAATCGGCAATGTAAACATCCGCGCGGAAGGTACTGATGCGCGTGCTGTTGAGATTAACTACGCTGACATGACCATGAGCGGCGGCAGTCTTGAAGCTGTTGCCCATGGAAACGAAAACAAAACAGCAGCCGGTCTGCGGGCTCTCAAAACCTCCACGTTCGCCGCAACCGGTGCGCTTGATATCACGGCAAAGGCGGTTACTGACAGTGCCGCCGTTGGTGTGGAGGCAACCGGTGAAAATGTGACGGTTTCGCTCGCCGGCGGCAGCGTCACTGCACAAAGCGAAGGCCTGGGACACGCCAAGGGTCTGGAGGCGACCTCCGGCGGCGCCATCACAAAGACCTCCGGGGATATCACCGTGACTTCCGGCGGCGGATTGGCTACCGGTATCCGGGTGCTCGACAATAAAGATGGTTTGCCGGGCAGTAAGGTGGCATTCGGCAGTGAAGAGAGCCGCTCAAGTCTCAAGGTCGAAGGCGGCGATTACACATGGGGCGTTTTTGCCAAGAACTGGGATGTTGCGACAAGTGACGGCGAGGTGGCTACCGCTGAAATTACCAACACGGATATCAGCGCTGCCGCAAAAGACAGCTCGGATATGGTTCTTGCTGTGTACACCAGCAGCGGTGCAGTCAATCTGAAAGGCTCCTCCGTTTCAGTGTCCGCTCCGCAAAGCACCTCGCAGGTCTATGCGATGTATGCAGAGACGGAAAACGGCAAAGGTGTGATCAGTTCGACAGACACCACCGGGATTACCGGCGATATCGGTGCTGTAACGTCAGATGCCGAAATCAGTGTTGCCTTTGCTGACGGTGCAGCCTTCAGAGGCTGGACGAGAAGTGCCGGTGATCCGGCTGAAGAGTTTTCCGGTGCAATCGACCTTTCGATGGGTGCGGGCACCACATGGGAGATGATTTCCTCAAACGATCCTGTGCAGGCAGACGATGGCCGGTACGTGGCCACGGTGAGCTCGCTCGACATTAACGGTGCACATGTCTACGTAGGTAACACAGCTGCCGGCTGGAAGGCCTCTCCGGCGTTTGCCGCCGCCTCCGCCCGGATGGCGCCCACTGATGCGCCGGCCGAGCTTGAAGTGAAGACGCTCTCGGGCAGCGGGAACTTTTACCTGCGCACCGATCTCGACAAGGATATCTCTGACAGCGTTCTCGTGACGGAGTCGCTCTCGGGCACTCACGGCCTGCATGTGAAGGCGAGCGGCGTCGAGCCGGTTGAAGTGCAGACCGCAAGCTACCTTGCCCGTGCTGAGGCGGCTGTTGGTGCTGACCCTGCAGCGTTTAACCTCGCCAACGGTACGGACAACAAGATTGACCTTGGTACCTACACCTACAAGCTGATGACCTCCGAGCGTAACGGCGGTCAGGAATGGTATCTGCAGCGCACGAAAGAGCTCTCTCCCACCGGTGAGGCGGAGGCTGCGCTCTCGGGCATTGCCGCCCAGTATGCGCTCTGGTACGGCATCCAGTCCGACCTTCGCAAGCGACTCGGTGAAGTCCGTTACGCCACCCGCACCGGCCTCTGGGGTCGTGCGTTTGCTGACAAGTCGCATCTGGAAGGCCTGGGCGGCACAACGTTCCGCCAGAAGGTCTATGGTGCCGGCATCGGCTACGACACGATTGCCGACGAGGACGAGGATACGATGTGGATCGTGGGCGGACAGATCCGCTTCGGTCGCGGTACTCAGGATATCGGTGATCGTGCCGACGGCAACCTCCGCAGTGTCGGCGGCGTGCTCTATGCGACCTGGGTTGACAAGGAGGAGGGCTGGTACTCGGATCTGGTCGCCTCGATTGACCGCTTCCGTCAGAAGATCAATGCAACGATGCTCGACGGCACCGCGGTGTATGACAACCACAAGACCTACGGTCTGGGTCTCTCGATTGAAGTCGGCCGCAAGATGAACTTCCGCTACAGCAACGAAGGACGTGACTACTGGTTTGCCGAGCCGCAGCTGCAGCTCTCGTACTTCTGGCTCAAGGGCGGCCACTACCGTGCCAGCAACGGTATGGAAATTGACCAGCACGGTATGGATTCGCTCAACGGGCGTGCCGGTATTGTGCTCGGCAAGAAGTTCTCGACCGAGGGCGGCAACGGCCAGCGCTACTGGCAGCCGTATGTGAAGGCCGGTGTGAACCACGAGTTCCTGGGTGATCAGGTTGCCTACATCAACGGCTTCCGTATGTCGTCGGATATCGGCACGCGCTTTTACTACGGTCTCGGCGTGGACTGGCAGGCCCGGGACGACCTGCGCTTTTACATGCAGGCCGAGCGTGAACACGGTCACCACTTCACCCGTGACTACAACATCTCTGCCGGTCTGAAGTGGGAGTTCTGATAAAAGAACCGGGAGGCGGCCTGAACCGCCTTCCGGCACAACAATAATCTGCTTAAACTCTGCCGCCCGTCCGGGCGGCTTTTTTTATCTGACTTTATCTGACTTATGCAGGTTTTCAATGGGGCAGAACTCAGGCATACGCTATCAGCGGCTGTCAGCATTTCTATAACCACTGCCGGCCTGTCCGTCGGATTACCGACGTTCGGTGTAGAAACAGCCTGTATGGGATAATTCTCCTCATCCATCAAGGATTACCTATAAAGTGGTAGTAAATTTGTTAAGTAATTGAAATATATAGGAAAATCCATAATATATAGGGGTTTACCCCATACCTCCCTAATGGCGTATTTCGCCATCCTTAAAACTTCCTTAAACTAGGGGACGATATAAAAGAGACCAGTGGGAGTAGTGTTTTCAGGTTCTGCCGGACCGGCTGACACATTCACGGCGGTCTTCTTTATACCAAACCTACCGTGCGACACACGGGACGTTATGCCAACACCCCACATTTCGCAACTGTTTAACCCCAAAGCTGAACAAAGTGAAATGACGTTGGAATCAGCGCGAGATGATATTCCTCACACACTCTCCGGTCCGCCGGCGGGCGGTGGAGAATTCCTCACTCTGGGCTGGATGCAATTAAATCCCCAAGGAGAAAACAATGACATTTCAAAATCTGAAGCCGTTAGCGCTCGCTGCCGCCCTTTTCGGGATGACGCTGAGCGGTTCGGTTTTTGCTGCTGATAACAACGTCTGTGCTGGCTGCCACGCCAACGTTGCCAAGGATCATGCCGGTGCTGTTCACGCTAAAGTGGGCTGCGTCAGCTGCCATAACGGTACGGAAGAGCATCTGAAGAACATCAAGGCCCGTCCGAGTACCAATATGGACCCCGCCAACTGCGGTGCCTGCCATCCGAACCAGTACAAGTCCCTCTTCACGATGAGCGATAAGGGTGCACGTCTTTCCAAGAAGGAAATGACGGGTCCCGCTCCCAACCCCTTCTTTGACCGCGCGCTCGGTACGCACGGCTTCACGAAGGAACACGACGAACCGCGCGGACACGCCATGATGGTCATCGACCAGTTTGCTGTGGACCGTGCCTTCGGCGGTCGCTTCCAGCCCAAGGACGGCTGGCTCTATTCCACGCTGCCTGACGGCAAGTCCTACAAGGCCTGGGATGTGCTCAAGGATCTGGAACCTGACAGCAACGGTCAGAAGGTCTTCAAGCCCGGTACGGCTACGGCTGCCAACGCCGTGTGCTGGAGCTGCAAGTCCACTGACGCGATGCTCGACTGGGCCTACATGGGTGACAAGGTCGACGGTGCCAAGTTCAACCGCGGCTCCGATCCTGTCCAGCTCGTTCGTAATGTTCAGCACGCCATCAACTGCAACTTCTGCCACGATCCTCACAGCGGCAAGCCCCGCATCCAGCGTGATGCTCTGATTGACGCCATGAGCCGTGAAGATGATGCCAACGTCTACAAGACCATGGCTGCCAACCCCACGACGGTTAACGTTGTGGACGCCGGTGTTCGTGGTTTCACCCGCAAGCTCGGTTTCCTCGGTCGTTCTGACTCCCGCCTGATGTGCGCCCAGTGCCACGTCGAGTACGTCTGCAACCCCGGTATCGATGCCAAGACCGGTGAAAAGATCGGCTTTGACAACCGTCTGACCAACCACTTCCCCTGGAAGAACGCTGATCAGATCGAAGCCTACTACGAAAAGGTCGGTTTCCGCGACTTCAAGCATAACCGTACGGGCGCTCTTCTTGTGAAGATGCAGCATCCCGACAGCGAAACCTTCTTTGGTTCCGTGCACGACAAGGCCGGTGCTGAATGTGCCACCTGCCATATGCCCAAGGTCAAGGATAAGAACGGTAAGACCTATACCCTGCACTGGGCTACCTCGCCGAAGCACTACATCAAGGAAACCTGCCTGACCTGCCACAAGGACAAGTCTGAAAAGCAGATGGTTACCGCTATCGACACGATGAAGAACCACTTCCGCGGCAAGCTCCGTGAAACCGAAGCCCGTATGGACGACATGTTCGATGCGTTCGATATGGCCAAGGTTGCCGGTGTGGATGAAAAGGTGCTCGATGAAGCCCGCAAGCTTCACTCCACCGCTCACCTCAACTGGGAATACTGGACTGCTGTGAACGGCGCCTACTTCCACAACCACGACATGGCTGTGCGCAGTCTCGCCAAGGCTGCCAAGGCTGCTCAGGATGCCTCCAACCTCCTGCGCAAGGCTGTGGATGAAAAGAACGCTCAGAAGAAGTAATCTGATTCGTTCAATGGTCTGAAACAGACTGACGGGCAGAATTTCTCCACGAAGTTCTGCCCGTTTCAGCATTTTTTAATACGTATCTGCGACAATAGCGCGCCCGCCGGAGATTCTCTCCGCTCACTTTCCTCGCAACACGGGATACTTCTGAAGGAATGCCTCGATGACAACCGATGAGATTATTCTTTACTCGCTCTTTGTCGTGATGACACTGATCGCCATGGCGTTTGTGGTCCCCACGCTTATGCGCGTCAGTGAAAAGCATCAGCCGCGCGAGGAGGCGCTCGAGCACAGGGAGGCGCTCTCGGCCGCACTGCGCGAAGAGAAGCAGCGGCTCGATGAGGATCGTCGCCGGGGGCTCGTGAGTGAGGCGGACCATGCGCTGATGATGGAGGATCTCGAACGCCGTGCGCTTGAAGAGAGTGCGCAGATCGAGTCCGCAGAGACCTCCCGCACATTTTCGCCCGCGATCGTGATCGGTGCTGTGGCGGCGCTTTTTGCCGTCGTGACCATCATGGGCTACGGCCTCAAAGGCTCGCCTGAACTGATGCGTCTTGCCGACGATCAGCGCGTGCTCGAAGGCACTGCCAACGTCGAACAGCTGCAGATCTACCTCAAGGATAACCGCCGTGATGGCCGCGCCTGGGTGCTGCTCGCGCGCAAGCTTGCCGAGAAGGACGATTTTGCCGGCGCCGTGAATGCCTACCGCACCGCCCGTGAGGTGATGACGAAGGTGCGAAACGACCCCTCTGTGACGCTTGAGATGGCCGCAGCGCTGCTCACCACCCACAACCGTAAGGACACCGCCGAAGCGCTCCCGCTGCTCGAGGAGGTGCATAATATGCGGCCCGAGGACGTGCGCATCACCCAGCTTCTGGTTATGGCAGCCACGGATCTCGAAGAGTGGAAGCGTGCTGCCGATGCGATGGAGTCGCTTCTGATGACGATGTCCCCGTCAAGCCCCGACTATATGGAGGCCCGAGAGATGCTCGACAGGCTGCGCCGCGTTGAAAAGGCCACCGCTGAAAAAGAGGCTGGCGCAGCGCCTGCCAAATAATAAGAAAACCCGCCGTTTTTTGAGGACTGGCGGGTTTTTCTTTTGTGTGCTCGGCATGAGCATGTGTTAACGGGTGAAAGTCCCGAGAG
>CAJJRX010000050.1 GCA_905194315.1 uncultured Sutterella sp. | reverse complement strand
AACTTTATGATAAAAACCGATCAAAAGTAGATTTGATCGGTTTATCTAAACGGCTGAGCTGCCCTCTGCCGGAGAGCCGGTCTGATCAGGCTTTGAAACTTAGCACACCGCGTTTGAGGCGTCCGAGTGCGTCTTCAAGACGGGTTTCCTGAGTGGCCGGATTAAAGCGCAGATAGGCTGCACCGTTACCGCGGAAGGGGCCGCCTGCGGAGATGATCAGCCCTTCGGTTTCACGCAGATGCTTCACGAGCGCGTCTGTATTGGCGGTGATTTCCGAGCAGTCAATCCACACAAGATAGGTGGCCGGCATCAGACGGGCTTTGAGCCCGGGAATTTCCGTGTTGACGAAATCAACCACGCGGCGTTTATGACGGGCGAGCACTTCGCGCAGTTCGTCGACCCAGGCGCCGCCGGCGGTGAAGGCCGCCACGGGTACATCCACGGCAAGCGCCCCGGGGTTGCCGATCTGGTCGGCGTGGAAGGCGCGGCTCAGACGGGCGCGCCACTGCGCATTGCCGGTGACCACCGCTGCCGAGCTCATGCCGGGCACATTGAATGTTTTCGACGGGGAGATAAACGTGATGGAGTGTTCCTCACAGGCCTTGCTCACTGTAGCAAACGGTGTGTACC
The DNA here is from genome assembly GCA_905194315.1 of uncultured Sutterella sp. Taxonomy (GTDB): domain Bacteria; phylum Pseudomonadota; class Gammaproteobacteria; order Burkholderiales; family Burkholderiaceae_F; genus Sutterella. The sequence goes on along the minus strand of CAJJRX010000050.1, from coordinate 6,224 downwards.
GGTAGCCGGGATCAACCAGGTCGCAGTGGATTTCGTCATTGAAAATAACGATGTTGTGGCGGCTGGCCATTTCACCGATGGCTGCGAGTTCCTCTTTCGTCCAGATCTGACCGGTGGGGTTGTGCGGATTGCACAGAATCATTGCCTCCACGCTTGGCGTGGCCAGCGTGGCGTCGAGCCGTTCCAGATCGAGAGAGTACACCCCGTCTTTGCAATCAAGCGGGCACTCGAGTGCAATCCGGCCGTTTTCCTCAACAGCCTCATAAAAGCAGTGGTAGACCGGGCTGATCAGAACGACCTTGTCACCGATGGATGTAAAGCGGCGGATTGCACTGTGCAGCGCCGGCATGATGCCGGTGGCAAAGAGCAGGTTTTCACGGGGAATCTCCCAGCCGTAGCGGGTGGACCACCACGTGCGGTATGCATCACGCCAGGTGTCATCGACGCGGGTGTACCCGAAGATGCCGTGTTCGACACGTTTCTGAAGGGCCTCAATAATGGCGGGCGCGGTCCTGAAATCCATGTCGGCGACCCAGATGGGCAGTTCATCCTCATCAATGAGCCACTTGAGTGCGCGGGTGCCGAAACGGTTGACTTCCGTTTTGAAATCGTAGGTCATCTTTGATCCTCAGGTTATCAGTGAATGGTGGACATCAGCCTCGAAAGTGTGAAGGCAGGTGCGTGACGAAGATTATTTTGCCACTTTTTTTCGACGGGTATCGTGAGCGGCGGCGGGAAAACAGGTGGTGCAGAGGGGGGCAAGTGTTTGCAGGATAGAGTCAGGGATAGCGTCAAAAAGGCGGGAGAAGAGAAAAAGTTCAACGAAAAGAAAAAAGGTATACAGATTATTCAGCGCAATCTGTATACCTTCTACAATATGTCTGACCTGAAACTTTCTGGAAGTCTCTGGTGCCCGGGAAAGGACTCGAACCTTCACGCCCTTGCAGGCGTCAGCACCTGAAGCTGATGCGTCTACCAATTTCGCCACCCGGGCGTCAGACAGGAGGTAATTATGCAGAAGGTTTTTGTGTTTGTCAAGATTGTTTTGAGCAAATTGATAAAAAAAAACGGTGGTTTTTGCCCCGGAATCTTAAAAATACCAAAAACAGGTCATGTGAGATCAAAAGTTGATTCTATTGAGTTACAATAGACCTGATTAATCAAATATACAGAGGCGTTCTGTCTGCTGAGCCGCAGACCGGGTTCGTTTGCGGAGCGTTTCGAAGGTACACAAGAAAAAATGACGACAAAACAGGGTGCTGAGCCCAACTATGATGAGATAACAGCCGCAATCGAGGGGTACCTGTCCGATCAGGTTTACGATAAAACAGTCAAAAGCATAAGAGCCTATCTGAAACAGGAGTACAAGCTTTCGCCCGGAGCGGCCAATGATGTTGTGGTGCGGCTGCGCGAGAATTCGAAATACTACAGCAAAGAGACCCGTGCATTTCTTGGCGGCAGACATCAGGAGCAGATACTGACAATCTGCGGAAGCCGCAACGGGGAATACTCGGCCAGAACGCCCGGAGGTGAGCTTCCGGACATGAGTCCGATATTCAATCCCTACAGTGCGGGCTGTCTGCCCGGTGACCATATTGCCGTGAGACTCTTCAGCGCCAGACATGTGCATTGCGTGCGATGGCTCTCGCGCGGACAGAAACGCTGGGTGTGCAAACTCTATGGGGTGCTGGCACGAAAAGGCACGGTGACCTCCTTCCGTGCAATGCCGCTTGATCCTCTTTCTCCGACAGTGATTCACGTTCACTCGGATACCCCGATTGATGTCAAGACACTCAGAAAGGATGCCTTCGAGGTGGAGCTTGACGATCAGTCTCCCGATCTGCAGAAAAAAGGGTGGGGGGAGCCCATGGTGAAGGCACGGTTTCTGCGCAGTGTCGGCAGCCGCTTCGACCCGCTCGGAGAGGTGGCCATTGCGCAGGCTGAATTCGGCATTCCGGTCTCCTTCTCTGAGGGCAGCCTCGCTGAGGTCAGCCGTCTGCCCGAAAACCCGGATGCCGCCAGCATGAAGCACCGCGTGGATCTCCGTGACGTGCCGTTTGTCACGATTGACGGCGAGGACGCACGGGACTTTGACGATGCGGTGTACGCGCAGGCGCTGCCCGCCGGCGGCTGGCGTCTGCTCGTGGCGATCGCTGATGTGAGTTACTACGTCCGGCCCGGCAGCGAACTTGACCGGGATGCCCAGCGACGCGGCACGAGTGTCTATTTCCCGGCCTCTGTTGTTCCGATGCTCCCGGAGGCGCTCAGTAACGGACTGTGTTCGCTCAATCCTGATGTGGACCGTCTTACGCTCGTGTGCGATGCTGTGCTCGATGCGCTGGGCAATGTAACCGCCTATCAGTTCTATCCGGCGGTTATTCACTCGCATGCCCGCCTCACCTACAACAGAGTCTATGACGCGCTCAGAGGCAATGAGGCGACGATTAAATCCCTGGGTGAGCGCTGGGGGGATATAGAGACGCTTTATGCACTCTCAAAAGCCCGTCTGGAACTGCGCAAACAGCGCCACGCGATGGACTTCAGTACCACTGAGAGTAAGGCGATCTTTGACGAGAAGGGGTATATCAGCGGTTTTGAAGACCGCCGCATCAATGATGCCAACCGCCTTATCGAAGAATGCATGCTTGTGGCCAATGTCTGTGCTGCCGAGTTTGTTCTCAAGAAAAAGCGTCTGACGCTGTTCCGTGTTCATGACAAGCCCTCAGAAGACCGGCTGCGTTCGCTGAATGTTGTGCTGCGCAATTTCGGTCTTCCCGCGGTCAGTGCAGATCCGGAAAAACTCTCCGAAGTCATCGGACTGTGTCACGACAGGGAGTTTCTGCAGACGCAGATTCTGCGCAGTATGTCCAGAGCCTGTTACACGCCGGAGAATATCGGACATTTCGGTCTGCAGTTTGAGGCTTATGCGCACTTCACGTCGCCCATCCGCCGTTATCCTGACCTGCTGCTGCACCGCACAATCAAGGGTATTCTCTCGCGGCGCCGTTATGTGCCCGAGCTCCTTGTTGCGGATGCGCAGATGCTCGAGGAGCGCTTCCTGCCGGCTCGTGAGGACAGTGCCTCCCGCCGTGACGCCGTTCCGGCAGCAGCTGCGGCTAGCGGCGCCGGGCTTGAGACCTGGGAGCGGCTCGGACAGCTCTGTTCGGCTGCCGAGCGCCGTGCCGATGAGGCTTCGCGGGCGGTGATGAACTATCTCAAATGTGAATTTTTCCTCAAGTATATAAATACGCAGAAAACCCGCAAATTCAAGGGGGTGGTCACCGGCGTGATCAGTGCCGGGATTTTTGTGCAGATCAAGCCGTTCGGTATCGAGGGCTTTGTGCATGTCTCGCGGCTCGGCTGGGGCTACTACGACTTTGATGAACGGACACAGTCGCTCGAGAGTGACGATGAGGACATCAGCTACCGGGTGGGGGATCATGTGCAGGTGAGTGACCCTGATGTTGATCTGGAAAGCCGCCGGATCAGTTTCAGCTGGTGCAGCCAGCAGGAGCACAGACACGCAAGAAAACGCCAGCCCTGGTAAGAAATCACCGGGCAGATTCAGGTAAAAGAGACCTGTTTCTTATACAATCCAGAGCACTGTGCCCGCTGGAGATTTTTTTCATCCGGGTGCCAGGGCCGCAGCTGCCGCGCCCGGCAGCGTGCGCTGCGATGCGCACTGCTGAGAGGCTTTTCTGCTGCCCGCCTTTAATACTCTCAAGGAAAACAAAAAGTGAAGAATATGGTTGTCGCCGGGTTTCACGCTGTAGGTGCCCGCCTCAAGCTGAGCCCGGAAACGATTGAATGTGTTTATATCGATCCGACGCGACGCGACAAACGCATGCGTGATATGCGTGAAAAACTCATCGCTGCCGGCATCAAAGTGATGAATGCCGATGCCCGCCGTCTTGACGGCATGGCACCCGATATCCCGCATCAGGGGATTGTGGCGCTGGCCGAGGAAATGCAGGCAATGCTGACGTTTGACGAGCTGCTCGATCAGATCACGCCGGAAACGCTGCTGCTGATTCTTGACGGCGTGACCGATCCGCGCAACTTCGGCGCCTGTCTGCGTGTGGCCGACGCCGCCGGTGTTCAGGCGGTGATCTGTCCGAAGGACCGCAGCGCGCATATGAGTCCCGCCGCGCTCAAGGCTGCCGCCGGAGCGGCTGAATCGGTGCCGGTGGTGACGGTCACGAACCTTGCCGCCTCGATCGTGGAGTTGCGTGACGCCGGTGTGACCGTGATCGGAACGGCCGGTGAGGCTGAACGCAATATTTATGATTTTGATCAGACCGGGGCTTTTGCCTGGGTGCTCGGCGCCGAGGGTGACGGACTGCGTCAGCTCACACGCAAGCGCTGTGATGATCTTGCGGCGATCCCGATGTCGGGTGTGGTCGAAAGTCTGAATGTGTCGGTTGCCTCGGGTATCTGTCTGTTCGAGTCTGCCCGCCAGCGCTTTATGGCTAAAAAAGCCTGAGAGAGATAAAAAAATATGGCCGCTTTTGCACACAGGCGGCCATATTGTGTGTAGAATCCTCTTTTTTCTGTCCTTGCTGCACCAGATCAGACGCCTGGGCAGTTTTTTCCGCAAGGAGGCTAAATGCGTCACTACGAAATTTGCATTATTGTGCACCCTGATCAGAGCGAACAGGTTCCCGCTATGATCGATCGCTACAAAGCTCTCGTCGCCGAACAGGGCGGTAAGATCCACCGCATCGAAGACTGGGGCCGTCGTCAGCTCGCTTACCCGATCGAAAAGCTCGTTAAGGCTCACTATGTTCTCATGAACATCGAATGCAGCTTTGAAACGCTCGCCGAAATCGAAAACGGCTTCCGCTTCAACGATGCTGTTCTCCGCCACTTGACCGTTAAGACCAAGAAGGCCGAAACGGAACCCTCCCCGATGATGAAGTTCGTCGAGAAGGAAGAATCCAAGAAGGCTGCTGCCGCTGCTGAAGAAGTTGCCGATGAAGATCACGGCGATGATGATTCCGGCGAAGAAGAAAACGCCTAATCTGTGACGGATTGTTTGGTGCGGTCAGAAGATCAGCCGGAAGTGAACACTGTCAGACTTCAGGGCAGACTCATTGCAAAAAGTGAGATCCGCTACACACCCGCCGGTATCGAAGTATTCGAAGGAGTACTCGGACATGACGGGGAACAGGAAGAGGCAGGGGTGACAAGAAAACTCCAGATCGAAGTGCAGCTCGTCAGTTTCGGCGAAACAGCACACAGGCTCAACGCTGAGCCGATCGGAAAGGTGTTGACGGTTTCCGGATTTCTGGCTCCCCGGTATCAACGGGGCAAAACGCTGATCGTTCACATTAAAGAATATATTTAAGGAGCTCACCATGGCTTTTGGTGCAAAGGGTAAAGGCATGCGTCGCCGTTCCCAGCAAAATTCGCTTTTCAAGCGCAAGAAGTTCTGCCGTTTCACGGTGGAAGGTGTCGAACAGATCGACTACAAGGATATTGAAACGCTTCGTGATTTCATCCAGGAAAACGGCAAGATCATGCCGGCTCGCCTGACGGGCACGAAGGCTCACTATCAGCGTCAGCTTGATACCGCTATCAAGCGTGCTCGCTTCCTCGCTCTCCTTCCGTATACGGATAACCAGTAATCGCCGGGAGTTGATGAAATGCAAGTTATTCTGCTCGAAAAGATTGTTCACCTTGGCGACCTCGGTGATGTTGTTAAGGTCAAAGACGGTTACGCCCGTAACTTCCTGATCCCCCAGGGTCACGCCAAGCGTGCCACCCAGGCTGCTATCGCTGAATTCGAAACCCGTCGTGCCGAGCTCGAAAAGGCTCAGGCTGAACGTGTTGCCGCTGCTCAGGCCATCGCTGATGTCCTCAACGGCGCTGAAATCACGATCGCTTCCAAGGCTGGTGTTGACGGCCGCCTCTTCGGCTCCGTCACCAACCACGACATCGCTGATGCTGTCGATGCCAAGTACAACCTCCAGATCAAGAAGTCTCAGGTTCGTACTCCGCTCGGCGCCATCAAGGCTGTCGGTGACTATGTCATCACCATCGGTCTGATGACGGACATCACCGCTGACGTGACGGTGAAGGTTGTTGCTGAAGACTAACCGGTCTCCAGACGCGCCTGAACGCGTAGCGAATTAAGAAAGAAGCCGCTGTCCACGCCGGATGGCGGCTCTTTTTGTGTGCTCGGCATGAGCATGTGTTAACGGGTGAAAGTCCCGAGAGGAGCC
>CAJJRX010000049.1 GCA_905194315.1 uncultured Sutterella sp. | reverse complement strand
TAGCGGAAAACGGTAGGATATGCAAAATTGGTCCAAAAAAAGTCCGCACCTCCAATAGAATGCTGTCTGCAGATCGGTTGCCGGTATCAGAGTCCATCACCTGACGCCTGGCTGGCAGTTCCCTTGAGCTGGTGGAGCTGCGGTGCTTCGGGTTTTGCTGTGCCCGGACCGGTCTGGTCTCCCGAGAAAAAAAAACATCTCCTTTGCGCAGCGCACGAAGGAGATGTTTTGTTTTGTGCCGCCTGAAAGCTGTCAGTCGCAGGAGCCGGGCTGCATCGGGACAAGGGTCATCAGCGTCTTGCCCTGCGCATCCGCAAAGGTGACTTTATCACCGTCAAATTTCACCGATCTGGCAGCCTTGAGATTTTTCATCAGACGGTTTTCCACTTCCATGAGCTTCGGACCGCAGGTACGCTTGCCGGTCTGAGCGCCGGAGAAATCCACTTTGCTGCCGTCCTGAACATAAGTGCCGGAAAGCGGATTGCAGGCGGTGTTGCCGGTGAGTTCACCGTTCTTGCCGAATTCCACTTCAGGCGGAATTTCACAGTCCTTGCTGATGACTTCGGCCCACATCATGGAACGTCCCGCAAGCGAGGGAACATCAGCGCTGGCGCAACCGGAAAGCAGCACTACGGAGCCGGCCAAAGCAAAGGGAATCAGTTTAAATGTCATTCTTCAGTGTCTCCAACAGATGTGAAGTCTTTTCAACGCTAACGAGTATAGCAGGCTGGCTGTTCGAAGCCTTACCGGGACTGAACGTGAGAAACGAAACGTTACGCCTTGTGCAGCCGCAGAGGGAGGCACAAAAAAATCTGCTCCGGTTCAGGAAAACCGGAGCAGAGGGAAAATTGAACCGTCAGGTTCTCAGGTGTCAGCTTTCAAGCTGTTCGCCTTCAACGAACGGTTCGGAGTTCAGGTCGCCTTCCATAGCGGTGACAACCACGGCACTCGCCGCGTCGCCCACGACGTTGATGGAGGTACGGATCATGTCAAGAATACGGTCCACACCGGCGATCAGAGCCACAGCTTCGAGCGGAATACCGACCTGCGTGAAGATGATCGTCGTCATGATCAGACCGGCACCCGGCACACCGGCCGTACCGACAGCAGCCAGAACGCCCATCAGAACGATGGTGACCTGGGAGGTGATGGAGAGCGGAATACCGTAGACTTCAGCCGCAAAGATCGCGCACACACCCATGTAGATGGCGGTACCGTTCATGTTGATGGTGTTGCCCAGCGGGATCGAGAAGGACGAAACGGCTTTGGTTGCACCCAGACGACGGGTGGCATTGAGGTTGGCAGGCAGAGCTGCTGCGGACGAGCAGGTCGTGAATGCAACCATCCACGGTTCAAAGATACCCTTCAGGAAGGTCATCACAGGGATCTTGGCGAAGATGCGGACCATCGGAATCAGGATCACCACAACGAAGAAGACGGTCGCAAGGAAGGAACTCAGAATCAGAGACCCGAGCGGCAGGAGAACCTGCAGACCGTGCTTGCTGACAGTGTAGGAGATCAAACCGAACACACCGATCGGGGCAAAGCGCATCACGGTGCCGGTCACACGGATCATCACGTCGCCGACGATTTCAAAGAAGCGCAGCACAGGCTTGCCGCGTTCGCCGAGCGCGGAGAGCGCAAAGCCGAACATCACCGCAAAGAAGATGATCTGCAGCATGGAGCCGTTGGCCATAGCTTCCATCGGGTTGATAGGCACAATTTCAAGAAGTGTCTTAACGAGCGGTGGAGGAACCACTTCCTTGGCCTTGAGACCTTCAGTCGAGAGGTCAAGTCCGACGCCAGGCTGGATAAAGGAGGCAAAGATAAGACCGACGGCCACAGAAATAGCCGTTGTAATGGCATAAATCACCAGCACTTTAAAAGCCACGCGGCCGAGTTTGGAGGTATCCGAAATACCGGCTGCACCGGCAATAATCGTCGCGATCACAAGGGGAACAACCACCATGCGGATCAGACGGATGAAAAGATCGCCCAGGGGCTTGAGCCAGGTCTGAGCAAATGAGGAGTCAATAAAGGCACCGACAACAATACCGAGTGCCAGGCCGATTAGCATCTGCCATGCCAGGCCGAGTTTTTTACTAGAGGACATTTTTTCTCCACCCTTTAGCTAAAAATTGTCCGATTGAAGATTTCTCAATGCTTGATAGAAACAAACAAAGAATGTAAAGCTGGCGTTTTTTTACCTGCTTTTTTGATTGTATTGCTTATATCTTTACAGTCGTCTAGTGATTAACCCTAATGGGTGGCGGCAGAAGGCTGTCATATTGCGCATTGATGGGGGCAATCACGGTGAAAAAGCTCAGCAATTTGATGATGGTCAAATATCTGACTTATATTTTTTGTCTATTGCTGTAACAAAATTTGTAGAAAATTTTGATCAGCGAAGATTCCGCGATTGTCCCGCTGTACCATGCCGGATCGTTAATAAGGCTAATTTCTGGGCGTTTTGGCCTTTGGAAGTTTGTGATGGCGGTTCACTAATGTGGCCCAGACACCGGCGACCAGGATGATGGCAATACCTGTCGCACTCTGCCAAGGAAGGCTTTCGGAGAAGAAAAACACGCCGATAATCGTCGCAAACACAATGGCGGTGTACTGAAAGACTGCTGTGAGCAGAATATTCTCCGCACCCCAGGCACGCGTCATACTGAGCTGCGCAAGCGTGGCGGTGATACCGATGCCGATAAGGGCAGGGATGCTGTCCATGGTGAGCGCGTTAAAGTGCCCCTTCATCAGGAGCTGTCCGAGCGCACCCCAGATGGTGCCAAAGAGGGTGAAGTAAAAGACGATGCGCCACTCGGGTTCCTTCATCGCCGAGAGCTCCTTGACCTGGAAATAGGCAAGCGCGCCGAAAAAGCCTGAGGTGAGCCCGATGAGTGCGGGCAGTTCATCACCTTCACGAAGCTCGGGTCGCAGCACGAACACCACACCGATAAAGCCCATGATCACGGCGAGGATCTGTTTGAAATTGAGCGGGTGCTTGTGCCACCAGGAGAGCACGGCAATGGTACCCGCCATATAAAGCGGTGAGGTGTAGTTAAGTGTCATGGCTGTGCCGAGCGGCAGGTGTGCAATGGCATAAAACCAGATACTCATGCCCAGCGTGCCGAAAAAACTGCGCTTAATGTGAGAAAATGCGAGTGGTGTTTTGAGCGTCTGGTGCTTGGAGCGGACCCACATTGCCACCATGATGACCCCGAAAAGTGAACGGTAGAAAATCAGTTCAAGGGTGTCAAAGTGCTGTGCGCCCAGTTTGGTGAAGGCTGCCATGACGGAAAAGAAGAAGGCGGCGGCAAGCATCCATACGCTTTTTTGCATGATCGAGTCGTTATAGTCGTCGTTAACAGTAAAAAAATCAAAAACACCCATATTCTAGACGGCTAGAATGTGGATGTGGAAACCGGATCCGCACGACGGCGCTACAGCCCGTCTGTACGCTGTTAGCCGGATGCGGAAAATTAGAGAGAAAGGATAGTGCCATGGAAGAAACCGGAATCCGTCAGCAGCCTGTGGAGGCGCTCAGTTTTGAGGAGGCGATGCAGGAGCTTGAAATGCTCACCAATCAGCTCGCCTCCGGCGGTATGTCGCTCAGAGCCTGCGTTGAGAGTTATGAACGCGGGGTGGCACTGGTCAGGCGCTGCCGTGATGAGCTCAAAAGCGCGCGCCAGAAAATTGACGATATTAAAGAACTTCAGCCGGAGCAGGAAGAGCCTCTTCCGGAAAATGTCCCGTTCTAATCAGAAGGTCAAATTTGAACATGTCAGAGTCAGACAAGAATTTTCAGACCTGGAGTTCGGAGAAAGCCGGACATTTCGAACATTTCGCTGAGCAGATGCTCCCTCAGCCTGACAACGGTCCCCGTGAGCTCATCAGTGCGATGCGCTACGCCGTGCTCGGCGGAGGAAAGCGTATTCGCGCCCTGCTGTGCTATGCCGCCGGTGAGGTGAGCGGTGCCCCTGCTGCGGTACTCGACAGCGCGGCGCTTGCTCTTGAGTGTATTCATGCCTACTCTCTGGTGCACGATGATATGCCGGCCATGGATAACGATACGCTCCGGCGCGGCAAACCCACAGTGCATGTGAAGTTCGGTGAGGCGACAGCGCTGCTCGCCGGTGATGCGCTGCAGTGCCGGGCGTTTGAATCGCTCGCCGGCGCAGGTGCGTCGGCAGAAGTGACGCTTGAACTGCTCAAAACCCTGTCTCAGGCCTCGGGCGTCAACGGAATGTGCGGCGGTCAGGCCTATGACCTGGCTATGGTCGGCCAGAAGCCGGGACTCGATGAACTGCGTGAAATGCAGGCACTCAAGACCGGCGCGCTTATCAGAGCGGCTGTTCTGATGGGGGCTCAGTCGGGCAACTGGTTCGGACTGAACACACAGACCCGGGCGGCGCTCGGGAAGTATGCCGGAGAGCTCGGTGTGGCATTTCAGGTTGTTGATGATATCCTTGACTGCACCGAGGACAGCAAGACGCTTGGAAAAACCGCCGGTAAGGACGAGAAGGATGATAAGCCCACCTGGGTTTCCATTCTCGGTCTTGACGGGGCAAGAGCCAAGGCAATGGAGCTGCATGCGGGCGCTCTTGAGGCGCTCAGGACAGTGGAGCTTGATGCGGGCGTGCCCTCTGAGGCGACCAGACGGCTAAAAGAAATCGCCGATTATGTGGTTTTGCGCCATTTCTGACGGCGCGGCGGGATTGCCGGCCTCCGGGGGTAGGCAAACACCTCTCGAAAGAGGGATTTATTTTTGCTGCCGGCTGTGTAACTATATAAGAATGTGCCCGTCAAAGATGACCCGGAAAAAGGAACAACAGTGACTGATCAGTATCACTTATTAGAAAAGATCAATGACCCCAAAGATCTTCGCGCGCTCCCTGAGGAGCAGCTCCCCGAACTTGCGCAGGAGTTGCGTGACTTTATGGTGGAGTCCGTCTCCAGGACCGGGGGACATCTCTCGAGTTCGCTTGGCGCGGTTGAACTTGCGATTGCTCTGCATCGCGTTTTCAATACGCCCGAGGACCGTCTGATCTGGGACGTGGGTCATCAGGCCTATGCACACAAGATTCTGACGGGTCGCCGTGAGGCAATGTGTACACTTCGCCAGAAAGACGGCCTCTCCGGGTTCCCCAAGCGCACCGAATCCGAGTATGACGAGTTCGGCACGGGGCATTCCTCCACCTCTATTTCAGCCGCCCTCGGGATGGCTGTGGCAGCAAAGCTCGAAGGCAACACCGAGCGCTGGCATGTGGCGGTGATCGGTGACGGGGCGCTCACCGGCGGTATGGCGATGGAGGCGCTCAATGATGCGGGCTCCTACAAATCAGGTGTCAGACTGCTGGTGATTCTCAACGATAACGATTACTCCATTTCGCCGCCCGTGGGGGCGATTTCCGCTCACCTGGCAAAGATGGTCTCCACGCGCGCGTATATGGATCTGCGGGAAATCTCCAAAAAGGTTCTCAAACCGGTTCCGCGGCTCTGGGACGTTGCAAAGCGCATGGAGCAGGGGGCGATCTCCTTCATGAGTCCGCCTTCGAGCCTGTTCTCGAGTTTTGATCTGAACTACTACGGTCCGATTGACGGTCATGACATTGAGGGACTCATCGAGGTGCTCAGCAACCTCAAGCAGAATGACTGTCCCTGCGTGCTGCATGTTGTCACGCAGAAGGGACACGGATACAGCCGGGCGGAAAACGACCCCACCACGTATCACGGGGTGAGCAAATTCGATCCGAATGTGGGCATCGTGAGCGCCTCCGGCGGCGCACCTACCTACACCAAAGTCTTCAGTCAGTGGATTGAACAGAAGGCTGCGGCGGACAGCCGTCTGTATGCCATCACGCCTGCCATGCGGGAGGGCTCGGGGCTGGTGAATTTTGAAAAAAAGTTCCCTGAACGCTATCGTGACGTTTCGATTGCCGAACAGCATGCCGTGACGTTCGCCGCCGGGCTCGCCTGTGAGACGATCCGTCCGGTGGTGGCCATTTATTCGACATTCATGCAGCGCGCCATGGACCAGATAATCCATGATGTGGCCCTGCAGAATCTGCCGGTGCTCTTTGCGGTGGATCGCGGCGGGCTGGTCGGGGCTGATGGGGCGACCCACCACGGCTTCTTTGACCTTGCCCTTCTGCGGGCAGTGCCGAACATGACGGTGATGACCCCGTCAGATGAAAACGAATGCCGTCTGATGCTCAATACCGGTTATGAACTCGGCACCCCTGCTGCGGTGCGCTATCCCCGCGGCAAAGGCCCCGGTGTGACCCCGAGTGCGGGGCTTGATGAAACCATTCCCGTCGGACGGGCGCGGCAGCTGCGCCACGGCTCGCGTGTGGCCATCCTCGGTTTCGGCTCCATGGTGAGCCGCTGTGCGGAAGTGGCGGAAACACTTGATGCTGCGCTCTACGACATGCGCTTTGTCAAACCCATTGACAGGGATACCATTCTTGAGGCGGCGAAGAATTTTGATCTGATCGTCACCGCAGAGGAGGGCGTGCTGATGGGCGGCGCCGGTTCGGCAGTGATGGAGGTGCTGAGCGACTCGGCTGTGACCGTTCCGGTGCTGCGGCTGGGCCTGCCTGACGAGTTTATCGAGCAGGGTACGCAGGATGAACTTCTTGCCGATGCCGGCCTTTCCGTCGAAGGGATGCTCTCGAGTATCCGTGCCCGTATGGAAAAACTCCATCTGCTCTAAGAGGCGTTTACCGCCTGACAGATTCACGGCAGAGAAGCGGATTCTCTGCCGTTTCTGTTTTCTGCATTCAACGCGCTACAATTGAAAGAGAAGGACTCAGAGAAGTCCGGTTTTTCAACCTGAACACACGGAGCGGCTCGCGACAGCCGACGACATTATGATGACATTTCAGAAAGATTTTCCCCTGGACCGGCTCACGACATTCGGATGCCGCTCTGTTGCGGCAAATTATGCCGAAATCCGCAGTACTGCTGAACTCAAAGAGGCGCTGGCTCTGGCCGCGGAGCAGGGACTTCGCGTCCATATTCTCGGTGGCGGCGCCAATACGATTGCCCGTTCCCGTATTGAGGGGGTGGTGCTTCGCATTGCGATCGGCGGCTATGCGCTCACAGCGATCAATGATGATGAGGCACTGATCACGGCAGGGGCAGGCGAGGTCTTTGATGAGGTCATTGCCCGGAGCATTGGCGGGGGCTACAGCGGCCTGGAAAATCTCTCTGCCATTCCGGGAACGGTGGGTGGCGCTGTTGTACAGAATATCGGTGCCTACGGTGTTGAGCTTGCCGAACATCTGGTGAGTGTGCGCATCTGGGACCGCGAGCAGCAGACCGAACGGGTTCTGAGCCTAGCCGACTGTGACTTCTCCTACCGTCACAGTGTCTTCAAGACACCGAAGGCCTCGCAGTGGATTATTCTCTCGGCGGTACTCCGTGTGAGAAAAACCTTCACGCCGGTGGTGGGCTACAAAGACGTTGAGCACGCCCTTGGTCTGCACGGACTCAGTATTGAGGATCTGACGCCGGTGCGCATGTCCTCGCTCATTCGTGAAATCCGTGCACGCAAACTGCCCGATCCCGCTGTGACCGGCAACGCCGGGTCGTTCTTCACCAACCCCATTGTCGATAAAGTCGTCTGGCGCCGTGTGCTGGTGAATCATCCGAGTGTGGTGCATTACAGACTCGGCGGCGGGCGTATGAAATTCGCCGCGGCAAGCCTGATTGAAACCGCCGGTCTCAAGGGATTCAGAGCTGAGAAGGTGGGGGTGTCGGCCAACCATGCCCTGATTCTGGAAAATCTCGGCGGTGCGAGCGGCGAGGATGTGCTCGAGTTTGCCGCCATGATTCAGCAGAAGATTGAAGAGAAATTCGGTGTGCGCCTTGTCATGGAACCGGTGGTTCTGTAGACGCATCCGCGTGAATCCTGAAAAGCAAAAAGCGCAATCCGGACATGGATTGCGCTTTTTTGTGTGCTCGGCATGAGCATGTGTTAACGGGTGAAAGTCCCGAG
>CAJJRX010000048.1 GCA_905194315.1 uncultured Sutterella sp. | reverse complement strand
CCGGCTTTCTCCGTTTGGAGCGGTTTGCGAAAACTCAAACCGACGGTGTCCGCCGGTTTGTGTTTATCTAACTGAAACCGCTGTTTCTCTGGTCCGAATGGACCTATAGAGCCGCCTTGAATGCGGCGACGGCACGTGCCATTTGGTCAGGATCCGTCATCAGTAGCGGATCCAGCATTGTGTCAGCCTGTTCTCTGCTCATCAGTCCCATTTCGAGTACCGCCTCTTTTACCGTGATGCCTCTCTGCTGAGCATAGTGAGCAACTTTGACGCCTAACGGATAGTCAAAGACGGTGGCAATCACTGTGGAGAGTGCGATACTGGAGTCGGCTTCCATCCGGCAGTGTTCTGTGTTGGCAGTGATGCCTTCGACGCAGTCACGCCGGAATATCAGGAGACTGTTTTCCACTAGCTGCAGATTTTCAAATAGGCATTTGTAGAAAGTGGCATCCCAGACATTGAGGTCGAGTTCACCTTCGTCATAGGCGAGCGAAATGGCCACGTCATTTCCGATGACCTGATGAGATACCTGAATCACCATTTCCGGCACTGTGGGGTTGATCTTGCCCGGCATAATTGAGGAGCCCGGAGAGACGGCAGGCAGGTTGATCTCCATCCAGCCGGAGCGTGGGCCTGAACTCATCAGCCGCAGATCTTTGGCAATTTTTGAGAGGGAGGCTGCAATTTCCTTGATCGCTCCCGAGACGGAAACGATGAAGTCCGGATTCTGAAAGCCGTCAAAAAGGTTATCCGCCGGGCTGACGCTCTCTCCAAGAATTTCACTTAATGCTTTGTAAAAGGCTTCACGATACCCGGGATCTGCCCCGAGACCGGTGCCCACTGCGCTCCCGCCCATCACAATTTCAAAACATCCGGGACGCAGCTTCAGGAGTTTTGCTCGAAGGCGTTTTATCAGAGAGGCAAAGCCACCAAACTCCTGCCCGAGCGTCAGAGGCAGCGCATCCTGCCAGCAGGTTCTGCCGACTTTCACTGTTTGGGAGAAAGCCTCTGCTTTTGCAGTAAACACCTTCTCGAGGTTGAGCAGTTCTCCGGCTATGCGGTCGATGCGTGGCGCAATGGCAAGGTGTGTCGCAGAAGGAATGGTGTCATTGGTGGACTGGGCCTTGTTGACATGCGTATTAGGATGCACGGTGTCCTGGCCTTTATGCCCGGTAAGGATTTCGTTGGCCCGGTTACCGATCACCTCATTGACATTCATATTCAGGCAGGTATAACCGCCGCCTTGCCACATGTCCAGAGGAAACTGACTGTCAAATTTGCCCGCAGCCACTTCATCAGCGGCAGCCTCTATGGCCTTACCGATATCCGGTGCAAGTGCGCCAATTGCAATATTGGCACGCGCAGCTGCTTTTTTGATTGCGGCCAGGGCACGGATGATATCCGGGTAAAAGATGATGGGCAGACCGGCCGCGCCGGAAACATGACGCATTCTTTCGGTCTGAATGCCCCAGTAGCAGGTATCCGGAATCTGCATTTCCCCGAGACAGTCCCTTTCAAGGCGAGTGGTGCTGGACATGTGTACTCCTTTTGTTCTGATATCCGGTTTGAAAATAAGGTCGTTCAGACACTATCCCACCGTCTGGTATCTGCAGGCAGGTAAGTTGAGCACAAATTAAATACAACATCACTTTTGCTTAACAAACGAGGGGCAAAATCACGACTCATTTGCCTTTTTTCATCAGTTTTTCTTAAACTGATAAGATATTGCGACAGGTCGTCCGCAAGCATGTCGGCCTGATTTTTTCCGGATTAGCTATGTACAGTGATCTTCCGAACCTCAAAGCACTTGATTTGTTTGTGCAGTTAGCGCAAAAGCGGTTCATCAATGACGTTGCCCGAGACAATCACATCAGCGCAAGCGCTGTCTCTCAGGCCCTGACCCGACTGGAATCTCAGTGGGGTGAGGAGCTGTTTGTGCGCGATACCAGACCGCTGCAGCTGACGCCTGCCGGTCAGGCACTGCTTCGGGAGGCTGTCCCGCTGCTTGAGCAGGCAAGGGCGATCAGAAGGCAATGCAGGATTGACTGGGGAACGGTTAAAACGCTGCGCCTCGGCCTTTCCGAGTCTGTCACCGCTACGATTTCGCCCTGGCTGATTGCCAAACTCAGTGAGAGCGTCGAGCGGCTTGATACGGTTAGTATGCTGACCAGACCGCTGGTTGAAGCACTGACGGCCGGACATGTGGATGCAGCCATTGTTCCTGACGGTTTGCTCTGGGATGACCGCTGGCACAGAGAGGCACTCTACAGTGAGGATTTTCTGGTGATCAGCGCCAAGTCTCATAAGACTGAAGGGCCGCTGAATGTGGAGAGCCTGTGTGATCGACCCTTTGTCGGGTATTCGCGTATGGGCAGCTCTGACGAGCTTGAAGTGGAGAGAATTCTGCGGTCGCTCAACCTGAAACTCGGTCGCCGTGTGGAGGTGAGTTCCAGCTATGCTCTGGTCGGGCTGGTTTCAGAGCTTGACGCGTGGAGTATTGTGCCGCCCACCAATGTCTGGTGCGGCAGACAGTTTGCTCACCGTTGCAGGATTGATACGCTGCCGACAGTCAAGGCATCAAGAACGATGTGGGCGCTCTGCGCAAAAGCGCAGGCGCATACAGTGATGCCTCTGATCAGTAAAACGGTCAGGGAGATTGTCAGCGGACAGATGCTCCCTGAGCTTTCCAGAGCAGGTCTGGGGTTGGAGAAACACGTCAGACTGCTGCCGTGATCACATTTTCCAGTTGCTGTAGGGATTCCTGATCAGGCTGGAGTTGAAGTAGCGGGGATCGCCGGAAACCTCCTCGCCGATCCAATCGGGTTTGTCAAATGGAGTGTCCTCGGCAGGGAGCTCGATTTCCGCAAGAATAAGCCCCGAATTGTCACCGAAAAATTCATCGACTTCCCAGATAAAGCCGCCGAACGGGATTTTGTAGCGCGTTTTTTCAATCAGAGGGTGAAGTGCGAGCTTGTCTAGCATGGCACTGCAATCCTCAAACGGAATCTCGTATTCGTACTCAGCCCGGGAGATGCCTGTCGTCGGCCCCTTGACGGTGATAAACCCCCGGTCTCCGACTGTACGGATTCTCACCGTTCTCTCCCGGTCAGTTGCAAGATATCCCTGACGGTACGGAACGCCCGTCGCCAGAGCGTGCCAGGCGTTGCCCGAGACTAAAAACTTGCGTTCAATTTCGCATCCCATTTGTGAGGCTCCGATTACTTAAAGTGTGGCAGTCACTACTTTACGGGCTTTTTAAGCAGAACACGAACCTTTGAGCCAAGAAACTTTTCCGCCTCAGGAAGCGGATGCGCAGAGCTGAAGTGCTCATTGAGCTTTAGCAGAGCCTGCTGAGCAGCGGTGTGCGCATTGGCATTGAGCACATCACCGGCATCGTAGTCAAATGAAATATCGGTGACAAACGGTTCTCCGCCGGGCGTATGGGACCAGGCCTCAATCGTGATGTCACGCGGCTCCCTGAGCCCCGGAATCAGCACCTCTCCGGGCTGAACGCGGGAGACGTATACCTCATGCGCTGAGAGCGCTGTCTGAGCAGGCACACCGAGCGAACCGAGTTCGGGAAGCAGAGCGGAAAAATCCGTCACCTGATAAGTGTTGAGCGGTTTAGCTGCTATATCGTCCCAGTCAAGTGACGATTCAAGATACACCGAGACGGTGCCGCCGAGACCAACAGCGAAATTGGCTTCTGTTTCCGACGTTTTTCCGTTTTTCTTTACCAGAGGCGCAGGTGCAGCCTTGCCGTCCGCCGCCAGACGCTTAATGGTGAGCTCAGGCTTGTCCTTTGCAGACCAGTTTTTGTTGAGTTCGGTATCAAGCCGGATGACGAAACCCTTATTCCAGAAACGGAAATCCTGAGTATCAAAGAAAACTTTCTGGCTGCGTTTAACTTTCCATGGATGATCCTTTTCGGGGCTGACCGTGAAGCCTGCAGAGCTGAGCACTTTCACGGTTTCCTGCCAGACGGACTGGAAGCGGGCAAGTTCGTCGCCGGCCGCGGTACCGGGGCCCACCAGGACTTTGAACTCACGATCGCCAACGGCAGCGTTGAGCGAAGGGCTCAGAGCAGAGCTCCCGGCAGAGGCTGTGTCGGATGCTGAAGCGGCACCGGAAAACCCGGCGGCTAAAGAACAGATCAGGCAGGAAGTGAGAAATCGCTGGTACATAAAAGGTCCTCCTAAGACGGATTCCCGCTACTGCGGCAGCATGAAAACCACGGCAGTGAGAATATCTGTTTTTACAATACACCGTTTTCGGCTGGAGGGATTTTGATTACGTAACTGCTGGTAAGTCTGTTCGTCAGTGCAGTTACTGCAGTCTGGCTGGTTTTTGTTCAGGGAATGCTTAGATTTGCTTTACTGGCGTTAAATTCCATCAGAAACACAGTCTCTTGATAGAGCAAAAATCTGCTATCAGTTGAAAGAAAAAACGTATTTTAAATAGTCATTTTGCATACATCTTTTAAAAGCCCTGAAAAACCATATTTTTCAGGTATTTTAGAGACTTATTAGGGTTAATCCTTAAGCCTAAAGAATTTTGAACTGAAAGAAAAAACGTATCGAATGGAGGATTTTAAGCTTGTCTTAATCTTTGTTAAGGCTTACGCTAAAGATAGCTACTGAGCACTAAATCAGACCCTCAGTAAAGAGCCTGCCGCAATGGCAGAAATAAGGAGATGATGTATGGAGATGAAACGTCGAGAAGTCCTGAAAGGCGGATTGCTGGGTGCCGGCATGACCATGGGCCTCACAGAAGTATTCGCTAAAAAACCTGCCTCGCAGGCGGGTGAAGATTTCCCTGCGGAAACTTTTGATGTTGTCGTCGTTGGCGCCGGTATGGCCGGAATGTGTGCTGCACTGGAAGCGGCTGAGAAGGGCGCAAAAGTCGTTCTGCTCGAAAAGCGCGGCCGTCCTGACGGTACCACGGTGTACTCCTCGGGCTGGATTGCCGCTGTCGGCAGCGAAATGCAGAAGAATCACCCGGAAGACACGAAAGAGGCTTTTATCAACGACATGATGAAGCTCTCTCACTACAAGTCCGACCCCGAACTGATCAAAGTTTATGCGGATGAGGCGGGCCCGGGCGTTAACTGGCTCATCAAACTCGGTGTGCCCTTCAAACTCTGGGAAAACCTTCCTGCACCTGAACTGTCACGCTGCGTGATTGCGCAGGGTAACGGTATCACCGGCGGCTCCATGCTCATCCGTGTGCTGCTCAAAGCTCTCACGGAGCGCAAAGTGCCCATCCGCTACAACACCAATGCGGTTGAACTCATTGTCACGCCCGACAACGAAGTCGAAGGTGTGTCCTGCCATACGCCTGAAGGCAGAAAGAATTATCTCGCCAGAGGCGGTGTCATTCTGACGACAGGCGGATACGGTGCCAATACGGCGATGACCGGTGCCTGGATCGGTCCGTGGGCCTATAACCTGGTGCTGCGCGCCTCGCCCTGGAACACCGGTGAAAATATCACCATGGGCATGCAGGTTCGTGCAAAGCTTGTCAATCTTGACCAGTTCTATGCGGGTCCGATCACTCCGACCGGTCACGCCAATCCGTCGCCGCTCATGCATGCCGGATACGGTATTCAGGTGAACACGGCCGGCAAACGTTTCCTTCCCGAAGGCTGGTTGCAGGTGCCGAAAGCCAAAGGCATTGCCAATATGACGCCTGACAACCGCTCCTTCATGCTTATCGGTAAGGATGCCGATAACAACGACATGATTCTGACCAATACACTCAAACGCTTTGCCAATCTCGGCTACAAGGTGCCCACAGGCAATACGATTGCGGAAGTGGCCAAAGCTGCCGGTGTTCCGCCTAAAGCACTTGAAGAAACAGTTGCAGAGTTCAACAAGGCAGTGAAGGCAGGTAAGGCGCTTGAACTTGATCCGCCGTATGACTTTGCCACACCGCATGCGCTCGAGACCGGTCCCTTCTACATGATTCCTGCCGCCGGCGGGATGGCAACCACGATGGGCGGACCGAAGATCAATGTCAATGCCAATGTGGTGACCTGGGAGGACGAACCGGTACCGGGTCTTTACGCTGCAGGTGCAGCAGCCGGCGGCGTCTGGTGTCATGACGACATCGGCGGCAACCAGCTTGGCGGCTGTATGGTGTTCGGACGTATCGCGGCGCGTCATGCATTTGCCCGCGCCAAGGCCCGTGGCTAAAAGGAGAGAGACTATGCAAAAGAAATTTTTACAGGCGGCTTTGCTCGGTCTGTTTCTGGCCGGCTCCATGACAGCGACGGCGGCCCAGGGTGGTCATTTCCTGGCAGACAGACACGTTGAACGCGGAACGCAGTGTGCACAGTGTCACACTGCCGGTGCCCCCGCTCCGGGGGCGAAAGTGGACATGTCAGCCTGCACGGGCTGCCACGGTCCTCTTGAAAAGGTTGCCGAGCGGACAAAGAAAAAGGGCGTCACGCCTGATCCGCACTACAACCACCTTGTGGGTCTGAGCTGTCTGGAATGCCATCAGGGCCACAAGCAGAGCAAGAATGTCTGCTCAACCTGTCACTTTGTTCAGTTCAAAGTGCCCTGATGAGCAAATTTCTGCTCTGAAACAGCACAATAACTAAATTAATTACTTACTTACTGACTCGACGAGGAGGGGCTCCGGCATGTGACCGGAGCTCTTCCTCTACGCCAGGAGAGAACTACCATGCCGATGACTTTTCCAACTCATTGGCCGGAAGGCTTTGATACGGAACATTTTGATTTTGATGCTACTGCAGCTGTTGTTGACCGTGTTGATCGCGGATCAATGTCCATGCACGCGCACACCACAGGACAGATTGCGGTCTGTATCCGCGGTCATGTCAGTATTCAGCTGCAGACCGGGATAATCGCTATTCCTGTGCGTTGCGCCGCCTGGGTACCGCCCGGTGTGATGCACAGAGGGAAAATCGCCCAGAATGCAGAATCCATTTTTCTGATGATCCATATGAATCGCGGGCATTTCCGTAATCTGCCTAATGAGCCCACCCGGCTGATGCTCAATCAGATGACTTTTGAGATGATCCGGTATTTTGCCTCGGTAAGACCGGGCACCATCGGGCGGCGACACTACGAAAGTCTTGCCTATGTGATTCTTCAGCAGATTAAACTCGCAAGACCGCTGCCGCCGACCTTTGCGCCGATACCCAACAACCCGCTGCTTCGTGAGCTTGCAGAACTCTATGGTCCCAAGGGTCTGCTGGTTACCAATGCGCAGTTCTGTGAGGCGGCCAACATGACGGAGGCGCGCTTGCGCAGAATCGTCTATGAGGAGACCGGGTTAACGCTCAAGCAGTGGCGAGTGCACCTGACTTTGCTTGCTGCGCTGCCGCGGATTATGAACCACGAACCGATTGAAAGTGTGGCACACTCGCTGGGCTATCTGACAAGCTCGGCTTTTATTTCGGCTTTCCGCCGCGTGTTTGACATGACTCCAGGCCAGATGCGACTGCTTGAACCGGAAATCCCGGTAAACAACTACATTGAGTTTAAGGAGGAGGCTGGTGATGACTTCCTCTCAGATGCGGCAAACGCCAATGTCATGCCGGACAATCGAGGTAAACAGGCCTCATCGGGGTAGAAAAAATTATCACGTCATTCTTCAGAGGGGTCGGCACCGGACATCAAAAGATAAACTCAGAACGTGAAAGAACCTGAAAAGATACTGGGGTAAACACCTAAAATCAGGGTGTTTTTATCCTAACTTATGAATAACGGTTCAGAACTTTTTGTGTTGCTTTGATAAATGTCAAAAAAAGGTCAATAGCTTATTTTTTATAAGAGTTTCTGCCAAATTAGACTCTTTGGGTATAGCTTTACCCACTTAGTGCTTAATCACAAATAAACAGTACGGAGTCACTTCAGAGTTGTTTTGCAGTGACTCCTTTTGATAGGAAGAATCTAAGATGGCAACTCTTTCCCGTCGTAATTTTCTGACGACCTCTGTGGCTGCCGGTCTCGCTACCGGCCTTCCCGCCGCCAAGGCCGCTATTGTTGCGGATGAAGACGCCGCCCGTCATACCGCCGAATTTCCTGCTGCCAAAGGCAGCGCCGCGCAGTTTCAGAAGCTTGGCACACCTGACCTGTCGCTCTCGGGCACATTCAACCTGGGCAAGTCCACCATCGATGAAGGGGTTGCCATGACGGCCAACCGCTGGGGCGTGGCCCGCGCACATGTGCAGGGCGGCAAACTCTCCCATCTGACCCCCTTTGAGTTTGACTACGCACCGAGTATCAATCTCAACGGTCTGGCTGAGCTCCCGTACAATCCCGCCCGTATCCGCTTCCCGATGGTTCGCGAAAGCTTCCTCAAGGATGGCCCTGCGTCCCGCAAAAAACGCGGCAACGACAAATGGGTCCGTGTGAGCTGGGACAAGGCACTGGATCTGGTTGCCAAGGAACTCGCCCGTGTTTACGACCAGTACGGCGCCGGTGCCGTCTGGGGCAGCTCCTACGGCTGGATGAGCACCGGGAAGGTGCAGGGTTCGATTACGCTGCTGCACCGACTGCTCAATCTCTGCGGCGGGTACATCCTGACGAAAAACAGCTACTCGACGGCTGCCATCTCCAATATTCTCCCGTATGTGGTCGGAACGGGTGATCCCCGCAGCACAAGCTGGGACAACATTCTGAACAACTCCAAGCGTATTGTGTTCTGGGGCTGTGATCCGCTCGTTACCAACGACATCGACTGGTACACGACCATTCACAATGCTGCCGGCTATATCCGCGCGCTCAAAGAAAAGAAAGACATCAAGACGATTGCCATCAATCCTCTGAAGCCTGATACCGCTGAATTCCTGGGGAGCGAATGGATCGCTCCGCGTCCGGGTACCGACACGGCCATGATGCTCGGTATGATCTGCCATCTGGTGGACACGGGTAAGGCCGATATGGCGTTCCTTGAAAAATACACCTACGGTCACAAGGAATTCCTTGCCTACGTTGCCGG
>CAJJRX010000047.1 GCA_905194315.1 uncultured Sutterella sp. | reverse complement strand
CTAACCGGATCTCACTTGCCGATGTTCACACTTATCGGTTCGTTGAATTCAAATTTTTTAAGATCAGCTCTTCGTAGTGAAGAGAAAAAGCATTCTATAGAAGCTTTTTCAGATTGTCAAGAGAGCATGGAAATTTTTTTCTCTGCCACCTGACATGATCACTTTTGTGAAGAGCTGAGAATTATGCCTGCGCTACCCAGAAAAGTCAAGGGGACCGGAAAAAATCCCGGTCTCCCGTACTCTTTCAGCTGTCAGTTGAGATTTCGGCCGCTTATCGGCCAAGCAGCTCTCCAATGCCAAGATTCAGCAGCGGAGAGGTACGGCGTGCGATCTCATCATCAACCAGCCGCTTGGCCAGGTTGACCAGCGAGTCCTGCAGACCATTGCGCGGATCCGTCAGCAGAAGCTGCATTGCAGGTTTGGAACACTTCTGCAGCACGAGCGTGGACAGTGATTTCTGAGCTTTGGCTTCCACGCCGGTAATGGTGGAAAGTTTCAGGGTCTGAACCTTCTTCGCGGCACTGGTTCGCCCGAGCGTTACAAACGCCCATTGAATAAGCGTTTCTTTATCCGCATTTGACGCATTACTGTGAAGACACTGC
Organism: uncultured Sutterella sp.; assembly: GCA_905194315.1. Taxonomy (GTDB): domain Bacteria; phylum Pseudomonadota; class Gammaproteobacteria; order Burkholderiales; family Burkholderiaceae_F; genus Sutterella. Next base: position 10,799 of record CAJJRX010000047.1, on the reverse strand, counting down.
GCCAGACTGTCCGAAGCGCTGGAGGCATGAACGGCGAACGGCGCCGACACCAGACTTGTCATAAGAAGAACGGATACCACCTGTTTTTTCATTTGCTTAATACCTTTCTGCTTTTTGTTTGGTGCGTTTAGTCTAGATTGCGCCGGTACTTTAGGAAAGCCTTGAGTACCAAAAAAAAGTGAGCGGTTGTATTTTCTCTTCTGTGCGTGTCTGTGTTTTTTCCATTTTTCCACAACCGTCTGTTTTTTTGGTTGTTTTACCAGAAGTGGTAATCTTTCAGAGCATATACGACCACTTTTGCAGGGGGATTGCTATGGCTAGCTTTTACCAAAACACTACAAATCTGCTGAGGGACAAAAACCTCTTATATAGTCAGCTCGGAGAAGAGCCTTGGGACATCTGGACTTACTGTTTTCTGGAAAACGGCAATAATCCTCTGGTGAAAATTACAAAAAGTACAGAAATTCTCAGTTGGGCTCGTGACGAAGGTTTTTCGCCTGAATCTTTCACGGGAAATTTTTCTGAAATTACCCGTCAGGCGTATGCGGCTGTATGTTCTAAAGGTCGGGGGCATGTTCAAAATTGGCTGTATTTCCTCCCGTTTGAAAGCCAGAACATGCTGAAAGTTGCCTCTGATAATGCGCTCTATTTTGTTGGTGGCAAGATTGCAGGTCGAAGTGTGTACCGTCAGGCGTGTAAAGCAACAAAAATGACGATGGAAGCGTACCTTCGCACAATGCCTGAGAAACTGTGGTGGGGGATGAGTGAGACACTGGAAAGTGCAACAGTGCGCCTGATCTGCCATTTTGACGGCTTTGAATACTCCCGCAAAGCGCACGATATCAAGCTGAATCTTCTAGAGAAAACATGGATTGCTCTGCGGGATGGTAAGGATGTTGTCAGTGACTATAAGATTGCCTCGTATCTCTACGATCCGACTATGCCTGAGTTCCTTGAGCTTTATCCAGAGTTCACTTATGACAAACTCGCTGATTTGGCATTGTTGAGACAGGAAGAATACGACAGAAAGTATGATCGCCTTCCCGAGAACTGCCGTGTGCATCCTGAATATGCGAATGCTCTGCGTGGTCTTGGTCGCTCTTTTGATTTTTAGCAGGAGTTTGGCATGTATTTTTTTCTTGCTGATTTCACAGGAGAATGGCTTTGCTACATGCTCCCGCATGTGACGACAAGCGAAGCGTTGCAAAAGTGCGGTATCACGTCCTCGCTTGGCGATAGCATGACGGAGTACGAGGACTTGCTGAAACAAGCTATTGATAAAGGCCTGGTTCGGAAAGATCTCGTTTTCCCGTTACTGGAACTTCAGGAGCAGAACTTGATTGCCGCCGCTGAAAAGCTCTGCTTTTCTGAGAATCTGTCACCGCTAGCCAGCCGCAAGTTTATGCGACAGGTTTACTGGTATCTCAGGCATGTTGTGAGTTCGATCGTCGAGACAACTTTGCTTGACGACGAGGATGGCTCTTTCCGTGGCTTTAAGGAGTCGCCAGACGGCTATTCCTTAGCCACTCTGGTTTTCAACAATACGATTCCGCTTGAGCAGGAAGAAGGTTTTGAATATACGGAGTACGAACAGGATTTTGTATTCGGTATTCAAAAATACCTGAACACCAAAGTAAAGGAACAGCGTCCTTTGACTTCTCAGGATCGGAAGTTCCTTGAATTGTTGGGCTAATTGCTTATCGATTTTTTCGGTGGGATTTGCAGGACTAAAAGTCGCTGAAAGCACTTCCCGCAAGTTTCGCCGCTGCGTTCTCAAAACCGCTGTGATGACAAAATAAGACGGCTCAACCATCCCTGTGGTGAGCCGTCTTAAAGGAGATAGTTATGAACGACCATAACTTCTCTGCGTATAACACGGAAAAAGCTGATTAACTTTTCCTCGTGAAGTTGATTGTGTTTCTTCTGCTGTTAGGTTACTGTTAAGGCAGACTCCCCCAGTCGATGTAACCATCGGCCGGAGAGGACGCAGAGACAGTTTCCTGCTTCTCCGCCTCTGATTCTATCACATACAGGATGGTCAAAGCGCCACCTGAACCGCTGCCTGCCGGAGATAACAGACAGCCTGCCGGCCTTGCAGAGCAGTTCAACGATCGGAATCTTCGGAAATACCCGTTTTTACACAGAAAAAGCGGTCCGGTGCTGGATTTTTTTACCAGTCCTGACAGAAGCGATTTTGCTTTTTAGCATTAACCCCTTGTTTTTGATGGGATTTTTATAGCTGTGTAAAAACATTCACCTTAAAAAGTGGTGTGTAAAAACAAAATTTCACCCTCTATTTTTTTTACACAACAGGCAAAAATTCCTTCTTCAGACGACTTTCACAATCTGGAGAAGGCAACCACAAGCACTTGATATTCCGTGATTTTTTAAACAGATACTAAAAAAGGCAGAATCCCTCGATTCTGCCTTTTTTGGTGTCTTGGTTGCGGGGGGAGGATTTGAACCTCCGACCTTCGGGTTATGAGCCCGACGAGCTACCGGGCTGCTCCACCCCGCGGTAATTCTGTCGTAACGGACGTCGTTGTCCGTTGAGTTTTTGAATATTACACACCTTTTTTGGAAAAGTCAAGGGTTAACCCTTAAAAAATCCAAGAATTTTTACAGGATTTTTTATAAGTCACTGATTTTAAAGAATAAAAAAAATTCTTCCATTCCGCGACTGATGGCTGTCCTGACATGTGTCCTGCCAACGGCACATACTTACCAGAATGTCAGCACATCTGAGACAGTACCGTTTTGTATTTGACAGAACATCAGGCTTGCTATATGTTTCTACCATGTTAGCGGCATCGTCAGTTAAGCGCTTAGTTTTAAGGCGTCTTTCACCCGGTGCTCCGTCTTAAAGAAGCAGTTTCTCATGTTTTCCGACAACCCTTTTGAACCCCTTACCTTTGATGCCAATGACATGGAAAATATTGTCACGCATCTGCCGGTTCTCCGAGACAGACATCTGGACTCGTCGAACAGCACTCCTGAATTCGTGGTGGGTTCAATCACCAGAGGTATCACCCCGGAGCTTATTGATTTCGGCTACACCCATGCGGTGATGCCCTGGCCGACACTTGAACAGGTTCGGGACAATATGTACCCCTGGGGGCGTGTGTCACGCTGCACAGTCATTAAAACCGACACCGTACACCTGCCGCACGGGCTGAAAAAACGCGTGCGCGATGCCCTGGCCCGTCACTACGACGGCAACAGCATCGAAATTCTGCTCGATCGTGACTATGAAGCCTTTGTCGACACGGTGGCCGATCATTACTACTTCTCCATTCACGGCACCTGGCTGAGCAACGCCATGAAATCGTGCTGGAAGCAGGCTCACCGCAAAGGACTCACGCATTGCATCACCGTAATGATCAACGGACGGATTGCCGGCGGACTGCTATTCGGCACCAAGGGCGGCATGCTCTACGGTGAAACAGCAATGAGCTGGCTGCCGGACGCAAGTAAACTCGCTCTGGTAGCGCTTTGTGCCATCGCCAGACACTGCAGAATGCCCCTGATTGACTGTCAGATGTATTCTCCCTATGTGAGCGGCTTTAACCCCGAGGTCATGGACTGGGCAACTTATCTGCCGCTGCAGAGTGAAGCCGTCTCGCGCACTGCCCCTGACTGGGAAAAGCTGCCGCGGGAGCTGACCGGTATTATTGCCGGTGCATTTCCTGAACTCAAACCGCGTCCCTATACAAAGGAGCCGCGATCCCTGCGCGCACCTGTCATTTATCTGAAAGAGACAGACGAGAAAAACCGGCACGATCCCAATGAGATCGAACCCAACACCTCAGACGATCCGGACGATGTGAGAGCGGAAGATCTGCTCACGTCGGTTTGTATGGGCACACGCCATGTTGCCCTGCCTGTGATCAGCCGTCCGTGCAGCTACTTCAGCGACCGCCGTTCCCGGCTTGAGATTTTCAGCTTCAATCAGAATGCCACCCGGGAGAACAATGCCGAGCTCTACAGTCTGACAAGCTGCTTCGGATTCCGACGCGAAGTGAACTTCATGAGCCGTCCGGCCTGTCACGGCTGCAAACGCTGCCTGTCAACACGTATCGATGTTCAGCGCTTCAAATTCAGTGCAAACATGCGCCGCATACTCAAGCGTAATGGCGTTCTGACTGCCGAACTGCGTCCGATCAGCGGCGTCTCCGACGAGTACATGGATCTCTACTACCGGTATGTCAACAGCCGGCATGCGGACAGTCATATGAAGGACTTTTCGCGCAAGGATGTTGAGGAGGTGCTTTTCAGCAGCTCCACTGTCACCTATGCACTTGAGATCCGCACCTCACGCACAAGCGAGCAGCCGGGTAAACTCGTGATGGTCTGCATTGTCGATCAGCTCGACAATGCCATCAGTGCGGTCTACAACTTTTTTGACCCCGACTATGAAAAGCAGAGTCTGGGCACTTTTGGTATCCTATCCGAGATCCTTTTCGCCAAGCGAATGAACCTCTCCTATGTATACCTCGGCTACTGGCTCAGGGACTACCCGGGAATGGATTACAAGCGCCGTTTTGCACCGATGTCGGTGTATTACGAAGAGCGCTGGATGGATATCAACGAGTATCTGGCGCTTACAGACGCCAGCGGAAAAAGCCTATAAACCGAAAAACAACTTCATCATGCTTTACTCACTTTGCCGCCGTGTGCTGTTTTCGATGAACCCTGAAACAGCTCACAACCTCACCATGTCCAACCTTAACTGGGCTGTTCATATGGGTCTGCACAAACTCCTGACCCGTATGCCTGATGACAACCCGGTTCACGTTATGGGTTTGCGTTTTCCCAATGCCATCGGACTCGCTGCAGGTATGGACAAGGACGGTATCCGTGTGAGCGCCTTCGGTGCGCTGGGTTTCGGGCATGTTGAAGTCGGCACCATTACGCCGCTCGCCCAGCCCGGCAATCCCAAACCGCGCTGCTTCCGTGTGATTCCCGCCCGCGGCATCATCAACCGCATGGGATTTAACAATCAGGGTGCCGAACAGGTTCTCAGGAATCTGCGCAGTGCAGCCGCCTTCCGTCTGCGCGGCGGCATTCTCGGCATCAACATCGGCAAAAATGCAGTGACTCCCATCGAAAATGCGCTTTCCGACTATGAGAAAGGGCTTGATGCGGTTTACGATGCGGCCGACTACATTGCCATCAATATCTCCTCGCCGAATACCAAGAATCTGCGCCAGTTGCAGACCGAGGAGCATTTTGCCCATCTCGTGAGCGGCATTGTTGCGCGCCGCGAGAAACTCAAGGAAACCCGTGACGGCAAGCATGTGCCTATTGCCGTCAAACTTGCTCCGGACCTTGAAAACGATGACATCCTGCGCTGTGTGGATGTGCTCATTGAAAAAGGCATTGATGCGGTGATTGCCACCAATACCACCATTTCGCGTGAGGCTGTCGCCGGACTGCCCAACAGCGAGCAGACCGGTGGTCTGTCAGGCGCTCCCCTGCGCAAGCGTTCCACCGAGGTTGTGGATCTGATCGCCCGGCATGTCAAAGGCGCCCTGCCGATCATCGCCTCCGGCGGGGTGATGAGTGCGGAGGATGCCGTTGAAAAAGTCAAGGCAGGTGCACAGCTCGTGCAGCTTTACACGGGCTTCATCTATCAGGGGCCTCAACTGATTGCAGACAGTTCCGATGCTGTCGCCCGATGGAGAGCGACACATCAGTCTTAAAAGATAACGGGCACAGACCTGCCCGACCGCTAAGACACCTGCGCTGCAAGACACTCTCTTGCAGCGCTTTGTTTTTTGCGTTTCTGATTTTTTTGTTTACCCGTTTTGGAAGATGTGAATTATGGCTAGAGTTTTTGTTGCATTAACTTTCCCGGATGCTGTGTGCGATGCGCTCGCCCGCGATGTGAGATCACTTGCGCGTTACGACAGGCTGGCTCGTTTCACGTCAAGCACTGATCTGCACATGACGCTGGCCTTTCTCGGTGAAGTGAACCGCACAGATGCCCAGCGGCTTAGCGCTGCGCTGCGTCCGCTGGCCCGTCTCACACCCCGCGAGCTCTCGCTCGGGCGGCTCGGTCTGTTTGAGCGCTCGCGTGTTCTCTGGGCCGGAGTCACTCCGGCTGAAAGTCTGCAACCGGTTGCCGATGCCGTACGTGAAACCATCACCACTCTGGGACTCTCCTACGACAGAAAGCCGTTTAAGGCTCACATTACCGTGGCTCGCAACTGGCGTCGCCCCCTGCCCTATGTGGACCTGCCTGCACGCAGTTTCACGCTCCAGGGACCGGTACTGCTTGAGAGTGCTCAGGATCCGAGAACCGGTCTTGTGCGTTACCGTCAGATTTTCTGATTTTTTGCGGCGACCGGGAATAACCGGTCCCGGTCGCTCAACTGAAATTCCGCAGTGCGGAAAATTTCCGCCAACTCCGCTACAATATCTCCCGTCTGACGCCTCCTCCGTGACCCCATCCGGCAGGAGGCTCCCGCCGTCGACCTCACGGCTCCTGTGCCCTCTGAGGTTCTTTTTCATTGTGATTCTGACATGCACGATTTACCTGTCCGCCCGACTTTCTGGAATATCCCGCTCTGGGGTGAAATTGGCGTTTATGTACTGGGGCTGGCCGCTGTGGCCGTTTTCGTCTGGGGCATTATGCTCAACGCCCGACTCTGGTACAAGAAGCGTGAAAAGCCGCAGCTCTCCGACCGCGGTATGCGCTGGAGAAGTGTTCTGGCCGCCGCCTTCGGCCAGCGGAAGATCCGGGAAACGCCCATGGGCCGCGCCCACTTCTTCCTGGTCTGGGGATTTTTCCTGCTGTTTTGCGGCACGGCGCTCGCCACGCTTGACTGGGACATCGGGCATTATGTTCTCGGCAGCCGTTTTCTCAAAGGTAATGTCTACCTCGCCTACAAATTCATCCTTGACATCGCCGGTCTCGCCGTACTGATTACGCTTGCCACAGGTCTGCTGCGCCGCTACCGCTCCGGCAGCACGCTGCCCCAGGACGGACGCTGGCTTCTCGGCTACGCCTACCTTGCCTTTATCATCGTGACGGGCTTTGCTGTGGAAGCCCTGCGACTGGCTGCCACCCAGCCTGCCTGGTCGGCATACTCACCCGTGGGGCATCTGCTTGCACAGCTTCTGCTGTACCTTGCCGACGGCAATGTGAAAACACTGGGCATGTGGCACACCTTTGTCTGGGTCGGACACGGGCTTGTCTCTCTTGCCTTTGTCGCAGCAATCCCGATCACCATTTACGCGCATATGTACCGCACGCCCGCTCATCTGTACAGCGTCGCGAAAAATCCGCTCATCCGTATCAGGAAAATCGAGGATATCGAAGAACAGGAAACGTTCGGTATTTCCCGTTTCTCTCAGTTCAGCGCTCAGGACCGTATGGCTTTTGACGCCTGTACGGAATGCGGACGCTGTAATGATGCCTGCCCGGCGGTTCGTGCCGGCACACCGCTCAAACCCAGAGAACTTCTGGTAAAACTGCGCACACGCATGCACGATGAGGCCGGTGACATTGCTGACGACGGTCTTGTCTCCGAGGTGATCTCCCGCGATGAACTCTGGAGCTGCACGACCTGCGGTGCCTGTGCCCGTGCCTGCCCTGCCGATATTCCGCTGCCTGAAATGATTGTGCAGATGCGCCGTCATCTCGCTCTGGAGGAAGGGGCTTTCCCGGAAGGTGTTGCCACGGCTCTGGAAAATACCGCCTCAGTCGGCAACCCCTGGGGGCTCGACCCTTATGAACGCCTTGACTGGGCAAAAGATCTCGATGTGCCGCTCGCAGAACCGGGCAAGGAAGTCGACATTCTCTACTGGGTCGGATGCGCGGCAAGCTATGACCGTCGTGCCCAGAAGGTGGCCCGCGCCATGATCAGGCTGCTTAAAGCCGCCGGTGCCTCGTTTGCCGTGATGCAGGAGGAGCGCTGTCACGCCGAATTTGCCCGCCGCATGGGTGAGGAATACCTTTTCCAGACGGCAGCGCAGGAAAATCTCGAGAATTTCTCTCAGTACGCGTTCAAGCGGATCCTGACGGCCTGCCCGCACTGTTTTAACACCTTCGCAAATGAGTATCCCGATTTTGAAGGCTTCAGCTATCCGGTTGTCTCTCACACAGTCTGGATCAATGAGGCCATCCGTGAAGGAAAACTCCCTGACGTCAGCGCCACTCAGCCCGGCACGGTCTACCACGATCCGTGCTACCTTGCCCGCATGAACGGAATTGTCGACGCACCGCGTGAGGTTCTGCGCAAGGTTACGTGTGAGCTGAAACTGCCTGCGGAAACCGGCGAGAAAACCTTCTGCTGCGGTGCCGGCGGCGGTCAGATGTGGAGCGAGGGGGATGTCGCCCGCAAGGTCAATGTGATCCGGCTCATGGATCTTCGCGCCACCGGCGCCTCGCAGATTGCCGTGGCCTGCCCGCACTGCCTCACGATGCTCGAGAGCGCCAGGTCGGTGGATCGTGACGCCGCGGATACCCCGGTCATGGACATTGCCGAAATTGTGGCTCAGGCTCTGGATGACCGGAGTGCCGGCGCAAAGGAAGACAGCCATGTCTGAAACCTCGCGCAGTAACAATGTCCTCGTTCTGAACCGTGCGACAGCCATTCTTGAGGCGCTCGGTTCGGATCCTCGGGGGATGAGAATTTCCGAAGTGGCCCGTGTCACCGGCATGCCGATGACAACAGTGCACCGTATTCTGCATTCGCTCGCGCTCTCGGAGCTTGCCGTACAGAATCCCTCGTCAAACCGCTGGGAACTCGGACTCAAGGTTTTTGCGCTCGGACAGCGGGTACACACCCGCGCCCGGCTCTGCGAACTCTCCTACACGGAAATGCAGGCACTTTTCTCAGGCACGCAATTGCGCTCCCTGCTCTCTGTACCCAACGGCGACAGTATGCTGGTCCTTAAGGAGATTCTTCCCCCGGACTGTCCGCTGACAGTCAACCGTGTGGGAGAAAGCGCGCCTATGCATCTGGTGGCAAGCGGCAAACTTTTCCTCTCCACCATGAGCCCGGGGGAGCTGCGCAGCTACGCAGAGCGCTCGCGTCTGACAGAAACCGGCATCGAGGGAGTGAGCGCCATTGACGAGCTGCTTATGCGAATCAGCCGTATTCGTGAATTCGGCTGGTCGCTTGACCGCGAGGAGTGGAAAAAAGGTCTGCTCACTGCGGCAGCTCCAATCTACCAGAAAGGCATCATGGTGGCTGCGATCGCCATTGAATCCATGCTTCCTGACGAGATTCCGCATATGCACATCGAACGGCTGGTTCAGTCGGCAAAACGCATCTCTGCCGCCCTCGGCTGAGTGCCGTTGTTGACCGGCGGACGGCTTCAGCCACAAAAAAAAGCGAACCGCTAATGGCGCTTCGCTTTTTTTTCCTCAAAGGCATGTTCCGGATCAGAAAAGCTCATACGGATTGGCCGTGCTGAACTGACGGTCAATACGGTTTTCCGACTCCACAAAATGCTTCATGCTTGTCATGTCGGCTGCACGCTGAGTGTTGTTGGGGCTGTCAAGCACCACCATCACCACACGGCGCGAACCCACTTCGCTCTGCACAACCATGCAGCGGCCGGCGGCCGTTGTGAAACCGGTTTTCTGAATACCGATATTCCAGTTCGGATCTCCGATCAGACGGTTGGTCGTGTGCATATTGAGCACATAACGGCCGGCGCGAAGCTGCGCAGCGGAGAGTGTGGAGGCCTCACGGATATCCTTGTACTCATAAGCCGCGGCAACCAGCTTGGCAAGGTCCCGCGCCGTGGAATGGTTCCGGTTGTCAAGTCCGGTCGGATCCGCAAACACCGTATCGGTCATCCCGAGACGTCTGGCCGTGGCATTCATCTGACTGATAAATGCGCTCAATCCCTGAGGAGTGGAGCGGGCCAGCGCATGGGCGGCACGGTTGTCACTCGACATCAGAGCGGCCTTGAGCAGCTCGGAGCGCTTCATGACCATGCCGTTACGCAGTTTGGAATGTGCGCGGCTGGAGAGATAATCCTCCCGGGTGATCCGGACAGACTCCTCCATGGACACACCGCTTTCAGCAATCACCAGTGCCGTCATGAGTTTTGTCACAGAGGCGATCGGCAGAGAGACATCCGCATTTTTCTGGAAAAGCTCCTCGCCGGTATCCTGATCCACGATATAAGCCACAGAGCTGCCGAGATCGAGCGGATCATCCGTGTTACGCAGCCCGGCAAGCATCGCCTGAGACGGACCGCGGAAAACCGGACGGCGCACCACACGTCTGGCGGTGCGCTTTCCCCGCACCTTTTTGCTGACTTTAGCCTTTGCCGAGCGTGTGGCGCTGCGGCTCTTTTTAGTGACTGCCGTACGGGTGGATTTTTTCACCACTGCCTTTCGGGGAGTGGACCTGGCTGCCGCTGATTTTCTCTTGACGACAGCCTTCTTTGCGGTTTTTGCCGGAGCGGCAGTCTTCTGCGCAGCCCACACAGGAGAAGACACTGTCACCGGGAGCACAGCCAGCGCCGTGCCCATACCGAGCGACAATAAAAAACGTTGCCATTGAAGCATGATCGACACCTTTGCCAGAGAGTGCGATGGAAATTGAGAATAAAGCCGGGAACCCTGTTTCTGATTGACCTGATGACCTCCCCAATCAGAACGCGATCACGCAAAAAGAAAGTCCAGATTTGCGCCCGGACCTCAAAGGTGTACTGCCATAGGGTGGATTTTTATTTTAACGAATAAAAAAGAAATCCCTTCAAATATTTACATTTTTTATGGCTCTTGAGGCATACATGTGGAAGAAAATTCTGATTGAGAATTCCTAACCAGT
>CAJJRX010000046.1 GCA_905194315.1 uncultured Sutterella sp. | reverse complement strand
AATGGCACACAGAGACTTCCTCTTTAGTGGGTCAGTATAACGTTGCGCCTAACACACTTGTCAGAGACCTCCTTTTTTGCTGCTCTGCAGACTGGTTTCAGAGCAGCCCGAGCAGACTCAGAATTAGCGGCGTCGAGACAGAGGCGATAATCGTGGTCAGCAGGAGAGAATTTGCTATGGCCGCCTGCTGACTGTTGAACTGCTCCGCCATCAGATACACATTCACACCGACCGGCAGACAGGCCATCAGAACCGCAGCCTGGACACCTTCGCGTTCAAGCCCCATTGCAAGCGCAAGCCCGTAAACAACCAGAGGCTGCACCAGCAGTTTGAAGACTGCCAGCACAGAGCTCAAAAACGCATTGGCCTGGAACGAGTACTGCGTCAGTCCAACACCAACAGCAAAAAGCGCAACCGGAGAGGCCGAGTCAGCAAGAAGATTCACCGTTTTGGCCATGGGAGCCGGCATCTCCAGATTGGTAAGGCTCCAGAAAGTCCCGAGCAGAATTCCGATCACGATGGGATTTTTCAGCGTCGACCAGATTCCAAGAATAAGCGTTTTGCGCAGACTGGGGCTTTTGTTCCGTCCGAGTTCAATGGCCACCGTGACCAGCGTCCACATCAGAAACCCGTTAAGTGAAAAGATCAGGGCAATCGAGGGCATGGCACTCTGCCCGAGTAGCGCAATGGTAAGCGGAATACCAAGCTGTACGTTGTTGGAAAAGACCGTGCCCATGGCAAAAATCGTCTGCCCGTCAGCGTCGAGCCTGAGCAGTCTGCGGGCCGTAACGCGGCTCATGGCAAACACCACAAAGCAGGAGCCGAAAAATGTCATGGCAATTTTCCAGTCAGGCGCCGGTAGGTGCGTAATGTTGCTCATCACGCGAAAGAGCAGCAGAGGAATAGCCACCGTAAAGGCAAACTTGGAAAGCGCCGAGCCTACCTGTGTGGAAATCAGCTTCAGCCGGGCAAAACCGTAACCCAGACCGACAATCAGAAAAAGCGGCAGAGAGAGGAGAAAATTCTCAAGAAAAAGCGTCATGAGGCGGACTCACAGAAAACTCCGGGCCACTTCCTGCGGTCGCCCGTTGCGCCCGCTCATTGTGGCATACTCCGTCACTGCCTTCTATAAGCACTATCTCGCAGACAGCACAAATAAAAACGGAGTGCCCGTGGGCACTCCGTGCGACAGTCGAACCTGCTTCAGTACACCGGGATTCAGACGTCCATCAGTGCTTCAATCTCATCCGGCTTCGCAGCAAGCTCCGGATAAGCAGACAGAATCACCATCAGCTTAAGCCGGTTCTGAGCGGCAGTTGCTTCAGCACCACGGATAGCGCCGTGCGCTTTTGCATCACCTACGGAGCCGGGATAGGCATAGGTTTCAAACGGACGCCCGCCCGCGGTACGGGTAGCAATAACGACTACCACGCCTTTTGCCCGAGCACGCTCAATACCTTCAATCATTGCAGGCGGAATATTCCCTCTGCCGTACCCTTCAACAATGATGCCGTCCACTCCCCGGCTGAGAGCAAAATCGATATAGTCCGCACCGATACCGGTTTGAGCAGAAATAACCTCTACTTTTGCCGTCAGCGCCTCGGGTTTGAATAGCTGGCGTCCGAGCGGCGCCCGGCGAATGACTACCCGATCCTGATCGCAATACCCGATCGGTCCCCACCAGGGGGAGGCAAACGTATCACAGTTGGTTGAATGTGTTTTCTGGACCTGACCGGCAGCATGAATCATGTTGTTGAACACAACAAAAACCCCTTTACCGCGTGCGACCTCTGATGCAGCCACCTTGACGGCCGCATAAATGTTGGCCGGACCGTCGGCTGAGGTGTCTGAGGCTCCGCGCATGGCGCCGACAACACAGACCGGTTTTTCACTGTCATGCACCAGATCCAGCAGATAGGCAGTCTCTTCAAGCGTATCAGTGCCGTGTGTCACCACTGCGCCGGCAACATCCTCCTCACTCAGAGCACAGCGGATCGCTTTCGAGAGTTCAAACATCTTCTGAGGTGACATATTGCTCGATGCCACATTGGAAAACTCTCTGACTTCGATACGTGCGAGTGAAGACAGTCCGGGGACGGCACCAGCAAGGTCATCACCGCTCACTGCAGGGACCAGACCGCCTTTCTGACTGTCATACTTCATGGCGATTGTCCCGCCGGTTGTAAATACCACAACTTTTTTCATCTTGCTTTTTTACGCAGACGCTCCCGTCTGCGCTCTCCTATAGTGAGTAAACAGTTTCAGTCGGTTCCCTGTATCTTAAATCCAGCTCAGCACAAGTGTGATCAGAAGCGAAACCAGGCAACCGAAAAGAATGGAAGGACGCTGGAAAGCATTGGCGGTTTTCAGGTCAGACCCCGGAACCACAGGAATCACTGTAGCAAGCGCGGCAACCGGACCACCTGTGAGGAAGTACTGAATCAGTGCCGCACCGGAAGCTGCCGCAAACGCAGCGGCAAACGGATCCGCCCCTGTCTGCAGAACGACCTGGAGGAAAGGCACCAGAACAGCCACAGACGCAGCATAAGACTGGCAGAGGAAAGCCGTAACAAAAGCCACCCCGAACATCACGAGAACCGGCGATACGGACAGCACAGGTGCTGCAAGTCCTGAAATCGTATCCACCAGACCAACCTGACGGATAACCGTCGACATGAACAGGAAACCGATCGTAGCCACAAGCGGCGTGGCAATCAGACTGACACCTTCGAGCATCTGATGCTCAGCATCTTTCCAGTTTGTGCTCGACAGAATCATGGTAGCAAGTGCAGCAGCCACCCCCACAAGGAAGATGGGCAGACCGACCACAAAACCGATGAACAGAATCAGAAACGGTGTAAAGGCCTTGACGGATGTGGTCGTGTACTCCTTGGCTTTGATCTGAGCAATAATCTCAGCGCGTTCCGCAGCACTGATCTTCACTCCGCGGCGCTTCATGTCGGCAACAGCACGGACATAAGAGAAGGCAAAAATGGACAGCGAAGCAATCAGACCGAGGACATTAAACAGACCGTATCCGATGCCGGCAGTAGCCAGAATAGCAACCTGAGTCGGGTGCGTAAAGCCAGCCAAATTGCCGATATGACCCGCATGTGCCTGAATACCGGCAACTTTGTTGGGATCCACACCCAGACGGATAGCCGCGGGGCCGGTAATCACCGCAGTAATGACCGGCTGAGTAAACCCTGTCAGAGCACCGATCACACCGGCAGCAATACCACCTGCAGTGCTAACGCCCGGACCGCCGCCAATTTTGTCCCCGACAAGCACAATGTCCCGGACAATCACGTCGAGAAAACCGGTCGATTTCATAATGCCGATGAAAAGCAGAATCCCGGTCATGTCTGCAATCACAGGATTCAGACCTGACGTGATCATCTTCGCAAGGGTAACCGGTTCTTTACCGGTAATCGGGAAACCGGCAGCCAGCGCGGAAATCGTAGCACCAACAATGGCAGTCAGATAAATCGGTGTTTTCCCGGTAATCATGATTAGCAGTGTGAGCAGCATCAGGCACTGCGCAATTATCATCTGGGTGGTCATCTCATCTCTCCTACTGGTACAGGTGTGTTTTTCGCCTCCTGCCGCTTACAGCAGAACAGCAATCTGTACATCACCTCTCAACATCTGACAACTTTTATCAGATTCAGTTAAGAATATTACACATTTGGAGATGACTTGTCTATTGTTGTAAGGAAAGTTGTTAAACAACTGCCGGTTTTAAAACTTTTTTGCCTGTCCCCGACGGTTGGAAGGCGGGACGAGCCCCTGCATTTCGTTGGTCATTTCAGTCGGCAGAATGGAGTCGCGGGCGTTTTGGATATGAAGCACCATAGCTGCTTTAGCCTGCTCCGGATTTCCTGTCTGGATCGCATTCACAATCCAGTAGTGCTCATCCCTGAGAATCTCGACATGCCGTTCCTGATGTGTCTCGAACACTTTAGTAATCAGGAAAATGCTCCGCTTCATGTGCCTCATCATTGTCTGCAGAGCCTCAACATAAAACCCGTTATGTGTCGCCAGAGCAATCGCCAGATGAAAAGCCACGTCACGGTCCATATCAGACTCCTCGGCTGGATCGGAGCCGGACGTATTGCTGTAATAATCCTCGTAGACATGGTGATACGCTTCGATTATCCGGAGTTTATCCTCCGGTGTTGCACGCTGTGCAGCAAGAGCCGCACTGTTGCCTTCAAGCACCGTCCGGAATTCGTAGTAATGCATCAGCTCCATCCAGTCTTCATGATGCTTGTCTACCGGCGAAAGCAACGGCTGAGGAATACGGATAATGAATGAACCGGCGCCCCGGCGTGACTGAATCACACCGTCTTCACGAAGTCTGGCCAGTGCCTCGCGAACAACCGGTCTGGACACGCTGTACTGCCCGGCCAGCTTGTCTTCGCTGGGCAAGCGGGCGTTAACCTGAAACTCTCCAGCCCCGATTCTGTTGAGTAAATCGTTATAAACATAATTACCTAAAGAGGGTATTTGATTGGACATAGAGAGGCTCAACTTGTAAAAAAGTCTAAAAACAATTCTGATAAATTTTGACAACTTTTATCAGCATTGATAGTTTACCGGAGTCTATCTGACTTGCCTAGACTGGCCGCACAACCCCTCCCCTCTACCGGGAATAACTCTTTGAAAACAAGGCCTTTTTATTCGTCACCGCAGTGGCTCTGTAACAACAGCAGCTTTTTTAGAGGCTCAACAGTTTTTTATTTTCTGGCGGTATAAAAAATCCCTTTCTCCCGAGCTGAAAAATACGGGAAAAAGGGACTTGTATCCGAATCAGACGAATTTTTAAGCGATGCTTTAGAGTTGTGGTTTCTTCCGGAAAAAGAAATACAACCCGATCAGAATCAGCGGAATTGTCAGCCACTGACCGCGCGAGAGTCCCAATGCCTGGAGTCCGAGAAAGGCATCAGGTTCACGGAAAAATTCAACAGTAAAGCGCGCCAGACCGTAACCCAGACAGAAGCCGCCGGCCACTTTTCCTGGCGTCTGTTCACGCCGGGAGACAAACCAGAGGAAGGCAAAAAGCGCAAGCCCCTCCAGTCCCGCCTCATAGAGCTGGGAAGGATGACGGGCAATACCGCCGTCCTGGGCCTGCGGAAACACCATCGCCCAGGGCAGCTGAGGATCGGCGGGACGCCCCCAGAGCTCCCCGTTGATAAAGTTGCCGATTCGCCCGAAAAACAGTCCCAGCGGAACGAGCGGCGCCACAAAGTCTGCCACGCTCCAGAAAGAGAGTTTTTTCATGCGCGCATAGAGCACCATCACGACAATAACGCCAAGAAGCCCGCCATGGGCACTCATACCGCCGTGCCAGAGCATTAAAATTTCCGAGGGGTGACTGAGGTAGTATTCCGGCTGGTAAAAGAGGCAGTACCCGATACGCCCGCCGAGAACAACCCCGAACACACCATAAAACAGCATATTGTCCAGATCATCCTCTGTGATGCCGCGCCACTGCTCGCGTGCTCTGACGCGTCCGAGCAGCCAGAAACACAGGAAACCGAGCAGATACATCAGCCCGTACCAGCGGATGGCGACAGGACCGACAGAAAGCGCTACAGGGTCAAACTCCGGATGGATTAACATAACGATACTCTGTAAAAAAAAGGATTTTGCCGCAGTAAAGTCGGTATGATGCCACAAACACTCCTTTTCGACATGCTATCCGTGCCAGCAGGAACCTTTTGCTACAAAGGCGGCCGGCTGACGGAAACGATGACACACATAATATTGACGGCCGGTGCCCGTGGCGGCACCAGCTTCGGAGACACGTATGACAGTTAATATGATTTCCCCGGTTACCGCAGCCCAGCATCTGAAGCTCATGCGCGAGCAGCGTCCGCTTGTCCACTGCCTCACCAATGAAGTGGTGCAGGAAATCACTGCCAACGTTCTGCTTGCTGCGGGAGCCTCCCCCGCAATGGTGGTCGCCCGTGAGGAGGTGGAGCACTTCACAAAAATCGCCTCTGCACTGCTCATCAATACCGGCACACTCACCACCGAGCGCACCGGCACAATGCTGCTTGCGGCAAAAACCGCCTCCGGGGCTGATGTCCCCTGGGTTCTTGATCCGGTTGCCGCCGGTGTGATTCCCTGGCGCGACGAGATGATTCAGCGTTTTCTTGCACTCAAGCCCACCTGCGTTCGCGGCAATGCCAGCGAAATTATGGCCATTATGGGCGCCTCTGCAGGCGGTAAAGGTGTGGACAGTCTCGACAGCAGCGACAGCGCCCTCGAGGTTGCCATCCGCATGGCCCGTCAGTACAGCACCATTGTGTGCGTGACCGGGGAAACAGACTACGTCACCAACGGCACCGAAACACTTGCCGTGCAGGGCGGTGATGTGATGACCACCCTTGTGGTCGGCACCGGCTGTTCGCTCTCGGCGCTCGTTGCCGCCTTCCTGAGTGTGGGCAGAAATATTGAAGCCGTCGCCTCGGCATGCTTCCTCTCGAAGGCCGCTGCTCAGTTTGCAAGCATCAGTTCGCGCGGGCCCGGTACCTACCATGCCAGCTACATCGACGGCCTGTATCAGCTCCAGCCCGAAAACATGGTTCTTGGAGGATCTATGCATGCGAGCAATTGATCTCACCGCCTACCTCGTACTTGATCCGGTTCTGTGCGAACCGCTCGGCATGGTCGAAACTGCCCGCCAGGCCGCAGCCGCCGGCATCACCGTCGTTCAGCTGCGCGCACCTGACTGGAAAAAACGCCGCTTTGCCGAATGCGCCCGCGCTCTGCTTGAAGTGCTCAGACCGTACAGCGTTCCGCTGATCATCAACGACCATGTTGACGTTGCACTGGCCGTCGGCGCACAGGGGGTGCATGTCGGGCAGAAGGATCTGCCTGTTGAGGACACACGCCGTCTGCTCGGCGACGAGGCGATTCTGGGGCTGTCCGTTTCCACACCCGAACAGTGCCGTCAGGCTGACCCTGATATTGTTGACTACATCGGAATCGGTCCCGTCTGGGCGACGGCCACCAAACCCGATGCGGATCCCGCTCTCGGACCTGAAGGACTCAGGGCACTGTCTGCCATGGCGCCCTGTCCTCATGTCACAATCGGCGGCATCAGTGCCGAAAGACTGCCTGCGGTTAAAGCCGCCGGGGCACAGGGATTTGCTGTTGTCTCTGCGATCTGCGGACAGCCCTCTCCTTTCGAGGCAACCCGTGAGCTGATCCGAATCTGGAAGGAATCCTGAGAACTATGTCTGCGAAAAAAGAAACACTGAAACTTTCGCGTGAGGACGCCGCCCGGGTCATACTGGTGCGCACCCTCGAATGCGATGTTCCCCCGCAGGACTGGAACGCCGCCATGAGCGATCAGGCCGGCGCGGATGCCCGTCAGCTCGCCGGTGACAAAGCCTCACCGGCTGCGTGGCTGCTCGCCCGGACGAAACTGCTGCTCACCCGCTTCAAGGTCAAAGATACACACGCCGTGGATGTGGCGCTTAACCGCGACTGGCTCGGCAAAACACTGCTTCTTTTTGTTTTTGCGCTCGCCATTGCCGGCTACCTTGCAGGCGCCTTCAGCGACAGACTCTCCTCCACAGGGAGCCGTATCAACCTGCTTGCGCCGCCCCTGCTCGGTCTCATTGTCTGGAATGCCGCCGTCTATGTTCTGCTCCTCATTCAGGGGGTGCTCTCGACGCTTGGCATCCGGTTTGAACTCCCGCTGCAGAAAGGGTTCCTCAAACTCACCCACTGGCTCGGTGCAGCCAGAATGCCGGGACGGGCCGTGAACCGCGCATTTTTCAAAGCATGGCTACCCCTGCGCGCAGACGGGCTCAAACACCGCATCCGCCGCGCCTGCCATATCGCAGCGCTTGCCTTTGCGGTCGGTATTCTCACCAGCATTGCCATTCGCGGCATCGGTACCGCTTATGTGGTCGGCTGGGAAAGCACCTGGTTTTCCGGCCGTGCAGATATCGTCACGCCGGTGATTCATATTTTTTACGGACTCATCCCCTGGGCGCTCCCCGGGACGGCACCGCTGCCTGATGAGAGCGCTGTGGCGGCACTCGAATGGGTGGCAGGCGCAGTCCCCGCAGCGGGCGAAAGTGCTGCCCCCTGGCTCTGGCGTCTGATTCAGACCGTGTTCTGGTGGGTTCTTCTGCCCCGTCTGGTACTCATTGTCTGGGAGAGTTTCACGCTCAGACTCGGTGAACGCACGGTGCGCCTCGATCTGAGTGATCCGTACTACCGGTCAATTTTTTCCGTTCTTAATCAGAAGCGCGCCACCCACTTCATGGTGGACGCCTCGCTGATCACCCCGGAGAGCCGCTGGCAGCTCAGGGATAATCTGCCGCTCGGACTGAGCCGGGAAGTGAGCAGTGTGCATTTCTGGGATACCGAGGATCAGTCACTGCTCGATGAATGGGCACAGCGCGCACGGGTGATTCCTGTTTTTAATGCGATCCATACCCCGGAAAGTGACGTGCACGGAATCTGGCTGGACCGCCTGGCAGAACGCATGCCTGCCGGGTTCCCGGTAGGCGTTGACTTTGCGGAATTTGATGCGCGCTTTGGTGATGATGAAACCAAACGCGGCGGACGGCTTGCGCTCTGGGAGCAGTTTATCAGCGAGCATCACGGCCGCACGATTTTCATCAGTGAGTCGCTCACCGGTGAGGCGCTCGGAGAGGCCCTCCTTCAGAACACTCCGTCAGAGGCCTCCGGCACCTGACCGCTTACGTCTCCCGGCGCCTTCGGGCGGCCGGGAGTTTTCTTTCCTCCGCTAACAGTCTTTTGTACGCCGCCGGTCTGTGAATTTGCCATAATAGAAAGATAAGCCCGGTGCGAAAGCACCATGATAAGGAATCCGTATGCAGCAGACAGACCACTTCAATATCAACCTCAGTCTGGTGAGCCACACCAATATCGGCAAAACGACATTGGCCCGCACCTTACTGATGCAGGATATCGGTGAAGTGGCCGACCGCGCGCACGTCACCGAAGAGACTGATGCTCATGTGCTCGCCCGCGATCCCTCGGGCTGCGCACTGATGCTCTGGGACACCCCGGGATTCGGTAATTCCGTGGCGCTTTCCAAGCGTCTTTCCCAGCGCAGCAATCCGATCGGCTGGTTTCTCTCCGAAGTCTGGGACCGCCTTACCAACAAATCCTTCTGGCTTGACCAGAAAGCCATTACCCATATCCGTGACACCTCCACACTGGTGCTCTATCTGGTCAATGCTGCAGAGCTGCCCCACCCGGGAAACTACATTCCGGCGGAAATGCAGATTCTCTCCTGGATCGGAAAACCGGTGATTGTACTGCTCAACCAGATGGGACAGCCTCAGCCGCCCGCCGAGGAGGAAAAACAGCTCAAAGCCTGGCGCGATTCGCTCTCGGAGTATCCTTTTGTGAAAGAAGTGCTCCCGATGGATGCCTTTGCGCGGTGCTGGGTGCAGGAGGTGGCACTCTTTGAGGCCATCGGCCGTGCACTGCCCGAAGAGCAGCTCTCGGCCTTCAGCGCACTGCAGGACACATGGATTCGTGCACGCAGGGCGCTCTACACAAAGAGTATTGACGCGATGGCTCAGCACATGGTCACACTCATCAACGCCAGGGAGCTTGCACCGACTCCGTCGCTCAAAGACCATATGCTTGCGTTTGCCACACAGCTCGGTCTCTCAAAGTCGCGCAGCGCTGCTCTGGAGGCGGCACAATCCGCTCTGGCAGCCAACGCTGCCGACAGACTCTGTCTGCTCACGCAGCATCTCATCCGGATCAACCGTCTCAAAGAAGGTCAGACAAACCGCGAGATTCTGCGCCGCATGAAATCCGACTGGGAAATGGTCAGTCTCGGTATTGAACCGAAAAATGCCGCTGCCATTGGCGCCGGCGTCGGTATCGCCGGCGGCGCGGCCGCGGGTGCCGCGGTTGACGCCG
Organism: uncultured Sutterella sp.; assembly: GCA_905194315.1. Lineage (GTDB taxonomy): Bacteria > Pseudomonadota > Gammaproteobacteria > Burkholderiales > Burkholderiaceae_F > Sutterella. Next base: position 1,470 of record CAJJRX010000046.1, on the reverse strand, counting down.
GTACTGCCGGCCTCACCATGGGGCTCGGCTCTCTGGTGGGCGGGCTTCTGGGCGCCCTCGGCGGCGCTGGGGCCGCAGCCGTCTACAATGCCAATCACCAGAAAGAAGGCATCGAAATTTCCTGGAGCGCCGACGCACTTGACGGCTTTTTCCTCGAGACCCTGCTTCTGTATATGGCCGTGGCGCATTTCGGCCGCGGCCGCGGGGAATGGAAACAAAGTGAAAGCCCCCTTTTCTGGAAAGAGGCACTCAAAGAGGCGATTGCCGAAAATCCTGCTGACTGGAAAGCGCTCAAAAAACTCAACCCTGAAGAGAGTATCGGGGAGCTCACCCGCACAATGGATGCCGCTTTGCGCATTGTCTTTGAAAAACTCTACGCACGGCACCCCTGATTACTATGCTCAATAATTTCGTTGCCATTGACTTTGAAACAGCAAACTCCTCACGCTCAAGCGTATGCAGCGTCGGGATAGTCGTTGTGGAAAACCGCATTGTCACCAATCAGTTCTACAGTCTTATCCGCCCGACGCCCGACTACTATTCGCGCATCAATACGAGTATTCATCACCTCACGCAGGCTGACACCTGTGATGCGCCGCGTTTTCCGGAGGTCTGGCAGCAGATTGTGCCCCTGGTGCACGACTACCCGTTTGTCGCGCATAACAGCGCCTTTGACCGCAGCTGTCTCAAAGCCTCCTTTAACGCGTACGCACTCGAATATCCCGACTACGAGTTCTACTGCACTGTTATCGCCTCACGGCAGGTCTTCCGCGATCTGCCTGACCATAAACTCGGCACCGTCGCAAAACATATCGGATACGACCTCGACAGACATCATCATGCACTCGCTGACGCCATGGCCTGTGCGCAGATCGCTCTCCGGGTGCTCTGAGAAGAGAGGGAAGAAACATGAAAAAAACGCTCGAGCAGGCGGTGAGCCGTCTCAGACAGCTTGGTACTGTTCTTCAGGAAAACGACCGTCCCGCCGAAGCGCTGGAAGCCTGGAAAATCGCCTATAACCTCATGGACGATGAGGTTGCCGAACACCCGGACGGTCTGTGGCTGGTGCTTGCGATTGCCGAGCAGCACTATGCAAAACGCGACTTTGAAACCGCACTGGTTTTCTACGATGAAGCCTACGGCATCATGCCCGATGACAATCCCGGACATGAACTGCTGCTCTCGCGGATCGCTGAATGCAATCAGGAACTCGGCCATGCCGACCGGGCACTGGAATTTCTGATGCGGGCCACGATTGAGCGCTCAGTCACAATCGAGCGCGACGGAATGGACTGGGAGGATGCGCTCAAATATTTTGCCGAACACACCGAGCGTGAGGAGCGTATCGCCAGAGAGGGTCTGCACCGGAGGCCGCCGGAAAAAGGCTGAGCTGAAAAAAATGCTCCCTTGTGCTGCCGCGGCAGACAAAGGAGCATTTCTGACTGGAAGGTGTCGTGGACGGATCCTGCA
>CAJJRX010000045.1 GCA_905194315.1 uncultured Sutterella sp. | reverse complement strand
CTGGTTAGGAATTCTCAATCAGAATTTTCTTCCACATGTATGCCTCAAGAGCCATTTTTAACCGTTTTCAGAAAAATGAGTTAAAAATATCTTAAAAACTGAAAAAGAAACTCTTTTTTTATTCAATTATAGCTTTTGCTTTCTGGACAGATCAACAAAACATATGTAAATCAGGCGTTCTTGTCGGGTAAAGGCAGTCCGGGATGGTAACAGAATTCTGAGGGGAGAAAAGTATTAATAATAAATATAAAAACTTGAAATACAGCTTTTATTGCGGGACAGTAACAGATAGGCGGGACGAATAAAATTCTGTACCGCAAAAAAATCCGGGCCGCAGCGTTTTACTGCGGTCCGGAAATTAGTAAAGGTCAGCGGGCGTTGAGGCGGGCAACCAGCTTTGCGAACAGCCTGGTGGCGTAAACCATGCATTCGGGCTGGATGTCAAAGTTTTTGCGGTGATGACCCTGGTGGTTTGCACCGAACACAAAATGCACAGCCTGTCCGCCTTTCTCGGTTACGCGGTGCATAAAATGCGTGCAGTCCTCAGAGGCGGCCGGGCGAGAGTCTTTCTGCACATGCGTGACGCCCGGAATCGTCCTGGCCAGCTCGAGCGTGGTGTCAGCGAGCGATTCCGAATAGGCGATTGTCTTTGCCACGCCGGCGACGGTTACCTTTGATTCAACGCCGTAGGTCAGTGCCACGCCGCTGACAATCTGCTTGACCTGTGCTTCAAGGTAGTCGTTGACCTCCTGCACCGTACCGCGGGTCTCCACCTGCAGTCTGGCATGCACCGGCGTGACATTTCTTCCTTCGCCGGCAGTAAAGGTGCCGATGCTCACGCGGCTGTCACCTTTGCTGTGACGGGGAATGCCGGCAATCATCAGAGAGGCGGCAGCACCGGCGAGCAGGGCGCTGTGACCTTTTTCCGGTTCGGCGCCTGCATGTGAGGCCACACCGGTAAAGTCAATGTCAAGCTTTGTGCTCGCGAGCATGCCGCCCGTGCTGATGAAGATTTCTCCAAGTCGAGCAAGCCCGCCGACGTGGGAGGCGATAAAGTAGTCCGCATCGTCAACCCAGCCTGCCGCCGTCATCGCGTAAGCGCCTCTGGCACCTTCTTCGGCCGGCTGGAAGATAAGACGGATTTTCCCGCACAGACTCTCCCTGTTTTCGGCCAGCCAGGCGGCCACTGCGAGGCCGACACTGGTGTGTGCATCATGGCCGCACGCATGCATAAAGCCTTTGTTGAGCGAGCAGAAACCGTCCCGGTTCGGGATATGTGCCGGATCATCGGTCTCTTCAACACAGACGCAGTCGATGTCAAAGCGGCAGACTGTTGTCGGGCCGGCCCGGCCGGTATCGACCTCGCAGACGACGCCGGTGATCCCGTCGAGTCGGTCGATAAATGCTTCCGGAACGCCCCAGGAGAGGGCACGTGCCCGGGCGGCAGACACTTTTGCTTCGTCGCGTCCGAGCAAATGCTCAGCGGATACCAGTGCCGGCCCTACTGTGCAGGGCAGGCCGAGCTGTTCCAGACGCTCGCAGATGTAGTGCGTTGTGAAAAACTCCGTCCAGCCCTCCTCCGGATGGCGGTGCAGTGTCTGACGATCCAGAGTGAGTTCTTCGAGTAATGTCTGATCAGTGTGTTGCATTGTTAATCCTCCCGATTACAAAAGTTGTGTTTCCCCCGCTGTGTTGTGACCCTGCAGACAGCTGTGAGCAGGAGTCCGAGCACACACAGTCCGATGGCGAGCCAGGCACACTGCGCAAAGCTCCATCCGGCGCTCTGTAGCCGGTGCATGGTTACCGGTGCAAGAATGCCGGCAAGCGCAAAGCCTGTGAACATCACGCCGTAGTTCACGCTGGCGTAGCGCGTCCCGAAACGGTCTGCGGTAAAGCCGGGATAAATACCCATAAACGCACCGAACGAGATGCCGACGCCGATGATGCCGGCGACAAAATACAGGCGGGCATCAGGCGCGGCGAGCGTCATCAGAAAGAGGCCTGCAGCGGCAAAAGTCAGTGCGGCTGCGAGCACCGGCAGCCGGCCGAATCTGTCCGAGAGTCCGCCTGAGATGAGTCTTGAGAGCATATTCGAGAAGGCAAGAACAGAAACGAGTGTGGCGGCCTGAGCGGGCGAGCAGGCGAGCACAGCGCGTGCGACCGATGAGGCCTGAGAGATGATCATCATCGCCGGGAATGCGCCGCAGAGCAGCAGCCCGAGCATCGGCCAGAACGTGACACTGCGGAGCATCTCTGCGGGACGCTTCGAGCTGTCCTCGACCGGCGCGCCAGCCGTACTGAGTGCGGGTGCCGGTCGCGGTGTGAGAAGACCGCCCGCGACAATGACGCCGCCGAACACAGCGCCAAGCACAATAAAGGTGTTTTCGATGCCTGTGCTGCCGATGAGCCACTGGGCCACAGGCGGCAGAATCACAGAGCTCATGCCGTAGGCCGTGGTGACAATACCGCCGGCGAGGCCCCGGCGCTCGGGAAAAAGCCGCACTGCCGTGCTGATGCACGTGCCGTAAGTGAGCGCAAGACCGATGCCGAAAAACAGCCCGTAGCACAGCGTGATGGCACTCACGGAGCTGAGCAGTCCGCAGCATGCAAGACCTGCACCGATCAGCACCCCTCCGGAGACAATCGTCACTTTCGGACCGAAGCGGTCGTTGAGCGCACCGCCGAGAATCATCGGAACAGGCCCGATGCCGTTTGCAATGGCAAACGCGAGTGCAAGCTCTCCGGCGCTCACCGGCATACCGGTAAGGACGGTGAGCCGCTCTGCGGCGGCTGCCGAGAGCACGCTCCAGGAATAGATGGAGCCTGCACAGAGATTAATAAGACAGATCAGTGCCAGTATCAGCCAGCGGTTTTTCATGACGGGGTCTCTCCTCAGAGCTCATTGAGCAGTTTTTCACGCAGCTCGTGCGCTGCCTGCATAGTGGCATATTTTTCACCTATCCACAACGCCTGTTGCTCAAGAGCGGATTCCGCCCGCTCAAGCTGTCTGAGAATCTCTGAGCCGGAGGCGCTCCCGGCGGTTTTCCGTTCGGCGAGAATACCCTTCGGATCCATGGCAGAGCTGAGCTCGTCTTCGGAGAGCGGCAGTGTTTCAGGGCAGTTGTGTGAAAGGGCCCATTCGCGCCAGCACTCTGCCACCTCGGCATAGGTTGTGTTAGCCGGTGTTTTACCGAGCGCCCGCGCACGACTTACGAGTTCCGAGGCAAAGGCGTGTCCGGTTCTGAAATCAATGCCCGCCTTGAGCATGAGCGTGTCGGCAATTTCCTGCGTGCAGGTCCAGTCGCTGTTGAGCTCTTCGAGGGCGCGCGCCTGATTAACCTTCAGATGACTGATGATATCGGCAAAGGTGCTGATCACACAGGCACAGTCCCGGGCAAGCTCAGCCATCGTGTCCGCATCGCGCACATCAGGCATGCCCAGTGAGAGGTTCTGCATGCGAAGCATCACACCCTGGGTCTCTCCGAGCACGAGACCCGCGTCGCGGCGGCAGTCATTGATATAGCCGGGATTGCGTTTCTGCGGCATGGCACTTGAATGGTATACACCGTTTGTGCTGTCATAAATAATCCAGGGACGCGTCTGCGCATACTGCACCATAAAGTCGGAGAGAAACTGATTGACGTGAAGCATGATGCCTGCAATGATCTGGCTGATCTCAAGCGGCAGGTCATTACCCTGACACTGTCCGGCATCAAATGCGTTCCCGGCACTGCGTGAAAAGCCAAGCAGCGCTGCCATTCTTTCCGTGTTGAGCGGCCAGCCGGTACCGTTGCAGACAGCGCTGCCCATGGGACAGGCATCGTAACGCTCAAAGCATTCGCGCAGCCGGGCCAGGTCGCGGGAGAACACCTGATAGTGCGCCAGCAGATAGTGGCTGAAGTAGGTGGGCTGAGCCTGCACGCCGTTGGTGTAGGCCGGCACGATACTGTCCTGCTCGCGGCGGGCCAGTCCAGTGAGAGCATGCAAAAGCGTGAGCAGTTCTTCGGCGAGTTTCACAATACGTTCGCGGTTCATGCCGGCATTGGCTGTGGCGAGTATGTCCTGACTCGAGCGTCCCGCGTGGAGCACGCTGGCATGAATGCCGCACAGTCCGAGGAGTTTCGGTTCAAATTCAATATAAAGTGCACAGCGCCTGTAACCGGGCTCATGCGCTTCTTTTTCAAGGGCGTTGAGAGCGTCACGGATTTTCCGTGCCAGTGCCCGATCGAGCAGTCCGCTTTCCGTATTGGCGATGACCGATGCCCGGTTGATGGCCTGAAGCCAGTCCTCGGTGTCGGTTACCGTATCAAATTTTGTTTGAGGGAGTTTCCCCATGTGCAAGCCAAGCATTATTGTTTCCGTTGTCTAGTGAAAAAAGAGCCGGCCCGGCCCCAACCACACGACCGGGCCGGCATACGGTGCCCCGTTTTAGAAGCGGTGCATCAGGCCGAGAATGACTTCGTTGGCACTGATCGAATCACGCTGCCAGTCGGCATCCTGCCAGAAGTAGCCACCCACGGCATAAACCGTGGTACGCCGTGAGAGCGGGTAGAGGTAGCCCAGACCGGCGTTGGCGCGCTGGAAGCGGTTCTGCGAGTCGGTGCTCTGGTTTTCACCGCGACCGTAGCCCACGCTCGCCTTGAGCGTGCCGCCCGCCACGGGAATATCCACACCTGTGGCAAGCGCCCAGCTCTCAAAACCTTTGCTCGCTTTCTGACCGATGGCTAGCGGCGCGAACTCCTTGGTGGAGTAGCCGCCGATGTACATGGCGTTTTTCAGATACTGCACAGAGCCAAAGAGCTTGAAGCTGTCAAACTTGTAGTGTCCGCCCACGAGCACCTTGTAGGTGTCTCTGTCCATGGTGGTGGAGTTGTTGGCGGCGCGAAGCCAGTCAACAGCGGCGGCAAGGTAGAAGCGCTCTGCCGTCCAGCTCAGACCGGCTGCACTCCAGCGGTTGGTGTCGGAGGTGCCTTCTGTTGCATCATTGCTGTTACCCAGAGAGTGCTGGAGGTGGATTCTCACGCCGCCAAAAGAGGGCGAAATGTAATTGATCATGTTGTTCCAGCGGGCAGTTGCCAGCGTGCCTGTGAATTTCCAGCCGCCCGTCATATTGCCCCAGCCGGCACCGAAGGGATTCACTTTGCTGTTGAAGATCCCGGTCGTACCTGAACCGGTGGTCAGAGCAGGCATGCGGCCCGCCTTGAGTTCGCCGAACGTTTTGGAACGGATCCCGACACTTGATTCACGCTCAAAGATCGGGCTGCCGGCACCGTAGAGGGTGCCGTCATCGGGCAGAAAACCGCTTTCAAGGTGAAAGATCACTTCGGTGTCGTCCGAGAGTGCCTCACTGCCCTTGATGCCCCAGGTGCTTACGTTGCCCGTGCCCTGAGAGACCATGGTCTTGGTGGCAGCCTCGCTCACATAGCCGTCTGTACCGACAGTGAGGGCTTTTGACTGTCCGACCGGACCGCCCATGCCGGCGTTGAGGTCTTCATGGATATAAGCCAGCCCCTGATCGAGGAAGCCGAAGAGCTGGACGTTACCGGCGAGAGCGGCGGAACCCGCAGTGGCCGCAATGGCAGTGATGACACACTGCGAGAGAAGTTTTGCTTTCATGGAAAATCTCCTTATTGAGGGGTCAGACGGCGGTCAGGCTTTGCAACACCGCCGCGGATGGGACATGCCCAGAGATGGCTGTTGTGCACGCTCTGCATGCCGCTGAGTGTGGTAAGAACAGTTGATCTCGAGGGATTGAGTCTGCCCGCCGAATAAATCAGACGGCCGTCGCAAAGCGTGTGGACCGTTCTGTGAGTGACGGGATCGTAAATCGTGATATCGGCATCAAACCCGGGCTGCAGCGCTCCCTTGCTTGTCAGATTGAGCATTCTTGCCGGCAGCAGCGAGGTTTTCGCCGCAAATTCAAGCCGTGTGAGTGCTGCAAAATCAATCAGCTCCGTGCCGAGTTCAACAATGACGTTTCTCGGAATGGCCCCGCCGTCTGTGCTGATGGCATCCACAAGGAATGTGCCGTCACGCCGTCTGGCGCAAGCGAAGAAAACGCGTGAGAGCAGCGGATTGACCCGGTCAAAGGAGCCGTCGCTCACCAGACCGGCTTCAAAAAGAGCCACACCCCGCTCGCCCGTGACCAGTCCGAGGCCGTTTTCCGTTTCGGTGATCACGGCGAGAACCTGAGCCTTAATCGCGCTGATGATGCCTTCGCGATCCTGGGTAAAACCGAAATGAGCGAGCTGTGCACTGACGATCTTGGAGCGCGGACGGCCTTGATCATCGAGCGCGAGAGAGCAGCCGTTGCGTGCAGAGAGGTAGCTCTCAGTGACAACTTCAGGGTGTGCTTCAAGGAGCGAGGCCACCTCACGGCATTCGTCGATTTCATTCATGATGCGGCCACGGCAGTAGGCGTTGACGTGCGCGAGGTGAAACGGTCTGCCCTGGGCGAGTTCAAAACTCTCCCGGCAGCCTTCCAGATTCGAACCGAATCGGGTGCTGCCGGCGTGCCAGGCCACATACACATTATGTTTGTGAGCGGCTTCAATCACGCGGGCCGAAGCCTCCGGGGTGAGCGGGAAGTGCCCGCCCAGAATCTTTACACCGAGCGCGCCCGCCTCGAGCGAGGCGGCGATGAAAGACTCGATTTCCGCCATGTCCGGATCATTGCTGCGGATGTTCCCGCCGGGTATAAACGCATTGAGAACAGCAACATTAATCCCTGCACTGTGCCGGTGGAGGTCGGCGAAAACCTTTTCAGGCGTGCCGGCCATTTCAATGCAGGTGCAGACACCGGCCTGCGCAACCATGGCGCTGCTGAGCGGATGCGGCGCCAGATGCAGATGCGTGTCAATAATGCCCGGCTGGGCGACAAGCCCCTGCGCGCAAATCTCCCGGAGTGCTTTCCCGGAGATTTCCGGCGCAAGCTCAACGATCTGGTTGCCGTCGACAGCGATGTCGGATACGGCGTTCAGACCGCTGAGCGGATCCGTGACGGTTGCGCCTCTGATAATCAGATCGAACATCACGGCTCTCCTTTAGACCACGAGGAGCGCAGCGGCAACCGCGGCGATGAACATACCGGGGAGGAGGCGCTTGGAAACGCTCACCGGATCAGCACCGGCCATACCGGCCACGATAATGATGGCACCGGCGAGCGGGCTGGCTGTTCTGCCGAACTGACCCGCCAGAATAGCGAGCAGACCGAGCGAGTGAGACTGCATACCGAAGTCCGAGGCAAGCGGTGTGACGGCCTGATTGAACGCCCAGATTGCCGCTTCACCCGAGCCTGTGCCCAGCGCCATGAAGAACGGGCCGAGACCTGCACCCCAGCGGGCGACGTCGTTGGAGGATTTCAGCAGCTCGATAAAGGAGGAGACGGCACCGGTAACCTGAAGGCCGGCGGTGAACACACCCGCAGCCACAATCAGACCGATCACCTGAGCATAACCCTGTCCCATGCCTTTGAAAAACGATTTGGAGAGCTCACCGGGGTTCGCGAGCGTGACAACGCCGATCACCACCATACCGATAAGCATTGCAGCCACCACATCCATGCCGGACTTCGGGAACCAGATCGTGCTCACAACCAGAATGGCCAGCGGCACAAGCGGCGCGATGGCTTTGAGGTAGTTGACGGAAATCTCGGCCGCGTCCTCGATTTTCATCGCGGCACGTTCGGCCTCGGACATCTTGTGGTCCTTGTAGCCGAAAAGACTGATGGCAGCATTGATGGCGGTTGCAAGAAGCACAAGCCCAACGATGTAGGGAGCTGCCCAGGCGATAAAGCCGATCAGGTCCATCTTGGCCATTTTGGCCACGTAGATGTCATGGGCACAGCCCGGATTGAGGAGCAGACCGCACATGGTGCCGCCGCCGACAGAGGCTGCGGCTGCCGCCGGACGGATACCGGCGCGCTTGAGAAGCGGGATGAACGTTGCGCCTGCCGTGGCAGCAGTACCGGCTGCTGACATGATGGCAATGTTGATGAGGAAGGTGAGAATGGTGACAATGGGGATGAGCCAGCCGCCGAGTGCCTTCACCGGTTTTGCCACAGCGGCCACAAGATGCTCGTCACAGCGCGAGGTCGTGACGACCGCCGCAAAGCCCATGGCCGCACAGATGGGCGGCACAAGTGTGACGTTGGTCATTCCTTTGATAAAGGCCTGAAAACCTTTAAACGGATCACCGGCAGCAATGCACATTGCAAAGCCGGCGATCAACAGAAGCAAACGCGTCTCGTAGCGTTTGATCAACCCGTACACTGTCAGCAGTATCACTGCGACAGCAAACCAAATCTGCCAAGTCATTTAACTATCTCCTTTGAGTCCGACTTTCGTCCTATGTCTGTCGGTGAGGAGAATTATCACCATGCTTCTGTTAAAAATAAAGTCAATATTCATAACGCTCTATTGTCATTTATAGAACAGATGAGGTATATTTCTGATAACTTAAAGGCTTATTGCTTTAGTCATAAGGATTAGGTAATTGCGATTTTCGCAATACAATGTTTTAAATATTGAAATTATTAAGGGTTAATCCCTATAGCAGTATGGACCGCATTGATGACCTTAGCGCCTGGCGTATTTTCTGTGAGATCGTGAATGCCGGCGGTCTTAACGCCGCCTGTGAAAAACTCGATATTGAACCGAGCAAGGCAAGCCGTTTTGTGCGCGACCTCGAGGACCGTCTCGGCGCCTCGCTCTTTAGCCGCAGCTCCAGACGCATTGAACTGACGGATTTCGGGCGGCAGGCGCATGAGAAAATTCTGCTTGTGCTTGCCATGCATGAGGCGATGCTCAAGGATCTGCGGGGGGACCGCAACAATATGGCAGGGCTTATCCGCGTGACCTCGCACGCGGGTATCGGTCCGGCGGAAATCACGCCTGCGCTCATTGAGTTTCAGAAGATCTATCCCGATATCCAGTTTGAACTTCACGAACTCTCGGGCACACTCCCCGAAGGTTTTCTGACCGAAGACGGACGACTCTGTGACGTGGCGATCGGCTACGGAGAGAAGGACCAGATGCCGGGCTGCATTCTGCGCTACAGCGGGGATATGCCCTTTATTCCGTGCGCTTCACCCCTGTACCTGAAAAAGTACGGTGCACCGGTTACGCCAGAGGATTGTGAGAGGCACACGGGCATTCTGATTAACAGTCTCTCGAGAACAGCCACCAAAACGCTGAGCAACGGCAGCCGCGAGGTGATGCTCAGGTGGAAAAACACGCTCACGGTGCACAATCTGATTTCAGCCAAGACCGCTGTGATGCTTGGCGCCGGCATCGTCCCTGATCTGTCGCTTTTTCACTGCCGCGAGGAGATTGATAACGGGCATCTTGTGCCGGTGATGCAGGGCTGGCGCCGCAGGTCGGCTCCGTGCTATGTGTTTGCGCGCGAGGAGGCGTACGAGAAGCGCAGAGTGAAGGTCTTTGTCGAGTGGATCGCCGAGAGGGAATACCTTTTCATGCAGAATCTGAAGGCAAAATATCCCCAGTTTTACACCTGATCCGAGCCGGCTCTTTCACATATGCTCACACAGGCTAATCAGTTCACCCAATAGCATTCAGACGGCAGAAGGCGCACAATGAGCGCAGTTTTGTTTAGAGGCGCCGCTGCAGAGGCGGCGGGCGCCACAGACGCATTTGCGGAGAGCCTAGCGTGGACAGAAACTCAGACATTTCAGCCTTACCCAAACCGGTGCAGCGCTTTCTGGGCTACACCCAGATTGTGACCACTTCCGACAGCACTTCAGAGACGCGCCCTTCGAGCGAAGGGCAGCTCGTATTTGCCCGTGCACTTGTCGGGGAGCTCCGGGAGATGGGGGTTGAGGATGTCAGGCTCACGCCCGAGGGAATCGTCATGGCCTCGCTGCCGGCGAGCCCCGGCGCGGAGAGTGCGCCCGCAATCGGCCTGATTGCCCACATGGACACCTCGCCCGAGGCTGACGGAGGTCCGGTCAACTGGCGTATCACGCGCTATCAGGGCGGTGACATTGTGCTCGATGCCGAGCATGAGGTCGTGCTCAGTCCCCGGGTGTTTCCGGAGCTTATCCGCTATCTGGGCGAAGAGATTATCGTCACGGACGGCAGAACGCTGCTCGGCGCGGACGACAAGGCGGGGGTGGCCATCGCCATGAGTGTGATGGAGACGTTTGTGAAAAATCCGCATCTGCCGCACGCGCGACTGTGTGTGGCTTTCACCCCGGACGAGGAGATTTCGCGCGGCGTGGACTACTTCGATGTCAAAGCCTTCGGTGCCGAGTATGCCTACACGATTGACGGGGGTGAGCTCGGGGAGCTCTCGAGCGAAAACTTCAACGCCGCCATTGCCAAGGTCACCTTTCAGGGGCAGTCCGTGCATCCGGGCTCGGCCAAGGGGCGGATGGTCAATGCGGCACTTCTTCTCAACGACTTCATCCGCAGCCTGCCGCGCGACGAGACACCCGAAAAAACCGAGGGCTATGAGGGGTTCTATCACCTCATCCGCATCGAGGGCGGCGTCGAGCAGGCGAGCGCCATTGTGCTGATCCGTGACCATGACCGTGATGCCTTTGAGGTCCGGAAATCCCGCTTTGTGGCGCGCGCCGAGGACTTTAACCGCGACGGCAGGGGCAGGGTGATGGTTCGCGTGAAGGATCAGTACTACAACATGGCCGAGAAGCTGCGTGAAACGCCTGCGGTGCTGCGTCTGGCACGCTCTGCGATGGAGAGCGTCGGGGTGAGCGTTATCGAGCGGCCGATCCGCGGCGGCACCGACGGCGCAAGACTCACCATGCTGGGGCTGCCGTGCCCGAATCTGTTTACCGGGGGCTTTAATTTCCACGGTCCCTTTGAGTGCCTGCCTGTTGGCGCCTTTCTGAAGGCCTACGAGGTCGCCCTTGAGATCGTCTCGCGCTCGGCCCGTGTGCGCACACTCGCCGAAGGCTGAGTGCAGCGGCCGGACGCACGCCCGGCGCGCTCTGCAGAGAGTGGACAGTCGCGCAGAGCTCTCGTAGAATAATCTCACCTTCACCACGCCGGGACCGGATACCATGCGCCAGATTTTTACCGCCTTTCCCTATGTCGAGCCCAGAATTGACGACAGAATCGCGGAGCTTATCCGTGCTCACAGCGAGCTGCTCGAGCTGCGCGCAGGCGATGTGCTCAAGATGCCCGGCGAGCTGCATCACTTCTACATGGTCGAAGAGGGCGTGTGCGGGTACTTTATCGGCGGGGCCGTCTTCGGGCGGGCCCGCATCATGTCGCTGCTCCCGCCCCAGCGCACCGTGGCGGATCTGTCGGTCTCGACCGGCCGGCGCTGCAATATCGAGACCCGGGTGCTCACGCCGGTGGTGCGCGCCCGGATCTGTCCCGCGAGTTTCTTCCGGCAGTACATCTTCTCCAACCCCGAGCTCGCCGAGCGGTTCTACCGTCAGGCGGTGCAAAAGCATGAATCCACTGTGGAAGGCATGGTGGCCAATTTCACGCTCCCGCCCGAGGTGCGCCTCAAGATTCTGCTCAAGCTGCTCTGCGCTGACACGCCCGCCCGCGGCCAGTGGCACCGAGTGCCGTACCGGCTCACGGCCGAGGTGATGGGACTGGTGGTGAATCTGACGCGTTCAAACGTCTCACGCCAGCTCAACACCTGGCGTCAGGAGGGGCTGGCGCGAAAGGCGGGCCTTGACTGGGAGCTCAACGCGGAACTCTTCTCCGATGTCTACGACTGGCAGAGCGAAAGTCCGGTGCCGCTTGATACGGTTGCCGCCGCGGTGGCGAGTCCCGTCGCACCGCTTCCGCCGATCTGAGCGGACCATTTTTATTGCGCCTTATTTCCTGTTTTCGCGTTTTTCTGTAACGCTTTACAGAAGAGAAATTTCTGCAGAAATATTTCCGCCTCTTGTGCGCCCGGACACACGCAAAAAAAATGTGCGGACACACGGTCCGCACACCTCTTCGGTCTGATGCCGTTTCGGGCTGCGCTCAGGGCAGCGGGGCGGCGCTCAGATCAAACATTCTGTCGAGTCTCAGCAGGAGCTGCTCAATCTTGTCAATCCCGGTGGAGCGGGAGAAGTCGAGCACGCGCTGGAGCTCCTGGCGGGAGCAGCCGTAGCGGCGGGCGAGTTCACTCGCGCTGATGCCCACTTTAAGCAGCCGGTGCCAGAGCAGAATCTTGGCCTGCAGGTAGAGGTGCACATACAGATAGAACTCGTCCTTGTGCACACGGGTGGGTTTGGGAACCTCCCGGCCCATGCGGCGGTAGTGCTTCTCGAGCACTTCGCTGAACTTTTCATGGCCGTGATCGGCAATATCCGCGTGATTTTCGAAGACGATGTCGCCCATTTCGGGAATGTCAGGAAAGATGCAGCGCAGTTTGCCCTCCTTGGTGACGTCAATCGAAAAGGGGTATTTCATTTGAAAAGATCTCCTCTGAGGGTGCGGTGTGAGAGCCCGGTAAATAAATCAGTTGTCTCAGGAGCGAGTTTTTCTGTGCGGGAAAGTCGCGGTTCTCAAACTGCAGAAAAAAGACTCAAAAATATTTCAGAGCGAATTTTACAGTTTCGTCGTGGAAAAGACCACTTATTTTGGTCATTTTATTTTAACACTGCCAGAGGCAATCCGAGCAGTATGAGGGCAAATCTGAGCTAAGGTTAAATCTTTTAGGTATTTTTAGGCTCTTGAGGCATATATGTGGAAGAAAAATCTGATTGAGAATTCCTAACCAGTT
>CAJJRX010000044.1 GCA_905194315.1 uncultured Sutterella sp. | reverse complement strand
CTGGTATGGTCATACTTTTTCTCCAAGAGGTGTCCAAGATTTCCATACCAGTTCATGCCGAGCACACAAAAAAAGCCGCTCCCGGAGGAGCGGCTTTTCTCTTAGCTTCACGCCTACATCGGGTGTCCCCAGAAGAAGTACACCCCTGCGCCCACGTCAAACGTGTAGCCCGTCATCAGGTAGAGCGGGCCGATCACGCTGTCGACACCGATATACGCGCCCAGGGCGTGGTGGAAGGACTTGTCGTTGGTGTCCGCCCAGTCATCCTCGCCGTTGTTCCAGGCACGCCCGATTTCGTAGCTCGCGCCCACCCAGACCGGATTGCCGCGGAAGTCCACCACATCGGACATGTTGCGCGAGAGCTGCAGGCTGCCCCACTGCAGGTTCGAGCCGGTCCAGCGGTTGTAGGGGGAGCCCGTCATCTGCTGCGCGCCGCCCATCGAGAAGACGTTGTCAAGCGCGGCCTTACCCCAGTCGGCACTCGCCATCAGGGTCCAGGGGCCTGCCGAGAACGGCCAGCGGCCCGAGAAGTGAAAGAGCGTCTGGTTGGCGATCCCGATCGAGGAGTCAAAGAGGCGCTGGAATTTCGCCGTCATGTAACTGCCGCGGGTCGGGAAGTTCACATTGTCGAGCGTATCGTGCGCGAACTCGAGACTGATATAGGGCGAGTGAATCGGATGGCGCGCATTGTCGAGCTCCCCGATCTCACGCTTGGCCTTGGCGCTCAGATAGCCCACGGTACCCTTGATGTAGCCGTTGCGCCCGAGCGCATAGCCAAGATCGAGCCCGCCTTCGAGCTGCTCGTTACGGAACCGGGCAATGGCCTCGTTATGACGGTACACATCGTAGGGCTGCCAGAGGTACTCGACGTGCGGCTGCACAAACCACATCGATGTGGGACCGAGCGGCTGAAGGAATTCGCTGGTGAAGCGCTTGACCTCACCGGCCTGCAGCTCGTTGTGCCACTCCCCGCCCCAGTCGTTGAGCCATCCCCAGGTGTGTCCGAACACCACGTTAAAGGACTGTGAGCTCTGGAAGTCGGTCTGCACAGAGCCGCCGATGCGGATGCTCGAGAAGCCCGGACGCTTTTCCTTTGGTTCAAAAACGAGAATGGAGCTGCCGTCCTGCGCCGGTTCAAAGCGGTAGCGGATGTTGCTGAAGTTGCCGTCGGCCCAGATACGCCGCGTGCTCGCCTCAATCTGCTCGTTGGTGACCGGTTTGCTCGTATCGATCGCAAGCTCATTGAGAAGCGTCTTCTCATTGACATAGGTGAGCCCCTCAATGCGCACCTCACTCACGAGGTGCTCCTTCTTGCGTGTTTCAGGCAGCAGCGCCGTCTGACGCTCGCGCTCCCAGGCGACATAGTCTTTCACCTCGGGAACAGAGAATTTCTCGAGTCTGTCTGCCACCGCTTCGGCCGCAAGGCGACCGGCCTCGATAATCTCGCTGCCGCGCTCCATCTCGGTGCTGTCAAAGGCGGCAAGATCCGGCGTGATCAGAATGTCGGTGTCCTTCAGAGAGGCGATCGAGCGCGTGACGTTCTGCTCGGTGAGAATGTTGAACATCTGTCCCATCACCATCACCACGCTCGAGAGCTCCTCGCGCTTGAGAAGCGGCGTGCCGACATTGACCGCGATCACCACATCGGCACCCATACGCCGTGCAAGATCCACCGGCAGGTTATCGACGAGACCGCCGTCGACCATCATCTTGTCACCGATCGTCACCGGGGCGAAAACCCCCGGCACCGACATCGAGGCGCGCATGGCCGTCGAGAGATTAATGCCTTTCTGCAGCTCCACGGGCCGGCCGGTCACAAGGTTCGTGGCCACGGCGGCAAAGGGAATTGCAAGTTCACTCAGGTCATTGATGTGGTTGACCACCCCGGTCTCTTTCTCCAGAAAGAGGTTGAGCTCCTGGCTTGGCACCAGAGACTCGGGCAGGAGCACCTCGCCCTTTTTCGTGAGCACAATCGAGCTGTTGGAGAGATTCACATAGTCGTCGCGCTTCTGACGCCAGGGCAGCTCCTCACGGTCGGTTCGCGCGGCAAACATCCGCTTCCAGTCCACCCCTTCGATCGTCTCCTGGAGCTGACCGGCGGTGTAGCCCGCTGCGTACGCGCCGCCCACCATACTGCCCATGGAGGTGCCGGTGATGATGTCGACCTTGACACGGAGCCGCTCAAGCACTTTCAGTACGCCCACATGGGCAAACCCGCGAGCGCCGCCGCCGGAGAGAACAAGCCCGACACAGGGACGGTGCTCACGCTGGCACTGCGCACGGACTTCAGCGGGCGTTTTCGCCTCCAGCGGCACGGCAGAGAGCGCCGCGGTTGCGGCGGCAAGCGCAAAAACAAACTTGGTGAAAGAGCGCGTCATAAGAAGAGAATGCGTTTTTGTTGTGAAAGTGAGAGAAATGTTTTCTGAGTATGGCACAGCCGGAGAAAAGAGGCGCTCTCCGGAGGGGTATAAAAGTTAAATTTTCAACACAAAACTGTATACAAAATAAAGGCTCTCCATTTTAGCGGAGAGCCTGTCTGTGCACTTTCCGGTCCGGCTGCGCTTTAGCGCGGATTGCGGTTCAGGAGCCCCTCATCGATCATCATCGCGTTGGGAGCGGCCGCGGCAACCAGATGCAGGTGATTGCGGTCGGTGTGCTTGAACCCCTTCTCCTCACCCGGGATCACGAGTGTCGTGGTCTGCTCGTAGTCGAAGGTGCCGTCCTCGTTAAACGTGAAGGTGATCTCCCAGGCCACGGTCTTGAACGCCTCCTCAAGGAAGGGGTTCGAGACGATGCCGTTTTCGGTGCTGCCGCGCACGGCGCGAAGCGTGAAGGATTTTGCCCCGGGTTTGGCCTCGCCCACGGCCATCGCGGCCTGGCCGCGCGGGATCGAGAGCGTCATGAAGATTTTGTTCGTCTCGGGCTCGTAGAGAATGTGGCCGACCTGCTCGTGGAACGCCGCGAGCTCACCGGGCTTGGTGATCGCCACATGGTAGCGCATGCCGTAGAGCACCTGCGGACCGTTGTTCTGCGGATCGAGCAGTTCAAACTTCCACTGCTCGTGGTAGGGTTCGGTTTCCGGGCCGTCGGCCTGCGGATGAGTGTCCACACCGTCATTGCCGCGCCAGGTCCCCGGCAGCGGAGCGAGCGGGCCGAGTTCGGCGGCGGTATCAGGATTGGCAGGGGCCTCTGTATAAATGTCACTGTAGCGCATTCAGGCTGTTCCTTTTCAAGTTGCTCTGTCCGCACTCTGGGCACCGGCAAAACGGGGTGTTCTGAGTGCGAAAAACATTTCGAATAGATGCCATCCATTTTAACGCGATCGTCCCGCACAGGTGTTTCGGCATTGAGGCCGATGCGCTTTGGCACTATCCAGAGCACGGAAAGTGCTGATAAGATATCAGTCTTGAAAACGTTTTCTCCACCAGGTCCGGTTCTGCCGGCACCTGCGCAGCCTGCCGTGCAACGCCTTTGAGCGGGCACCGTGCCGCGCGTGCCCGTCCCGGAACAGTTCGAACATGCAAAAGTTATCCCTTCTGCTCGCCGTCCTTTCTGCCTGCGCCGCCCAGGCGGCCGCCGCGGCAGCCGCACCGCTGAGCATTACCGATGCGCGCGTGCTCTACCATGAAAGAGCTGATGTGTTCCGCGCCGACAATGCGCAGATTGCCCGTGCGCAGCACGAGTCGGACGCCGCGAAAATGCTCGGCGGCCCCAGGGTCGATCTCACCCTCAAGCAGGTCTACGGCACCAAAACGATGGAACTTGAGATGGGAGACGCGATGAGTAACGTCGGCAACTCGCTCAAAGCCGGCGTCAGTCAGATGCCCGCCCCCATGCAGCAGGCGATCGCGCCGCTCCTGGGCGGACTCTCGCACAATCTCTCCAACCTCACGATCGACGTGAAAACCAAGCTCGACGGCCCGCGACTCACACTCGATGCCACCTGGCCCCTGTACACGGGCGGGCTCATTGATGCGCAAAAGCGTGTGCTCGCCGAACGCGTCACCGAGACCGTGGCCGACCGGGATATCCGTCTTGCCACGCTCGATGCGCAGCTCGCCGCCAAATACTGGGGTGTGCAGCTCGCGCGCAGTATTGAGGCGCTCAGACAATCCACCCTCGCCGATCAGGAGGACGAGCTTAAAAAGGCAAAACGCTTTGAAGCCAGAGGGGTGATCTCAAAGCTCGAGCGGCTTGCCGTCGAGGTCGCGCGCGACACCGCCAAACGCGAATATGACCGGGCGCGCACCAGCACGCAGGTCGCCGGTGCGGAACTCGCCGGCGCGCTGCGTGAGGCTGAGGTTCCGGCTCTGAGCACCCCGCTTTTTGTGCTCACGGGTGAACTCGGCACACTCTCGGAGTGGCAGCTTCGCGCCGAGACCAACTCCCCGGTGCTGCGCCGGGTGCAGTCGCTGCGGCAGCAGGCCGATGCGGGGCTCTCCGCCGCGCATGCCGCCTTCAAGCCCAAGGTTTTCGCCTTCGGCTCGCGCAACCTCATCAAACACTATCTCTCGCTTACCGAACCTGACTGGATCGCCGGTATCGGTGTGACGTTCACGCTCTGGAGCAACACGGACCGCTCGAGCAAAATCGAGGCCGTTTCGGCACTTATTGACAGCGCCGCGGCCGCCCGCGACGAAGCGCTCAATCAGATCAGAACAGCGGTGGAGACCGCGTTCCTGCGTGCTGTGCAGTACCGCGACGAATATCTCTCCACCGGGAGCAACGTGGCGCTTGCGGCAGAGAACCTTCGGCTTCGCGAGAAAGCCTTCGCCGAGGGGCTCTCAACGGCAAACGACGTGGACATCGCGCGCACGCAGCGCCTTGCTGCCGAAGTGTCCCGGCGTGTGGCCGCATATCAGTTCGTGGTGAGCTGGGCGATGCTGCACGCGACAGCCGGCCGGATGGATGATTTTTTCGCCTCTCTCTCCCGGCCTGACGTGGTGAGCGTCAGGTAAAGCGTATCGAAGAGGAATTCAACGTATGTCAGAAGAAAACACAAAAATGGATGACAAGGAACGCGCCCCGGGCAAACTCCCGCTCGTGATCGGGCTGATTGTGACGCTCGGCATTCTCGGCTTTATCGGCCGCGGTATCTGGCTCTCGCTCAACCCCGCCCCCGTGCCGCTGCAGGGGATGGTTGACGCCAACACGATTTCGGTGGCCGCGAAGATTCCCGGACGGCTCACGAAGATCACCGTCCGGGAAGGCGATATGGTGAAGGCGGGCGACATGGTCGCCGAGATCTCCATTCCTGAAATCAGCGCCAAACTGCGTCAGGTAAAGGCCCAGGAAGAGGCCGCGCAGGCTAAGGACTCGATGGCTCAGAACGGCGCGCGCATCCAGGAGAAAGAGGCTGCCGAGGCCGACTATGAACGCGCCCGTGCCGCCCTCACCCTCGCAACCAGATCCTATAACCGCATTGATGCGCTCTTCAAAGAGGGGCTTGTCTCCGCACAGCGTCACGATGAGGTGAGTGCGCAGCTCGCCGCCGCGCGTGAACTCACCACGGCCGCGGCCGCCAAACTCTCTGCCGTGCGCGAAGGCGCCCGCAAGGAGGAAAAGGCTGCCGCCCGTGCACTCGTTGATCAGGCCGCCGGCGGCGTGAGCGAAGTCGAAAGCCTCGCCTCGGAAAGTGTTGTGAAGAGCCCTGCCGCCGGTGAGGTGACCCGCGTCGTGATGAAGACGGGCGAGGTTGCGCCGGCCGGTTTCCCGATCGTGATGGTGACCGATCTCTCGGACACCTGGGTGGTGTTTAATGTGCGTGAAGAGGAGCTCCGGCACCTCGCCAAGGGCACGAAGTTTGAGGCCTTCGTGCCGGCGCTCGACAGAAAGATCACGCTCGAGGTGAGCTGGCTCAACCCGCGCGGGACTTATGCCACGTGGCGCGCCACACGCCAGAACTCGGGCTACGACCTGAGAACCTTTGAAGTGCGCGCCCGCCCGGGAGCCCCCGTTGAAGGCCTCCGCCCCGGGATGAGCGTGATTGTTGAGCGCGCAAGCCTCAGGTAAAGCGCAGGACCGCCGCATGCTCACGTTCTGGTCTGCACTCTTTGAGGTTGCCCTCGCGGAAGTCCGGGGGCTTGTCCGCCGCCCGCTCGAGTGGGTGACGGGCATTGTGCTGCCTGTTTTCTGGGTTGTGCTTGTCGGATCGATCTTCTCCGAAGGGCTCATGCAGGGGCTCCCGGTGGCCGTTGTCAATCTTGACGCGGGCGCCGAGGCGCAGCGCGTGGTCTCCGTCTTTGAGTCCATCCCCTCGATTGAACCGGTGAGTTACCCCTCACCCGCTGCGGCCGACCGTGCCCTCAAAGCCGGACGCGTGTATGCGAGCATTCTCATTCCTGCTCACTACACGGAGAAAACAGCCACGGGAGAAGGCGAGCCGCTCAGTATCGCCATCAATAAGAGCTACTACGCCATCGGCACCATCCTTGAGGTGGACCTCAAACTGGCGCTCGCCGACATCAAACGCGAACGGGCCGCCGAGGCGCTCACGAAACTGCGCCAGGGCACACTCGCCGCAACCGCTGAGCATCTGCGCGTGGAGGAGCCTGACATTCTCTTTGAAGGCAATCCCGCCTTTAACTTCAACCGCTATCTTGTCGCCACGCTCGTGCCGGGGCTGCTCGCACTGGGGCTCGCCATTACGGTCGCGGGCGTGCTGGTTCGCGAGTGGCGCGACGGCAGCGCAGGCGAGCTTCTCAAACTCGCCCGCAACTGTCCCGCTGCCGCTGCGCTCGGCAAACTGCTTCCCTGGGTGAGTATTTACTCACTAATTGCCGCCGCCTGGGTCGCCTACTTCGGCGGCTTTGCCGGCTGGAGCGTTGCGGGGAGCCTCGGGCTGTGGCTCGCGGCAAGCGTCGTGCTGATGGCGGCAGCGGCCTCGATTGTGCTCTTTGTCACCTCGCTCTCGCTCACCTGGGTGATCGCCATGACGGGCGCGGTGGCCGTCTTTGCACCGACCTTCCCGTTTACGGCCTTCTCCTACCCGTTTGAGGCGATGACGCCCGGGGCCACGTTCTTCGGCAACCTTCTGCCGCTCACGCACTACCTCGCCATTCAGGGCCAGTGCATGGTGCTCGACTCCCCGCCAGACCATACACTCAGCTCAATCGGCTTGCTCGGCCTGTTTGTTATTCTGCCGCTCGCAGCCGGGGTGCCGCTCTACGCCTGGCGGCTGCGGCTCTGGGCGCAAAAGGAAAAGTCCCGCCCGCAGCGCCCCGCGGAGCACACTGACGGGTGGACATACTCAAAAATCTTTTTCTCAACCCTGCGCCGCGTGTCGCTTTCGCGTGACACGTTTGTCGTGGCGCTCGTCGCCGTGGGGTTCTATCTGGTCTTTTACGCCTGGCCCTACAGCAACCAGCAGATTGAACATATTCCGACAGTGGTGCTCGACCTTGATCAGAGCAGCAGCTCGCGGCGCTTTGTGAGCGACCTTGATGCCTCTCCGACGGTGAAGCTCCTCGGCGTGCTTGCCAACCCCGCCGAGGCTGATGACCTCTACCGGCGGGAGGTGACAAGCGTCGTGGTGACGATTCCCTCCGGGTTTGAGACTGCGCTCGCCCGCGGGGAAAACACCACGGTGCATATCCGCGCCAACGGCGCCTTCCCGGTAAAGGGGCGCGCCGTGCAGAGTGCGGTCTCGGGGCTTGTGACCGATTCGGGCAGAAAGCTCGCCGCCGCAGGTGTCTACCTCTCAGGGATGCCCCCGGAGGTGCTCGGTCGGGAGGACCGGCTCACCGCGGCGGATGCCGAGATCATCTACCGCTTCAACGAGATCGGCGGCTACGGCAACTACACCGTGCCGGTGGTCGCGCCGGTGATTCTGCAGGCCATCATGCTTATGCTGGTCACCTTCAGCGTCGGCGCCTGGCTCACCCGCCCCAAGAGCTGCGGGTTTATCGGGTTGGTGCTCACTTACCCCGCCCGGCTTGGCAGCGCGGTCTTTGCCGCGTTCTGGCTCATCGCCCTTCTCTGGTTCGGGTACATGCAGGGGTTTGACTTCACGATGAACGAGTACGGGAGCATGGAAAATGCGCCCGGCGTGCTGCTCGCCGGTCTGCTCTTTACGGCGGACATCGTGGCGATGTCGCTGCTCATCGGGCTCGTCGTGGGCACCAATCACTACAGCACCCAGACCATCGTGATGTTTTCGGCGCCGGCGGTCTTTATCTCGGGCGCAATCTGGCCCGCGGAGAATATCACCACGCTTGCGACCGAAGTGTTTGCTCACCTGCTCCCCTCCACCCCCGGGATCCGCAGTATTGTCGCGCTCTCTCAGGACGGCGCCACGATAGCGGCCGTCTCGCCCTACCTCGCCGAGATGGCGCTGCAGACACTTTTGTACCTCGTTCTGGCTGGACTTTGGGCCCGCGCACGCGCAAAATGATGCGAATTTTCTCTATTTAGTATTCAAATATTATTTTTTCCGATGAACGTTACCGATATCACTGCCCTGACATCGCTCCCGCTGATTGACACGCACTGCCATATCGAGGCAGACGATTTTGACGCCGACCGTGAGGAGATGCTCCGCCGCATGCAGGCCGCACGGGTCGTCGCCGGCGTGGTGATCGGCTGTGACGAGGAGGACTATCCGAAACTCACTGCGCTCCTTGACGCGCATCCCGGGGTGCTCTTTGGTGCCTGGGGACTGCACCCGGAGTATGAAAACGTCGAGGAAACCACCCCGGATACGATTGTTCACCACTGCTCGCACCCGGGTATCGTGGCCGTGGGCGAGACTGGATTAGACTTTTACTGGTGCAAAGAGCCCCTTGACTGGCAGCGCAACCGTTTTCGCATGCATATCGAGGCGGCGCGCCATCTGGGCAAACCGCTCGTGGTTCACGCGCGTGACGCGGAACCCGAGGCGCTCAATATTCTCGAAGCGATGCATGCGGGCGACATGGGGTTTGTGCTGCACTGCTACTCGCACAACCTGGACACGGCAAAGCGGGCGGTTGCCGCCGGCGGGCTCGTGAGCTTCACCGGGTCACTCACCTTCAAAAACAATCACGCGCTGCGTGAGGTGTGTGCAGGGCTCTCGCTCACAGACTTTATGCTCGAGACGGATTCGCCCTATATGGCGCCGGTGCCGCTGCGCGGGAAACGCTGCGAGCCGACCATGGTGCCCTATATCGCCAGAGTGGCAGCCGAGGTGAAGGATGTCCCCATTGACGAGGTGGCGCGTGTCACCACGGCAACAGCCATCCGGTTTTTCGGTCTGCCGGCGGATATTGCACAGCGCTGAAATCGCCCGAACTGCACATCGCTTTTCTGAAAGGAAAAGCAAAAACACACTAACAGGTCTGCCTGCCGCCTGCGTTCGCGGTATCCGCTTGAGCGCGCAGCAGGCTTAACACAACAGACACAATCAGGAGTTTTTCATGATTAAACCCCGCGTTACCCTCACCCTTCTTGCTGCCGCCCTTCTCATGAGCGGCACGCTCAGTGCCGCCCTTCCCGAAGGAGCCGCCGGCACGGCGCCGCTCACGGGCCCGGACGGCACCGTGGTGACGCAGGACGAACTCAATGAGATGGGCGCCAACATCAGCCGCATCCAGCGTGCGGTGATGATCGGTGACGTCAACACCGTCAAGGACATCATCGCCAAGGGGATGAATCCCAATCTGGTGCTCCCCAACAAGGACACGCTTCTCACCTACGCCTACCGCTCGGACGCGTGGCTCGTGGTGAAGGCGCTGCTTGAAAACGAGCTCCTTGACGTGAACCAGCCCAACGAATTCGGGGAAACCCCGCTGATGATGGCGGTGATTAAGAACCGTAAGGACGACGTGGAAACTCTGCTCTCGCGCGGGGCCGCCGTCAACCTCCCCAAAGGCTGGACACCGCTGCACTATGCGGCAACCGAAGCGAACATTGCGCTCATCGAACGGCTGCTCAAGGCCGGGGCTGATGTGAACGCACAGACCTCGGCCGGTGTGACGCCGCTGATGATGGCCGCGCGCCGCCCGAACCGCGAGGCGGTGAAGGTGCTGCTGCGCGCCGGGGCATACCGTGACTACTGCACCGACAACCAGTCCTCGGCCGCAAGTTTTGCCAAGCGGGCGGGCGACGAAAAGCTCGCCGAATTCCTCAAGATCGAACGCTGCTCGCAGATCGGTCCGAAGCATCCTGAACGCTACGGTATCGCACCGAGTTTTTCCGACTTTATCAAACAGAATTCTCAGAAATAACCCGTTTGCGCCATGATTACGCTCCAAAGCATTGAACTGCTCTCCCCGGCCAGAGACGCCGACACCGGTATCGCCGCGATTGACCACGGCGCGGATGCGGTCTATATCGGCGGCCCCGCCTTCGGTGCACGGCACAACGCCGGCAACTCGCTCGAAGAGATTGCAAGGCTCTGTGAGTATGCGCACCGCTATCATGCCCGTGTGTTCATGGCGCTTAATACGCTTTTCACCGACGCCGAGCTCCCCGAGGCACGCGAGCTTGCGTTCCGTGCGGCCGGGGCCGGCATTGACGCGCTGATTCTCCAGGACATGGGCCTGCTGTTGGGCCCGCTGCCTGACATTGAACTTCACGCCTCCACCCAGTGCGACATCCGCACGCCGGAGAAGGCCGCTTTTCTCGAGGCGGCCGGGTTCTCGCAGGTCGTGCTCGCGCGTGAGCTGAGCCTTGAGGAGATTGCCCGCGTGCGCGCCAGACTCAGCACAGCGCGTATCGAGGCGTTTATTCACGGGGCGCTCTGCGTGAGCTACTCCGGGCAGTGCTACATCTCGGAGGCGATGACGGGGCGAAGCGCCAACCGCGGCGAATGCGCCCAGTTCTGCCGTCTGCCCTACGATGTGGAAACGCTCGACGGGCAGGTGCTCGCCAAAAGCGCACACGTACTGAGTCTCAAAGACAACAATCAGTCGGCCAATCTCGAGGCGATGATGGAGGCCGGGGTGAACACCTTCAAGATCGAAGGACGCCTCAAGGACATACAGTACGTCAAGAACATCACCGCGTACTACCGCGGCGAGATTGACCGCATCCTTGCGCGGCGTCGCGAGTGGCAGCGCTCCTCGCTCGGCGTGAGCACCTTCACGTTCACCCCCGATCCGGAAAAGAGTTTCAACCGCGGCTCGACCGAGTACTTTATCCACGGCCGCGAGTACGACAAGCCCTATACGCTCGTGGATATCGCCACGCCGAAAAACGCCGGCCAGCCCGTCGGGCGCGTCACGGATTTCGGCCCCGGCTTTCTCACGCTTGCGCCCGAAGGCGGCGTGAGTCTGGCCAACGGCGACGGGCTGACGTACTTCGATGATCACGGGGAGCTGCAGGGGCTCTCGGTCAACGGTGTGGAGGTGCTCCGGGGCGGACGCCTTCGCATTGCGCTCAGGTTTAAAACCACGCCCGCCGGGCTCAGCCGCGGCAGTATGCTTCTTCGCAACCGCGACCAGGCCTTCGCACGGCTGATGGCCGGCCGCACGGCCGAGCGCCGCATTCCGGTGGATGCCTGCTGGGAGAGCACGCCCGAGGGGTTTGTGCTCACCCTCTCGGCTGCCGGCGAGTGCGCGAGTGCGAGCGCACCGTTTGCGCACCAGACGCCAAAGGACGCGGAGAAAAACCGCGCCTCGCTTGTCGCCAACCTCATGAAGACGGGCGACACACCCTTTTCGCTAACAGAATGCGCCATTGACTTTATGGGCGAGACCGGGTTTGTGCCCGCCTCGATCGCCAACGATCTGCGCCGCCGTGCCGCGGCCGCGCTCGAAGAGGCGCTCGTGCGCGCGCAGCCCCGCACGGGCAGAGCCCCGGTCGACGAGGCCGCCCCCTATCCCGAGCGCTATCTCAACTACAGTGCCAACGTCGCCAATGCCGCCGCCCGGGCCTTTTACGAGCAGCACGGCGCGAAAGTGCTTCAGGCCGCCTTTGAGATTGTGCCCGTCAAAGACGCCGCCCTGATGACGTGCCGGCACTGCATCCGCGCCACACTCAAACTCTGCCCGAAGATGCTCAAGGCGTTTCCGGAGCTGCTCGAAGCGCACGATCGCGCCCTGTTCCGGCCCGATGACCTGCTTCTCACCGACAGCGCGGGTGACACGTTCCGGGCGGTGTTTCACTGCAAACAGACACCCTGCGAGATGACGCTTGTGGCGGCCTGAGCCGCAAAAGCCGGCATGAAATTCCGTATACTGTAGAGGGTTTTCGCAGGCTCTCACGGGCAGAATAAAGAATCATGATGTTTGACGACGACAATACGCTTGAACTGCTTACCCCCACCCCCGATCTGGTGGAGGTGTTCGGTGTGCTCAAGGCGCACGAAAATCGG
This sequence comes from uncultured Sutterella sp., assembly GCA_905194315.1. GTDB lineage: Bacteria > Pseudomonadota > Gammaproteobacteria > Burkholderiales > Burkholderiaceae_F > Sutterella. The sequence goes on along the minus strand of CAJJRX010000044.1, from coordinate 811 downwards.
CTCGCCGGACTCAACACCACGGTGCGTGAGGAGCCCTGGGCGGGCTACGCCTGGCATCCGATCGCCCGCGAGATGGCCGCCTTTTCGCTCATGAGCAAAGGCTTTGCCACCGAAAGTCCCATCCCTGACTACGAAATCCTGCATATTCTCTCGACCGAGCTCGGCATTATGTCGCCGCAGGACTTCAAAGAGCAGTTTCTGCACATCACCGAAGGTAACCCTGTCTCCCGGCTCTACCGCAAACTCACCGATGTCCCGAGCGTCAAGCGGCTTTTCAAGGACGAGAACACGCTCGGCTGGAGCGGCTTTCAGGCCAGCAGCACCGACCGTGAGGCCGAGAGGGCCTACACGCGGCGCCGTATGATGGTGGACTATTTCCGGGACTCTGCCGACTGGACGAGCGTTCGGGCGCTCGAGCTCAGCAACGCGCTCTCGCTTCTGGTGCTCGCCCTTGATGCGGGCATGCTCAGTCAGGCCGAGACGCTCAACTACGCCCGGCGCGTGGTCACCGAGGCCAGCGTGCGCTTTGCCTCCTGGAGCGCCTTTGCACAGTCACTCCTGCGCGCACATATCTTCATGCAGGTGCACGACGAGCGTGACGAGCTGCTGGTGATTCTCGAGCGCGACATGCGCTTTCTTGAGGCGGCGCTCACCGGACGCTTTGCCCGCTATCCCTGGCCGCGCTTTACCGACGGCGCCCCCACGGTGGCCGTGCCTTTCAGAGGCTGAAGCGTCACGAAGACCGTTTCCCCGAAAAATCGGATAGGGGAAGTGAGATTCCCCACTTGCCCCTTCCACACCACCCACCGTA
>CAJJRX010000043.1 GCA_905194315.1 uncultured Sutterella sp. | reverse complement strand
AATAAGGGGTGATGGTAGAATTAGCCAGAATTATTTCTAACTAGCTTAACCCTCTCCGGACGGAGACGCTAAAGAGAAATAAAAAAAGCAGTTGCTCACATCCGGTAAGTGAGTAACTGCTTTCTGCTTAAGCTTACTCTGAAGCGCAATCTGTTATTTTTCTTCTGGCTTCTCGAGCACGCCGCTTTCGGGATTGTAGGTGAAACGCCCCTCTGCGGTCGTAATATCGCAGGTCGGCACAGGATAGACACGGGGACGGCGACGGCGTTTTTTCACCTCGGCGCCAAACGGCGCTTCAAGATCGTTGGCAAATTCGGCCTCCCACACATGGCGGTCTTCCCCCTGCTGAGGTTCGATATTCGCATAGGCGAGCTCCTCAGGCGAGTAGTGTCCCCCCACCCCACCGAGATGAAGTGTCAGCCCGAGGGTATTGAGCACAGCGAGCACGCTGTTGAACTGCACACTTTCCTTGCCGAGCTCAAGCTCGGTGTAAAAACGGCGACCGACACCGCAGCAGGCGGCAGCGTCCGTTACGCTCAGTTTCAGACGTTTGCGCGTGATGCGAAGCAGCACCCCGAGCTCACGGACATTATGAATTCTCACATGTCTGGCACGCACAAGATACCGCACCTTGCGGCCGTATGCCTGCACAGTGGCCCTGTCCGCAGCCGGCACTGCATCCTGCGGGGACTCCTCCCCGTTTTGTTGAGCATCCCGGAGCTGATGCTCTTTATCGTTTTCGTTCGTCATGTCAGTTGTTTCGTGTTGAATAAAAACGCTGCAGGAGAAAACTGCAGCGTTTGAGCTGAACCGGTTTCCGGGCGCTGCCGCGCACAGACCTCATTTCTGCGGCGGCCGGCCTGACCGGAAAGACAGTATTTTACCAGTTACTGCCGAAGGCACCGCGAAAAAGTTCTACGGCCCTGGAGAGGTCCATACGGTCCGGATGCGTCTGGGAGGCTTTTTTGTTTGCTTCCGGGTCAACACGGTTGCGGTACTGGCCTTCAAGAAGTGAGGTCATCTGGCTGAACATGGTCGGATCAATGGCGCCCTGACAGAGGAAGGTGCGCACCAGACGGTTACCCTCGCCCGCTGCGACCAGTTTCCGGCTCGTCTGCTCCATCCAGCGGCGGGCATCCTCCGTTTCCGGATTGCCGCCCATGGTGGCAAAGCAGCCGATGTCCTTGTCGCTGAGCCGGCGGGCGACACGTTTCATCTCCTCGGGAGCATCATTGTTGTCGTTCCAGAACCCGAGCAGCACAGGATTGTATCCGCTCAGATCCTCCGGAAGCTCCTCGGGACGCATCATCACCGCGCCGGGTAGACCGTCACAGATGGCGTGCCCTACCGTCAGTGTGTTCCCTGTACGGGAGCTGATAATGATCAGAGGGCGCTGCTCTTCGTTGCTCTGCATGGATGATCCTCCTCTTTTTTAAGCGTTACCGCTCTGTGTCTCGGTATTTTCCGTATTTTCCTCTTCGGGCACTTTACGCCAGGCGCAGGTCGCTTTGGCTGCCTTCTCCACACGGTCGAGCATCGCCTCATGCTCGGCGAGCTCCTCTTCGCTCGCCTTCTGCACGATCAGATCCGCCGGATCAGGAATGCGGCCCCAGAGGTTGGGGTTGTCCATACCGGCATTGAGATTGATCGCCCCCTGACCGCGGGTCATGGCAAGGTAGACCTCGGCAAGAACCTCCGCGTCGATCAGCGCACCGTGCCCCTCCTCCTTACGCTCGTCAAACTCCTGCATGTCAATGCCGAGAATAAAGCAGAGGTTATCGAGACTCGCGCGGCGGCCCGAAAGACTCGGGTGGTTACGGGCGAGCTCAAGCGTATCGGTGACCTTTGCGCAGTAATCCTCGAGCCTGCCGCGTCCGATACGGGCGAGCTCGGCATTGATCATGCCAACGTCAAACTTCGCGTTGTGAATGATCAGCTCAGCGTCTGCGATGAAAGCCAGAAAGTCATCAGCAATGTCGGCAAAGACCGGAGCGTCAGCCACCATTTCATTCGTGATGTGGTGCACAGCGATGGAATCCTCCGGAATCTCCCTTTCAGGATTGATCAGCTGATGATAACGATCTTCGGGATTTTCCGTCCGGATACGTCCGTCAAGGCGGACACAGCCGATTTCAATGATTCTGTCACCATCTTTCCACTCAAGACCCGTTGTTTCCGTATCAAGGACAATCTGGGCACGAATTTTTTTTGACATCTTTGCGACTTTGTCTGAGAACAGTTAAATAGTACTGAGAAAACTATAGCAAAAGCATCCGGTCTTTAAAAGCGCAAAACCATGTCGTACCAGGTTGCGCCGCCGTGCACCGACCCGGAGACGCCCTTGCTCACGAAACCGAAGCGGCTGTAGTAAGGAATAAGGTGCTCCTTGCAGGTGAGAATCAGCCCCTTGCGGCCTTCCTGACGCGCCTTCTCGATAAAGGCGTTCATGAGCATCGCGGCGCCGCCCTGACGGCGGTATTCAGGCAGCACACACAAACCGAAAACAGACTGCCAGGCCCCCTCTGGATTGTGCAGTCCGGCATTCTCAAACATCGGATCCTCGATCACTTCGCTGTCGGTGACCATACCGTCGATAAGACCGATGGGCTTTGCGTCATCAAGCAGCAGCAGAAAAGCGTCCCCAAAGGCCTCAAGGCGTTCTTTGAAACGTTCACGGGAGGCTTTTTCCGAGGGCGGAAAACTTCTTTCTTCAATTTCAGTGAGCGCATCAAGATCAGCCATGCTCACCGGACGGATACTCATTGCCATCATCAGATTCCACTAATAAAAAGAAGTGTGCCGGACCGGACAGGCGGCACACTTCTGGATTAACAATACTCGTTTTCAGGCGTCAGCCGAGGTCATCATCAGCAGGCAGAAATGACGACTTCGGATGCCCGCAGTCAGGACAGCCCCAGGTGTTGGGAATGTCGGCAAACGGCGTGCCGGGTTCGATGCCCGCTTCAGGACAGCCTTCCGCCGGATCATAGATATACCAGCAGACCTTGCACTGCATGCGGGTGTCAGGATGCACACGAGAGCTCATCAGACGGTCAAATTCGTCGCTCACATTGGCTCCCGAGAGTGTACTAGGCAGATCGCCCTTCACATTTTCATTATCAGACATGGATATTGTCCTCTGAGGAAAAGGTTTGGGATTGTGCGTTTTGCACAATCTGTCGTTAACACCATTGTACTTCGGCCGGAGGCGTTTTCGGTTTTTCCGGGCAAAAGAAAAGGCAGCTGACGGATCCGCCGGCTGCCTTTGGCTCTGAAAGCAATCAGTTCTTAACGCCGATGGCACCGCGGGCCAGATCGGTTTCAAGCCAGTCAATGAGCTCGAGGCAGCGTGTATGCGCATCCCCGAGTGCTTCCCATGCACTCGGCACCTCAGGCGGCAGGAAGGCCGTCACATAGCCTTCGAGCAGCTCCTTGCCGGCATTGTTGATCAGACGGCTGTGCCAGACACCACGAACACGTGTGCGTTCAATGCGAGACTCTGCAAAGCCCTTGAGGCGGACTTCGATGTTGCCCGTCCCCAGCGTCGAGAGGATGGCACGGGTATCCCCGGGCGAAAGCGGTTCGCCGGAGAATTCCACCATGAAGGCCGGTTCGTTGCTGAGGCTTTCCCAGTCAATCTTCTTCTGTTCGCTGCGCAGCTGCTCAAGAATGGCGGGAGCGGCAAACACATCGGCACCGTTGTTGACGATCTTGCCGATCTCCTCGTCACCGAGGCGGGCCTCATGACGCACACAAAGCGGCACACGCGTCAGAATAAAGCTCTCCTGACCGTCCATCTGCATACGCCACAGACAGGGAATACCGGTTTCCTCAATCTTGACAAGACCGTCATGAAGCGTGATACGCACTTCGCCCACACCGATTGTGGGCAGGATGAACTTGAGCCAGTTCGGATCAAAGCGGCTGAATTCGTAAATCTTGTGAAGCGCGTTGAAACTCTGCTGGGATTCGTCGGCGAGGGCCTGCTTGAACTCCTCGTCAATTTCCCTGAGGAAATCGAGCAGCGCATGAGCGGCCTGTTCTTCAATTTCGGGTGGCAACTGAGGGACGCGGGCCCAGACGTCAGCCCCGTCGATAGAAAAATTTGCCATCTGTTTACTCCAATAAAGTTGATTCGGTAGCGTTGCGGGTTTGCTGCCGGCCTCGAGCGGCCGGTCAGAAAGGGGCCGGCTAAAGCCGTCCCTTCGTCCCGTCTTAGTGATAGTTCTCTTCCTGCTGGCTGGAAACGATCGTGATCGTTCGCTTGGGCGCCTGCGTGCGGGAACCGATGGTGCCGAGCTCCTCAAGATACTCGTCCCAGTTCTTCAGCCCTTCAGAGGCACCGAGGAATTTGTCGTCGCGGAAGAATGCGACCGCCGGAAGGCGCTTGACACCAAAGTGCGTGCTCAGGGCACGGGCTTTTTTCACATCCGCCATCCAGCACGAGGCCAGATAATCCTTGAAGACTTTTTTCAGTTCCGGCCCGATCACCACGATGTCGAGCGTTTCACGCACGCGGTTGGGATCCTCGGCAAAGAGCACCAGTTTCAGGCCGTTCTGAGCCAGCATCTCGGACATGTTTTCTTCGGTCAGCTTCAGGAAGCCTTCCTCGTTGTACAGACGCTGGAAAAGCGGGTGTTCATCAGGCTCGTAAGCGCCCACTTGAGTGTATTTACTCATTGATCAGGATCCTTTTAAAGAACTTTTTTACCAACCTGCGCCTGGAGATGCGGCGGCAGCTTCGGACCGTCCATCAGGTCGGCGAAACCGGCCTGAATCGTCTCTTCGGTGGCCTCACCGGCGAGCACCGTGTCAAGAGCGGACAGTGCGCTGTTGACCTCTCTGGCATCCTCTTCGGAAATACGGCGGATCGCCTGATCGAGGAAAACCATCACCATTTCGCCAACCTGCACATCATCACCAACGAGTGCTGCATTGACGACCTTTTTCTCATTACCGCGGGACACTGTCAGACTGTAACCGTCCACAGCCTCCACCCGCATAGGTATTGCAATACACATCTGGTTATCACCTCACTTAGAAATCAAATCCGGTACGGTGTCCGGCCGCACGGCGCATAAACCGTTCATCACCGTCACGGCAGGCCTCCTCCTCGCTGGGACGTTCGTTGAGATAACGGTCCTCTTCGACACATTCGGCCATCAGCGGCTCAACCTTGTCCCCTTCGGGGCGCTTTGTAACCGGGAATCCCCAGCTTTCAAGCTCTTTTGCCGCCAGCTCGACCGCCTCGTCCACACGGGCGGCAAGCGTCGGGGTGAGACCGCCGCCGTAGTCCTCCATATCCTGAGGCTGGATGCCGACCACCGTGAGCAGCTCAGGCTCGTAACCCATCAGCATGGCGTTAAAGAGCAGGTCGTTGATGCCGGTCTGGTGCGGGGAAATCTTGGTGGACTGCCAGGCCTTGACCTCCTCACCGCGGAGAACCGCCATGAAGCCGGGTTCCTTTTTGAAGTCCACACAGTCGAGCACGAGCAGACGTTTAGCGTTCATGATGTCATTCATCAGATAGTTACCCAGCGTGCCGCCGTCGGCGACAACCACGCCCTCGCGGGGGGAATAGGTACGGTGAAAATGCTCGACAGCACGCGGGCCGAAGCCCTCGTCAGCGTACAGAATGTTACCGATACCTAGGACAAGCACTTCATTTTGGGGTTCGTTGCTAAACATCTTGATTCTCTAATCAGTTCACAGGTGGGGATTTGGAAAAGCGGAGCTGTGCAGGTGCGCCTGCATCCTCCCCAGGTCCGCTTTCGGGAAATCTCTTGGATTTTCGATCCGGAAGCCGCCGCACGGGCGCTATACCCGCCGCTTGTTCCGGTGCGCTTCACACTATAGCGAACATTGCGCTGACTTACCATCCTTCATCAGGTTATCCTTACCTGGTCGGAATGGTTAATTTTATACCTCTTAGTGGTATTTTTCCTTGTAAAAGACCCGGAAAACGAAAAAGGCACCCGTCTCGCGAGGAGAAGGATGCCTTGTTTCTGGTTTGGCCCTGATGCGGAGTCCCGAGTGAGCGGAACCCGCAGTCAGACTTCAAACAGCCGCTTAGTGGTGTTCACCACCCTGGTGCTTGAACAGGCGCAGACCGGACGTCATGGCGGACCACTGGGTAGCACCGCCCATGATGTCTTCACGCATACTCATGTAGAGGTGAGCAATGGTGAAGAGACCGAACACGTACATGAGCACGTGATGGACCGTACGCACGGCCTGAGAGTCACCGAACAGGTCGATAACCCAGCCGAAGTAGATCATCCAGCTGCTATCCCAGCCCCAGGCCTGTGCAAACAGTGCACAGCCGGTGATGATGATGCCGACGGAGCCCAAAACGAAGAACCCAAACATAGCTGCCTGAGCCAGCGGATTGTGACCCGCGTATTCCGGCGCGCTCTTCTTCAGGAAGAGGTAGTAGGCGACCTGACCGAACAGGCCCTTCCACCACTTCCAGCTCCAGAACGGCGGCAGGAAGATCATATGTGCATAGCGGTTGCCAAAGATCGCCCAGAAGATGCGATAGATGAACAGAGCGCTAAACACAAGCCCGGCGATGAAGTGCACCATGCGGATGTAACCAAAGTCATACGTGATCCACGTAGGAGAATGGTTCGAGTGCGGGGGCATACCGATCAGGAAGCCCGTCACAAACATCACGAACATGCACACAGCCATACACCAGTGCCAAACACGGACAGGAGCTTCCCATACATAAACAGGATGCAGCCCGTCGGAAGGGTCGACCTCATAGGTTACGGGATCGATTTTCATATAAATCCCTCCTTTTAGCGGACCTGGATGTCGGCGAGTTCCTTGCCTTCCGGATCCATCAAGTGAGTCGAGCAAGCCAGGCACGGGTCGAAGCTGTGAATCGTACGCAGGATTTCGAGCGGACGCTTCTTATCAGCAATCGGGTTACCGATCAGGGATGCTTCGTACGTGCCGATCTGACCTTCCGGACTACGCGGCGAGGCGTTCCAGGTGGTCGGCACAACGGCCTGCCAGTTGGCCAGACGGGTGTCCTTAATGACACACCAGTGACCGAGAGCGCCACGCGGAGCTTCGGCAACACCAACACCGCGGCATTCCTTCGGCCACTTGCTGGGTTCCCAGAGTTCCATGTTGGCAGCAACTTCGTCGCCGGCCTTGATGTTGGCTTCGAGCGCGTTGATCGTCCAGATCAGTTCCTGGCAGGCCCAATCCGTTTCGAGAGCGCGGGCAGCGTGACGGCCGAGCGTCGAGCAGCAGGCTTCGAGCGGGAGATTGAGTTCCTTCAGGAGCGCAAGGGCAGGTTCCTTGATGTAGTCGATGTTCTTGGCCACACCCATGAGGACACGGGCCAGAGGACCGACTTCCATCATATGACCCTTCCAGCGCGGGCTCTTGATCCAGGAGTACTTACCATCCGGAGCAAGCCATTCGAACTTGGTCTTCGTACCGATAGAGTTCTTCGAGATTTCGAAGTTCTGTTCGGAGATACCTTCCCAGGGATGCAGACCCTTGTTGGCTTCCGGATACTTGTACCAGGAGTGATCCACGAATTCCTGAACCTGGTTGAGGTCACGCGGATCGACGTCGTGCACTTCCTTGAAGTTGCCGTTGATGATGGCACCACGCGGCAGCTGGATGGAAGAGTCGGAGTAGTCGTTGGCAACACGCGGGAAGTCACCGTAGCAGAGAATGTTCTTGCCGGAGAGACCGCCACCGTACGTGAACCATTCAGGATAGAAGGAACCGATAGCCTTGATGTCGGGCAGGTAGACGTTGCGCGTGATCTTCAGGGCCTTCTGAGCCAGATCCTTCATGAAGTTCATCGTGGTCTGGTTGACCATCGTGCCCTGAGCACCCGTGTCGTGCATGTTGATCGGGCAGGCCATACCGCCGACCAGATAGTTCGGGTGCGGGTTCTTACCGCCGAGGATCGTCTGAATCTTGACGATTTCGCGCTGGAATTCAAGAACTTCGAGGTAGTGCGTCACAGCCAGGAGGTTGACGGCGGGCGGCAACTTCATGGCGGGGTGACCCCAGTAACCCTTGTTGAAAATACCGAGCTGGCCGGAAGCGACAAACTTCTTCAGACGGTTCTGCACATCGCGGAAGTAGCCGACGCTGGCGAGAGGATGTTCCGGAGAAATCTTCTGCTGAATGGCGGCGGTTTCACGGGGATCAGCATCCAGAGCGCTCACAACGTCAACCCAGTCCAGAGCGGAGAGCTGATAGAAGTGAACAATATGGTCATGGATGTAGAGCGTCAACGCCATGATGTTACGCATGTAGTTGGCGTTCTTCGGGATCTTGATGCCGATGGCATCTTCCACGCTGCGCACAGCAGCCAGAGCGTGCACACCGGTGCAGACGCCGCAGATACGTTCAACGAACGCCCAGGCGTCACGCGGGTCACGACCCTTCAGAATAACTTCGAGACCGCGCCACATCGTGCCGGTGCTCATGGCGTCGGCAATTTTGCCGTCATCGCCCAGGACCGCTTGAACACGAAGGTGACCTTCGATTCGGGTAAGCGGGTCAACAACAATTTGACGTTCACGATCGTTCATTATTTATCCCCTCCGATTTCCTTGTTGGTATTCTTGCTACGGGCCTGCGCGACAGCAGACAAGGCGACGTGCGCAGCAGCAGCGACACCAACGAGACCGAGCGTGGCCAAGCCGACTTTGTCAGCCGTGGCTTCAATGCCACCGAAGCCCGGGGGCAGAACAGTGGTTTCATGTTCGTAGAACGAGCCCTTATCGAAGAAGTTCGGTTCAGAGCAGCCGATACAGCCGTGGCCGGACTGAACAGGCCAGGAGATACCTTCGTTCCAGCGCATAGCGGAGCAGGAGTTGTAGGACGTCGGGCCCTTGCAACCAACCTTGTACAGGCAGTAGCCGAGTTTGGCGCCTTCGTCGTCGAATTTTTCAACGAACTGACCGGCGTCGAAGTGAGCGCGGCGATAGCACTTGTCGTGAATGCGCTGACCGTAGAACATCTTCGGACGACCCATACGGTCGAGCGGGGGCAGACGGTCATAGGTGAGGATGTAGGTGACAACACCGGACATCACATCAGGAATCGGGGGGCAGCCCGGGACGAGCACAATGGGCTTGTCCTTGATCACTTCAGTGATAGGCACGGACTGGGTGGGATTCGGCTTGGCAGCCTGCACGCAGCCCCAGGAGGCGCAGGAACCCCAGGCGATAACAGCCTTGGCGTCCTTGGCAACGTGTTTAATCTTTTCGAGGAACGGTTCACCGCCAGGAATGCAGTTGATACCGTCCTGATTGAGAGGAACGTTACCTTCCACAGCAAGGATATAGTTACCCTTGAACTTTTCCATGGTTTCGTGAAGCGCTTCTTCAGCCTGCTCACCGGCAGCAGCCATGATCGTGTCGTCGTAGTCGAGCGAGATCATGGACAGGACGAGATCCTGAGCGATCGGGTGATAGGAACGGATAAAGGATTCCGTGCAGCAGGTGCATTCAAGACCGTGCAACCAGATAACCGGCGTGCGAGGCTTGGTCTGCATGGCATCGGCGATGTCTTTGGCACCGGCGCTGCCCAAACCGAGGCTGGCTGCAGTAAAGGAACAGAACTGAAGGAAGCTACGGCGGCTAATGCCACGGCGTCGCAGCGCTTCATATTGTGTTTCGAGTTTCATTATTTAAATCTCCATCAAGGGGAGGAAAACTGAGGCAATATAATTTGCCGGCCGCAGGATACGGACGACAAAAAATGGGGAAACCTCAATCTCTTCATTTCCCACCCACAGTTTAAAAACTTTGCTGTGTTTTTCCATCAATACAATTAGTAAAATTCTCCCCTATGTTATACCCACTAAGTACTACCCATGATTAGAAATCAGCCTGTTTCATACAAAATTTAATTTGTTCATACAAAATCAGGCTGTTTTTCCGCAAACACCCATACATTCTAGGTATATAGCACGGTCCATTTTTCTGTCACTTCACAGCGGCACAAATCCTGTTAAATTTTTGCTTAACATAATCTGCCTGAGCGCAAAAAAAATTTTCTGTTCGTACTTCCCGACCACAATAAGTCCTATGATCAAAAGCACCTCCATCACCGAACAATTCCTTAATAGTATTAGGGTTTCTACCTGACCTTCACCACTGTAACTACTCAAATACACATTTACTAAGGATAGATCCTAATTGTTCTATCAAAAGAACAATTTATTTTCATAGAACAATTCCGAAACCGACTGCTGCACAGGTATTTTGTTCAGTCTCACCGTCAAATTTCGCACCATTTAATAGGACTAATCTTTTCTTCTCCTTCCCTATCCTCTCGAGCAAGGGCACACTGGGCACATAAAGTGGCAAGTGACAACTACCTGCCTGCTTTCCGCCAAAACTTACCCCCTGTCAAGAAGGAGAAATTTATGTCTAGTACCGTGTTTGACAGCATCCTCTACCGTGATGCTTTCAGCAGCCCTGAAATGCGATTTGTCTTTGACGATCATCATCTCATCGACTGTTATATTCAGACTGAGATCGCTCTCGCAAAGGCTGAGGCGGCTGTGGGTGTCATTCCGCAGGAGGCTGCTGACAAAATTGCAGCCCGGTGTTCTGTTGATGCTCTTGACTTTGACAGATTCCGTCATGAAACAGAAATTGTCGGCTACCCTATTCTGCCCCTCGTGCATCAGTTAAATGAACAGTGCGGAGATGCCGGTGGTTTTGTCCACTGGGGCGCTACTACACAAGACATCATGGACACCGCCAATGTTCTGCAGATCCGTAAAGCTCTTGAACTAATTGAAGCTGATCTGAAGAAATTGTGCAAAACTCTCGCCCGTCTAGCCAAAACCCATCGCAATACGGCCATGGCCGGTCGTACACATCTGCAGCAGGCTCTGCCCTGCACCTTCGGGTACAAGGCTTCTATCTGGCTTGCGCAGTGTCTGCGCCACCTTGAACGTCTCAATGAACTGCGTCCGCGTGTTCTGGTTGGGGAGTTTGGCGGAGCAGCAGGAACGCTAGCCTCTTTACACGGTCAAGGACTTGCGGTTCAAGCCGAAATGATGAAAGAGTTGAAGCTGGGAATCCCAGATACCTCCTGGCATGTCGCACGCGATGGATTTGCTGAGGCAGTGAACTTCCTGACATTAGTTACCGGTACCCTTGGAAAGATCGCTTATGACGTAATGCTCATGTCAATGAATGAAGTCGGTGAGGTTTTAGAGCCTTTTGTAAAAGGACGAGGGGCTTCTTCTACCATGCCTCAGAAGCGCAATCCCATCAGCTCTGAACTGATGCTTGCCTGTGCTAAAGGTGTCCGTCAGGCCGCCGGCCTCATGGTTGATGCGCAAATTCAGGATCTGGAACGAGCAACAGGTCCCTGGCATGCAGAGTGGATTGCTATCCCTGAAGCCTTCATGCTGACGGCTGGCGCTCTGAAACAGGCCAATTTCCTGCTGGACGGCATGGAAATTTACCCCGATCAGATGCTCAAAAATCTTGCATTAACCCGCGGAACCATTGTCGCGGAAGCTGTAATGATGGGACTGGCCGTGTTTATCGGTCGTCAGAACGCCCACGACGTCGTTTACGATGCCTGCCGAATCGTCAATACTAAAGGCGGCACCCTTGCAGAGGTTCTTAAGGCTACACCAGCTGTTGCCGATCGTATCCCGGCTGACCAGATTGACGCCCTATGTGATCCCGCCAATTACATTGGTCAATGTGGCGAAATGGTAGATCGGGTTTTAGCCAAATTCAACGCATCTGACCTTTAACCACTGCACAACCCTCACGGTGACCATCATGACCAAAACTATGTTCAAATGGCTTATTCCCGTCGCCGTGTTGGGGTGCCTCTGGATTATTCCGGCTCCAGAGGGCCTCAACACTCAGGCCTGGCATATCTTCTCAATTTTTGTGGCGACCATTATCGGAATCCTGACCGCTCCTATAGCTTCAGGAGCTCTGATGTGGATTGCTGTAGCACTGGCTGTTCTCACAAATACCCTGACGCTTAAAGACGCTATGAGCGGTTTTGCCTCAGGCACAGTTTGGATGATCTTTTGTGCATACGTGCTTTCCCTCGGGTTCGTTCAGTCTGGTCTTGGCAGACGCATTGCCTACAAAATGCTTTCACTTTTTGGCGGTTCATCTCTGGGAATAGCTTACTCACTGTCCCTTGCCGACCTGATTATGGCTCCGGCAATGCCCAGTGTGACTGCACGCTCAGGAGGCATTATTCTGCCTGTCGCCAAATCCATCAACTCTGTCATGAAGAGTGAACCCGGTGAGTCAGGGAAGAAAATCGGTGATTACCTCATCATGACCTGTTTCCAGATCACTCCCATTACCGGAGCTCTTTTCCTCACCGGTATGGCTGCCAATCCCCTTTGCGCAAGACTTGCCCATGACGCCCTAGGAATTGAGCTGACCTGGGGCAGCTGGCTTCTGGCGGCACTGGTACCTGCCGGACTGTGCTTCGTTCTTTTGCCGTTGCTCACGAGATTTTTAATTAAACCAACTCTCAGCAAAACCCCCGAAGCCAAACGCATGGGACGCGAAGAGTTAGACAAAATGGGAGCTATGTCTCGCCAGGAGATCCTTGTCGGATTAGGTTTCCTGCTGGCTCTTCTAGGGTGGGGAACCAGTCTTCTGACAGGCTTGAATGCTACTGCCGTCGGCCTTGCTTTGATTGCCTTCCTGTTTGCTACGGGGGCTGTTCAGTGGAAAGATGTCCTGGCTGATAAGGCTGCTTGGGATACAGTAGTTTGGTTTGGTGCCATTATCTCACTTGCAGGTGGTCTCACTAAACTTGGATTCGTCAAATGGATGTCTGCCCTATTTGCCGGAATGCTTGCACACTATGATGCAATGACCGCCTTTATCCTCCTCGGATTCGCATACATCTACCTGCATTATGTGTTCGCCACCGCTTCTGGCCATGTAGCAGCCATGTATGTCCCGTTTGCCACTGTCGCTATTGGCGCCGGCGCCCCTGCATTTATGGTGGCTATCTGTTTTGCCATCTTCTCAAACTTCATGTGGGGGATTACCGAATATGCCGGCGGCCCAGGTCCAATTTACTTTGGACAAGGTTATTTTGAACGTCCGAAATTCTACAAACTGAACTTCGTGATTGTGACTTTCAATGTCCTGCTGGTTTTTGCCTCAGGCATGGTATGGTGGAAAATCATCGGTCTGTACTGATAACTTATATCCATTTCAATAAATCAACAGGGGAGGGTCGTAAGGCGATTTCTCCCCTGATTTTTTACATGATTTTCCCGTTAAAATAATTTTTATTTTCCTGTTTGACAGAAGATTATGCATCGAAAGGCGCAAACACTTACCGATAATGTGGCTGAATCACTAGCTCGCCACATCGTTGACGGGCAATGGGCCATAGGGGAGCAGATGCCCCCGGAGACAGAACTGGCTCTACGCTATCACTGTGCCCGAATTACTATTCGGCGAGCATTAGCCAAACTGGAAAAAGCCGGCATGATTACCCGGCGACCTCGAATCGGTACCATTGTCCAGTCCAAAGGTCCTGGAGTGAGTTTTGGATACTCGCTCTCTAACCTCAATGACATCAACCAACTTGGTCAAAACCATCAGAGAAAAATCCTGTCAGTGGAAAATTTTGGCTCTTGAGGCATACATGTGGAAGAAAATTCTGATTGAGAATTCCTAACCAGTT
>CAJJRX010000042.1 GCA_905194315.1 uncultured Sutterella sp. | reverse complement strand
CTGCCCGAGCACCAGGGACACGGCAATGGCGCCGAAGGCCACGTGCGAGAGACCGTCCCCGATCATCGAGAGGCGCTGAATGACAAGCGGGATGCCGATCTGCGAGGCGCACAGCGCCACCAGCGTGCCCACCGCGTAGGCCCTGATCATAAAGGGGTAGCGGAAGATGTCCAGCACGGGGTCAAAGAAATTCAGAAGGGTACTCACTGGCGCACCTCCTGCACTTCGTCGCGCACCGTCCCTTCACCGACATGCCAGATGCGGCTTGAGAGGCGGCGTGCGAGCACGGCATCGTGCGTGACCTGCACGATGGTGGTGCCCATGGTGGTGTTGAGTTCCTTGAGCGAGGTCATGATGCGGTCGGTGTTGAGTGTATCGAGCCCCGCACAGGGTTCATCGAGCACGATAAAGCGGCGTGAGGCAAGCACGGCCCGGGCAATGAGCACACGCTTCATCTGCCCGCCCGAGAGTTCCCGGAAAGCCTTGGCGGCGAGTGTGTCGCAGTCAAAGTGACTGAGCACATTCCCGAGCAGTCCCCGCTGGGCGCGGCTGATGCTCCAGGGGCGCCAGGTCTGCAGGAGCCCCGTTTTGAGCACTTCGATCACGCTGCCCGGCATATCAGGCGGCAGGTTGCTGGTCTGGGCGACATAGCCGATGCCGGCTTTCTCAAGCCCGGGATTGACCACCCGGCGCCCTTCGAGCGGCGCGAGCAGCCCGAGCATCCCTTTGACAAGGGTGCTTTTGCCGGCGCCGTTTTCGCCGCAGATCGAGATAAAGTCCCCGGCGCGGATCTCGAGCGAGACCCGGCGGATCAGGGCTTTTTCTCGTGTGTAGCCGAAGGTGGCCCCGTCAAGGGTGAGTTCCACCTCGCGGGGTGCCGCATCAGACTCGGAAAGAAGAAGCGTCATCGTGCTGCTGCCTCATTCACCGGTCAGTCATTGAGTGCTTTGCGCAGCACTTCAAGGTTGGCCTTCATCGCCGAGAGGTAGGTAAGTCCTGCACGGGCCTCCTGCGGCGTGAGATTGTGCACCGCGTGCAGGGGCAGGATCGCGGCATGCGAGGGCTCGGCCACGGCTTTTGCGATTCTCGGCGAGCTGTTGGCCACCTGCAGCACCACCGGGAGGTGCTCGTCACGGACCTTGTCCACGAGGAAGGCCACAGTGGCGGCACTCGGACGGACCTGCGTCGAGCAGCCCGGGAAGGCCGCATAGTATTTGAGACCGTAGCTCTCGGCAAGGTAGCGGAACGGGAAGCGGTCCGCCACCAGAATGGTTTTGCGCCGCGCGTGCGAGACCATGTCGCGGTAGGCGGCATCGAGCGCCTGAAGCTGCCTGAGATAGTTTTCAGTACGGCTCTTGTAAACTTTGGCGCCTTCGGGATCGATTTCGGTGAGCAGCATCTGCAGCTCCTCGACAATGCCGATGGCATTCTTAGGACTCGTCCAGACGTGTTCGTCAGCCGCCGGATCGTCATCCTCGGTGGTTTCACTCGAGGACTTTTCCTGTTCGGCCGTGGATTCGCCGTGGTGATCGCCTTCGAGCGAGCTGTCAACAGCACCGCCCGCGGCAGACGCTTCCTGAGCGGCACCGGCTTCGGGTTCGTTCTCATGCTCGTGACTGTGCTCCCCGGCGGCATGATCGTGTCCGTCGTCCTCCATCCCTTCGACAATCTCTTCGGCGACGGTCGGCACCAGATCAAGCAGACGCACCGCCTGAGGCGACTTGTCCCCGAGGCTGTCAAGGAGTCCCTCAACCCAGGTGTCGTTTTCGCCACCCGTGTAGATAAAGAGATCCGCCGAGGCAATGGTTTTGATGTCCTGCGGCGTGGGCTCGTACGTGTGTGCCTCCTGCCCGGGTTTCAGGAGCAGAACGGCGTCCACGCGCTCACCCCCGATTTCGCGCACAAAATCACAGGGCGGAAAGAGGGTGCAGACGACTTTCAGACGGCCTTTCGTCTGTGCCAGTGCGGCAGTAAGGGGCGAAGAAAGTGCTGTGCCCATGGCCAGCATGCCGAAGGCGCCCATGAGGCGGCGGCGGGAGAATGCGTTGCGTTGCATATAACGTCTTTAACCTTGTTTTTGGCGGCACTCGGGACAGAGTCCGGAGAAAAGCGGAACGACAGGATCGAGCAGAAAACCGTGATGTGCATCGAGATGCTCGCGCACGGTTGCCTGCATGCCGGCAAGCGCCTGGCAGTGCAGATGGAAAGTGCGTGCGCAGATCCGGCAGCGCACATCGGCGCAGTCGGTAAGCGAGCAGAGCTCGTAGAGCGAGACACCCCGGCTGTCACGGGTGGCCCGTACAAGACCGGCTTCGACCATCTGGCCCAGAAGCCGATAGACCGTCGTGCGGCCGATTCTGTGCCCGGCCGCCTCAAGCGCGCCAAGCAGGAGCGTTGCACTCATAGCTTTGCCGCGTGTTGCGGTAAGGACTTCCAGAATCCATTCTTTCTGTCGTGTCTGATATTGCGCCACTGTAGATTCGAGGTTTGAAAACCGGATATTTTCCGTACAAAAAATCGCGAATTTGGAACGCTGTCCCAAATTCAGAAGCGAATTCTAACACAACTGGTGGCAGGTTGTGTGGGAGATCTCAGAGGAGAAAACAAAGAACGGAGGGAGGAATGAAAAAGAAGGCCGGAGGATGTGTGCAGCCATGCACACTCACTTCCGGCCTGATACGGAGTAACCGTTACACAACAGGCGCTCAGGCCTGTGCACCGCCCTCAGGGATCACCGTGATGTAACCCTTTTCAAGGCGACCGAGCGGATTCCAGTCCTCTTTGGCTTTACGCAGACCGGGAATACCGAGATCCTCTTCGCGATTGATGATTTCGTACTGCTCGGGCAGCGAGGCGGCAAAAAAGCTTGCGAGTGCGGGATAGGCGCCGGTGATGGTGCGGTCAGCCTTTTCAATATGCACGGCAAACATCTGTTCGGTGAGCATGGCGCCGTAGGTAAAGCCGTGTACAACGCCGTTTTCCACGAGCACACCGCCGCGAAGACCCAGTGCACTGAAGTGGTCAAAGGCGATGGCGATGGCATCCGCTTCAGCCTGCATGGATTCGTCAAGCGGCTGATGTTCCGCGTACCAGCTCTCGAGGAAGGTGCGCGCAAGGGGAATCGTCCCGGCGTTGAGCGGCAGGAATTGCGCGTCGGGATGCTGCTTGCGGTAGCGTTTGACAAAGTTGCGCTTGCCGGCGAGTTTGCGGCCTTCAAGCTTCACAAGTGCTTCCCGAGAATAAAGATAGTCGCCCCAGTCTTCACTGGTGGTGAGTGTGTACTGGCGCTCGGGCCAGGTGGCTTTAAAACGTTCTTCAAGGTAGGGCAGAGTGCCGTAGATACGGAGCGGCTCGCCCATGGCACGGCTCTGGGCTTCGAGCTCATGCATCAGTGTCGGGCACAGATCACAGTCAGAGGGCCATACCCAGACCATAGGGGATTTTGCTGCGGGACGCCAGCGTAAAACGAGACGCCCCACCAGACACGCGTATTCAAGTTCGCGCTCTTTGGCGCGGGTGATCAGCGAGGCCACAGACATGTTACAGTCGCCGTTGCCATCCATCGGAAGGCCGTTTTTCAACACGTCGAGAGACTGTACTGTGACCGGATAAAACGACAGCATAGTATTCATCATTGAGTGACGGGTTTTTGGGCTTGACGGCCGGGGAGATGCCGGGGGCTCAGACAGTCAGACTGTCCTGACCAGCGGTTGAACGCTCGCGGTGAGGGCCGTGCGGACAAATCCTGCACACGCCATCGAGTCCGGAATTAACAATTAAGTGTAATCTTACTAATTTTGTCGGAATTGAGGCAAGCGCAAAGCGGTCAAAGCTTTGGTAAAAAGTGTCAGCGAACAGCACAACGCCTGCCGTTCCGTGGTCGCAATAATACCAAATATTGTTTCTCCAACTTCAGTGTAGAACAATTCGAAACATATCGAACTGTTTTTTGGTGCCTTATTGTTAGCATCCTGCGTCATGCATGCATAAAAACAAGGTGCCCCGAAAAATTATGGAGCACCCTGAAAACTGTTTAAAAATCAGATGCTTGCATCAGGCAAGGAGGAACTGGTTTGCAATAAGTGTGGTCAGCATGCCCAGTGTCATCGGTATCCAGGTACGGCGAACCACAGCCATCGGGGTGACACCGGCCGCACCGGCGACGGCAATGATCACACCTGCCACAGGGCTCATGGCGCGCACCATGCCGGAGGCAAACTGCATCGGTGTGACCAGTGAAGCCACCGTACCGCCCAGACCGGCAGCCACATCCGGTGCCAGCGAAGCAAAAGAGGAGTAAGCGCCGACACCGGAACCTGTGAGGAAGGTCACCAGCGAGACAATACCGGTAAGAATAACGGTCATGGATCCCATGCCGGCGCCGAGCCCCTGAGCAGACTTGATCAGCATATCGATCAGCCCGCTGGCGGTCAGACCGGTGGCAAAAAATTCCGCACAGATAATCAGCGCCACAATTCCGCCGAACATCTTGCCCATGCTCTGGAACATGCTCATGGCGTCCTTAAAGACTTTCTTCAGTGAGCGGTTGCGAATCACCTCAATAATGACCACACCGATCCACACCAGAAAGAGAGCGCTTACCGTGTCGAGTTTGATTTCGCTCACCACCAGCTTTGAGAAAATGATCAGAAGTGCGATGGGAAGAACAGGGAAGATGGCGTACCAGGCGGGTACCTCGGGGACATCGTCTGCCTTGACACTGTCCGCAGTCTGATAAACATCATCGCCCTTGCGGTCGTAATAACGCTGCACAAAGAAGTGTGCAACGGTCACCACGATCAGTGTGGGCAGGGCGAGTTTGAGCTGATACTGAACCAGATAGATAATCGGATCCACACCGGCCACCTTTGCGGCCAGATTAGCCGTGCCTGCGGTAGGCGCAAAGGTCATCCCGGCAGAGGTGCCGATGACTGCCGCCCCTGCAGCGGCTGATGTTCCCACCGCTTTGAGGATGGGAAAAAGCGCGACGAGAAGAAGCATTGCAAGACCGGCTGCAGACGGAATCACGGCGACGAGTATCTGCCCGATGATATAACCGCCTGCGAGTACGGCGTAGGGGGCGTGCAACAGTTGCAGCGGCTTGACGGCGACATTGACAAGCGCACGGGCCGCACCGATTTTGTCCATGTAGGCAGCAAAGCCACCTGCGGTCATAATTATGAAGCCGATACCGGAGGCCTGCTTTTTGGCGATGGCAGTCAGTGTTGCAAAAATATCAAAGCCGGCAAAACCCGTAGGCTTGACACCTTTGGGAAGAAACTGTACGTCACCGGTGATGGCGGCCACACTCAGAATGACGAGGCCGGCTAAAAACAGCACCATCGGAGTGGAGTAGCGCTTGATGAGCAGAATGCCGGCAACAACGGTGACCATCACCGCAACGGCGGGCAGAAGGTAAGTCATGATGGAATCCTTTCTATGTCAGTGGTTCAGTCTTGTGTAATGAGGGCTGCAACATCCCTCTGAAGTGTTTCGAGCGCGCGGTTGATGCGGTCGACTCTCCGGTCTGTGTCTTTGCGAAGCCGTGTCAGTTCTTCAGAGAGCTGTCCGTGCATTTTCAGAACCTCGGTGGGATTGGCACTGCCGGCGGTCGTTCTGGCATGCACAATTTCTCTTGGGTCGAGGGCGCTTTGCAGGTCAGCCTCATTCATCGGGAAAACCGGACTGGCCTTAGGAAATTCCTTCTCGATTTCCTCCCGATAGAGTCTCACGGCTTCATCGTACGGAAAATTCAGGGGGGTGAAACCGGCTTTGCGGGCCAGACCAACCATGCTGCTGGCAAAGTGGTGTCCGATACGGAAAGGCACACCATGCTCTCGCATCAGTCTGTCTGCCACCTCCTGAGAGGCAGTCCAGTCGCTGTTGAGCTCCTCAATGGCGCGTTTTTCATTTACCACGATGCCGGAGAGGATTTTTTCCAGTTTCTGAAGCAGAGCCTGTGCAGTCATGAGCGTGCGACTATTGCGTTCAACATTTTTACCGTCGGTCATTCCCGAGGCGACGTTATGAGCACGGGTATACACGGCCATCATTTCGGCAACCATGTCACTGGCCTGTTCTCTGGCGCTGTTGAGAAGTCCGGGGTTGCGTTTCTGCGGCATGGCAGAAGAGACATAGGTGTTTTCTCCGCCCTCCGTGAGCAGAATCCAGGGACGGGCATTGGCGTATTGAACCATCACATCGGTAATAAAGCATCCGGTGCGGATACCGATCTGGGCAAGAGCGGCTGAAACAGCGAGCGGGAAGTCCACCGGGGTGAAACAGGTGGCGTCAAAGGCGTTAAGCGTGAAGTGGTCAAAGCCAAGGCGTTCTGCCATCGCTTTGCGATCAAGCGGCCAGGAGGTACCGTTGAGAACCATGGCTCCCATGGCGGAGGTGTCATATTCGCTGATTGCGTTCTGCAGGGCACGCAGACCCCGGATGAGCGAAGCGCTAAACGCCAGCAGCGTGTGCCCGAGACTGGTGGGCTGAGCTGCCACACCGTTCGTGTAACTCGGCAGAATCGTGTCACGATGCATGCGGGCGAGCTCAAGCAGCTGTCCGATCACGTCACAAAGAGTCTGACAGACGGCAATGGCACCGTCTCTGTAGATTGCGGTACGAAGCGTCGAGAGAATGTCCTGACTCGAACGTCCTACGTGCATCGCCGAGTAGGCGGGACCGGTCACCTGAAGGAACATCGGTTCCCAGTCTATATACCGTGTCACTCGAGCGTCAGGGTCGGCATCACCTTGCGCCTGTACGTCGGCAATGCCTTTAAGGGCGGTCTTTACAAAATCAGTGCTGAACTGACCATGCTCCAGACCGACAAGTAGTGTGGCTTCACTGATGCGGTTAAGCCAGAAAAATTCATCACGCTTGATCATAAGGCCTCAAAAAATCCGGGTTGGTAATCAGAGAAAAACGCGTCAGCGCGTTTCCTTAGCCTCAGTCTCAGCCGGATCAAGTCTTCTCGCAATGGCGTAATCTGCAATCTAAGTTTGTAGAATATGCAAATAACAGGGAAGTATTCAAAAGTGTAGATATTAGTAAAACGCCCATTTAATGGTGGTTTTCAGCGTGTATATTTCGGCTGGCGGCAGGATATGGCAGCCGTGAAGACTTAGGGAAAATCCTAGGGGAGCAGCACGCTCGGGCGGGCGACAATAATCTGTACTGGATTGAGGAGAAAGCAGTTAATGGCAACAGGAACAGATGATCTCTGGGCGTGGCGGGTATTTCTGGCTGTCGCAAGGACAGGGTCGCTCTCGGGCGCGGCAGATCGCCTTGAGCGTGATGTCTCGACGGTTTCCCGGGCAATGAGCGGACTTGAGAAAGCACTCGGCTGCGAACTTTTCCGGCATAACACGCGTCCACTTCAGCTTTCGGAGGCCGGCAGAAAGGCATTGCGCCGCATTGAAAACACACTCAGAGCACATGACCAGATGATTGAGGATCTGAGGTCTGAGTCCCGTGCGCTCACCGGCCGTATCCGCCTGTCAACAGCGCAGGGCTTTGCCACCCGGCGACTGATGCCGATTCTTGAACGTTTCACGCGACACCATCCCGAGCTCAGCATTGATATCCGGACCGGAGTTTCAGAGGCTGATGTAGCCAAGGGACTCTGCGACATAGCCGTGCTCACGGGTGAACCGACGCTGCCCGGTCTTGTCTACACCAGCCGCGGGAGAAATGTTTATCTGCCTGTGGCCAGTCCTGACTATATCCATTCGTTCGGACTGCCCCTCACGCCGCAGCAGCTCAGAGGGCATCGAGGTTATATCTACACCGGCCCTGTGCGTCCCGAAACCAAATCTCTGGTCCGCGGTGCTCAGGAGGAATCGCTGGAGTTTGCTGCAGTGACACGGTCGACCGATGTGCTTGCAATCCGGCAGGCTGTCCTGAGCGGTATGGGCATAGCGGTGGATATGCCGCTTGTGCAGATCTTTGAGGATCTTCTGGAAAACCGGCTTGTACCCATCCTGCCAGGATGGTACCGGCCGCCGATCGAGTGCTGGGTGGTCACGCACCGGGACGCCTGGCATCTGCGGCGCGTGAGGCTCTTTTTTGAATGGTTTGCTCAGGAGATGCGCAAATCGTTTGAGGGCTATGAGACGCAGGTGGCCTCCATTATGGGACTGCCACCGGACACGGAGCAGAGAAAGCGCGGCGAGATTTATTTCACCTCAAGACGTTCAGCGAAGTCTGATTAACGAAAGCTGCCCGGGCGGCGGAAGGCCGAACCGGGCAGGCAGACGGTTAAGGAAGTGTGTTTAGCGGATGATCAGGAGCGGCTTTTCGCAAAGCGCACCGACACGCAGCGTGGTGGAGCCAAGGAACATCGAGGTGAAGTTGCCGTAGCCGTGAGAGCCCATCACCAGCAGGTCAAGGCTGTTTTCCTCAAGATAGCCGACGATTTCCTCGGCCGGACTGCCGGCAAGGCAGGCACGGATGTAGGGAACGCCTTTACTCTTGAGAAGAGCCTCCACGGGACCCACAAACTCGTTCCAGTCGTCCTCGTAAATCTTCAGGTTTTCCGCACTCGAGGCGCGCACAGCGCTGCCGGTAATGGTGGGCAGCACTGCCGAGGAGATGTTGTCGGCCACATAGATCAGATGCACCTGGGCGGCATCACCGAAGAGTTCCGGATGGTTGACGACAAACTCGGCGGCACGGAAGCCGTATTCGGAGCCGTCCACGGCAATACCGATCTTGAGCGGGCGGTCAACAGGGGGCGTTTCACCGCGCAGCAGCATGACCGGCGTTTTGGTTTCGGCAAGCAGCCCGCGGGAGACGGAGCCGAGCAGCCAGCTCTTGACGTTGTGCATGCCGCGGGCGCCCATCACAATCAGATCCGGCAGGCGGGCCTTCACATGCTGTGTGAGCGAGTCGACCGGGTCACCGATGAGTGTCGTGACCGAGGTGTGCACGTCGTCACCGGTGAGTTCAATCACCGGTTCGAGCACGTTTTTGGCTTCCTCTTCAACGTAGATGTGAATCTGCTCATCAGTCAGATAGCGCGCCAGATTCAGCGAGAGCGCTTTAACAACAGTGACAAATTCGATATCCGAGCCTTTACGCAGGGTCGGGTTGGCAAGCACATATTTAACGGCCTGCAGACTGTGGGCGGAGTTGTCAACGGGAACGAGAATACGCATAAGGTGCCTCCTTGCAGTGTTGGTCGAAGGAAGGCCGGAGAAGTGAATTAGGCTGGTCTCTGCGCAATAGAGAGCACATACACTGGCGGTCTTCTTATACTTCCATCCTAGCGCTTTTCAGGGTGTTTTGCCACTGCAAAGCGGACTTTCGCAGTGGATCAGAAAAATGCGTTTTCAGTGGAGGTGCCGTTCCGGATCAGCCACCGAGCAGGTGCGTGAGACTGATTTTGACGGGGGTGGTATCCGTGAAGGTGAGTGCGTCGCCCTTTGTGAGTTTTCCGTCATCACACAGCCAGTCAGAGAGCACAATACGGGTGCCTGCACTCGCGCGTTCATTGCCTGAGAAGACGGTCGGTGTGGTGCTGAGCGGATGGATGGCAGGCCGGTGGGTGTGTCCGTGAATCACAAGTGAAGAGCCAAAGTGCTTTGCGTCGGCAAGCACAGCCGCGGGCGTGACGTCAAGAACCTCCCAGTCACCCTTTCGGGTATGAGCGGATTTGGCGGCCTGGGAGCGGTTTTTCGCATCTGCCGCTACGCGGCGCCTCACCCAGAGCGGAAGGTTGAGCAGGGCGAGCTGAATGAACGGACGGCGCAGTCTGGCACGCACCGTCTGGTAGCGCAAATCGCTCGTGCACCAGCGATCTCCGTGAGAGAGCAGGGCACGGGTTTCCGCCGCGCCAATGGTAGCGATGACGGGATCGGCAAGCAGCATGGCGCCCACTTCGCGGGCAAAACGCGCCCCGATGAGAAAATCTCTGTTGCCCTGCATCAGATAGAGGCGGCGGCCGGTGGAGAAGCGCCGCAGCGCATCGCGCACCTCAGCGAGATCCGCGCTGGTGTCGTCGCCGAGCCAGGCGTCAAACAGGTCGCCTAGTATCACGAGTTCCTTCTTGCCTTTGAGCTCACCGGCAGTGTCAAACGCCTTCAGAAAGGCGAGAAAAGCCCGGGTGAGCGCCGGCGCCTCTTTGCTGAGGTGCAGATCGGCGATAAACACCGGGTTGACCAGATGAACGGAAAATGCCGCCGCTTCAGAAACAGGGGCTCGAAAAAAGGGCATAGCGCAGATGAGCGAAAGGAAAGGTTAATCACGCAGAATAGAAGAATACCACGCGCAGGCGCTCAAATACGTGACTTTTCGTTATTCGGGGCGGGCACAAAAAAGGCGTCCGTGCGGACACGCATGCCCGGCACAGACGCCTGCGGGTGGTTAGAAGCGGAAGACGATCAGTCGCCAAGTTCAGCAACGGCCTCAATCTCCACAAGGCAGCCAAAGTGCAGGCTGGTCGTGGAAACAATCACGCGGGCGGGTTTATGTTCTCCGAAAAATGCTGCGTACACCTCGTTGATCGGTCCCCAGTTCTCGACGCTCGGCGTGTAGATGCGGCACATGACCACCTGATCGCGGCGCGCACCGGCGGCCTTGAGCACACGATCAACATTGTTGAGTGCGAGCCGGGTGTGTTCGCGGATGTCCCCGGTACACACCTCGCGGGTATCCGGGTCAATCGAGAGCTGTCCGGAGATATAGAGCATGCCGCCGGAGATAATGCCCGGTGTGTAGTGACCGGGGTTGTTGCCTTTAAAGTCAGCCTGAATGAATTTCATAAGGGAGTGATCAGTAAATTACGTTACGGGGATTCGCTGCTGCTCGCTGCCGGAGAGCGCCCCGGACGGGTCTGCGGGTAAAAAGCGGATCGGGATAGAGAGAATTTTATATTAAACGTAGAAAAAATTCCATAAAATACTACTTTTGGAGTAACGTGTTTAGGACGAGTTCACGGTGGTCTGCAGTGCGCAAAACTACTAAGATGGTGGTTTTTACACTAAAAACACAAGCGTTCTTCGGACAGAAAAAATGGCAATGAATCATCGCGTCGCGGCCGGCATCGGACTGATCTCTCTGGCGGGTATTCTCTGGGGGGCGATGGGCACGGCTGTGCAGTTTCTCTTTCAGGTCGCGCACGGCTTCAACCCGCTTGACCTGGTGGCGCTGCGACAGATCTGCGCAGGCACACTTTTTGTGTGTGCAGCCTTCTGTGTGCAGCCCCGGAAAATGCTTGCGGTATTCAGAACCCGGCGCCTTCTGCTGGATGTGTTTTTCAGCGGTGTGCTGATCTTCACCACCCACTTCTGCTTTTTTGCCGCCATTTTTTATTCGAACGCCGGCACGGGCGCTGTGTTTCTGACACTGGTGCCGCTGCTGTGTGCCGCCTGGCTTGCGCTCACAAAAAAGGAGCCGATCACCCGGGTGGAGATGATCTGTTCGGTGCTTGCCATCGCAGGCGTGACGCTGATTGTCACCGACGGCGATCTGGGCAGTCTGCAGTTCTCGCCGCTCGCGATTGTGTTCGGGCTTGGCTCGACAGTGCTTGCTGCCACGTATAACATTCAGCCGCTGCGAGCTATCCGTGAGGTGGGCGTCGTGCCGGTGCTCTCCTGGGGCATGCTCACGGGCGGGTTCTGCGGTCTGATTGTCGCGCATCCGTTTTCGATGCCTGTGGACTGGAGCCTGACGAGTGTCAGTATTTTCGGTTTTATTGTTGTGTTCGGAACGGTGTTCGCCTTCTGGGCCTTTATGGAGGGGTTGCGCAGGATTTCACCGGTGATCGCCGCGCTGCTCAACTGTCTTGAGCCACTCTCGGCGTTTCTCTTTTCAGTGCTCCTGCTCAACGATGTGCTGGGCGGCTGGCAGATACTCGGCATCGCGCTGGTGCTGGCCAACGTGTGTCTGCTCGCGCTCTCAAAGCCTAAGAGTGCGGAGTGATCCGGACACCGGCCCGGACGGCTTCCGCTAGAATAAAGTCAATTTGAATAAATAACTATCACCAAGAGGAGATCCGGCAGATGTATGGTCGTGATGTACGCTACGGCGGTTTAGTTGGGTGTGATCTGGAGGATATTCATGTCCCCACACCGAGTCTGATCATTGATCAGGTCAAGCTGATTGACAACTGCGAGCGTGCCAAGCGCCGTGCCGAGGAGCTCGGTGTGACGCTGCGCCCGCATCTGAAAACGCACAAGTCGATTGAAGTCGCCCGTGCGCAGATGCTCTCCGAAAAGGGGCCCGCCACCGTTTCCACCATGACCGAGGCCCGCTATTTTGCGGCCAACGGGGTGATGGATCTGATTTACGCTGTGGGCATCTCGCCGCAGAAGCTCCCGATTGTCTCGGAGATCCGCGACACGGGGGTGGACCTGAAGATTGTGCTCGACAGTGTCGAGGCCGCCCTTTTTGTCTCCAAATTCTGCCGCCAGTATTCGGTGTTTATTCCCTGCCTGATTGAAATCGACTGCGACGGTCACCGCTCCGGCCTCAAGCCCAACGATCCCACGATCGTTGAGGTGGCCCGTGCCATGACTGACGGGGCGGTGCTGCGCGGTGTGATCACACACGCGGGCGAGTCGTATTCCGCGCTCACCCCCGCACTCATGCGCGTGGCGGCCCAGAACGAGGCCAAGGCTGCCGTGCAGGCCGCCGAAATGCTGCGCGAGGCAGGGTATCGCTGTGAAATCGTTTCCACCGGTTCAAGCCCCACGTTCTTCTCGCTTGACAAGGCCGAAGGGGTTACTGAAATGCGCGCCGGCGTGTATGTGATGGGGGATCTGTTCATGTCCAACCTCGGCGTTGTGCGCATCGATCAGATCGCCGCCACGGTGCTCACCACCGTGATCGGTCATCAGCGCGAGAAAGGGCAGGTTATCTGTGATGCGGGCTGGTGCTCTCTGAGTCAGGACCGCGGCACGCGCAATCAGGCAATCGACTACGGTTACGGTCTGGTGTGCGACGTCAAGGGGGTGCCGCTGCGCAATCATGAGGTTCGTGTGGTGGCCGCCAATCAGGAGCACGGCATCATTCAGGCTGTCTCCGGCGAGCCGCTGCGTCCCGAGGACTTCCCGATCGGTACACGCCTGCGCATCATGCCTAACCATGTCTGCGCGACGATGGCCATGCACCACAAGCTCTTTTTCATCGGTACGGACGGGGAGATTTTCCGCCAGACGGCGCGTGCGCACGGCTGGGAATAAAAACAAATCGCGGGAAGCTTCCTTCTGAAGACTTCCTGCAACTGTTGCGAAGCGGTTCTGACAGTGTGTCGGACCGCTTTATTTTTCTGGATGGCTGGTCAGTGAAAAGGCGCTCGAGCGGACTGATGAATCAGTCAAGGTCAACAAGCAGATCCTTGTTGACATAGGACTTGAGAACCGTGATCACACGCCAGAGCGTTTCAGCAGCAACGCTTGAATCGCCGCCTTCAATCTTACGGTAGGTTGAAAGGGACGTTCCCACAATGTCGGCCATCTCAGTCTGGGTAAAACCGACTTCGCGACGGGCATTCGCAATGCGGGCAGCCAAAGAAGTGAAGTAGCGGTGAGAAGCTTCTCCGTGGTTAAAACGAGCGGACATGTTTGACTCCAAGAACTTAGTCAGACGTTAACAGGTGCCCTGAAAAAAGGGACGGGCAAATCGGGCGACTTAAACACAGTTCTGCGGCGGCGGACAATCCTCAGTTTGAGCACCTCTTCAGTATTGAGTGAAGCAGTTCAGGGCGGATGACCCTGTGGGAGAGGCAGCACGACCCGCTGTCGCGGTTGCGTTTGTGTCTGAGGAAATTATGTAAAAAGCAGCGGGAAAAATCAAATCACTGCGTCAAAAAATCGTCATAAGTGACATAATCAATTCTGTTCAAATACTTTAAATCACAACTATATATTGAGACAGTGTCATATTTGTTATTTAAGATCAGTTCACTTACAATATATTTGATTGCTTATAAAACAACCCCTTTGTTACATTTCAGAAAGATAGACGTATTTTAGAAAACGCATTTTCACTGGTGTTTCTGGAGTCTTCATGCATGTTTGTGGTAACAGCTGAGAAGATACTGCCTTCTTAAACGC
>CAJJRX010000041.1 GCA_905194315.1 uncultured Sutterella sp. | reverse complement strand
GGTCTGGGCTATCAGCTGATAACCCAGGGGCTGGTGTAAACAAGCCCTGATGTTGTCCAACGGCTTCGGCTGCGACAATAAAGCTTTCGACTTTAGTCGAGAGTTGTTTACAACGATTTTTTTGTCAATCTGACTATTCCGTGCGTTCAAAGACGAAGCGGCCGTTAGTCATCGTGGCCATGGCGCGCACATGACGGATATCTTCAGGTGCAACCGTGAAGATGTCATCCGAGAGCACGACCAGGTCGGCAAAGTAACCCGGCAGCAGGCGTCCCTTAACATTTTCCTCAAAGCTCACGTAAGCACTGCCGACAGTGTAGGCGTCAATGGCTTCGTAGATGTCGAGTGCCTGCTCCATATGGAAGCCTTCAGCGGGCTCACCGCGGAGGTTTCTGCGGGTGACAGCGCAGTAGAGGTTGTCAAAGGGGCTGATTTCCTCGACAGGGCAGTCCGTGCCCAGACTGACCGGCGTGCCGTTGTGCAGCAGCGTACGGAAGGCGTAGCTGGTGCCGGCGAGTTCCTCGCCCACACGGTCCTCTACGATCGAGATGTCATAGTGCAGGAAGATAGGCTGCACGTAAGCGAGCACCTGCTGCTGAGCAAAGCGCTCGAGCAGTCCGTTATCGGTGATCTGCACATGCACCACACCGAGGCGGTGGGGGTTTTCACCGTTCTGTGTGTAGGGCAGGTAGGCATCGAGAGCGCGTTCGATAGCACCGTCGCCGATGGCATGCATCGCCACCTGACAGTCATTCTCCACAGCAAGACGAACCATATTGGCAGTCTGCTCCGGTGTCAGGGTGGCAATACCGGTGACAGACGGATCATCGTGATAGGGCTGACGCATCAGTGCGGTGCGGGCGCCGAGGCTGCCGTCAAGGAACATCTTGAGCGGCCCGATGCGGTTAAAGTCAGAGCCCACACCGGTGCGGAAACCTGCATCAAGGAAACGCTGGAAGCCGTTGGGTTCCATGAAGTTCACCTGATGGTAGATTCTCACCAGAGGATTTTCCTGAGCGATCTCATCGTACAGACGCCACATCTGTTCCCAGTTGCGCGGACGCATGTCCATGGTCTGCACGGAGGTGACACCGTTGCTGAGGGCATAGTGCATGGCCTGCACGAGCTGTCTCTTGACATCCTCATCGGTCGGTGTGCGGATGATGGCGAGAACGGTGTCACAGGCGTTTTCACGGACGATACCAACCAGGTCACCATTTTCATCGCGGTCATACTCACCGCCGTCAACCGGCGTGCTGTCGCGGGTAATGCCGGCCATTTCCAGTGCCAGCGAGTTGGCGGTGAGGATGTGACCGCAGGCGCGCTCCAGAATCAGCGGGAACTCGGTCGTCATCGCGTCGAGATCCTCGCGTGTGAGCAGGCGGTGATTGTCGGCGGCAAAGTAGTCCTGATTCCAGCCGCGGCCGTGAAGAACCGTACCCGGAGAGGGATTTCGCCGGGCAATGTATTCCGTGACACGACGGGTGACTTCGGCAATCGATTCGGCACCGAGCAGGTCGATGTCGTCGAGCGTCTGCCCCTTCATGGCCAGGTGCAGGTGAGAGTCGTTAAAACCGGGGATGACTGTTCGGCCTTGCAGGTCAACCACATTAGCGCCTTCGGGCGTTTGTGCAGTGAGTGCGGCGGTGGTGCCGACGGCCTGAATAATGCCGTCCTCGATCAGAAGGGCTTCAGCAAACTGGCCGCGGTTCAGGTAGATGTGGCCGTTAATGAGAAGGGTAATGTTCGACATGATGCGTAATCCTTTAATTCCAAACGGGTAAAACGTCTGAAAAGCTGCATCCATCGATGCAGCCGGCGAGGGGAGAAAAAAATGTGCGGCAGCTGCCGCAGATTTTTTCCCTTCGACAAAGGATTCTGCAATCGATAGCTCCTCCGCAGACGGTGAGGTCTGCGGGAGTCAGGGAGATGTTTTCTCGATGACCAACTGGGCAGTTGTACCCAACTGCTCGTTTCGGCGGTTTGACCTTTCATCAGTGTTTTTGGGTGTCCCCTCGGCTGACTACTTATTCGCACCGCGCCTCTATCCAACTTTTCTGAGGATTACTTTGCCATAAATACAGGCGTGCCGAAGGAGGCAATTTGTATTTCTTTGGGTCATCACAAACCGGATAGGGAGGATTACTGAATCACGCGCGTGCCTGCTAAGACGTTCCTTTTAGGAGAAATAACCAGTGCAGACAGGCAAATAAAAACTCCGGCACAGCCGGCCGGAGTTTTTGCTTGAGAGACAGTCGAAGTTATTCGGTGCGCTGATAGACGAACCGGCCTCCCGTCATGGTGGCATCAACCCTGAGATTGAGGATCTCCTCGCTCGGGATTGTGAAGATATCGTCCGAGAGTACAACCAGGTCCGCATAGAAGCCCGGCAGCAGACGGCCTTTGACATGTTCGTCAAACGAGAAATAGGCCGAACCGGTGGTGTAGGCATCCACGGCATCGTAGATGTCAAGCGCCTCCTGCGGGTTAAAGCCCTCTTCAGGATACGCATCGAGCGTGCGGCGGGTGACAGCACAGTAAATGTTGGCAAAAGGATTGATTTCCTCAACCGGGCAGTCCGAACCGAAGGAAATATGGGTGCCCGTGCGGTGCAGTGTCCCGTAGGCGTAGCTTGTTGAGGCCAGTTCGCTGCCGACACGGTCTTCAACCATGTGAATGTCATAGTGCAGGAAGATGGGCTGCAGATAGGCGGCGACGTTCTGCTGCGGGAAGCGCGCAAGCAGTTCGCGGTCGGTGATCTGCACATGAATCACGCCAAGGCGCAACGGATTGTTTCCGTCGGCGGTGTAGGGCAGGTAGGTGTTGAGGGCAAGCTCCACTGCGCTGTCGCCGATGGCATGCAGAGCGACCTGACAGTTGTGCTCCACGGCAAGTGCGACCATCTCTCTGGTCTGCGTCGGCGTGAGGGTGGCGATGCCGAGCTGACCGGGCTCATCGTGATAAGGTTCGCGCAGCAGCGCGGTGCGTGCACCGAGGCTGCCGTCAAGGAACATCTTGAGCGGCCCGACCCGGTTCCAGGCGGTGCCGTAACCGGTACGGAATCCCGAGGAGAGGAAACGACGGAAGCCGGCGGGCTCCATAAAGTTGACCTGGTGGTAGACACGCAGAATCGGATCCTCTTCGGCCAGACTGTTGTAGACATTCCAGACATACTCCCAGTTGTGCGGGCGCATGTCCATGGTCTGCACGGAGGTCACGCCGTTACTGACGGCATACTGCATTGCTGCTCTGACCTGACGGCGACCGTCCTCAAGAGACGGTGTTCCGCGAATGGCAAAAATCTGGTCACAGGCGTTTTCACGCACCACTCCGTTGAGCTCACCGTTTTCGTCCCTGTCAAAGGAGCCGCCGTCGACCGGCACGCTGTCCCGGGTGAGACCGGCTGCCGCCAGAGCGGCGCTGTTGCAGGTGAGAATGTGTGTGCAGGCGCGCACCAGAATAAGCGGATGCTCTGTGGTGATGGCGTCAAGGTCGGCACGAGTGATAAGGCGGTGGCCGTCGGCGGCAAAGTAGTCCTGATTCCAGCCGCGTCCCTGCAGGACGGTGCCCGCGGGCGGATTGTGTTCGGCGATGAATTCACGCACCCGTGCAGCCACTTCGGCAATCGAGCGGCAGCCGTGCAGTTCAATCTCCTCAAGGAGCTCGCCCTTCATGGCGAGGTGGATGTGCGAGTCGTTGAAGCCGGGAATCACGGTGCGGCCGGCAAGGTCGTAAACCTCGGCATCTGCCGGCGCGGCAGCGCGCATGGCGGCATCGGTGCCTACAGCCTGAATAATACCGTCGGCGATGATCATCGCCTCAGCAAACTGGCCGCGGTTGAGATAGATGCGGCCGCCCGTAAGAAGAAGTGTCTGGGACATGGTGTTTTATTCCTTGTTAAGTGTCTGAAAAAACGAAAAGCTGCATCCATCGATGCAGCCCGGTTCAGAGCAAAAGGAAAAAATGAGCTGTCCCTTGGCCCGTGCAGGAGTTCTGCGATCGATAGCTCCTCCGCAGGCGCTCTGGCCCGCGGGAGTCAGGGAGATGTTCTCTCGATGACCAACTGAGCAGCCGCACCCGGCTGCCCGTTTCGGCGGTTTGACCTTTCGTCAGTGTCTTCGGGTGTCCCCTCGGCTGACTACTCATTCGCACCGCGCCTCTATCCAACTTTTCTTCGCCGTACTTTGCCACGGCTGCAGGCTTTTATGCAAACGAAAGGGCCGTAATCGGCCCTTTCGTTATTGCGTATCAACAGGACTAGAAGATACCTGCTAAGGGAGCCTGCTTAGCTCCCCGAAAAGGTACCAGTCAACACTTCTCAGTTCTTTGCGTTCACAAAGAGCTCTGCGATCTGGATGGCGTTCGTTGCGGCGCCCTTGCGGATCTGGTCGGCACAGCAGAAGAGGGTGAGCGTTTTGGCTGCCTTCTTGGGACCGGCGGAGAGATCGCGGCGGATGCGGCCAACGTAGACCAGGTCCTGGTCGCTCGTGAGCAGCGGCATCGGATAGTGTTTGGCTTCCGGATCATCCCAGAGCTTGACGCCCGGAGCATCCTTGAGCAGCTCACGGGCCTCTTCAGGGGTGATTTCCTTTTCAAACTCCACGGTGAGCGCTTCGGAATGCGAACGGATGATCGGCACACGCACACAGGTGCAGGCCACGCGCAGTTTGGGCTCGTGCAGAATCTTGCGGCCTTCGTTCTGCATCTTCATCTCCTCCGAGGTGTAACCCACGTCGTTGAAGCCGCCAATCTGCGGAATCAGGTTGTAGGCGATCGGATAGGGGAAGACGGAGCGCTCGCAGCTGTTGGGATCCTCGGCGCGAACCTGTTCCTCGAGTTCGGCAATGCCGCCGAGCCCGGCACCGCTCACGGCCTGATAGGTCGAGGCGATCAGACGGCGCACACGGCACTTTTTGTGCAGCGCGGCAATGGCCGTCAGACCGATAATGGTGGCGCAGTTCGGATTGGCGATAAGACCGTGCCCGGTGAAGGCATCCTCGGGGTTGATTTCGGGGATGACGAGCGGCACATCATCGTCGAGACGGAAGGCGCTCGAATTGTCCACGACCAGAATGCCCTGTTCGGCTGCACCGGGCAGGTACATCTTGGCGACATCGTTGTCGGCGGCGCCGAGCAGAATATCCAGCCCCTTAAAGGCTTCCTGACTCGGGAGCTGCACTTCGATATTTTTGTTTTTGAACTTGAGTTTTTTGCCGGCAGAGCGTTCACTGCCGAACAGACGCAGTTCTTTGATCGGGAATTTGCGCTCGGCGAGCACAATCATCATCTGCTGACCGACAGCGCCCGTGGCGCCCAGAATGCCGACGTTTAAAAGTTTTTTCTTAGCCATGATTCTTTACTCCTTACGCTCAAAGCGTTGTGCTGAGACGGGTTAACGTGCATCGGCAAACGTGTTGTACAGGCAGGCGACTGCACGTTCAAAGTCGCCGTTATTCACGCCCACGATAATGTTGAGCTCCGCACTGCCCTGCGAAATCATCCGGATGTTGATGCCGGCCTGACCGAGGGCGGAGAAGAGCCGCCCGGAGGTGCCCGAGCGAGCGTTCATGTTGCGCCCCACAATGGCAATCAGGGCGAACGGTTCGGTGAGTCGCACGAGATCTGCATCGGTTTTCGCCTTGATACGGGCAATGATTTCATGAATGTTGTCCTTGACGTCAGCCTGGTTGACCACGACGCTGAAGGAGTCAATCCCGGAGGGCAGATGCTCAACGGAAATCTTGTACTGCTCAAAAACTTCAAGCACCGTTTTGATAAAGCCGATCGCATTGGACATGTGTTTTTTGGAGACTTCAATGGCGATGAAGTTCTTCTTTCCGGCAATACCGGTCACAATCGGATCATTGGGATCGGGATCAATGGAGTCGAGCACGATCGTGCCGGGGTCCTCCGGACGGTTCGTGTTGAGCACCTGCAGCGGGATATTCTGTTCGCGCAGCGGGAACACGGCCTCCTCGTGCAGAACGCTCGCCCCCATGTAGGAGAGCTCACGGAGTTCCGAGAACGTGATGCGTTCAATACCGCGGGGATTCTGCACAATGCGCGGGTCGGTCATCAGAAAGCCCGAAACGTCGGTCCAGTTTTCGTAGAGATCCGCGTTAAGGCAGCGCGCGAGAATCGAGCCGGAAATGTCCGAGCCGCCGCGGCTCATCACCTTGACCTGTCCGTTGGGATAGCTCCCGTAGAAGCCGGGCATCACGAAGCGGTCATGCTTTTCCATCACCTTGAGAAGGTTCTGCTGCGTGAGCTCGTAGTCAAACGAGCCGTCAAAGCGCATCGCGATGACATCCTTCGCATCCACGAAGGGGAATCCCAGAAAGTCGGCCATCAGGCGGGAGGTGAAGTACTCGCCGCGACTCACGATTTCATCAACGCTCATATCAGGGAGACGGCGGCCGAATTCGGCAATCTCCTCTTCGATGGGCGTGGAGAGCCCGAGTGCCTCTTTGATTTCAAAAAAGCGGTCCGTAATCGTTTTGAGCAGAGGGCTCGGATCCACATGGTAGAGCACGTGGGAGTGGCACAGGTAAAGCAGGTCGGTGATTTTGTTGTCCTGCTTGTGGCGTTTGCCGGAGGCGGAAATCACCACAAAGCGGCGCGCGGGATCCGCCTCAACAATGGCTTTGACTTTGCGGAACTGGCTGGCGTCAGCAACCGAGCTGCCGCCGAATTTCGTAATCTTGATCATGATAAAAGGTTTCCTGTCAGCAAAAATTAAAGGGGTTCGAAGGCGAGGAAGGCGTCAAGCTTTCGGGCAAGCGCGACAGCCTCTTCGAGTGTGACGGCGTCGTGCACGTCAGCACCGATATAGGCGCGGCCTGTTAAAAGTGACGGATCACATGAAAGCGACCCGTCAAGGCGGCCCTCCTCAGCTGTTCCCAGCTGACAGTTCAGTAAGTCATGAATAACGGCATCCGCGGTCGGATTGCCGCCTGCCCCCTGAGCCATGAGTGAGAGAGGCCCCAGGACATCACAATCAATGCGCGCGAAGTTAAAGTTCTCTTTGACATTGGCGGCAAGCGTATCCGCACTGACCACCACAGGAACAATGCCGGCGGCATAGCGTCCGTCACGGGCGCGCGAGAGCAGCATCAGGCGCAGATGTTTACCCTGCCCGAGAAGGCTGCGTACAAAGTCGGCCGAAACTTTCTCAATACCGCTCACAGGCATGTCCGGCGAGACCGGCGCCCCGTAGGCGAGCGAGCAGGCAATCACCGCCTTGTTGAGCACATCGCGCCCGGAGATGTCCGCACTCGGATCCGCCTCAGCATAGCCGAGACGCTGAGCCTCACGGAGTGCCTCTTCAAAGGACCAGCCACGGGACTCCATCGCATCGAGCATGAAATTGCAGGTTCCGTTGAGAATGCCTTCAAGGGCATTGACGCGGTCAAAGCGCGTGAGCTTTTTGAGCGTTTCCACAATCGGCATCCCGCCGCCGCAGCTCGCTTCAAAGAGCAGGCGGACGCCTTTGCTGTGCGCGAGAGCAAGCAGACCGGCAAAATCTTTTGCCAGAGCGGCCTTGTTGGCCGTCACCACGTTCAGACCGGCTTCAAGCGCGGCCTGAATATAGCCGAAGGAGGGCTCAGCACCGGGCAGTACATCCACCACCGCATCAAGGTCTTTCTGAGCGAGGACTGTCTCGAATGTGTCTGTCATGCGCGCCTCTGTAGCCTTGCCGGGGCGGCGCAGAATCGAAACCACTTCTATACCGGAGTCGTGTCCGTCAAGAAGCGTCACGAGGGCACGGCCAACAGTGCCATACCCCAGAACAGCAATCTTGAATTTATCCTTTTTCATAAAACCCACTCGTAACGGAATGATGTTGAGTTCAGAAGAATGCGTTAAGCATTCACTCAATATACAGTTAATATAGCGAATGTGAAGTGAAAAACCCAAAAGGAAAACCCTCTAAGGCATTTAACCTAGAGGTGAAAAGAGCCTTGCTCGGGGACTTTCTTACGCTGCGCGTTATGCCAAAATAAGGCATTCCGGCTTTTTCAGTTGAAAATTAAGAGGCAACTATGTTTTATCACAGCACCCGTAATAAAGGTGAAGTCGTGGATTCCCGCCGTGCTATCGTTCAGGGCCTGAGTGAAGATGGCGGACTTTTTGTAAGTGATGCGCTTGGCGCAACAAAAATCCCCCTGAGTGCCCTGATGACAGAGGATTATCTGAGTCTGGCCACGCGTGTGCTGTCTGTTCTGCTTGATGATTTCAGCCCTGAAGAGATTCGGGACTGTGTTGAGAAGGCCTACCGCGGCAAATTCTCCTCGCCTGCCGTCACGCCGGTGACCGAACTGGGCGAGGACTGGCTGCTGGAGCTCTATCACGGACCCACGTCCGCTTTCAAGGATCTTGCTCTGTGTGTGCTTCCGCACCTGATGTCCAGGGCGCTGGAGAAGACCGGGCAGAAGGTGATGATTGCCACCGCGACGAGCGGCGACACGGGCAAGGCTGCTCTGGAAGGCTTTAAGGACGTGCCCAATATCGGTATCAGTGTGTTCTATCCCGAAGGGAAGGTGAGCGCGGTGCAGCGTCTGCAGATGGTGACTCAGGAAGGCGGCAACGTTGCCGTGGCTGCCGTCAGAGGAAATTTTGACGACGTGCAGAGCGCTGTCAAGCGCCTTTTCCTGCAGGGCTCGGGGCGTTCCGACGTGTCGCTGTCCTCGGCGAACTCCATCAACATCGGCCGTCTGGCCCCTCAGGTTGTCTATTACTTTGATGCCTACCGTCAGCTGGTTGAGAAAAAAGTGATCAGCCTTGGTGATCCGGTTGACTTCTCTGTGCCGACAGGCAACTTCGGGGATGTGCTCGCCGGTTACTACGCCAAACTCATGGGGCTGCCGGTGCGGCATCTGATTGTGGCGAGCAATGCCAACAATGTGCTCACGGACTTCCTGACGACGGGGGTGTACGATCGCCGCCGCGCGTTTGAAAAGACCATCAGCCCGAGTATGGATATTCTGATTTCGAGCAACCTCGAACGTCTTCTCTACTACGTCTCCGGTCAGGATACGACGTTTGTCGCCGACATGATGAAAGCCCTCAGAGAGGACGGCGTCTACCGCATTCCTGAAGCGATGCTCGCAGAGATCCGGAAGACTTTCCGCTGCGGCTGGGCTGATGATGAACAGACCTGCCGGACGATCCGGGAAGTCTGGGACGAGGATGGCGTGCTGATTGACACCCATACGGCTGTAGCGGTTCGGGTGGGACGTGCGAACAAGGCCGAAGGGGCGCCGCTGGTCGTCCTTTCCACGGCAAGTCCCTACAAATTCTGTCGTGATGTGGTCTTTTCCATTGTGGATAACGCCCCGGACATGGGGGATGACTTTGCCTACATGGATGCGCTCTCGGGGCTTACCGGCACAGAGCCGCCCAGGGGGCTGAGCGGGCTTAAGAAAATGCCCGAGCGTCACACGGACGTGATTGATGTCGATCAGATGCAGGCCTTTGTTGAGGCTCAGATGAACCGGGTGTATGGAGAGAAGTGATAATGAAGGTTTCTGTCAAGGTTCCCGCAACCTCTGCCAATCTTGGTCCGGGCTACGACTGCCTCGGACTTGCGCTGACGGTTTCCGGCCGTTTTGTTTTCGAGTCTTCGGACCGCTTTGAGATCACAGGCTGTCCGGAAGAGTTCCAGAATGAAAGCAATCTGGTATGGATCGGTTTTAAGCGTGTTTTTGACATTGCCGCTGCGCCGGTCCCGACAGTACACATTCATATTGAATCGGAGATTCCGCTCGCCCGCGGTCTCGGCTCCTCGAGCACCTGTGTTACAGCCGGGGTGCTTGCCGCCAACGAGTTTCTCGGAAAACGCTACAGTGAGGATGAGCTCTTTCAGATTCTCAATGAGCTCGAAGGTCACCCTGATAATGCGGCGGCTGCACTCTACGGCTCGCTTACGGCCGCTTTTATGCATGGCACGGAAGCGGTGGCAATCCGTTACGACACGGATCCGCGCTGGCACTTTGTCGCGATTGTGCCCGACTTCGAAGTGAGCACACACGAGGCTCGTAAACTGCTCAAGCCTGAGGTTCCTCTCAAGGATGCCGTGTTTAATCTCTCGCACACGGTGGCCATGGTCAGGGCGCTTGAAACAGGGGATGCAAAGCTGCTGCGCGCTGCGTGCGAAGACAGACTCCATCAGCCCCTGCGCGCGACGCTCATTCCGCAGTTCGCCGACGTCAGAGAGCGTGTGTATGCGCTCGGCGCTGATGCGTTCGTGATCAGCGGCTCGGGCTCTACGCTGCTTGCAGTGACGGCGTCCGAAGAGGTGGCAGGCCGGATTGTTGATGAGTTGAGCAGAGCCTATCCGGCTTTCCGGGTGCTCTCGCTTAAAGCAGACCGCCACGGGGCGGAGATCAGCACGGAGTGCTGAGCAGTCGGCCCTCTCCAGATGACTTAAACAAATCGCCTCAAGGTCAGCGACTTTGAGGCGATTTAATTTTGCCTGTCAAACGCAGGCGTTCAGTGCGTGGCGCGGCGGATGATGAGGTTGCCGAAGAACTGGAAAATCGAAATGATGGCCAGAATGATCAGCACCGTAAGCCAGATCATGTCGCGGTACCCCATCTGGTAGCCGTAACGGATGGCAAAGTCGCCCAGACCGCCTGCACCGATACAGCCGGCAATGGCCGTTACACCGACAAGGCTCACGAAGGTGATCATGGTCACACGGGTGATGCCCGGGATGCTCTCTTTGAGGTAAACATCCTTGATGATCTCAAAGGGCGAAAAGCCCATGGCGGCACTCGCTTCAATCAGTCCGTGGTCGACCTCGGAGAGCACCTGCTCGATCTGGCGGGCAAAAAACGGGGTGGTTCCGCAAATGAGGGCCACAAACGAACCGGTGACACCGGACCCCGTTCCGAGCAGAAAGCGCGAAAGCGGAATGAGCAGCACAATCAGGATAATGAAGGGAATTGATCGCACGATGTCGATCAGTCTGTCGGCAAAGGTGAAGACCCAGCGGTTTTCAAGAATGCCGCCTTTGCGCGTCGTTACAAGGAGCACACCGGTGCAGATGCCGAGCACCCAGGCGATGATGCCCGAGACGCCGAGCATGATAAAGGTCTGCTCAAGGCAGGTGAGCAGTTCGGGCCAGAGACGTTCCAGATTGGGTGCAATACTAAAAAGCCAGTCCATGTTAGAGAGCCTCCACAGTGACGTTATGGGCCTTAATGTAGTCAAGAGCCCGGGCGACAGCCTCATCGGAACCCGTGAGCGTTACACCGAGTTTGCCGATGGCCGTGCCGTCAATCAGATCCACATTGCCAAAGAGGATATTGGCGGTGACGTTGAATTCGCGATACAGACTCACGACGAGCGGTTCTCCGGTTTCTTTACCGGCGTAGGTGAGCAGGTACACGGGCAGACCGTTGTTGATGCCCTTGCCCTGTGTTTCCTCCAGATAGTCCTTCAGATCGTCAATATTGCTCGCCGTGTCGATAAACCCTTTTGTGGTGGGTGTCTTCGGACGGCTGAAGAGATCCGTGACATGGCCTTCCTCAATCACCACCCCGTGCTCCATCACTGCCGCGTGACGGCAGATATTCTTCACAACGGACATCTGGTGCGTGATGATCACCATCGTAATGCCGAGGCGCTCATTCACAGACTTCAGAAGCTTCAGAATGGATCGTGTTGTCTGCGGGTCAAGCGCACTGGTGGCTTCGTCGCACAGCAGCACTTTCGGATCGTTGGCCAGGGCGCGGGCGATGGCCACACGCTGCTTCTGACCGCCCGAGAGCTGTGAGGGGTAGGTGTTGGTTTTGTCCGAGAGCCCCACTAGTTCGAGCAGAGAAGCGATCTTGGCCTCCTTTTCAGCCTTGCTCATTTTGGCGTGTTTGAGGGCAAGACCGACATTCTCGGAAACTGTCCGGCTCGGCATCAGGTTGAAGTGCTGAAAGATCATGCCGATACGGTGACGTGCGGTGCGCAGTTCGTCAGGGCGGAGTTTGAGCAGGTCCACTCCGTCAATGATGACCTCACCCGAGTCAGGACGCTCAAGGAGGTTGATGCAGCGCACAAGCGTGCTTTTGCCTGCGCCGGAGAACCCGATGATGCCGTAGATGTCGCCTTTTTCAATGTGAATGGTCACATCGTTCACAGCAACAACACGACCGTTGTCGGTATCGAATGTTTTTCGAACGTTGTTGAGCTTGATCATAGTGTTCTGTCTGGTTTGAATTTGTAGGTTACTGTGCGGCGACAACCACAGCGTGTTCGGCCTTGATCGCTGCAAGGAGCCCGGGGTCGAGAATCAGATCGAGGGCGGTGCGGGCAAGAAGCCGGGCGCCAAGCTCAATCGAGCGGAGACCTTTTTCCGAGCAGGCCGCGTCCCGGAAGGCTTCCGAGTGCGGAGTGACCTCTTCGTCGGTGATGCTGATCCAGGGCTGGATGGTCGGAATAACCTGAGAGACGTTTCCCACATCCGAGGAGCCGATTGAGCCGGCAGGTTCTTCGTTAAGCGTTTCGCCGCAAGCCAGAAGATGCCGTGCATAGACCTGATCGAAAGAGGGCGTCACAAGCATGTTGTCGACCCGGTTCTGCGAGGGTTTCATCTCACCGCGGGCACCGGTCATGGCGGAAGCTCCGGCCACAATGTCCAGAGTGCGCTGGTAGAGGTTGTCAAGCGTCGGCGCCCTGGCTGCACGCAGATAAAAGAGTGCACGGGCATATTCGGGCACAATGTTGGGCGCAGTGCCACCGTGCGTGATAATGCCGTGGATGCGGACATCCGGGGTGACATGCTGACGCAGGGCATTGAGGCCGTTGTAGGTGAGGATCAGCGCATCAAGCGCATTAATGCCTTTTTCGGGCGAGCTTGCCGCATGGGCGGGTTTGCCGAAAAACTCAATGGAAACCGGCGCACAGGCGATGGTTTCTGCAGAAAGACGGTGGCCGCGACTGGAGGGATGCACACAGAGTGCGGCGTTACAGTCGCGGAAAAAACCTTCCCGCACGAAACTGCCTTTTGCGCTGCCGTTCTCGCCCCCTTCCTCACCCGGAGTGCCATACACACGAACCTCTCCGCCGGTCTCATCGATGACGGACTTGAGTGCGATGGCAGCGAGTGCGCTGGTCGCCCCGAAGAGGTTATGCCCG
Organism: uncultured Sutterella sp.; assembly: GCA_905194315.1. Lineage (GTDB taxonomy): Bacteria > Pseudomonadota > Gammaproteobacteria > Burkholderiales > Burkholderiaceae_F > Sutterella. Next base: position 2,249 of record CAJJRX010000041.1, on the reverse strand, counting down.
CAGCCGTGACCGAGACCGGCAAGTGCATCATATTCAGCCAGAAAAACCAGTACCGGGCCGGGACGGGTGCTGCGGTAGGTGGCGGTAAACCCGGTCGGGTGTCCCGCGACATCCGTACGCACGGTAAACCCGGCGGCGCTCAGCAGGCTGCTGAGGCGCTCACAGGCAAACACTTCGTGATTGCTGGTTTCCGGACGGGCATGAATATCGATGGCCGCCTGACGGCATGTATCGTAGTGCTGTCGGGCCGCGCGGTCGATGCTTTGGTAGAGGGATTGTGTGTCAGACATTGGCAGAGCTCCAGAAAAGACGGCGTATTCAAAGACAAAAATCGCGGGAAGATAGCTTCCCGCGAGCAGTATTCATCTGAGAATTACTTTTTCGTCGGAGCCGTGGGAGCACCCTGCCAGGCGGGTTTGTAAGCGCCGTTATAGGAGGTGAAGATGACGTTGGCCACTTCAGGCGTCTGATAGGCGGCAACGATGGCCTTGTAGGTCGCGTTGTCCTTATCCTTGGTGCGTGCAACAATCACGTTGACCAGCTTGGCGGCGATCGGGTTGACAGCAGGATCAGTGTTTTCCACATAGATACTGTCCTTGGTCGGATCAAGCTTGGCGGTGAAAGCGTTGCCACCGTTGATAAGAGCGGCGGTAACGTCAGGCAGCAGATTGGCCAGCACGCCGGACTCGGCTTCCATGATCTTGATGTTAAGCGGATTTTCAATAATATCTGTCTTGTTGGCGACATAGCCCTTGGCCGGATCGAGCTTGATCACACCGGCAGATTCGAGCACCTTCAGAGCGCGACCGCCGTTGGTGAGATCACTCGGAATGGCGATCGTGTCACCGGACTTGAGATCCTTGAGGCTTTTGATTTTGTTTTTGTTGTTGTATACGGCGAGCGGGGCGACGATGGTATCGCCGATCGCTTCAATTGCATACTTGTTCTGTTTGATGTCATTGGCAAGGAAGGCCTTGTGCTGGAAGGCGTTCAGATCGATTTCACCGTCATTGAGCGCACGGTTGGGCGTGGCGTAGTCGGTGAACTTCACGAGTTTGACCTGAATGTTCTTGGGCGCAAGAATCTTGTTGACTTCATCCCACTGGGCGTTATAGTCGCCAACCACGCCGACTTTCACGACGGTGACGTTGGCAGCGGGCTTGTCTTCACCGCAGCCGGTGAGAACACCACCGATGACAAGAGAGGCGGAAGCGGCGGCAACGAATTTGATGAGTGTGCGTTTTTGCATTTTATCTGTCCTGTATGTTTTGAGTTTTTTCATTCCCTGCCAGGGCAGAGCGGGTGCAATGCGGCGTGAGGAGTCAAATTGGAAATGCCTCAACTCAGACCGGATGCTCAGGTATCCCGGCGTGGAATGTGCGTTAACAAAAATCAAGAAACTTGGCGATGAGGACCTGCTCTCCGCGAGAGAAGGTTTCGCAACGATCAGAACAACCAAAGTTATGCGCTTTGGGCGACGCTGTCTGATCGCGGCTCCGTCTGGCAGGTATATGACTTGCCGGCCGGAAGCCTGAAGGGCCTCTTCAATGTGCCCGGGCAGAAGGAATGACCCTGATTAAGCCCGGAAACAGAAGTGCGGCCATAGAGGACTGTCTAAGGAGGAAAGGTCGCCTCACACTGAAGCGATATCTTTCGTGAGAGTGAATATTAGCGCGAGAAATGGCAGATGAGGGAGGTAATACCTCAAATTTTGCTCAATCTCGGATTTTCTACGGAATTGTCATTAGGCGTCACCCCTGCGCCAGGGAGATTGGAGCAGAAGAAAGTGCGGCTTGCACAAATGCGCAAGCCGCTGAGAGGTGCAGAGCCAGATGTGCTCAAAGCGCAGTCAGACTCTGCGGTGCGGAGGAGGCGGGATGAGTGACGCCTCCGTCCGGATCACGCCGTTAGAACATGTAGCGTGCACCCAGATTCCACTGGTACGGAGACTTAACCTTCGAACCGGTAGTGGTCTGGAATTCGGCATAGCCGGCAAAGTTCTTCGTGAAGTTGAACGTGCCGCCCAGCGCGAATTCGCCCCAGGTTCCACCCAGATCCTGTTCCAGGGTGCTGGTGGAGTTGCGCTTCACGGTCACAGACGTTTCACCGTCCCAGTCATGGGCAACGGAGGCCTTGACATAGGCAGAGCCGTTTAGATAAACCGATCAAATCTACTTTTGATCGGTTTTTATCATAAAGTTTCCTTATTCGTTCTTTACCGAAGTAAAGTCTACGAGTGCAACGGTCGA
>CAJJRX010000040.1 GCA_905194315.1 uncultured Sutterella sp. | reverse complement strand
GGTTAGGAATTCTCAATCAGATTTTTCTTCCACATATATGCCTCAAGAGCCAAAAATTTTGTAGTTTTTGGACATAAAAATACTCTTAGCTGAAACTGAAACTAATCGTAAAGAATATTTTAACATTTTTTCATTGATAAAAATAATTTCCTGCATAAATCACTCCATCGTTGGGTATGAACGCCGAAAGTGCCTTTTTAAGTCCCATCTTTCTAGGGGTTTACCCTAAGAAATGATGCTAAAATCCGTGCAATAAACATCCTCTGAAAAACATGACCAGTAAGAATTCAAAACTTTTTCTCGTGCTTCTTTGCGGCACGATGTCTGCCTTCGGTCCGTTCATGATGGACCTTTATCTGCCGGCGCTCCCCGAGCTGCAGAGTTTTTTCAACACCAGTGCCTCGCTTACGCAGGTCTCGCTGATGACCTCTATGGTGGGGCTCGGCGCGGGACAGCTTCTGCTCGGGCCAATCAGTGACAAATTCGGGCGCAAAAAGCCTCTGCTGCTCTCGCTGCTTGTCTACACCCTTGCCTCAATCGCGCTGGTGTTCTCGCCGAACATCCATGTGCTCATCACACTCAGAGCGATCCAGGGGCTTGCGGCATCCGGGGCAGTTGTAATGTCACGTGCCATTGCCGCCGACCTGTACAGCGGCCGTGAGCTCGGTAAATTCTTTGTCATGCTGATGACGGTTCACGGACTCGCCCCGGTGCTCTCTCCGATGGCTGGCAGTGCACTGCTCACGTTCACGGACTGGCGCGGGGTGTTCGTTTCGCTCACGCTGCTCGGGATTGTTCTGATCGCAGCCGTCTTTAACTTCGTGGAATCGCTTCCAGCAGAGCACCGTCTCAAGGGATCCATCTTCAAGAGTTTTCTCGTCTACCCGAAAATCTTTGCCAACAAGACCTTCATGAGTTTTGTCACGATGCAGGCGCTGGGATTTGCCGGGCTGTTTGCCTACATTTCCTCCTCGCCCTTTATCTTTCAGAAGATTTTCGGTATGGCTCCGCTCGCATTCAGTATGTGTTTCGGTGCAAACGGGCTGGCAGTGATGACTGGCGCACAGATTACCCAGCGGACAAACCGCAGTATGGCCCTCAAAATCGGCGTGCTGACTTTTGTGCTCTCCACGCTTTACCTGGCGTTTGCACTTAACACGGGGCTCTCGGTGTACTTTGTCGAACCGGGATTCTTTGTGATGGCACTCTCTCTGGGTTGCATTTTCCCGACAGTGTCTATGCAGGCTATGGCTGCGGAGCGAAAGAATGCCGGCAGCGCCTCCGCGCTTCTCGGGTTCTGTCCTTTCCTCTTCGGCGCCGTTGTTTCGCCCCTGGTGGGGCTCGGTAACATCCTGCTTCCCACCGGGATTATTCTTGCCCTCTCGGGCTTTGCTGTGCTCTTTTTGTATTTCGTTGTGAAAGACAAACTCAACTTCAGCTGAAGAGTTGACCGGCTGGCAGACATGGGTTTAGCCGTGTCTGCCAACTCCTGAGGCTACGGACAGCGGACGGCGACGGGAGAATTGTTAAGTCTCCGTGTGCCTCAAATCCGGATACCTGTACTACAATAAAGACCTTTTTAACAAACTTCCCCGGCCCTGGGGCTGTATTCCTCTGCGGCCTGAATTGCCATGACAACAAGTGAAAAAATCATTGAGCGTCTGAAAAGCGCTGGCGTTCCCTTTAAATCCAACGACAACATTGCTGATTTCATCACCGAGGAAGAACTCGCGGAACTCAAGACTGAAGTAACCGAAAAGGTTCGCAGTGTTCTTCGCAGTCTGGTCATTGACCTTGAAAATGACCCCAACATGGATGAAACTGCCGAACGAATCGCGAAGATGTATCTCGAGGAGACTTTTGTCGGCCGTTATACCGAGATGCCTAAGGTGACCTATTTCCCGAACGCCAAATCGCTCAACGATATGCTGATTGTCGGGAATATTCCTATCCGCTCGACATGCTCGCATCACTTTGCACCAATTATGGGCGAGGCCTGGATCGGGATTGTCCCGGGGGAAAAAGTCATCGGTATTTCCAAATTTTCCCGTCTCATCTCCTGGATCATGAACCGTCCTCAGATTCAGGAGGAGAGTACCGTCCAGATCGCGGACCTCCTTGAAAGCCTGATTCAGCCCAAGGGGGTTGCCGTTTATATCAAGGCGACTCACGCCTGTATGACCTGGCGCGGTGTGAAGGATCTCAGCTCCTGCATGACCACCATGGTGATGCGCGGCGTCTTTGAAAACGCCGACAAGCGCCGGGAATTTCTGGAGGCTGCCAAATGATCACCGCCAGCCGCTATCACGATATCTCCTGCGGTCATCGCGTTGCGAACCATGAATCCAAGTGCTCACATCTTCACGGGCACAATTACCGAATCACCTTTGACTGCACCGCGCAGGAGCTTGATGCTGTAGGGCGTGTGATTGACTTCTCAGTCATCAAAGACACGCTCTGTGCGTGGCTTGAGAACAACTGGGATCATCATTTCCTCGTCTGGGAAAATGACCCCATCCGCGATGCTCTCAAAGATATCGATCCCACAGTTGTCGTTGTCCCCTTCAATCCGACGGCGGAAAACATGGCCACCTATCTTGCCGAGGTCATTGCTCCCGAAGTGCTCTCCGGCACCGGAGTGCGCGTTGTACGCTGCACGGTAGAGGAAACCCGCAAGTGCTCTGCAACCTGGAGCTTCGGTAATGCCTTCTAATTTCTTTGTCAACGAGATTTTCTACTCGGTGCAGGGAGAGGGCATCAAAACCGGCATACCTGCAGTGTTCATCCGCCTGCAGGGCTGTCTGTGCCAGTGTCCCTGGTGTGATACCAAGTGGACCTGGAAGCTCGGCCGTGAGACTGATCTCAAGCTTGATGCCTGTTTCACAAAAGCCGACAGTGCGCATTTTGCCTCTGCGACAGCCTCCGAGATCGTAAGGGAAATCAAAACCCGTTTTCCTCAGACGCCGCTCGCGGTGATTACCGGCGGTGAACCCTGCCTTCAGCCCATTGATGAACTCTGCCGGGCGCTGCTTGAGGCCGGTCTTGCCGTTCAGATTGAAACGAGCGGCACTGAACCCGTCGTCGTGCCCGACGAGGTGTTTGTAACCATGAGCCCTAAAGTCGGAATGCCGGGCGGGCGCGAAATGCACCGGGCCTCGCTTTCCCGGGCTGATGAGATCAAGATGGTGCTTGGCAGTGAAGAGGACCTCAAGGTGCTCGACAGTCTTCTGACAGACTGCCGGCCCGATGTCATTATTTCCCTCCAACCGCTCAGCTGCGGGCGGGAATCCACCGAACTCTGCATCGCGACAGCACTCAAGCGCGGAGCACCCTATCGCGTGTCACTGCAGTCGCACAAATATCTGCAGGTGAGATAAAACCGAAAAAGGGAGTCTTTAAGATAGAGACTCCCTTTTCTTTTAGGCATGCGAGAAACCCAGTCCCATAATGCCGATGATAATCATCGAGAGACTTGCCAGACGGATAAGGTCGGCGGACTCGTTAAAGAGAAAAATCCCGATGAGTGCGGTGCCGACAGCACCGATACCGGTCCAGACCACGTAGGCTGTGCCCATGGGAATGTGTCGCGTGACCTGGTAGAGCAGGAAGATCGACAGCAGCATCGCCGTGAGCGAAAAACCGATCCACAGGTAGGTGCCTGTCACATTCTGGTTACTGTGAGCAATGGCACTCATTTTGAATCCGAGCGGCCAGCCAAGTTCACAGATACCGGCAATAATCAGAAAAATCCAGCTTATCATAATAGAAAACCTCCAATATCAGGTGGAGAAATTTTAATGTCTCCCTCTAGGGGTAGAGTCAAAACGCAAACGCCGCTCCGGTTTTTAAACTTACTCTGCCTTCTCCTGCAATTTGGGCTAAACTAACTGAGAGACCTGAAAACGAGGAGTGAGGTGGCAGAAATGGCAATAACTGATGACAGCATCCGCGGACTTTTCCGGATTGGAGAATTTTCAAAAGTCTCCGGTATCAGTATTAAAGCGCTGCGGCACTGGGATGACATGGGGCTGCTCAAGCCCGTCATTGTCGACTCGGAAAGCAAGTACCGGTACTACCGTCTCAGTCAGCTGCAGGACGTTGACCGCCTCAATATGATCAAGGCTCTCGGCATCCCAATGTCAAACCTGATGAACTGGGCAAAAGAGGCCGGGCACGAGAGCATTTCGGACTTTACCGGACAGGACTATTTCCGGCATGTTGAAGAAACAATCGCCCAGCAGAAGGCAGCTCTGGAATACGTGGAGAACTTTCTGGCCTCTCAGAAACGCCGTTATACCTATGAGTCAATGCTGAAATCCCGTGGCAGGCTCGAAGGCGTCAGCCCGTCGAAATACTATTTCAAAGAGCATATTTTCAGTACCGGCTGGGAAGAGGGGGTCAGGGAATATGACATCCTGACGGCGCTGTTTGGCTTCCCCAAGCGCTGCGGAACCCCCATGACCGGTATTGACTGGGGGTTCATGATCTCGCGGCAGCCCGGCACAGGGAATGTGGATATTTCCCTTTTCCTCGAGTCGCTGGTTACCACCCTTAAATCCCCTGTGCCGGAGGGCGTTGAACTATTCAAGACAGCTACGGCAAACTATCGCTCGACGCTCGACATCTCCAGGGAACCCCTTTGGGCGCTGGTACATAAGTACGGGCAGGCTGTGATGGAAAAACCGGGGACGGAACTCTGGGTTCATGTCTGCACACTGGTCGAATCTGCAGATCCTCAGATTGCACTAGAGTTCCGACTGTTACAGAAATAAGAGAGCCTATTGAAGCTCACATTTGTGAACGTTGACAAATCCGGATCTCTCCTGTAAATTTCCGTCGTTCAACTTCTTTTTTTGTTTTTTATGCACAAGCATCTGCTTAACGGCCGGGTTTTTCTGCTCTGGCTTCTGACAGTGACGCTGGCAGTGTTGCCTCTTCTGGCACCGCTGCCTGTGCTTGCGCATACGCCTCAGCAGCCGGTGACTGTTGAGCACTCCGCTCACGACTTCCACTGCTCTGAAATGAGCACACAGACTGAGATCGCATCAGTTTCGACTGATCATTCAGACAGCCACAGTCCCTGCTGCTCGCCCGATTTCCATCTCTGCTGCTCACCGCTCATCGCGATGGATAATCCGTTTACTGTCGTCACCCGCAACGATGCCCGCCGCGGGGAGTTCCCCGCCGTACTGCTCGAGGATCCGCAGACGACACCTCACGGACTCTACAGGCCGCCACTAGCCTGATCTCCAACCCCAAAACGTGTTTTCTTTTTCTGGACTCCTGAACTGCAGGGGTTCAGTACCTCTTCGTATCTGTAAATTTTGGAGATCAGTCATGTTGATGACGCACTATATGGAACTTTTGATGATCAACTCCCCGTGGAACCTGTTGATCTTTATGGCGCTGCCTGTTGTTCTTGCCGAAACCATTGCTATTACGGAGCTCGTCCTCCTTTTCAGCAAAAATGATCACCCCTTTGTAAAGGGGCTCAATAAAGTCTGCGGTGTACTCGCCGGGATCGTCTTCCTTGGAATTGGCGGCTACCTTATCCCCACCGTTGTTATTCCGGTGACCGCCGCCGGTGAATGGCGCACATGGGTCGACTGGCTTGCTGTACTGACGTATCTGTTCGCCGGCGTTCCGATGATTCTGATTGCTCTGCTTAATCTGAAAATCATCTTTGGCGGGGCTGGCGAACGCACACGCATGGGCTTTCACGTCGCCTGCGTGGCTGCCTTCCTCGTTCTTTCGCACATTGCCATGATCGCCGGTATGGCTGATCCGGCAGTCGCAGGCTGGCAGGGCAATGAGATGATGCACGAGATGGATCACAGCGCCCACAGTGCACCGATCGATCACAGCGCTCACATGCAGATGGACCACAGCCAGCACTAAAAAGCCGTTAAAACAAAACCCTGCAGATCAGAGTGACCTGCAGGGCAGAAAAGGCAAAAAGTATTACTGCCAGGTGTTGCAGACCTGGGGATTACCGGAGGTGAAGCCCCGTTTGAACCAGGTCTTGCGCTGCTCAGATGTGCCGTGCGTGAAGCTGTCAGGAACCACGCGACCGGTCGCTTCCTTCTGCAGTCGGTCATCACCAATGGCTGAAGCAGTGTCAAGCGCCTCATCGAGATCGCCCACCTCAAGGATCCCGGCCTTCTGCATGAAGTAGCCCCAGACCCCTGCGTAGCAGTCAGCCTGCAGTTCCATCTTCACCTGAATGGCATTGGCTTCCTTCTGGCTTACACGACTCTGCATATTGTGAACCTTCTCGGAAATTCCCTGCAGGGTCTGAACATGATGGCCGACTTCGTGAGCGAGCACGTAACCCAGTGCAAAGTCACCGCCGCCACCGTATTTTTTCTGCATATCCCTGTAGAAAGACAGGTCAATGTAAACCTTCTGGTCATTCGGACAGTAGAACGGCCCCATGGCAGACTGGCCTGTGCCGCAGGCGGTATTGGTATATCCGCTGTAGAGAACGAGTTTCGGGAACTGGTAGTTTTCACCGTTTTTCCTGAAAATCGCCGTCCAGACATCTTCCGTTGTCTTCAGAGCCACAGAACTGAATTTTGCCAGCTCCTGCTCCTGGGCAGTGAAGTTCTTCTGTGAGCTCTGCTGCGTCTGCTCGGCAACCGGCGCATCCACCGGCACACCGGTAATGAGCGGCGTGAGGTCAATGCCGTAGTAACCGGCAATGATCACAATAACAAGCACAATCAGACCGGTTTTCCCGCGCAGAGGGATCCCGCCCATTCGGGGACGACCGGAGCCTCCCCCCATAGGGAAGGGGAATCCGCCACCTTCACCCCGACGGTCCTCGACATTATTACTTTCAGGTTTATCTTGCCAGCGCATAGTGCAAACAAACTCAGGTAGTTAACAGTAAGTCCATTATAACGAACGACCCTGCGGCACAAGCAAAAAAGATTTTGCAGAGTGTGGAAGTGGTGTCAGAACAGAAAATCGCACAGATCCTCACTTATTCGCGATTTTTAACATTTATTTCCGTTTTGTATTACACAAATGACGTGACGGGAGAGCAAAGAAAAATAACCCGATAGAATGTCAATTCTAGGAGATTATTCTAGAATAGATGTATTGAAAAGTTGAATACTATCCCGATGAAATCCGACGTCATTCTTTTTGAGAGCGCTGCCGTTGCGGAGCCGACCGCTTCAAAACCCAATGCGGCGCTTGCCTATCTGGCGACACTGCACTCCGAGACAAGCCGCGCCGCCATGAAAAGCAAACTCAATGTGCTGGCGAGACTGGCAGGCTACGACTCGCTCCTCACTTGTGCGTGGGAGGCGATGCGACCCGAGCACGTGCTCGCTCTTCTTGAGGCACTCGAGCGGGAAGGGAAAAAAGGCAATACCGTGAACTGCTACCTCGCTGCGATCAAGGGGGTAGCGAGGGCCGCCTGGCTCGTCGGCAGTATCTCTCATGAGACGATGTTAAGAATAGGGGCCATAAAGCAGCGCCGTTTTTCAAGACTGCCCGCCGGCCGCTCACTCTCAGCAGCAGAATCGGGAGCACTTCTTCGCAGTTGTGACCAGCGGCACGATGCTATCGGTCGCCGGGACAAAGCCATTCTTGCCCTGATGCTTGGCTGCGGACTTCGCCGTGGTGAAATCCCGGAATTGCGCGCTGAGCATTACGATCGCGAAACCGGTGAGCTCACGCTGATCGGTAAAGGTGATAAAGAGCGAAAAGTTTATTTGCCTGATGAAGTGCAGGCGATATTAAACCTCTGGCTTTCAAAAGACAGAGGTTATGAAAAAGGACTTTTATTTGGCCGGATATTTAAAAACGGTCGACTTGATTTATCCCGTGCACTCGATGCAAGAAGTGTTGGGGATATTCTTGATTCACATAAAGATTCTGTACCGGGTGCAAGCTTCACAGCGCATGATCTGCGCCGAACATTTGCAACCAGATTACTGCAAAATAACGTAGATATCGTGACAGTTCAAGGCATGATGGGACATTCCAGCGTTACTACAACGGCCAGATATGACCGGCGCGGAGAAGAATCCAAACGTCGTGCTTCAAGAAAGGTTTTCCTCTGATTAAAGAGGTATAAATACGGATACTGCAGATGCATATTTTCCCCCGGTATCCTTGCTGATTCTTGATGATTTCGCTCAGACATTAAATAATGAGAGAATCCCGTTGAGGAGTTCTATTTATGTCTGATAACTATTCTGTTAAACCCAAAATCCGTAAACTGCCCGGAGAATTGAGTTCTGTTCTGCTCGCCGGTAACAGCTTTATGTATTACAACAACGGCATCGTGCAGTGGCTCCAGGGCATGATTGCCGCGAGTGAGCTCACCCGCCCCTCTGTCAGTATGGTGACGATTGCCTACGGCGGTCTTGACTGGCATGATATGGGCTCATATCTGAGGCCGGGTGCCATCAATTCCTACACCGTACTTAACGACGGCACCAACCGGCTGAAATTCCGTACTGACAACGGTCCGGTGTTTGATGCGGTCGTGATGCAGGACAACTCGCAGGGACCGATTCACCCGGAACTCTCGAAGCGATTCCGGGAGTATGCGAAAAAGCATGCTGCGACTATCCGTGAAAACGGTGCAACGCCGCTCCTGATGCTCACCTGGGCATTTACTGGAAAGCCGGAAATGACGCAGCAGCTCGCTGATGCCACCATCACAGTGGCCAACGAAAACGACATCATGGTGGTGCCGGTAGGACTTGCATTTGCAAAAGCGCTTGAAAAGCGCCCCGATCTGAAGCTCGTCATTGCCGATAACCGCCATCCGTCCATCGCCGGCACCTATCTGGAGGCCTGTGTACTGTACGCGGTACTGCTCAACCGTACACCGGCCGGAATTCCCTGGTACGGTCTTGGAGAGCTCACTCTCACGCCTGAGGATGCCGCCTTCCTTCAGCAGGTTGCCTGGGAGACAGTCAGCGCATTCTTCGCCAACTGATCTTACGCTTCCTGATCATCCCGGTGTCTGTCAAAGTGCTGACACCGGGACAGTCTTCTAAACCGCCTCTATAGCGGTTCTTTTTTGTGCTCCGCTAAACGCTGGAACGCTCAGCCGGCGTTGACCTCAGGATGAAAAACGAAATTTTGCCGGCCACCCGAATCAGCACGGTTGTTGAATTTATAATGTAATTTCGTCTGCAATCTTTCTTTGACTCCAATCATGGCTATCAACACCGCTGAACTACTCAAACATTTCATCACTTCCACGACAACAGCACAGCGCCGCGTTGCTTATGAAAATATCGAAAGGGCTAAAAATGACGATTCTTTTTTCGGTCTGCTGTACGACTGGGAGCTTCAGAAACCGAATGTTTGGTCCAAACCGCAGTTCCAGCGGGAACTTGTTCAGGGGCTTGAGACAGCGAGCAGTGAAGCGGTAACGATTCTTTCTTCACTCTTTGTGCATCTGCAGTCCGATAAGCACATCGGTCCTGCGCTCTCAGAAGGGGAAATCCGCTCCAATCCGCCAAGCGAAGCAGATATTTCAGGTCTGGTGGAAATGCTCGTCTCCTCACACTGCTCGCCGCAGATGTGTGTTCTGATCGGTTTTGCCAGAATCTGGGTACACATCCTTGATGCAGCAAGGAAAGACGGTGCCAAACCCGAGCAGATTCAAAAGACACTGCAGAGCGCACTTGAAACAGCCGCCCACTATTTTGACCTGCAGACCGCTACGCGAAAGATTGTCCGCCAGCTTCGCGGCCCCCTGAACCTTCCCGCCCCCGAGGGGGAAGAAGAAGAGAAAGCCAAACCGGCAGCGAAGAAAAAGACAAAAGCAGCGCCGGCGGTAAAACCCTCTGTCGCCAAAATCACAGAAGCGCTGAAACAGGCCACAACCACCCCGGAACAGCCCGAAACGGCCGTTACTGCCAAGAAAGCCAAGCACGCAGTGGTGGAAAAACCCACTGAGCCGGCCCATGCCGACCCTGCAGCCCAAAAGCCGGTCGCTGAAGCACCGGTGGCTGCTGAGAAAGCTTCCGAACCGGCTCAGAAGAGCGCTGCCAAAGCCGCGCCAGAGAAAAAGGCCAAGCCGCTTGAATACATTGTGCTCGATGAGCAGCGGGCCGGCATTCCCAAGCCGCCGGAAGGCTATACGCGCACCCTTGGCTATGCCCGCCGTTACGGTCAATTCATTAATTTTTACGGCGTTGCCAACTGGGACAGCAATCTCGAGACCTTTGTCACGGAAGAATTCAAATCCATCTTTCCGTCCTTCGGGGCCGTTAACCTCAAGGTCAGCTCGCCCAATCAGATTGCTGACGGGGCGTTTCTTATCATTGACTGGATCAGCTACGATCTGATTCAGTACCGTGACCTGCTCTCGAATGAATGGCGAAAAGACTATGTCTACCAGCTCGACTACGTGCAGCTCCATTCAAAGGGGAGGGTGTTCACGCTCGAAGAGGCAGGGGGCTATCCCATTGTCACCCCGGTTGAACAGACACCGGATTTTCAGAAATTCGTCTATGTGGAACTCGGGTTCGAGCAGAATGCTGAGAACAGCAGCAAACCCTTCCCGATGCCTTCCATTCCGGTGGTGCTCAGGTACAAAGACTATCTCTACGGTCCGTATTCTCTGAAACGCGACGGTGCCAACCGCCCCTACATCAACTTCGGGCAGCTCAGCAATGACGGCACGGTCAGAGGTCTGCTGCCCGATGCGTCCGATACGGTGATTTTTGCGCAGCTGATGTACTGGCCCGAGAACACGGGTACAGAACCCTTTACCCGCACGCTCCCGATTGTGCTGGCAAAAAAATCACAGCCGATTCTGATCGATACGCTTAGCGACATTCAGCTTCTGGAGCGTTTTAAAAACACCGGTCAGACAGAAAATACCGGGAAAATCACTGACTGGATCGACGCTCAGCTCAGAGAGGACACGCTTTTCAGCTCAACGCCCGCGTTCCGTGAAAGCCGCGTTGCGCGTATCTCGGCGCTGCTTGGCAATTTCCGTGTGAATCAGCAGACCATTGATATGCTCGGCAACACGCTGATGAGCCATATGTCGAAGTTTCTCAGCAACAGCAAGATGCAGGAGGCGCTCGCCAAAATCATTCTTGCCAAGCCTCAGTATGTCTCTCAGCTCTCGAGTGTAAAAGCGGTTGAAGAAAAAATCAGTACACTCAACGCCCAGCTCAAAGACATTGAAGCAAAAAAGGCGACGCTGGAGAGCGAAATCGCCTCTGCCATGGAACAGGCTGAAGCGGAGTTGCGGGACAGACATGCCGGGCTGATCAAAGAAAGTGACACGCTCTCAAGCACCAACGCAAAGCTGCGTAAAGAAATCGGTATTCTCGGCTCCGTCAGCGACCAGGCAAAGCTCAAGGCCTCCCTGCAGGCTGAGGTTGATGCTCTTAAGGCGCAGGTGGATGCACTCCAGGCAGCTCAGCGGGATGCCGAGACTCATCTCTCTGAGGCCTTCAGCAGTCCGGCCCGCTATGCCTTTGACGGCGCCATCTCCTCCAAACTGCTTTCTGCCGCGGCCGCCTGGGAAAACAGTGCCGAGAATGAAAATTATGAAATGCGTGCCAGAGCCGTCGCGGCGGTGAAACCCGCAGAACTCTCCGGACACAAACTCGCGAAATATCTGGTGAAAAAAGTTCAGAACTATCGTGCCTACGATGACAACACGGTTCTGAATTTCTTCATCCTGCTCACCCAGAACTTCCTGACGATTTTCTCTGGTCCTCCGGGCGTGGGGAAAACGTCCATCTGTGAAATTCTTGCTCACGTGATGGGGCTCTCGAGTTTCGGTGAGCAGCTCACCGCTGAGCAGCAGGCGCTCTGGGACAGTCCCATGGCAAGAAGCCGTTTTCTGCCTGTCTCCGTTGAGCGCGGCTGGACCTCGAAACGCGATTTTGTCGGTTACTACAACCCGCTCTCCAAAACGTTTGAGAGTATTGATCCGCTGCGCCGCCAGGCGTTTGCCGAGCTCGATACCGAGCACCGTCTCGGCATCGCGAATGTGCCCTTTGTGATGATGCTCGATGAGGCAAACCTCTCCCCGATGGAATACTACTGGGGTGATTTCATGCGAATCTGCGACAAACGCAACGGCACCAATGCCTACGTGTCGCTTGGCGGTGACGCACAGTACCGGATCCCCGATACACTGCGCTTTGTTGCCACGATCAACAATGACTTCACCACGGAAAACCTCTCGCCGCGTCTGCTTGACCGTGCAAGCATTGTCACACTGCCGGATCTTGAGGTTACCGGTATCGGCATCGTCAACGACGATGAGGTTCTCCCTGCTGTGAGCTGGGAGGAGATGCAGAAATACTTCGGACCGAGTGCCTCTCAGACACATAAGACCGAGGTTCTCTCTATCCTCTCGAGCATTTACGACCGCTTTACCATGATCGGTATGCCCGTGTCGATGCGCACGCGCCTGGCCATCCAGAACTACGTCTCCGCTGCCTCACGTATCTTCACCGATACGGATCAGCCCGGGTATATCGCAGCGGTGGACTTTGCCGTCATGCAGCGGCTCCTGCCGCGTATCAACGGCAATGGCGACGCCTACCGCCTCGGGCTCTCCGATCTCAAGACGGTGCTTGACACGAACGGCCTGACACGTAGCTCCAGGGTGCTCGAGGGTATTCTTGCCCGCGGGGATGCCTCCATGGACTGGTACCGGTTCTTCTGATCGATGCAAAAGCTCAAGCTCACTGCCAAGGGACTCCCCGCTGTTGAAATCGCACTGCGCGGTTATGATGCCCCCCTTGACACCTTTTCGATTGAAGCCATTCGCGCGACCGTATGTACAGACGTTGCCTGGACATTTGAGGTGCCGATGACGGCCTTCGATGAGGTCAGGGGGAATGTGCGCCCTGAGCACTGCACCTATCAGCTCTATGTCAATGACACCTTCGTGCCGACCCAGCCTCAGGTGAGGGAAGATACGCTCATCCTCACCCCCTTTGATTTCGCAGGTGGTGAACCCCCGCAGCCTTTTAAAGACTATATCGGCACGGCTGCCGTTGAAATCCGGGAGCTCCACCCGGGGGCTGAGGCAGTGAGACTGTTCAGCGAGCCTGTACTGCTTGCCATTCCCCAGGGCCCCGTTGCCCGGTTTGTCCGCCTGATGGCCGACACTGTCGTGCGCGGGATGAAAGAATGGGGCAGCAAAGGAGAAGAGTCACCTCAGAGCGGCAGTGGTGTCACAGACGGCAGCCGGGAAACAGATTTGCGCTCCCGCCTGCACACGCTGGAAGGGATTCTCAAAACCTATGAGCAGCAGGCGATGTACTTCAGAGCAAACGCCCACTTCAGTCTGGTGCCAGGCGAAAAAATTGAAGGTGTCGGCCGGCTGACCGGGTTCTCGGAATCAGCGCTGCGTTACGTCATTGAACACCCCGATGAGCTCGCTCTGAGTGAGAACGGGCAGGGTATTCGTATTCAGCACAGAGCCTATGTGCCGCAGCACATGCTTGTGCAGACAAGCAAAAAGTCATTCGATGTAATTGAAAATCAGGTTGTTCTCGGTTTTCTGAAAACCATCGAAGAGGGGCTGCAGAAAGAAATCACCACCCTTGAATCACAGAAAGCGAGAATGCCGACGCTTCTCGATGCGCAAAACGGCTATATCTGCAGTGCTGAGGCTATGCTCGGCGAGGTGATCCGCATGGTTGACGATTACACCGCCAGACTCCGTCAGTACCAGAGCAAGGTGAGAAAACTCTTTTTCGCCTACAGTCAGATCCTGCCGGTCAAGGCACGCCCTGTCACCAGAGTGCCGCAGCCGACACAGTTCTTTCTTTCGATCCCTGCCTACCGCATGATCTACGACGGTATCGTGCAGTGGATGAGCATGGGGGCGCTGAGCTTTACCCGTGAGAATATCCTTCTCACCTGTGTGGAACGCTCACGGCTCTATGAACACTACTGTCTGGTGCGGATTCTTGATGCGTTAAAGGCTGGCGGCCTCACTTACCAGGGCTGTGACTTTTTCCCCTATGAGCGTCCGGGGTATACAGGCGCAGAATCCACACTCCCGAATACATTCCGCTTCAGCGTGACGGATAAACACGATGCTGAGAGCCGCGTTACCCTCTACTATGAGCCGGTCATCAGGACACCACGCTACAGCGGCGCCAACGGCCTGAGCATCATGCGTACAAGCCTTTACGCGTGGCGACAGCAGGGGGAAATGAAGCCCCTTTCTGAGCGCTATGCCTACTACACCCCTGACTTTGTCGCCAAGGTTGAGCGTGCTGACGGCAGAACCATCTGGCTGATTGCTGATGCCAAGTACTCGCGTGACAGCAAGGTGAAGTCGGAAGAGACGCAGTCAATTCTCTTTAAATACCTCTTCAGTCTTGAACCCGTAGAGGAACATGCTGTGATTGACGGGGTCTGGCTCCTGCTGCCCTGGGGCAATGAGCAGCACGCTATTGAACGGGTGAATGCCCTCGGTGAGCGTAAGCGGGCGGACATCACTTTTGAACTCGTGAGCCCCGAGCAGTCACCTGACACGCCGCAAGAAGGAAGCTTTGCCGGCGCCGTTCTTGCCGCTGTTGCTTAAGTCCTTCCCGCAGGGTGGAGACGCTCTGCAGCTTCACGCTAAGCCGAATTCTGTTGACGTTCAAGGTCACCCGTAACCCGTGTTCTGCGGTGCACTTAACGCACGGGCGACGTGCACACCTCTCACACATACTGCTTTTTGAGCATATTTCGCAGATAACTGTCCTCCTGCACGCAATACACACCCGCCACAACAACCTTCTTTGCAAATTCACCCGGAAAACGAATTTCTCATTTAACCATTTGATTTTTAAAGACTTTTGTAAACAAAGAAAAGCTGAGTCAGTGATCACTTCCAGCAACAACATCGTTATCCACGGACGCGACGCCGCCATGTCACGCAGTTGTACCCCGATTCCGCCATCGCCACCTTACGACAACACATCAGTTTTGCCTGTTCGGAGAGTGCTAGCGCGAACGCACACATTCCGGTCAAGATATCTGAATTTAATATTCGCTTTATATTTCAAGTGGTTATGCCATGGTTAGATTGGCACTTTTTGTGCTCACAGCATTGAACACGCCGTTTTTTTCTGTCTTTCTAAGTGCACCTGCGCAACCATTAGCCTCTGCAAAGGGTTTTTCCATATCGTCACCAGCACTTTCGCTCTGCCGGAGGTTGTTTGAAGCAATTATTAATTTCGGTGGACGCTTTTCACGTGCTGCACTCACCACCTCACGTTCAGATGGTTAACGCAACGTTCTGCTGGACCAGGGGAGGGACTGAATAATCGCGTAAACTAAATCTGTCGGGAAGGAAGAATTTGGTTTTCACATAAACCCGTTTAGGAGCACTGAGCTGGAGCTAGTGGAACTTTTAAGGCGTGGAATATCACATTATTTTCTTGAGGGAGAGCGTTTCTTTCCAGACGACTTTTGTCGCCTTGTTAATTTCAGCTTGGATATACATAAGCACCTAGACCAAAGTTAAAGTAAATTTTTGGTCCAAATTTTGTCCACACCTCCAGAGGGGCACGGTATTATGCCCCTTGACACAGTTTTGTGACCGATTAGTCCTATCCGGACGCTGTTTCAAAACCGGAAAATACGTGAAAACTCAGATAACACTAGGCATTGCTCGGGAAATCGACAAGCTACTTTTACGCAAAAGATTAGAAATTTCCTCATCAACGAAAGATTAGAAATTTCTGAGTCTTCATGCATGTTTGTGGTAACAGCTGAGAAGATACTGCCTTCTTAAACG
>CAJJRX010000039.1 GCA_905194315.1 uncultured Sutterella sp. | reverse complement strand
GCAGTCAAAAGCAGGGGATCCTGCCCAGTATTCTGCGACGCGAAAGTTGAACCGGCGTAACGGGTTCGGGGAATGATGGTTCCCTCAATGAGCGCATGGACCTCCGGTCCGTGAACATAAGGTGGCACCGCGGGTGAAAAACACTCGTCCTTATGGCCTGACAGCGACAGCGCTGCCGCAGGAGTGTGCCCGTAGTACGGTCAGAAAACGATGAACTCCTCGACAGTGTGATGTCGGCGGAGTTTTTTTTCGTCTGGAGCGGACTATGCGCATGATTTCTCAGATAGCGACCCTTTACGCAGGCTTTTCCGGCCTGCCCGTTCTCCCGCCGGTCACCACCGGCGTCTCCCGCGATCCGGTTTCCTTTTCCCTGATGAATTACTTCGGGCTGTGGCGGCACTGATACTGTCCCTCCCGCGCATCCTCTGCATCCGGCTTTCCTGCATCCCGCAGCCGTGCAGAGGAGCACAGCAACACTGAAATTTCCAAAAAGCATTTCTAAGGATGAGAAAAATGATTAAAGAAGCGATTGTCAAACTGGTGAACAAAGGTGATCTGACCTATGAGGAGGCCTACGGCGTGATGAATGAAATCATGTCGGGTGAAACGAGCGCCACACAGAATGCCGCGTTCCTCGCCGCCATGTCCACCAAGAGTGCCAGAGCGGAAACCATTGATGAGATCACGGGCTGTGCCACAGCCATGCGCGAACATGCGGTGCGCGTCGAAGTGCCGTACCCGGTCTATGAGATCGTGGGGACGGGCGGGGATAATGCCGGCAGTTTCAACATCTCCACCACCTCGGCACTGGTTGCCGTCGCAGGCGGGATGAAGGTCGCCAAACACGGCAACCGCGCTGCAAGTTCGAAGTGCGGTACGGCTGACTGCCTTGAGGCGCTCGGCGTCAACATTGATCAGCCGCCCGAGCTCGCCCGCCGTCTGCTCGATACCGTGGGGTTCTGCTTTTTCTTTGCGCAGAAATACCACACCTCGATGAAGTATGTCGGGGCAATCCGCCGCGAACTCGGTTTCCGTACGGTGTTCAACATTCTCGGTCCGCTCACCAATCCGGCCTCGCCGAGCGGTCAGCTTCTCGGTGTCTACGACCGTTATCTTGTTGAGCCGCTCGCCCAGGTGCTCATGGGGCTCGGGGTTAAGCACGGGATGGTGGTCTACGGCGAGGATAAGCTCGATGAGATTTCGATTGCCGCCCCCACCGCTGTGTGCGAATTCAAAGACGGCTGGATCCGCTCCTACACCATCCGCCCCGAAGACTTCGGTCTTGCCCGTGCGGGCAGGGAGGCGATGGCGGGAGGCACCCCCGAAGAGAACGCCCGCATTCTGCGTGCCGTGCTTGGCGGAGAAAAGAGCCCCAGACGTGATGCGGTGCTCCTTAACGCAGGTGCACTGCTTGCGGTCGGCGGCATCGCCGGCAGTATCGCCGAGGGGGTCAGGCGTGCCGCAGAAATCATTGACAGCGGTGCGGCGACCCGCAAGCTCGAGCAGCTCATTACTGAAAGCCACCGTACGGAGTAAAGCCGATGAGTACGGATATTCTTCAGGAGCTTGCCGCCCGTGCCGCGGCCCGTGTCGAAAACGATCTCAAGCGCATCTCGCGTGCAGAGATCCTTTCCCTGGCAGAGGCGCACCACAAGGCGGATCTTGAGGCAGGGATTGCGGACTTCCGCTTTGAGGCCGCCCTCAGAGGTCCGGGACTGCACTTTATCTGCGAGTGCAAGCGTGCCTCTCCCTCCAGGGGACTCATTGCGCCCGATTATGACCCGGTCGCCGTTGCACAGAGCTACGAGCGAGGCGGCGCACATGCCGTCTCGGTCCTCACCGAACCGACGGCTTTTCTGGGCAGTGACGCTGATCTCGAGCGTGTGGCGGCCGCAGTAAGCCTTCCTGTACTCAGAAAGGATTTCACCGTTGATGAGGTGATGATCGATCAGGCGAAGTGTCTTGGGGCTTGCGCCGTGCTCTTGATTGTTTCACTGCTCGAAGAGGGCAGGCTCAAAGACTTTCTCGCCCGTGCGCATTCGCTCGGCCTGAGTGTTCTGGTCGAAGCACACACCCCGGACGAGATTGAACTCGCCAAGCGCTGCGGCGCAGGAATCATCGGCGTGAACAATCGTAATCTGCGCACCTTTGATGTGGATGTGAGCCGAGCCGAACGCATGCGTGCGCTCGTGGGCGAGGGACATCTCTACGTCTCCGAGAGCGGTATCCGCAGTGTTGAAGACTGTGTCGCACAGTTCAGAGCCGGTGCCAATGCTGTTCTCGTGGGTGAAACGCTTATGCGTGAGTCGGATCGTGAAGGGCTGCTTGCCCGGATGCGGGAGGCCACGCGATGACAGTGATCAAGCTCTGCGGGCTGATGAGCCTTGAGGATATCGATACGGTCAATACACTCGCGCCCGAGATGGCGGGCTTTGTGTTCGCACCGCTCTCAAAGAGAGCGCTGAGCCATGCGCAGGCTGCAGAGATGAAAGCACGGCTTGATCCCGGTATTCAGGCTGTCGGTGTCTTCAGGGGCAACACGCTCGAGGAGATTCTCGCTCTGGTTGATGCGAAAACGATCGACGCGGTGCAGCTCCACGGGGACTTCCCCGCTGAGAGTGAGCTCGTCAGGGCACTTGCGGCGCGGCAGATTCCTTATATCCGTGCAGTCAACCTCACCGGGGAAGAGACCGCCGAGGCGCTCTTCCGGCTGACGGCAGACGCTGACATGGTGCTTCTTGACGCTGCCGAACCCGGCAGCGGAGTCCCCGCAGCGCTCGCAGGCACGGCGTTACCGCGTACCGGTAAACCTCTGATACTCGCGGGCGGTCTTACCCCCGGCAATGTAGCCGGCATGATCGCCCGCTATGCCCCTGATGGCGTTGATGTCAGCAGCGGTATTGAATCCGGGGGCAGAAAAGACCCTCAAAAAATGCAAGACTTTGTGCGTTGCGTACGCCAGCAGTCACTCCAAACCCGATAGATTAGGAGAAAAGTCCATGACTAACGTAAACGGACGCTTTGGAATTCATGGCGGTCAGTACATCCCTGAAACCCTCATGAATGCGATGAAAGAACTTGAAGACGCCTACAGCCGCTTCAGCCGGGATCCTGCGTTTCAGAAGGAGCTCTCGGACATGCTCAACGACTACGTCGGGCGTCCGTCGCGCCTGTACTATGCAGAGAAAATGACAAAGGATCTGGGCGGCGCAAAGATCTACCTCAAGCGTGAAGACCTCAATCATACCGGCGCGCACAAAATCAACAATGTGCTCGGACAGGCGCTGCTTGCCAAAAAGATGGGCAAGACACGCCTGATCGCTGAAACCGGCGCCGGTCAGCACGGTGTCGCGACAGCGACAGCGGCGGCCCTCATGGGAATGGAATGTGTGGTTTTCATGGGCAAGGAGGACACGGAACGTCAGGCGCTTAACGTCTACCGTATGCGGCTGCTCGGCGCAGAGGTTGTGCCGGTCACCTCCGGCACCGCCACGCTGAAGGACGCGATCAATGAGGCCATGCGTGAATGGACTACCCGTATTGACGACACGCACTACTGTCTGGGCTCGGCAGTGGGACCGCATCCGTTCCCGATGATCGTGCGCGATTTTCAGGCCGTAATCTCTGCGGAAATCCGTCAGCAGTGTCTCGAGCGCGAAGGCCGGCTGCCCGATGTGGTGGTTGCCTGCGTGGGCGGCGGCTCCAATGCGATCGGCACGTTCTACAACTTCATCAATGACCCGCAGGTGCGGCTCATCGGCTGCGAGGCCGCCGGGCGCGGGGTGGACACGTTTGAGACGGCCGCCACCATCGCCACCGGCAAGGTCGGGATTTTCCACGGCATGAAGTCGTACTTCTGCCAGAACGAATTCGGTCAGATTGCGCCGGTCTATTCCATCTCCGCCGGTCTTGACTATCCGGGTGTGGGGCCTGAGCATGCCTATCTGCACGACTGCGGCCGTGCTGAATATGTGCCCGTGACTGACGACGAGGCGGTGGATGCGTTTGAGTATCTCTCGCGCACCGAAGGGATTATTCCCGCCATTGAATCGGCACACGCCGTTGCCCATGTGCGCAAAATCGCGCCGGGCATGGATAAGGACCGGATTATCGTGATCACGCTTTCCGGACGTGGGGACAAGGACTGCGCAGCCATGGCGCGCTATCGTGGGGAGATTATCAATGAGTAAGACTTTAAAAGACGCCTTTACCGCCGGCAAGGCATTCATTCCGTTTATCACCTGCGGCGATCCTGATCTGGCGATGACAGAGGCGCTGATCGTGGCGCTTGCCGAGGGCGGAGCCGATGCGATTGAACTGGGGATTCCGTTTTCGGATCCGACCGCTGAGGGGCCTGTGATTCAGGCCGCGACCGGGCGTGCGCTCAAGGCCGGCACCACCACTGAAGGGGTGTTTGCCATGGTTGAGGCGGTACGGAAAAAAACGGATGTCCCGCTGCTCTTTATGACCTATGCGAATGTGGTGTTCTCCTACGGTATCGAGCGTTTTACAGCGCGCTGCGAGGCGCTCGGCGTGAGCGGGCTGGTGCTCCCTGATGTGCCCTTTGAGGAGTGCGCGGAGTTTGAAGGCGCCTGTGACGCGCACGGCATTGCGCTTATCCGCTTTGTCGCACCGACCTCCGGGGAGCGCATTCCCATGATCTGCCGGGGCTCGAAAGGGTTTATCTATGTGGTCTCGAGCCTCGGGGTGACCGGGGTGAGAGAAGGGGTGCCCGCAGAGCTCACCGACACGCTTGCGCGTATCCGGGCGGCAACAGACACCCCGGCCTGTGTCGGCTTTGGTATCGCCACACCGGAACAGGCCCGTGTGGTCGCACAGGCAGCCGACGGCGCCATTGTCGGCTCTGCGGTTGTGAAGCTCGCCCATGAAAAGGGTGCCGGTGCGCCGGCAGCACTCAAAGCCTATGCACAGGCCATGAAGGCCGCCATGAACGGCTAAGAGCCAGGAAAACAGTCAGTTCCTGCCGGGCGGATTGTCAGTAATCTCAGACAATCCGCCCGCTTTTTGCAATGCACGATAGAATAGTCAGATAGTTGAGCGGTTTTGCGCCGGCAAACACGAAGACCAAAGGAGGGGGTTGATGGATATTTCACCTGAAATTGTCTGGCTGGTTTTAGCCCTGATCGCAGGCGGTGTGGAAATGATGACCGGTACTGTGTTCCTGCTCGTTGTCGCCGGGGCGCTGGCCGTGGCCGCACTGCTTGCCTGGGTCGGACTCGGGCTCACAGTTCAGCTCGCCGCGATCGCGCTGGTGGTTGTCGCCGGCTCTCTGCTGGTGCAGCGCTGGCGCAAACAGTCCCGTGGGGACACGGCTGTGAGCGAGCCTGATGTCGGGCGTGTTATCGAGGTAAGCGAGGTTAATGCTGACGGTACCGCCACGGTGATGTACCGTGGTGCTCCCTGGCCTGCCAGAGCGGCAGAAGGGGGACTGTCCGCCGGGCGCTGGAAAATCGTTGCGCTTGACGGTCCCTGTCTGGTGCTTCAGAGAGCGGACGGATAAGTTTTTAGAGAAAAGTTATTTTCAAGCAAGGAGAAGAGATTCATGGTTGTTGTGAGTGGTTTTCTGGTTCTGACTGTCGTTCTGGTGGTCATTGCCGTTCTGTTTGCCTTTCAGGGCATCAAAGTGGTTCCCCAGCAGAGCGCCTGGGTGGTGGAGCGTCTCGGTAAGTTTCATTCCGTGCTCAACCCCGGACTCAATTTCATCATCCCGTTTGTGGATCGTGTGGCCTACCGTCATTCGCTCAAGGAAATTCCGCTCGATACGCCGAGTCAGGTCTGTATTACCCGTGACAACACGCAGCTCAGTGTTGACGGGGTGCTCTTTTTCCAGGTGACTGATCCCCAGCGTGCGAGCTACGGCACCTCCAACTATGTGGTGGCCATTACCCAGCTCGCGCAGACCACACTGCGTAGCGTGGTGGGCCGTATGGAGCTTGACAAGACCTTTGAGGAACGTGACCTCATCAACAAGAGTGTGGTTTCGGCCATTGACGAGGCGGCGCTCAACTGGGGTGTGAAGGTGCTCCGCTACGAGATCAAGGACCTTACGCCGCCTGCGGTTATTCTGCAGGCCATGCAGCAGCAGATCACCGCAGAGCGTGAAAAGCGTGCGGTGGTGGCTGCTTCCGAAGGCCGCAAGCTCGAACAGATCAACCTTGCCACGGGTGCCCGTGAGGCGGCGATCGCCCAGTCCGAAGGTGAAAAGCAGGCTGAAATCAACAAGGCTGAAGGTCAGGCTGCCGCCACGCTCGCCATTGCCACGGCAACCGCTGAGGCTATCCGCCGTGTCGCCGGTGCGGTTCAGGTCGAGGGCGGCCAGACGGCTGTCAACCTCAAGGTTGCTGAACAGTATGTGGAGGCGTTTGCCAATCTTGCCCGCGAAAACAACACGCTTATCGTTCCGGGCAATATGGGAGACCTCTCCGGGATGATCGCCTCCGCGATGAAGATCGTGGAAGCGGGCAAAAAATAACGGCCGCCCGCGCGCTGCCGCCATTTTCAGCGAGGAGATCCGGTCCGTCCGGGTCTCCTTTTTTTCAGCCTGCCGCAGGCGGCGCGGAAAACACCTCGCACACTGCCTGCATTCGAGGCGCCAGGGCGCGAATTTTTGAGGATTCACGCTCAGTTCGTGTAGACTTGAGAGTACGAAAACATTTAGAGGAAAGTCGCATGACTGAAACAACCCAAAGCCGTGCCGTGGTGGAACTTCCGAACATTGCGGATCCGGATGTTCTCACGGAGATTCTGCTCTACACAGGGCATGATGCGGTGCGCCTGGTACTCACCGGCGGCTCGCCCGAGGCGTACTCCGAACTCGTCTTCGGCGTGGTCTCCGTTTTTATGGGCAGCGAATCCGTCGCCCTGCCTGCGGGGTGGGATCTTCAGCATGTGGCTGCCCATCTGCGTGAGGCCCTCTCTGAGGTGCTCGACTCGATGTCCCCGGAAGACAGAGAAAGCTTTTCTGATGATGCGTCCATGCCGGCGCTCGCCGTGCTGACCTGTTTTGACGAGGCGGTGGACTGGGTCGAGAGCTGGGCCGAGATCAACGGTGTTCAGGATCCCGAGGAGGTGCTCAAGGGCGTGCTTCATGACCCGCTCTACGAGGCGCATTTCCGCACCTGGGCGCTGACGATTCTGGGCGAGTATGCCCGTGAGAATACCGTTGCCTCCTCCTGAATCAAACCTAGGAACCTGTAAATGACAGAAGAAGAGAAAACCTCTCCGAAAGAAGACGATGTGATTGAACTTGATCAGGGGGTGCTCGAGCAGCTCCTGGTCGGGTGTTACTGGGATATTCTCAAGCGTATGCACAGAGTCGGTCTCAAGGAGCTGACCGCGGACGAGGCGGCTGACCTTGATGATGCGCTCGCGCGCTATCTCGCCCGTACGCTGATGGCTGAGAATCCCGCCTTCATTATGAAGATTCCCTTTACCGGCCGCGACCTGATTGACCTGGTGAAGGCTTATCTGCCGAAGGATTTTGAAGGCGATGCACTCGCCGGGATCGATCAGGACAATCCCCGCGCCATGATGACCTATGTGTGCCGGCTGTTTGTGAAGGACTGCTACTTCAGCATCACCTCCTGCGGCTCGCGGCCGGACTTTACACCGCAGATGATGCAGGAGGAGAGCCTTGCAAGAGCGGCTCTCTGGTGCAAGCGTTTCACGGTTTCTCCCGGAATCGCTGCTGCGAACTGAACGCGGTAAACAAATTTTCTGAGGAGTTGTGCTATGAGCAGTTGCAATAACCGGTGCGGTGGCGGGTGCTCGGATTTCAGTTCCCGCGCCCAACGTCTGCCCAATCTGCTGGCAATTGAGGTGGTCTCCCAGCTCCTTGAGCAGGCGATGCGCAATATGGCCGTCCGGGCCGCCTCGGTTTCCTCGGGGATGATGGATGCCGGCGAGTACGAGCTCAACCGGGAAAAACTCACCAAATGGCTGGTTGCGCTTTTCTCCGGTGAGAATCCGCATTTTGAGTCCGATGCCGAATGGCACCGCGGAGGCGGTCTGGCGCAATATCTGCGTGAGGCAATGAACGCCCCGTTCGCAGGGGAGCGTGAGGTGCTGCGACGCGCCTGCGAGCAGTTCTCCGCAGAGGCCGATGAACTGGCGCGCGACTTTACTGAAACGGGCGGCAGTGCTGCCGCACTCGAACAGCGCTCGCAGGCGGTGATCCGCTGGGCGCATATTTTCACCGGTGCACCGGAGGCGTTCTGATGGCTGAGAATTCTTCAGGGAACAGCAGCCGAGAGGGCAGCGGCACCGGACTGGAACGTCAGGCGATGGACCGGCTCACTGATCAGGCGGTCCGCCAGATGATGGGCAGACTCTCGCCGGAGGCCTTCCGTGCGCTGCGCGCAATAGGGCGCATGCGTAATCAGAGTCCCGAGGAGGCACTGCGCGAAGAGATCCGCCTGTATATTGAGGACAGAATTCCGCTGCCTGATGCGGAGTACATCATCTCCAATATGAAATACCGTTTTTATCAGCTCGGTTATACGCTCGGGACAATCCGGCGGTGGATTCAAAATCGCTGACATTTTCCTGGAAGTCTGTTTCAGGCTTTACGCCTATAATAGACAGATAAGCTGAAAGCCCGCTGTTTCAAGGCATCCGGCTTTCGGGCGACATCAGAAACCAACCACTCACTTATTAAAACCGATTTCATAAAAAAGAGAATTTAACGATGAAAAAATCCGCATTTCTTCTCACGCTCGGCGCAGCCATGCTCGCCCTGACGGGCTGTGCCGCCAATAAGGCGGCTGCTCCGGAAACGATGTCTCAGGAATCCGCCGCACCGGCGCAGCAGACTGCTCAGCAGAGCGCTCCCGCCGCCGGTCAAAAGAAAAAGCTTGACGGCACGCTGTGCCTCTTTAACCGTACTGCTCAGGTCAACGGTCTGAGTGATCTGGTTCTCAACTCGGTGAGCGCTGTGGTTGAGGATGTGCAGAACGTCACGGATCCGAAGAACATTCCTCAGGCCTGCCAGAAAGGTTACGTGATGGTCTACGGTCTGCGCGACAAGCCCGAGGACAAGACTGCGTCGAAGACGGCTAAAACGAAAAAGCCGGCTGATGCCGGCAAGTCCGTTGACCTGGAAATGCTTTTTGTTGTGCTGCACAACAACCGCCAGGTTCTCACGGCCAACGGCCCGCTTTCGCTCGTCAACGGTCAGCTCGACGGTGCACGCATTCAGAATTATGCGCTCGAGATGACGAACGCCCTGGTGCGCGGCTATGAAGCCGGCACGCTCGGCAAGGAACCGGCGCCCGCTGCCAGGGCACCGGCTGCCAAGTAACAGTTAACGGATGCTGTGAAAAACAAAACGCCAGACAGTAGTGTCTGGCGTTTTTCGTTACCGCACGCTTTGCTGACGGTGTCTTGAATTGGCATTCTGATGCGGTCTGACGCGGTAACGGTGCCTGTAGCTTTTCACAGGCGGCCGTACAGGCTGCTGGGTGGAAAGCGAACGGGTGCGCGGGGCGGATTCAGCGCTTTGCGCCTGCTTGGGCTGTGCTGCTCCCCGGCCGGTCTTTTTTTGTGCTCCGGTTTTGGGTTTCCGGATGCCCAGAGCGGCTGCCGCTGAGAAGTCCGGAAAGCGCACGGGAGAGAAAAGCGGTTTGAGCCAGCTGTAGGACACCAGCCGCAGGCGCTGAAAGTAAGTGGAGATGCGGATAAAGAAAATCAGCATCCCGCAGAAGGGCGAGAGTACCGCCGGATCGTAGACAAACCGCGTGCCGATCACATAGAGCACACAGCCGATGAAGGCCGCGGTGGCATACGGGGTGCGGTCCGAGAGTACGGCCGGCGTGCGGTTGAGAAACACGTCGCGGAGCAGCCCGCCGAAAACACCGGTTGTCACCCCCATGAGCACGCTCGTTGTGGCATTGGCCCCGGTCGAGAGCGCGGTGATGGTGCTCGAGATGCTGAAAAAGGCGAGCCCGACGGCGTCAGCGATCACATACAGCGCATTACGCCAGCGGTCGCGCATGCGTCGGATGATGATTGGCGCGAAAACTGTCAGCAGACCGGCAAACCAGACCCACTGCGGATGAGAGGCCCAGTAAAACGGCCGCAGGTCAAGCATGATGTCACGGATGATGCCGCCGCCGAAAGCGGTGGTGAATACGGCAACGAAAACGCCGACAGGGTCCATTTTTCGGCCCTGTGTGGCCAGCAGTCCGGCAAGTGCAAAGCCGATCATGCCGATTCCGTCAAGTACCTCATTGAAAGCGAGCATGTATGGTCTGATCCTGTGAGTGAACGGCGGATGTGCTGCGCAGGTGGCAGAAAAGGGAAGGCCATCCGCCGCGAATGGTTTTTCCGTATTCTACGGAAAATCACTTAGGCTGTGAGATTTTTTGCCGCAATGTCACCGTTGCCTGTGTCAGACGGCAGCTCATGCGTTCTGCGGGAAAACCTGCCTCAAGCGCCCGTTCCATGGACGTCTCGAGTGTATAGCCGGCGGCTCTGGCGCGCCTGATATCTTCAGCAACATCATTGCCGGCAGTAGTGAGAAAATCGCCCATAATGGCGGAATTCACGCCCGCATAAAAGAGTTTTCCGGTTACCTCCTCACTGAGCCGGTTGCGTCCGCCCGCGAGCCGGAGAAAAGCACAGGGATTGAGAAAGCGGAAAATCACGGCCGTGCGCAGGATCTCTCTGTCGCTCAAAGCCGGCTGGTTTTCGAGCGGTGTGCCCGCAATCGGCGAGAGAAAGTTCAGTGGAATGGACGGAATCTCAAGACCGGCGAGTGTCATGGCGAGTTCGATACGGTCCTCTTCAGACTCTCCGAGACCGAAAAGCCCGCCCGAGCACAGATCAAGTCCGGCACGCCGGGCTCTGCGCAGTACCTCGATTTTGTCTTCGCGCGTGTGTGTCGAACACACCCGGGAGAAGAATGCATCACTCGTTTCAAGGTTGCAGTGGTAGCGGACAAGGCCGGCCTCTTTGAGCCGCACGAGTTCCTCTTCGCTCATCAGTCCGAAGCTCGCACAGAGCTCCACTTCTGGAAGCGCCTCGTGGAGCTCCCGCAGCACCGATTCCGCCTCCCGGCACACACGGCTCGAGAGCTTTCTGCCGGCCGTCACCAGAGAGTAGCGGCCGATGCCGTGGGCTACGGTCTGTCTGGCGCCTTTGAGTGCGGTCTGCGCACTCACCAGACTGCTTTCTGCGGGCGCCGGATTCCAGTGCCGCGACTGGGCGCACCAGGCACAGTCGCAGGTGCAGCCGTCGGCCTTGGCATTGATGATGGCGCAGGTGTTGAAGGTGGTGCTTGCTTTGCGGGTTGTGATGAGGTGCGCAGCTTCGATGAGATCCTCAAGAGGTTCTTCAGAGAGAAGTGTGCGGAGCCTCTCCGCACTGAGGGGACGATCCTGACAGATGTCTTCAACGGCGGCGCAGAGAGTGGAGGAAAGGGCACGCATGGCGGTGAAACAGTCCTTAAAAGAAAAATGGTACAGGCCATTTTATAGGAAGAGAAGGGACTTTTACGGAGCTGTCAATGCCGATTGGCCTCTCGGCAGAAAAAACCGGGAGACCGGCGTCACAGCCGGCCTCCCGTTTAAAGCGTTTCAGAAAGGCTTTTCTGATCAGGCTTTGAGCAGATTCTGACCCATGGCATCCACCTGGAGGATGGCCTCACGGTATTTTTCAACCGTGGCCGGGGTCGGTGTGCAGGTCCATTCCTTGATGTTCTGCGCAGCTTCGAGCAGTTTTTCCAGACCGGCCTCATCGATGTCGAGCTCGCCGAGGGTGACGGGCAGACCGAGTTCGCGATTAAAGGCAAGGAATTTTTCCAGCAGCGCATCCTGACCGTCATAGGCAAGCAGCACCAGGTTGCCGAACGAGACCACTTCGCCGTGCAGATGCTTGTGTGCGGAAGGCAGAACCATCGAAGCGTTGTAGAAGCAGTGGGCAAGCGAGGAGTTGTAGTAGTACTCGGTATGCGTGACGAGATTGGAGACGACACCGGTCGAGACAATGATGTCGAGCACGCATTCGGTAAAGGCGTGCGTGAGTTCGCCGGCCTTCATGTCATTCATGGCTTCGACACCGAGCTCAAGCAGCGGCCCCTGGCAGGCCTGGGCAACATGCACGCCGAGCAGCGGAGTGTGGAAGAGCGACTTTCCGCGGGCGGCAAAGAGCACTTCAATCTGTTTGCTGAGCGCATCACCAAGACCGGCCCAGAACAGTTCCTGCGGGCTGTCAAGAATGACAGAGGTGTTGATGAAGCAGTGATCCGGGCAGCTCTTGCCGAAATGGTAATGATCGAGCGAACCGTCGTCCTTGTAGATCACGGCCACAGCAGTGATCGGGGCGCAGTTAGAGGCCACGGTCGGGCAGGTCATGCACGGCTTGCCCATGATGTCGGCAGCCGACTTCACGGTGTCGCAGGCACGACCCCCGCCGACGGCGAAGATCACATCAGCCTCCTGTGCAGCGGGGCTGTCAACGATTTTCTGGATGTTGGCCACGGTCGCATCCTTGCCGTAAACCATGGTTTCCAGCACGGTTGCACCGGCGGCCTCAAGGGCGGGCAGCAGCGTCGGAGAGGCTTTCGCCAGCGCCGTTTCACCGCCAATTACAACCACACGCTTGCCGTAGGGACGCAGTACATCGCTAATCAGGCTGTAGGCGTCGGGGCCGATGGAGTAATGGGGCAGATTGAGCGTGTAATTGGCTTGCATAGTGAAAACCTCACGTAAACAGAAAAAAAGGAGCTCAAAGGACGGCTTTGGCGTTTTTGAGCAACAGATATTCACTATCATGAACGGATTGAAAAAGCCCCGCCTTAGGTAGATTCCCTAGGCCGTATGCCAAGTGTCAGAAAAGCCCGTTTTTGCGGTAAGTACAACGACTTAGAGTTCAGAAAAAAGGCGTGTTCTGCGCCTCGTAACCTTTTGCACGGGAGCCATTTTCGTCTGCGGCAGAAAAAATACCGCTCGACCTGATGAGCGGATTGCGCTAAGCTAGAGGCTTGGGAGGTTAACTGTGAATCGATTTTCAAAACGCAAACAGGATTCTGTTCGCCGGCAAAGAGTATGTCAGACCCTGTAATTCAACCTCGCTGTGTCGGCCTTTATCCTTTGGCCAGTGCTAAGTCGAGAATCCTTATTCTGGGCAGCATGCCCAGCGTGGCCTCGCTGGAGGCCTCGCACTATTATGCTCATCCGAGTAACCGCTTCTGGAGTCTGATGGCTCTTCTGTTTCCGGACCAGCAGCTGCGCTGGCTTGCGTCCGACTATGCGAGCAGGGTGGAGGCGCTTCATCAGTGCGGCATCGCTCTGTGGGATACCATTGGCAGCTGTATCCGCACGGGCAGCGACGATGCGTCGATCCGGGACGCTGTGCCCAATAATGTGAGCGGATTTCTTGCATCTCATCCGAATATCGGTCTGGTACTGCTTAACGGCAAAAAGAGTGCGGACATGTGGACGCGCTATCTCGCCGAGGATGCGCTGCGGGTCAGGCCGCTGCTCCGGGTGAGGGCGGTGCCTTCAACGAGTGCCGCCAATGCCGTCTTCACGCTTGGCACACTCAAAAGCAGCTGGGCGGCAGCCCTGGAGGGATACCGTCTGCGTTAATAAAAAAAACAGCGGGCATCTGCGGCGTTTCGCAGATGCCCGCTGTTTTTTTTCAGACCTCTCAGATCAGCACTTCATAGCATTCAAGCCGCGGGTGCTCGAGGTACATGTCACGGTTGGCATGACCGGTTTTGTGCGAGTTGCGGAAGTGCTCCGATTTCGTCCAGGCGAGGAACTTCTCCTTGCTTTCCCACAGGGCATAAGAGGAAAAGAGCACATACTCGTCGCTCTTGGTGTCTTCACGCAGAAACTTGAAGTCAAGGAAACCGTCCACGTCCTGATGACGCACACGGGCGTTCTCCCAGACCTTGACATATTCATCGGCGTATTCGGGCTTGATTTTAAAGTGGTTCATAGTGATGTAGGCCATCACGTCGTCTCCTTGTGCAGGCAGATTAAAGTCAAAGAGAAACGGGTAACAGTTCCTCTACTAAATTGAGAATAATTCTCATTATCATATATAGTCGGGAAAAACGCCTCTGCTGACATATTTTCTTACGTTTTACGCACCGTCAGGCTGCACTGTCAAAGTTGTCTGCGGCGAATCCGGATGACCTGAAAAAGTGGAGTTGCCTAAAAAATAGGCACAAGCGCAACATATTGTAAGCATTGAAAAATTTTCAGTTATCCACAGAATTATTCAAAACAGTTGTGAATTACTCCTGTGGATAAGAGAGCCCGGAAAATATTCCGCTCACCGCGCCCGGAATAGTTGCTAAACTCTATAAGTACA
The DNA here is from genome assembly GCA_905194315.1 of uncultured Sutterella sp. Classification (GTDB taxonomy): domain Bacteria; phylum Pseudomonadota; class Gammaproteobacteria; order Burkholderiales; family Burkholderiaceae_F; genus Sutterella. The sequence goes on along the minus strand of CAJJRX010000039.1, from coordinate 1,454 downwards.
ACTGCCTAGAACAGTGCCTCACCGCATTGCGAAAAGACATTTTCCGCCCGCTGCCGCGGGCGATTTTTCGACTGATGGAGACTTGAAATGGACATTCCTTCCCTGATTCCGGCCTATGCGGAAAAGATTGCCGCTCTGCTGGCGCGTGATGATGTGAAAAAAGCGCTTGCGCTTTGTGAAGAGGAGGCGCCGATGGCGCTTGAGGAGCAGGTGCATCTGAGTGAAATCGAATCGCCGACATTTGCCGAGGCTGAACGCGGCAGGGAACTTGCACGGCTTTTCCGTCAGTACGGGCTCAGTGAAGTTGAAACTGATGCGGTCGGGAATGTGATCGGCCGCCGTCCGGGTCGTGGCAGCGGTCCGGTGCTCGCCATCGCTGCGCATCTGGACACGGTTTTCCCGGCCGGCACACCGCTTACGGTGCGTCGCGAGGATAACCGCCTTTACGGTCCGGGGATCGGCGACAACGCCTCCGGGCTGCGCTCCATGCTTCAGGTGCTCCGTGCGCTTGAGGCGGCCGGTATCGAGACAGAGGGGGATATTCTCTTTGTGGGTACGGTTGGCGAAGAGGGTAACGGTGACATCCGCGGTGCAAAACATCTCTTTAACGGTGAAAAGAAAATCGACGGCTTCCTTGCACTCGATATGGCCAACGTCTACACGATCCAGTCCGGCGCAACAGGCTCCCACCGCTGGCGCCTCGCCTTTGAAGGGCAGGGCGGGCACTCCTATATCGACTACGGCCGTGTTCCGTCGGCTATTCACGCCATGTGCCGTGCCGGCGCGCTGATTGCCGACCTTGAGCTGCCTGAGGATCCGAAGACAACCTACACGATCGGTACGATCAAGGGCGGTACAACCGTCAATACGATTGCGGCCCGCTGCGAAGTGGATGTGGATATGCGCAGTGTGGATCTGCCCACGCTGCTCGAGCTGGAGAAGAAAATTCTCGCCGCCTTTGATGAGGCTCTCAAACTCGAAAACGATCACTGGCCCAGGGCCGATGCCGATCATAAGCTCAAACTGGTGAAAACCCAGATCGGTAACCGTCCCGCCGGGATGCGTCCTGCTGACTGCCCTGCAGTGCAGTCGGCTATGGCGGCCATGGCTGCACTCGACCTTCCGGTCCGCCGCTTCGGACCGAGCTCGACGGATGCCAACATGCCGATGAGCCTCGGTATTCCGTCGGTGTGCATCGGCACGGGCGGGGAAACCTGTGCCGAACACAGCCTCAAGGAGTACTTTGTCAATGACCGTATCTGGCTCGGGTCGCAGCTCGCTGTTCTGGTGGCACTCTCGCTTACCGGGACGGGCGATGTTAAAGCTTCGCTCTGAGAGACGTTCTTATAAAGACTGAGTAAGACGCGGTGAAACCTTCCGGCAGGAAACTGCCGGGAGGTTTTGCTTTTGTGTGCTCGGCATGAGCATGTGTTAACGGGTGAAAGTCCCGAGAG
>CAJJRX010000038.1 GCA_905194315.1 uncultured Sutterella sp. | reverse complement strand
TTTCCAGTGAAAGTAGGACATTGCCAGGCTCCACAAAAAGAGAACCCCGTTGCCGCAAGGCAGCGGGGTTTTCATCTCTTATTGTTGCGGCAAAGGCAGTCAGAAATTTTCGGTTTTGTCTGGTGACCATAGCGTGGCGGCTCCACTCCTTCCCATTCCGAACAGGACAGTGAAACGCCTCAGCGCCGATGATAGTTGGTTGTATTTCCAGTGAAAGTAGGACATTGCCAGACTCTCTCTTAAGGCCCCGCAGGAATTTTCCTCCGGGGCTTTGTTATTTTTGGGCGTTTTGTATGTGGTGGTAAGTTATCCACAGGATGATGAATTTCGGGAAAAGATATCCACAAAAATCAGAAAACGCTCCCAATTCTGTTTATTCAAAATTTCTCAATAAAATCAATATACTATTGCTGACTTTCTCAGCAAAATCATGACTTGTCCACAGGGGAGATTCTGTTTGTGGAAAACTCGTTATCAGATAACCGGTTTCGAGTTTTAGCATCTGAAACTTATGCGGGCTGAGAATTTCGTCTAAAATCAAAAGGATTTGCTTGTCTAGTAAGAGCGCTCACAGCAGTGCTCAGCATCAGGCAGGCCAGGAGAGCATGCAACTGCTGCGGAGGTGATTTAGCGGTTGTCAATCTCTCGCCTATTTTCAGGATACTTCTCTCATGATTCTTAAACGGTCTCTGGCCACTGAACTCGCCAATACTGTTGGTGGCAGCTTTACGGTGCTGTTTACCATCGTACTTGCTGTCGGGATGGTTCGCGTACTGGGTCTGGCCTCAGGCGGGGCGATCGGTAACTCTGAAGTGCTGCAGATGATTCTGTACAACTCTCTTACCTATATCGGACCGCTCCTGTCTCTGTCCATCTTTGTTTCGGTGCTCATTACTATGATGCGCTGGTGGCAGGATAATGAAATGGTTGTCTGGTTCTCTTCTGGCGGCCGTTCTCTGCTCTCTTTTATCGCTCCTGTGCTCCGTATCACTGTGCCGCTTGTCCTGCTCGTGGCCGTGCTTACCATCGTGGTCTCTCCGTGGGCACGATCCCAGACTGAAATTACCCGCAACAAGTACGAGCAGCAGGATGATGTCGAACAGCTTTCCACGGGGCGCTTTATTGAGCTGCAGGGCGGGCGTCGCATTCTCTTTGTTGAGAGTCTTGATCAGGACAACAATCGTGTCGGCAAGGTGTTTGTCGCCGACCGTTCTCTCACGAGTGATGCGGCTCTGGTCGCACGTTCTGGGCAGGTGAAGGTCAATGAGGAGGGCGACCGCTATATTATTCTCAATGACGGACGCCGTTATGATGTAACCCGTGACAGTGCCAAGACCCGTGTGGTTGACTTTAAAGAGTACGGGCTTCGTGTGGATGTGAAGCTCGATAACCCCTGGCAGACCTCCAAACTAGCTGCCCAGCCGATGAGTCTTTTGCTTGCCGAAAAAAGTGACAAGTCTCTTGCAGAGGTGTTCTGGCGTCTGTGCTGGCCGTTTGCTGCGGTTAACCTCGCTCTGCTTGCTGTACCGCTGTCGTGCAACAGCCCCCGCGCCGGGCGCAGTCTCAACCTGATTTTTGCCAGTCTGATTTTTATTCTCTACCTCAACGGTATCACTGTCATGCAGAGCTGGGTGGAGCAGGGTGTCGTTAACTATATTGCTGCTCTGCTCGGACTCAACGGTCTGGTATTTTTGATTTCTGTTGTGCTTTACTGGCGATGGGTTTACCGCACACGCTGGTTCCCGTCCTGGATGTCAATCTGGTACTGGCGTCACCGCCGTGTTGACAGGAAGGATGCTTAATGATGCTGGTTATTACTCGTCAATTTACCAAGGACATCCTGACGTCCACGCTGTTTGCGCTGGTGGCCCTAGTGTCGCTGTTCGCTTTCTTTGATCTGGTAGCACAGCTCGACTCTATCGGTAACGGCCGTACCCTCGGTCAGGCCTTCATACTGACCGCCCTGACACTGCCCGGGCGTGTATATCAGGTGATGCCTCTGGCTGCCCTGCTCAGCTCGATTTACATCATGTCGCGCTGGGCAGCGAGTTCTGAATTTACTGTGCTCCGTGTTGCCGGGCTGTCGCCGCTTCGTCTGTGCAAAACACTGTCAGTCTCTGCAATCGTTCTTGTCGGGGTGACCTATCTCTTCGGAGAGGTGGTTGCTCCACCCTCAGAAAAATATGCTGTCGAACTTAAAACGCTTGCAAAGTCTCAGAACCTGACTGCCCGGGGTTACTCTACCGGGGTCTGGCTTCGCGATGTGTTTGTTGAAAATGAGGTGACGTACGACCGCTATATCAATGTGAGTTATGTGCGTGCCGACAATAATCAGCAAACCGGCCCGTGGCGTGTATTCGAATTTGATCAGAAGGGCGCTCTGCACCGTCTGATCACCTCTGAATCGGCGACCTATCAGGGAAAGCGCGGCTGGGTGCTGCATGGTACTACAGTGGATCAGTATCCTGAGATTCCCCGTGAGGAAAATGCAGATGTCAGTGCTCTGGCAGTGCAAAACACCAGACTTGAAGAGTTTGAGTTCAATTCCTCGCTCGGACCGGATATGTTTGCTGTCTTTACGAGCCGTCCTGATGACATGTCACTCCGGGACCTGTCGCGCTTTATCACGCATCTGAAGAACAACAATCAGGATACGGAAAAACAGGAGATTATCTTCTGGACAAAGCTCTTTTACCCGCTCTCAACGCTGGTGATGCTGGCGCTCTCGATGCCGTTTGCGTACATGAATGCCCGCTCCGGCGGTATGGCCATCAAGATGTTTGCCGGCATTATGATTGGTATTACATTCTATGCACTGAGCAACATCTTCTCGTTTCTCGGATCGACGACGATGCTCAGTCCCATGTGGGCGGCGCTGCTGCCTACGCTGGTGATGCTGATAGTGGGCGGTATAGGCCTGGTGCTGGTTGAAAAGCGTTAAAAGGAACCCCTCTTTGCAGAGAACAGCAAGAGGGGTTTTCTTCTTTAAGGCTTGTGGGACTTCAGGAATTCCTTCAGAGCCAGCCCTGTATGTGTCTTGGTTTTGCTCACCTCAAAAGGTGTTCCCTGAGCACACAGCTGCCCGCCGCCGGTACCGGCTTCGGGGCCGAGATCGATGATCCAGTCGGCCTCAGCAATCATATCGAGGTTGTGCTCGATAACAATGACTGAGTTGCCGGCAGCCACCAGACGCTTGATGACAGCAATCAGCTTGGCCACATCGTTCATGTGCAGCCCGACCGTTGGTTCATCGAGGACATAAAGTGTGCCCTTGCTCTTTGTGCTGCGCACACCCTCTCTGACCTTGGCCAGTTCAGTGACCAGCTTCAGACGCTGGGCCTCACCGCCGGAAAGGGTAGGCGAGGGCTGACCGAGTTTGAGATAGCCCAGACCGACGTCTTTCATCAGATTAAGCGGATGGGAAATCAGGGTCTGACTTTTGAAGAATTCAGCTCCCTGCTCAACAGTCATCTGCAGAATTTCTCCGATGTTATGACCCTTCCAGGTGACGGACAGTGTCTCCGGATCAAACCGGGCTCCATGGCAGGTTTCACAGACGATTTTCACATCCGGCAGGAAGTTCATCTCAAGAGTGATGAACCCCTGACCGCCACAGTCTTCACACCGACCGCCTTTGGTATTAAACGAGTAGCGGCTCGCGTCATATCCTCTTGCCTGACTTTCGGGCAGCTCGGCAAACAGATTTCTGATGTGTTCATAAAAGCCCACGTAGGTGGCAGGACAGGAACGCGGTGTTTTACCGATCGGTGTCTGGTCCACCTGCAGAACCCGTTTGAGCTGTTCCCAGCCTTTGATGCTCACACAGTTTTCCCATTGCGGTAGCTGACCTTTTTTGAGCTGCATAGCGTGAGCCAGATTCCGGTAAATCACCTCATGCATCAGAGTCGACTTGCCGGAGCCGGAGACACCGGTCAGCACGACGAGCCTGTTGAGCGGAATATCCAGCTGTGGAATCTGCAGGTTGCGTATCGCCGTTGACTCGATGACGAGCCTGGAATCCGTCTTGGGATCGAAGCGGGTTTCAGGTTTACCGGTATGCGGGAGCGGCTCCCTGAGGTACTTACCGGTCACTGACTTCTCGCAGGCCTCAATATCGCTGATACTGCCTTGCGCAACCAGTTCGCCGCCGAGGATACCGGCCTGCGGGCCGATATCAATAATGTGTTCGGCACGCCGGATTGTATCCTCGTCGTGCTCCACAACCAGCAGGGTGTTGCCCTTGCGGGTAAGTGATTCGATCACGTTGAGCAGCATGCGGTTATCCCGCGGATGCAGACCGATGGTCGGTTCATCGAGTACATAGCAGACCCCGCGCAGATTGCTGCCGAGCTGAGCAGCAAGGCGGATACGCTGGGCTTCGCCGCCGGAGAGCGTTGGTGCTGAGCGGTCCAGAGTCAGGTAACCGAGTCCTACATCCATGAGGAATTTCAGGCGGGATTCAATCTCCTTGATGGCATCTCCGGCAATGGCTGCCTCGCGCTGAGTGAGAGTGAGATCCCTGAAAAAGCCGGCAGCCTGTTCAATGGTCATCTGGCCGTAGTCGGCAATGTTTCTGTCCTTCCATCGCACCGACAGCGCAACAGGATTGAGTCGTGCCCCGTGGCAGCTCGGACAGGTCACATCCCCTTCGGCATCGACCTGTGTGAGCTCGTCGTTATACAGGTTGTCCGCTTTTTGCGCCTTGCGTACGGCAGCGGTCAGTATCCCGTAGCCGGAGCAGCGCTGGCAGGTGCCTACCGGAGAGTTATAGGAAAAGAGTTTCGGATCGAGCGCAGGGAAGCTCATCCCGCAGTTGGGACAGCCCGAGGCGGTCGAGAAGAGTCTGTCCTGTGCCGACGGATCAGTCAGGTCGGTAACAGTCAGTACTCCGTGGCCGAGCAGCAGTGCAGCATCCACGGTTTGTTCCAGCTCCTCGCGGCTCATCCCGTGTGACCATGTACCGGCCAGCACGTCGATATTGTGCTCGTTATGCCGTCCTAGCGAAGGTGTTTCGGTGAGCAGATCCACTTTGCGCCCGTCAATCCGGACATGACGGTACTTGGTCGCATAGAGTTCGAGCTCGGCACGGAACACCCCTTTTTTGTGTCGGATGACCGGGGCATAAATTTCAATACGCCGGTTGCCGTACAGAGTCTGTATTTCCTCCAGAAGCGTATCGCGGGTCACACTGGTGCAGTCAATCTGACAGTTCGGGCAGTAGGGGGTGCCGAGTTTACCGAAGATCAGACGCAGGAAGTGGTAGATCTCAGTCATGGTGGCCACGGTCGAGCGCAGACCGCCGCGGGAGGTGCGCTGTTCGATAGCCACGGAGGGCGGAATACCCCGGACCGCATCCACGTCAGGCAGAGGCGGCGGCTGGACCATAGTGCGGGCATAAGCATTGAGAGACTCAAGATAACGTCGCTGCCCCTCGGCAAACACAATGTCAAAAGCAAGCGTCGATTTGCCGGAACCTGACGGGCCGGTGATGACATTGAAGCGGTCTCTGGGAATGCTGACCGAGAGATTTTTCAGATTGTGCTCACGGGCTCCCTGAACACTGATGACGTTATCTTCGCGGTCACGTTGCCCGGTGCTGTCCGGGAAGTGGAAGAAAGCCTCCTGATCATGACCGTTGAGGGTTTCACGCCAGGCTTTCAGTGCGACGGCTGTATGGGTGCCGGCGCTGTGCACCAGCTCATCCGGGCTGCCAGTGAAAGTTACCGTGCCGCCTGCATCACCGCCTTCGGGACCGAGTTCGATAATCCAGTCTGCAACATTGAGAACATCAAGGTTATGTTCAACCACCACAACGGTATGCCCCATCGCAACCAGAGAGTCGAAGATGTGAACCAGCACGTTCACATCGCTGAAATGCAGACCGGTTGTGGGCTCGTCAAAAATAAAGATTTTCCCGGAGCCGGTCCGGTTGACACGAAGTCCCTCGGAGAGATGACCGGCAAGTTTGAGACGCTGGTTTTCTCCGCCCGACAGTGTGGTGAGCGGTTGTCCGAGCGTGATGTAGCCGAGTCCGACGCTTCTCAGGTGTGAGAGCGGCTCGAGCACGGCAGGGTACAGTTTGAAGAGTTCACAGGCCTGATCAACGGTGAACCCCAGAACGTCAGCGATGCTGTAGCGGCGTTTGTCGGCCAGCGCAATGGTGACTTCAAGGGTGCTCTGGCGGTATCGGGTGCCGTGACACTCGGGACAGGGCAGGTACACGTCAGAGAGAAACTGCATTTCCACGTGTTCACTGCCGGAGCCGCCACAGGTCGGGCACCGGCCTTTGCCGCTGTTGAACGAGAAATCCGCATAGCCGAGGCCGGCCAGATGTGCCTCGGGACTTGCGGCAAAAAGTTTGCGGATGGCGTCGAACGCCCCCACGTAACTTGCCGGATTGGCTCGCGAGGTGCGACCCACCGGACTCTGATCCACGAAGATGATGTCGCTCGGAATGAGACCGGTCAGTTCCTGAAAGCTGCCGACCGCGGGGGTGCTCTTGCCGAGCCGGCGTTCAAGCGCCGGCACCAGCACGTCAGAAATCAGTGTGGATTTACCCGCTCCCGAGACCCCGGCAACAGCGACAAAATGCTTGAGCGGAATATGAACATCAATATTTTTCAGGTTGTGCTCGGTAACACCTTTTAATGTCAGGTATTTCGTTTTGCTGTTCACCGGATAGGGATGCGCGCGGGTAATGCGTTTTCTGCCCGAGAGGTATTCTCCGGTGGAGGTCCGGGCGCCGAGCACACTGCGGGTGGTTCCGTCAAAGATGATTTCTCCGCCGTTTTTACCAGCCCCCGGTCCCATATCGATAAGTCTGTCGGCAGCGAGCATCACCTGAGGGTCATGTTCGACAACCACAAGCGTGTTGCCGGCTCTGGAGAGCCGGGACATGACTGAGTTGACACGGTCCATATCGCGGGGATGCAGGCCGATACTGGGCTCGTCAAGGACAAACAGGGTGTTTACCAGTGAAGTGCCAAGGGCGGTTGTCAGATTCACTCTCTGGACCTCACCACCCGAGAGCGTGCGGCTCTGGCGGTCCAGCGTGAGATAGCCCAGGCCGACGTCGCACAGATAGGACAGCCGGGCGAGAATCTCATCGAGCACCATTGCTTCATCTTTGAGAGCCCCCGGACGCATAGTTCTGAAAAACCCGAGCAGCACCTCGATGGGCAGCATGGCGAGCTCGTGAAAATGAAAGCCCGGAAGCGCATCATACGTCTCGTCACTCATCCGAGCATCAAGCGGTTTGAAACGGGCCGGGTTAAGGGGCACGCGCGCAAGCGTCTGCGCCCGGTTTTCCGTGGTGCCGTAACGCCACAGGAGGGCGGACTGTTTCAGGTGTGACCCGCCGCAGTCCTCACACCGGACATACGAGCGGTAGCGTGAGAGCAGAACCCTCACATGCATCTTATAGGCACGGCTCTCAAGCCACTCGAAAAAGTGCTTGACCCCGTACCACTGAGTCTGCCACTTGCCGGACCAGTCAGGATCACCGTCCCATACCCACTTCAGCTGCTCGGGAGTGAGCTGTTCGAAGGGGACATCCAGAGAGATGCCTTTGCGGGCGGCATATTTTTCAAGATCCTCACGGATTTCCTTGTAGCTGTCTGTCGTCCAGGGCTTAACAGCTCCTTCCCGCAGAGTCCGGGACGGATCCGGGATGACCAGTGCCGGGTCGACGGAAATGACACGCCCGAACCCTTTGCATGTCGGGCAGGCTCCGAGCGGAGAGTTGAAGCTGAAAAGCGACGGATACGGCGAAGAGAACGTACGGTCACAGCGCGCACAGATAAAACCGTGGCGGTAGCTGCGAAGGAGAAATTCCCCCTCACCCTCATCAAGAAAAACATCAATACGGCCGGCGCCCTTGTCAAGCCCCTGTTCAATGGCATCAATGGCCCGGGTCCGGTCAAGCCGTCCGGCTTTGAAGCGGTCAAGCACGACCCAGAGTCTGGTATCGGTGCCTGCCTTCTCACGACGGAGAATTTTGGAAAAACCCTGACTTGAGAGTGCGGCCTCAGCGGTTTCAATAGGAAGATTCTTCGGAACTCGCAGCTCAAAAGTCAGATAAACGCGTGCATCAGGACTGATATCGGCGAGTGTGCGGGTGATTGACTCGAAGATATTCTGAGGACTGTAGTTCTGAACCTCATCCCCGCATGTCGGACAGAAAGCTCTGGCATGATGAGCAAACAGCAGCTTGATGTGGTCGTTGAGCTCCGTCATCGTGCCGACAGTCGAGCGCGAGGTGCGGACCACCCCGGACTGGTCAATGGCAATGGCGGGAGGAACCCCTTCGATGCTGTCAACATGCGGCCGGTCCATGCGGTCAAGAAACTGACGGGCATAGGGACTGAACGTCTCCACATAGCGGCGCTGACCTTCAGCGTACAGGGTGTCAAACACAAGAGAGCTTTTCCCGGAGCCTGATACGCCCGTGATCACGGTGAACTCTCCGGCTTTCAGATCAAGGTCAATGTTCTTGAGGTTATTCTGCCGTGCACCCCGGATTCTGATGAGACGGGTGTCGTCGGAATGTGAACTTTGGATTTTTGACATGTGCGGCGCTTAGATAAAGAATTTTTCTGCCTTTCAATACTACAGCGCATTGACAGCTGTGTGGAACAGTTGCCGGCAGAGAATTGGTGCTACGCCGCAGGATTTAGTCCATCAAACAAGCGCAGTACGGATAGGATGCCGGGTTTGTCCCGGCGCAACAGAAAAAGAAAAAATATGAGTGTTTTGGTTACAAATACTTACAATAGCATTTGCGTAGGCTCAGATTTTCTGTTATATTTACGTCTCTCGAATGTCGGGGGTATAGCTCAGCTGGGAGAGCGCTTGCATGGCATGCAAGAGGTCAGCGGTTCGATCCCGCTTACCTCCACCAAACCGGATTCAGTCCCTATCGTCTAGAGGCCTAGGACACGACCCTTTCACGGTCGGTACCGGGGTTCGAATCCCCGTGGGGACGCCAATAAAAGAAAGCCCGCAGATCGAAACTGATTTGCGGGCTTTTCATTTGGTCTGTTAATTAGCGGTTGCGGCGCTTGTCGGCCTGTTCCTTCACGGAGCGGCGGACAGTGTCAAACGCTTCGTTAAGCGCAGCCATCACATCCATGTTGGTGCGGTTCACGATGATGTCCTGACCGGAGGCGACCAGGTCGATGCGCACGTTGAACGCGCCCATGGTCTGGTGACCTTCCTGAGTGATTGTGACCTTGCAGGGTCCCAGCTGATTGTCAAAACGACGCAATGCTTCGACTTTCTCGGCAACGGCGGTCTCAACGGCAGGCGAGCGGTTAATACCATGGAAGACGGTTTGTAGAGCTTGCGACATAGACACCTCTCTTTATTGTTGTGTATGAGTTATGGAACCGAAGCGCACTGGGAGTACTTCTCAATCACCTCTGTCCTTACTTCTAGTCTATAGATATTTGAGTGAAAATGCACAAACTCTTTGGGTTAACCCTTAGAGAAATCGTTTTTCACTGTAAAATGTGCTCACTTTTAGGGCGGCATAGACGGTTTAATCTTAAAATTTTTCGCCATATCAGGCGGTCTGTTTTCAGTACTCCCGCCCGAGAGCCCGTCAACATACTACTGATTTCTGAAAGAGAAAATAATGGAACGTAAACCTTGGAGAAACGGGGGCTCGCATCGCGCTCCCTTTGGCGGCGAAGGTCGCCCGGACCGCGCTGATCGCGGTGAACGCCGCCCGTTCGGACGCGATGACCGTTCGGATCGCCGTGAGTTCGGCGACCGTTCCGACCGTCGCGAGTTCGGTGACCGCTCCGGTCGTCGTGAATTTGGCGATCGCTCTGATCGCCGCGAATTCGGTGACCGCTCTGATCGCCGTGAGTTTGGCGACCGCCGTCGCTTCGACCGTGATTCCCGCCGTTCTGACCGCCGTCATCCCGGTGAGCGCCGCGAGCGTTTCGGTGTGCGTTCCGGCCCGCGTGCCCGTGCTCTGGAAACGCGCCGCTACGCTGACCGTTCGGATTTTGCCAAGCAGGGCATTGTGCATCTGGATCCGGATGTGGCGGATTATTTTGAAAATGCAGAAGCTGTCAATTCCGCACTGCGCCTTCTGATTCAGTCGAGTCTGCTGCTCAAGGGCAAAAAGCAGGAGGCAGAACCTTCTGAGGAGCCTGAAAGTGCGGAAACGGCTGCCGACGACGTGACGCTCGATCCTTTTGATGATGAGGATGAAGAGTGTCCGGCGGGTGAAGCTGACGCGGATTGCGGCTGCGATGAAGCCGGTTCTGAGGCGGAAAAAGAGCCCGAACCCGCTTCGAAGTAAGACAATCTGCTTAGGTTTTCGCTACAATCTCTGCGAATGACAAAGCAAGGGTGAGGAGCTTTCGAGTTCTTCACCTTTTTTTCTGTGTGTAATAGGACGGATTCTCCGGACGGCGGATTCACGACAAAGAGTTGTTTTCGTGTGACATCAACCGTGCCGGAAAAGTGTTTAGACGCGCGTTTCCCTTGAGCAAAGGCAAAAGGCGCTGACTTTGCAACTTGTGCATCTATGCAGAAAGTCCTATTTTGGCTAAACTCAAAAAATGGGTTATGTATGCCTAGATGCTCCGTTGACAGACGGTCCTGGAAGTGTTGTTTATGTTTCCTCCGCCAGCTTGCCACGGTTCTACCGAAGCGTCAGACCCTAAAGGTGGAGATCCGATGAAGTATGTACTAGCGCTTGATCAAGGAACGACAAGCTCCCGGGCGATTCTCTTCAATGAAAAAGCCCAGGTCGTTGCGATGGAACGGGCTGAGTTTTCTCAACACTATCCCCAGCCGGGATGGGTCGAGCACGATGCCATGGAAATATGGCGCAGCCAGATCGCGACAGCACGCGGTTGCTTGCTCAAGGCCGGTATCAGCGCAGCCGAAATCGCCGGGATCGGTGTAACGAATCAGCGCGAAACAACTGTCATCTGGGATCGTAAGACCGGGGTACCTATTGCCCCCGCCATCGTCTGGCAGGACCGGCGTACTTCCGGTATGTGCATGGAGCTGCAGAAACGCGGCTTTGAAGTGCTCATGCGCGAGAAGACCGGGCTTCGAATTGACCCCTATTTCTCAGCGACCAAGATCCGCTGGATCCTCGATCATATTCCTGGCAGTCAGCAGCGCGCCGAGCGCGGAGAGCTGGCATTCGGGACGGTTGACTCATGGCTGATCTGGAACCTGACAAAGGGACGGGTGCATGCGACGGATATCACCAATGCCTCCCGTACGCTTCTGTGCAATCTGAGAACCGGGCAGTGGGATGATGAGATTCTGGGGATTTTCAATATTCCTCAGCAGCTTCTCCCGGAAATTGTGCCCAGCTCCGGCGTCGTCGGTATGGCCGATGCCGAGTGGCTCGGCCGGGAGATCCCGATTGCCGGTGTTGCAGGCGACCAGCAGGCAGCCAGCTTCGGACAGGCGTGCTACGAGCCCGGTGTGACCAAAAACACCTACGGCACGGGCGGATTCCTGCTGATGAATGTCGGTGACAAACCCCGTCAGAGCGTGCACCGTCTGATTTCGACCGTGGTCTGGCAGCTCTCGGGCGCAAAAATGCAGTACGCCCTCGAAGGGTCGGTTTTCGTGGCAGGCGCTGTGGTGCAGTGGCTGCGTGACGGTCTGCAGTTTTTCAACTCTGCAGCCGAAATTGAACGCCTTGCCAATGAGGTTGAGGATAACGGCGGGGTTTATGTGGTACCGGCGTTTGTCGGACTCGGGGCTCCGCACTGGGATACCTATGCGCGCGGGATGATCATCGGGCTTACCCGCGGCTCCACGCGAGCGCACATAGCCCGCGCGGCACTGGAAGGGATTGCTTTCCAGTGTGCGGAAGTGCTTGAGGCTATGCAGCTTGACTCGGGCATGCCGCTCAAGGAACTTCGTGTTGACGGCGGTGCATGTCAGAACAATCTGCTGATGCAATTTCAGGCGGACATTACGGGAGTTCCTGTTGTCCGCCCGGTTGTGACCGAGACGACGGCACTCGGCGCAGCGACGCTTGCTGGTTTAGCAACCGGCGTTTGGGGTAAGTGCGAGGATATCGCCTCACTCTGGGAAATTGACCGTGTGTTCGAACCAGCAATGAGCGAGGATCGAAAGGTCTTTTTGATGAACCAATGGTCTCGTGCAGTGGGCCGGGCCAGAAACTGGGATAAGTGAGATGACAGAATTAAAACCAATCGTGCGCGAGGAGATGCTCGCCAAACTTCGTGAAGACACCGTCTGGGACGTTGTCGTGATCGGTGGTGGCGCAACGGGCACAGGTATTGCGGTTGATGCGGCTTCGCGCGGCCTGAAGACGGTATTGCTGGAGGCGCAGGACTTCGCCGCCGGTACGTCTTCCCGCTCGACGAAGCTGATTCATGGCGGCGTTCGCTACATGAAGAATCCCCGTGACTGGGGTCTGGTGCGTGAAGCACTCAAGGAACGTCGCATCCTGATCAAGAATGCACCGCACCTTGTTCATTCCAAGCCTTTCATCCTGCCGTGCTACAAGCAGGGTGAACGCGAGTTCTACACCGTCGGTCTCGGCATTTATGCCGCCATGACCTACGGCGGTTACGGTATTGGCCGTACTTCTTCGCTGTCGCGCGAAAAAACGCTCGAAGCGCTTCCCGGTGTGAAGCCTGAAGGTCTGATGGGCGGTGTGAAATTCTATGACGGTCAGTTTGACGACGCCCGTCTTGATATTGCTCTGATGCGTACCGCATTTGAACACGGGGCAGTGCCGCTTAACTACATGCCTGTGACCGGTATGGTTTATGAAAGCGGTACCATCCGTGCCGTGAAGGCGCAGGACAAGGATACGGGTGAGGAATTCACGATCCGCACGAAGATGGTCTTCAACGCTGCCGGCGCCTGGGTTGACCGGATCCGCCGTCTGGTTGATCCTGAGGCTGCCACGCTGGTGCGTGTGTCCCGCGGCTCGCACATTCTGCTCGACAAATCCTTCATGCCCGGCGATACGGGCATGCTGATCCCGAAGACCCGTGACGGTCGTGTGCTCTTTGCCATTCCCTGGCATGGCATGCTTCTCGTCGGTACGACGGACGTTGAACAGAAGGAAGCTGACTTCAATCCCGAAGTGAGTGAAGAAGAAATCAGCTTCATGATTGAAACGGCCTCCGGCTATCTTGAAAAGCCGATCACCCGTGCCGACGTGAAGGCAACGTTCGCAGGTCTGCGTCCGCTTTACAATCCGGCAGCCACCGGCTCCGCCGGCTCTACCGCCAAAGTTTCCCGCGAACACTCCGTGATTCCGGAATTCGGCAATATGATCACTGTGACCGGCGGCAAGTGGACGGCCTACCGTAAGATGGCCGAACACGCCATGCAGGTGGCCACATCCTACCATCTGATTCCGCCGCGTCTTTGCGTGACGTATGATCTGCCGATTTTCAAGAACCCCGAGTTCGATCCGGAAAAGCTGGAAATCGCTGCGGAGGCCTCCGATGCTGCTGATGCGGAAGTCTACAAGTATGCGGTCTACTGCCGTGACTACGAATTTGCCCGTACGGCTGATGACGTGCTCTTCCGCCGTCTGCGCCTCGGCCAGATGAATTTCGCCCGTACCGAAGCACTGCGTCCCGTGGTGGAAGCTGCGCTCGCCGGTGTTGAATACGTCCGCCCGGTTGCTGAAGAAGCTCCCGCTGAAGAGGCGCCGGTCGAAGCCGTAGAGCCTGCCAAAGAGGCTGAACCGGTGAAGGCTGAGGAGCCTGCAGCAGAGGTTGAAGTGGTTGAGGAGGTCGTAGAGACCGCCAAGGCTGACAAATAACAGTCTGCTGTGCGTACAGGCGGACCGGTTCAGATCCGGCGCCGCCTGCCGCAAAAACAGAATTGCCGGAGAGAAACCGTTCTGAAGCGGTCTCTGTCCGGCATTTTTTATGCGTCTTTAAAGCGCTTCCTTCGCAATCTGCTGCAGCAGACGGCTGCACAGTGCGATGTCCTCATAGTAGACATGCTCGTTTTTGGTGTGATTAGCAAAGTAACCGGCACCGAGCACGGCAGCAGGCATGCCTTTGGCATTGAAGACGTTGCCGTCGCTTGCGCCGCCCGACGAGCGGATTTCCGGCGTGATGCCGAGTTTTTCCATCGCACTGAGCGCCAGCCGGATTACGGGTTCCTGCTCACCGAGAGAAAAACTCAGGCAGGATTTTTTAATTGAAACCTCGATTTCCGTCTCGTATTTCTCCGCTGTCCGGGCAAAAACACTGCGAACAAGCTCGAGGTATTCGTTGAGCGCTTTTTCGTCAGTTCCGCGGGCTTCGCCAAGCAGTTTCACGCGGTCACACACCACATTGGTGGCTTTGCCGGCGTTGATGATGCCGAAGTTGGAGGTGACTCTCGGGGAAATCCGGCCCTCAGGAAGGTGGTAAAGGGCATCAGCAGCCACTTTGATGGCATTGAGCCCTTTTTCCGGTTCTGTGCCCGCATGCGCACTTCGTCCGTGCACCGTAACCTCAATACCGCAGATTGTCGGCGCCTCATTAATCAGGCGACCAACCCGCCCCGGACTGTCGATGAGATAGGCGCAGCGTGCTTTGAGCGAGGACATATCCAGCGCGCTGGCTCCGTCCAGACCGATTTCTTCGCTCACTGTGAAAACGACTTCGACGGGCGCATGCGGTTCGCCGGAGGCTTTGAGTTCACGCACTGCGTCAAGAATGGCCACCAGTCCTGCCGCATCGTCAGCACCGAGAATCGTGGTGCCGTCACTGCGGATCAGTCCCTGCTCGGAGTCGACTACACAACCGATACGGCCTGTGTTGGGGACGCGGTCCATGTGATTCGAGAAAAGCACCGGCGTGGCACCTGGTGCGCCCTCCAGAGTGGCGATAAGGTTTCCCGTGTTGCCGCCGAGTTTTTCAGCGGCATCGTCCTCGCGCACTGTGAGTCCGATCGCTTCCAGCTTGGCTTTGAGCAGGTCGCAGACCGCTCTCTCATTCCGGCTGAAAGAGGGAACGGAAACGATTTCAATGAACTCTCTGATGATGTCTTCGGTTTGCATTGGAATTTCCTTCAAATCCTACAAGTCTGTAAGAGGCATTTTCTCCTACTCGCCGGCGTCCTGCCGAACTAAGCGGGGTGCTGTTGTGCCACCGCAACCGCCATCAGCATAATCGTTTAACCGGATGCAGCCGGCATTTCGAAAGCACAGTGAGAAGAAAACCGGATTGTGTGCGGGAAGTGTGAAAAAATCTGCCTCTGCACCTAGACAATTGCACTGAGTTCCATTAAAATCGCGAATCTAACTTTGCTTTTTGCGGATTGCTTACCCCATCTATTTTCCACTGGCGCCGCAGACATTGAGCTTGGTTAGATATCAGTTAAGATCGCGAATCCGCTTTGAGTGGGTTTTGATGTCACAAGGTGATATCCCCGGAAGCAGGTTCGCATTTGTTTTGTTTTTCGCAAATAAACATGATCTGCGGCTTTCTCAACGGGAAAACACGAGAAACCACGGCGCCATCCGGAAACAGCATGTTTATGAGCATTTACTTATATTAGGTGAACGCAATGAAGACCTTCTCGGCCAAGCCGCTTGAGGTTAAGCGCGACTGGTTTGTGGTCGATGCCAGTGATAAGGTGCTCGGCCGCCTCGCTAGCGAAATCGCTCTGCGCCTTCGTGGCAAGCACAAGCCCGAATTCACTCCGCACGTTGACACGGGTGATTTTATCGTTGTTATCAATGCTGACAAGCTCGTTCTGTCTGCTGAAAAGGCTGGTAAGAAGACGTACTACCGTCATACCGGCTACCCCGGCGGTATTTACGAAACCACGTTCCGTGAAATGCAGGAAAAGCATCCCGGCCGTGCTCTCGAAATCGCTGTCAAGGGTATGCTCCCGAAGGGACCGCTCGGCTACGCTATGATCAAGAAGCTCAAGATCTACGCCGGTGCTGAACATCCCCATACCGCTCAGCAGCCCAAAGTGTTGGACCTCTAATCTCAGGAAGGCTTGAAAATGATTGGTAACTACAATTACGGCACGGGCCGTCGCAAGAGCTCCGTCGCTCGCGTGTTCATCAAGCGTGGTACGGGTAAGATCGTCATCAACGGCCGTGAGCTGGACCAGTATTTCCACCGCGAAACGGGTCGCATGATCGTCATGCAGCCCCTTCAGCTGACTGAAAACGTCGAAACGTTCGACATCATGGTCAACGTTTCCGGCGGCGGTGAATCCGGCCAGGCCGGTGCTATCCGTCACGGTATCACCCGCGCTCTGATCGACTATGATTCCGGTCTGAAGTCCGTCCTCTCCAACGCCGGTCTCGTGACCCGCGACGCTCGTGAAGTCGAACGTAAGAAGGTCGGTCTGCACAAGGCCCGTCGCGCCAAGCAGTTCTCCAAGCGCTAATCAGTTCAGGTTACGCTTCGCGCAGAGTTGCTGCTGCGACTCCGGGGCTCCGCTCAGGGAGCCCCCGAACAGAAAAGGTCACCTCAGGGTGGCCTTTTTTGTATCTTATCCGTGAACTGGTATGGAAATCTTGGACACCTCTTGGAGAAAAAGTATGACCATACCAG
>CAJJRX010000037.1 GCA_905194315.1 uncultured Sutterella sp. | reverse complement strand
TGGTATGGTCATACTTTTTCTCCAAGAGGTGTCCAAGATTTCCATACCAGTTCAACTGTAAAACGAAAAAAAAGCTCCGGACGGATCCGGAGCTTTTTGCTTACTAATCAGAAATAATTTTCAGATTAGAAGGAGTGGTTCAGACCGAAGAGAACCTGAGCGTTCTTGGTCTTGACGGTGACGTCTTCTTCAGCCTGGAACTTGCCGTAGCTGTAGCCGACACCGGAGTAGAGCGTGGTGCGCTTGGAGAGCGGGTAGGCGTGAACCAGACCGACACCGTAGAGGTTGCCCTTGTCAAGCGTGAACTCCTTATCAACCGCATTGGCCTCTTCAGAGGAGAACACCGTGTCACCCTTGCTGTGAGCGTAGTAGACAACAGCGGTCAGCGTGCCGGCGGAGAGCGGGAAGCTCGAACCGAGGCTGACAGCGTAACCCTTGAGGTTAGCGGCATCAAGCGAGTAGTCGTTGTAGCTGATGGCGTCAACACCACCGAAGGAGCTCATGTGGGTGCCGTACTGAACACCGACGAAGGGATGAGCGACACCGAGGTCATAGTTACCACCGACGCTGATAGCGAAAGCGTCCTGGTTGAGACCGCCTTCTTCATGAGCGGGCTGAACGGAGTCAACCACGGCAACGAGGCCGAGGGGGCCGTTCTGATAGGTGGCACCAACACCCCAGTAGCGGTCATTGTCACGAGCGGAGGCTTTTTCAGCGCCTTCGTTCTGGAAGCCGTACTGGAAGTAGAGCTGCAGGCCAGCCATGTCCGGGGTCACATAGGCAACGGTGTTGTCATAGCGGCTCGTACCGTGCCAGTAACCGGCACCGATCGTACCGACACCGCCGTCGAAGACGTCAGCGTTAGCCTGGAAGATATCGAGTGTACCGGCGCCGGAGGAGAGGGCACCCATGCGGCCGGCGTAAACCGTACCGAAAGCGCCGGAG
The DNA here is from genome assembly GCA_905194315.1 of uncultured Sutterella sp. Lineage (GTDB taxonomy): Bacteria > Pseudomonadota > Gammaproteobacteria > Burkholderiales > Burkholderiaceae_F > Sutterella. The sequence goes on along the minus strand of CAJJRX010000037.1, from coordinate 16,394 downwards.
AGGTTCAGGCTGGCTTCACGGCCAAAGAGGCGGTCGTCCTGACCGAGGCGGCCGTCGTCAGCGGAGAAACCGTTTTCGAGCTTGAAGCCGACGGAGAGGCCGTTGCCGAGTTCTTCCGTGCCCTTCAGACCAAACTTGGAGGCACCGAAGTTGCCGCTTTCCAGACCATAGGTGTCTTCCTTGACATCGCCCCAGGGGGTCTGGGTCTTGGAATACTGATAGGAGAGGCCGAGGTCGGCAGCACCGTAGAGGGTGACGTTGGCAGCCGAGGCAGCGCCGGCAGTGGCGGCCAGGGTAGCCAGAACGAGCAGAGTCTTCTTCATAATTTCAGTCCTTTGAAATTTAGAGGCGGTGACTGTCACCGCATGATGTTAAGCGCATAGCCCTGAAAAACAAATGAGCGGGCGAACGCGTTGAGGGTTATTGAAACATGATTACAAGGGCTGTTTTTTGCTGTTGCAAAGATACAACAACCTGATTCTGAGACCGCCCAAATGTATTTAGGGTTTTTACCTAATTGTCGTCAATAAGGAGGTATTGAGGTTAAATATCTATAAGTAAAAAGTCTTACAAATGCCGACGTTTCAAGGTATTACAGCCCTCCTCGGAGCTCTTTTCCGGAGGAGGCAGGAAAGAAAACTGAGCAAAAGACGGTTTGAAGCAGGGAAAAACAGAAAAAAACGGCAAATTGCAAAATTTATTTACATTTTATTTATAAGGTAAAAGTCGTATTTTTGGCAGTAAATCCCGGACAACTGCTTTTTAGAGCCTTTTCCCGTGTAAAAACGTGTTTTGGCAGAGACTGCAGACTGGGCCTGACCTCACAGTGACGAGAGCGTCTACCGTGAAATCGGCGTGTTCGCGACTGTGAAGCTGCACTGTTAATAAGTACTAGAATAAGAAAAAAATCGTCAGGTTCCTTCCTCAAAGACAGCAGCGGCCCCGGTGTCAGCCGGCGCCCGCCGCTGTCTCTTTTTTTGTCTGCAGCCTTATATCGAGGGCCACCCGGGAGGAGGGCCGCTGCAAAAAGCCCCCCCCCCGAATACAATAAGCCTCCGTTACTCCACATAAGGAGCCGGAGGCTTTTCTCAATGAGCGGCACTGTCACACGAGCCGAAACGTTGATCGGGTACCGGGTGGTGGTTTCGGCATCTGAGTAGACCGGTTCAGCAGCCGGCCTCTCTTTGCGGGCTGCTGCGGACGTGCTGAGAGTCCGCAGCAGCTGCTTTCCCGTGTGACGGTTTGCGTCGCGTACGGTTAGAACTTGTGGCTCAAACCGATCACGACTTCGCCGTTGTGTTCCTTGGCGACACCATCGTCAACCCAGTTGACCTTGGTGTAGGAGTAGCCGACGCCGCCGTAGACGCTGGTGCGCTTGGAGAGCGGGTAGGCGTTCACAAGACCGACACCGTAGGTCTGAGCCTTGTCGATTTCGGCGCTCGTGTAGGTGTAGGCGTCAGCCTCACCTTCGCGGCTCATCACGTCACCCTTGGCATTGCTGTAAAAGAGCGAAGCGGAGAGGGTACCGGTGGGCAGATCGAAGGCGGAGCCCAGATGCACGGCGTAGCCCTTGAGGTCGGCACGGTAGAAGTTGTCGCTCACAAAGGAGGCATCCTTATTAACGAAGCCGAAGCTGTTCATGTGCTTACCGTACTGCACGCCCACGAACGGGGTGGCCATGCCGAGCTTGTAGTGCCCGCCAAGGCTCACGGTGTAGTTGTCATTGATATCGGCATTGCTGTCGGAGGCGTACATCACGCTGTCAACCACACCGACGAGCGAGAGGTCGCCCGCATCAAACGTGGCACCGAAACCGGCGTAGCGGTCATCGTCACGTTCGTTGGTGCCTTCCTGGGCACGGGCAAAGGAGTACTGGGCAAAGAGCTTCAGACCGCCCATATCCGGGGTGGAGTACACCAGGGAGTTGTTCCAGCGGCCGGTGTCATGCCAGTAGCCGGTACCGATGATGCCGACACCGCCGTCGAGCACGTCAGCGCCCGCCTGGAAGATGTCATACGTGCCGGTGCCGGAGGTGAGTGCACCCATACGACCGGCAGAAAGAGCACCGAAGGGGCCCGAGACCGTGAGCGAGGCTTCACGGTTAAAGAGCGTGTTTTCTTCACCGAGTCGGCCGTCATCAGCGCCGAAACCGCTTTCGAGCTTGAAGCCGACGTTGTAGCCGTTACCGAGCTCTTCCTGGCCCATCACGCCCCAGCGGGAGCTGTTGAGGTTCCCGGAGTCAAGACCGTACGTGTCGTTGGTGGTCTTGGTGCCGTCAGTGTCAACCGACTTGTTGTACTTGTAGGCGAGGCCTTCGTCAACCGTACCGTAGAGCGTCACGCTGGCAGCGGTGGCAACGCCGGTCATGCTGGCGAGCGTGGCCAGAGCGATCAATGTCTTTTTCATTATCAAATTCCTTTAACTTAATCGTTATGGACTGAAAGGGGGTTTGTGAAACCCGACGCAGACGATTATGACTTTTCCGGGCGCTAAAAAAATCTCATTTGTTGCACAATCGCGACAAAACGCCTCTCGCAAAGGTAAAGATAAATGAGTGCTTCTTTCTGAATGTAACGCTCTCAGACAGTGAATATGCTGACAACCCCTTCATTTATGGGCGTTTTCGCGTATCAGGCGTCTAAGGGTTTTCACTTACGACTTTTTACAAGCGCTTATGTTTTGCTACTGAACGGAAGTTCACCGAAATGCCTTGCCGCTAAGCCTAAAGATTTGTAAGGGTATTCTCAGGCGGGTTTGCGCCACAACTCACCTCCCGCTTGTGCTTTTTCCTGCGCGGGTCTACAATCGTAAGTGCTTTTACAACTAAAGCAGTGCTCGAACGGCGCTGACTCAGGTTTTTCCCGTTCGTGGCACGCAGGCATCAGTCTTGCCGCAGTCCGGGGAAATTCTCCCCTGCGTGAGCCGCTCTTCGTGCCAGTTCTTTTATCCAACCCCTTGAGGGCGATAGCCCTCGGACAGGGATGCGCATGGCGACTGAAATTTTTTCAGTCCGCCCGGCCGTCTGTGTCAGTCTCGGGGGTTGTCGTCTTGTCAGGGGGTTTCTTTTTTATAAGGAAACCCTGATCATGAACAAGAAACAATCCTCCAGTCCTGCCACCCAGTCGCCCCTTGAGGGCAACCACCTGTGCACCCCGTTTGAACTGCTGCGCTGCCGCGGTCTTCATGACTCGGACGCACCGCTCAACCTTGTCCCCGCAACCGATTTCGGCCTCAGTGCCGGTCTGCCGTGCTGCGAAGGGCGTCAACGCGACGAACTCTCTGTCGAATCCTTCTCCCGCATTCCGGCACTCAACCCCGCGCATGTTTTCACGGCCGAGGGTTACAGCACGCTAGCCCTGTGGTGGCGCATGAGTAAGGGCGAGCCCCTTTACATCTCAGGCCCCGCTGGCAGCGGCAAAACCTCCACCGTGCTGCAGTTCTGCGCCCGGCTCAACACCCCGGTCGTCACCGTTATGGGACGCGCACGGCTTGACCGCCGTGAGCTTCTCGGGCATTACGCCCTTGTTGACGGCAACACGATCTGGGTTGACGGCCCGGCTACACTGGCCTGGCGTTACGGCTGGGTGCTGCTCATCAATGAATTCTCCGCTGCACCGGCTGACCTCTGGGTCTCATGCAACGACATTCTTGAAGGCAGCCCCCTTGACTGTGACGCCACCGGCGAGCGGATCGTCCCGCATCCACTGACGCGTGTCATCATCACGGACAACACCCGCGGACACGCCGACATAGAGGAGGGACTGTTCGGGCGGCAGGTGCAGGACAGAAGTGTCATTGACCGCTTCTGGCATCTGCGCCTTGAGGGGCTGAGCGAAGCCGAAGAGGCTGAGCTCCTGCTTGCGGAAACGCCCGCAGCGCTCACCCGGTACTTCACTGAGAGGGAGCTGCGGCGTCTGGCAGGTCTTCTCGCGCATGCAGCGGCCGATTCCCGGACGCGCTCGACGCAGAATGCCATCGGCTTTGAAGCCCGTGACATCTCGCTCTCGCACCGTGCGATCAAACGGCTTTTCGTCATTCTGCTGATGAAAGTGCTCGATTCGAGCCTCTCTGACGGCGAGGCGATCCGCAGCGCGATCCGCATGGCGTTCACCGAGTCGGTTGACCGGGTGAGCCGCGAGGCTGTCGAGACACTGCTGCTCACACAGCTCGGACGGATTGATCTGAGTCTGTCGCACAGCTTTGTCGAGCAGACCTCAAAACTCGACCGGGATCCGGCGGAAATCACCGGCATCCGCGTGACGCAAAGTGCCCAGGCTCTCTATGACAGGGCAGCGAGCGTGCAGCACTTTGGCCTCTCCGACGCGACGGACTCAGAAGCGTTCTCTCAGGATGAGTGTGAAAACTTTTCTCTGGGAGAGAACTGATGGCCCGTCAGACTCGTGCGGCCATGCGCCGCGAACAGGAGGCCAGACGGGCGGCAGAGGCGCTCGCCAACCGCGCACTGCGGCTCAAAGCCGTCGGCGCGACTGAGCGCATTCTCTGTGCCGAGCCCGGCCACGTCCTCCAGGAGGCAGCCCCGCTGGTTTTTGCCGCCATGTGCCGTCGTGAAGGGATTCGTGTTTTCTACAGTGAATCCCCCATGACGGAGGGCAGCAGCATCTGGCTCGGTCCGATTGACATCACCAGCCCGCTCGCGCGGGTGTTTGTCTACGGACACGGCTGTCATGAGCGTCATCACATCCGCTACACCAATTTTGACGTTGTCAGAATGGTGCCGCCCGGTGGCATCTCACGGCTCTTCAATATTTTTGAGGATATCCGTATTGATGCTCTCGGCAGCGCGGAGTACGCAGGCTACCTTCTCTGGCGCGAAGCACTTTTCTGCGCCATGGAAAGTACCGGTGCCGCCCCGTGGCTCGCTTCAAAAGAGCGAATGCCGGGACGCAACTTCGAGTTGTGGCTTCTCACGCTGCTCGAGTGTGAAGTGCTCGGTCTTGAGCGCTTTCGCCCGGTCAGCGAGCGGCTCGAGGGGGACATCAAAGGCTATTTCTGCCAGTCGCTCATCGACTCGGTGCGAGATGAGGTGCTCGGTGCCTACCCGTTAAGGGACACCGAAAACGCTCTTGCGCTTGCGAGATCGGTGTACGCGAAGATGGACCACTGGGGCAGACTCATCGAGGACAAACTCGTTGAGATGAGGGCAAAGCTCGAAAGGCAGGTGATGGAGCGTACCGGAAAGGGGGCCCGAAAAGGGAACCCTGACGGGCGCAACGGTGGCGGCCGGAGCAGCGGGCAACCGCAGCGGGTGCCGCTTACCGCCTACGCGGGTGACGAGCACATGCGTGCGCTTCTCGAGGAGATCGAGAAAAGCGGTGAACCCGCCATCCGTGAGGTGAAGGCACCCCGCAAACCGGTGTATCCGTGGGAGGAGGAAGGAAAACTTCTTCCTCAGACGGAAACGCCGCCGGTGCGCGGGGCGTCGCAGCCGAAGGTTGACGGCGCCGCCCAGGGCTCGCTTTTTGACGAGCAGGGTGAGGTTGTCGAGTCGGCACTGCCTGAGTGTCAGATGCCAGGCTACGCCGCGGTGCAGAACGCCGTGCGCGGCTGGCGCAGCTTCAGTCTCACCACGATGAAAAATGCCACCGATGAGGCCGCCGCCGAGCTGCGGCGCATGATCTCTGTGCGGCTTGAACCGGGCAGCATGACCGAGAAGGGTGACCGTCTCCTTCGTGCGCCCACGCGCAGAGAACTCCTGGCGCTCGGCTGGAACGAGGACATCCTGGACCGTCACACGATTTCATTTTATGAATCGTGGCACAAGACGGCCTCGCTTACCTCGGCTTTCCAGCAGGCGCTCGAGAGTCATGTGCACGTGCCGCTTATCCCTGTCGCCACCGGCTGGGATATCGACGATGAACGGCTCTGGGAGGCCGGACTGCGCGAAGAGAAGCTCTTTCTTCGTGAGCAGCGGCTTCCTGAGAAGGACACCGTGGTGGACATCCTGCTGGATGCGTCGGGCTCCATGCTCGAAGCGCCTTACACGATGGCCAAGGTCATGGCGGTCCGTCTCTACGAGGCGTTTAACGCACAGCGTCGCACCGCAGCCACACTCGGGATCTTCCCGAGTGTGACCCGGCGCGGGGTTATGCGTCTTGCCGCCGCGCACTGCTCGGTCAAAGTGCTCTGCGAGCACGTGGCGCCGCTCTGCTCGTCGGGACCGACCCCGATCATGGGGGCGCTTTTCTGGTCTGCCGAATCGCTGATTCACAGCGAAGCGGCCAGAAAAATCATCTTCGTGATCACGGACGGCAGCTTCAGTGCCTCTCAGAATGTGCAGGGACTCGTGGACGCGCTCCGAAGCCAGGGCATCACCGTGGTGATGCTCGGGATCGGAAGCGACTCGACCCCGCTCGGAGACTTCACAGAGAAGGTTGCAAGCGTGGAAGAGGGCCCCGCTGCGGCGGTGCGCCTTCTGAAGCGTCTTGCAAAAACGGCCGCCTGAAGCGTCGCGTTGACTCTGCTCAGACACCGCCCACGGCAGTGTTTTTTCTCCTTCACCGACGTATGCCGCGGGAGAAAAACCTGCCGGGACGGGACGTCTGGCATAGCTGACTGTTTTCCTCACTTTTCTTTTCCACCCGGCTGCGAGCCCGGCATTTCAACACTCACAACATCACTCCCATGACCACTCCCCCTACAGACTCCGCCTGCGCAGGTCGCTCTGCGCGCTTTACCCGTCCGTTCAGAGCGGCACCCCTGATTCGACTGGTGGCACTCAATGCGCTTGGTTTTCTCAGGGCCGGTATGACACCGGCCGGCGGCACGGCTGACGCAGCAGCGAACGAGTTCGCTGGCAAAACCGCCCCCGACACTGAGAGCGCAGCAGAGAAAGGGGCTGATGAGGTTTCTGTACCCGTTCGGGCGGCTTTAAGTGATAAGCAAAGGGGATCGGCGTGTGACGGGAGCCCCCGGAAGAGACGTGAGGAAAGCACGAGTCAGATAGAGGACAGAGACCGTAAAACGCCCGCTCCCCATGTTACCGTTTCACGCTTTGTCCGTGCAGTGAGTCCGCTCACCCGCGCATGGAGCCGGCTCTCACAGAGCTGGCATTCCGCGCCCCTCTACCGCTCAGGGACGCCCGGCGTCACCGGGGCGGGTGTAGAGCGCAATCCTGCAACGGGAGAGCTCAAGCGGCTCTACGTTCGGGACGCCGCTCACTGTGCGGTGTTTCTCCCCGTGGATCCTCTCTGGATCATAGAGCGCTCGGCAGAGGATGTGGAGGCGCTGCGGCTTGCGTTTGGCAACCGCGGCCTTTTTGAAACCCATGCGCTCTCAGTACTCAAGGCGTATGCCGCCCTCGTTCAGGGGCTCCCCTCGTATGCGGAGAGTCCTTTTGATGCCGAGGACGGCATTTTCCGCGCCGGTCTCCTGTCTGCGACGGCCTCGGTGAATGTGCTTGACGACCGGGTGGCGGCCTCGGACCTGGCGCCGCTCGAGCGTGACCGCCTCACCAGGGCCATGCGTGTGGCGCTTCTTCTCCTTTGCACCATCAGAGAAGCGCAGGCCCTCACGGCGCTCTCCCTCTGGGCGACGGGCGGACAGATGAGCAGACAAAACGACGGACAAAGCGCTGGCTGCAGTGCCACAAGGCTGCGCGAGCGGGAGGTAGTGCTCTACGATCCGGTGGCGGAAAGTGTGCGCGACTTCGGGCTCCGACACCCGGGCGCCACGTTTTCTTTTACCCGCGAGCCTGCGTCGGGCGCCGCGGCAGACGGGGCGGCGCTCAGCGTCTTTACGCTTCGCACTGCAGAGCGTCTGATGCCGGACGCCACCCGCGCGTATCTTGAAAGTACCCGCGCCTACGGCGAGAGCCTTGCCGAAGCGGTGCTCAATATTGCTGCCTTCGGCGTGGCGGACAGCCGGCGTGATCTCGAACGGCTCCTCTCGGGGGTGCTCCTTCGCGGCCGGGTGCTGGCTGCCGACCGGATGCGCGGGCGTATTGCCGGCGCAGAGGGCGGCGCCCGTCAGCTCGCCGGCTTTGTCGAAGCGATTGACGGACTCATTCGCCGTGAGATTCTCGCCTACCGCTGGAAACCCAATACTTTTTCGCTCGCGGAACTGCTCGCCGAGGATGGCACGCAGGAAAGTGCTACCCGTGCGACTGACTCAGGCGCAGGCGGATCAGCCGCCCCGGGGCACAGCTCACCCCTTATTGTTGCCGAGGACGGCCTCTTTCTTATCTGGCCTGCTGCGCTCGAGCGTCTGCTTGACGGGCGCGACGGTTTCACCGGTGCAGCGCATGCTCAGGAGAACCCGGCACTTGTCGCCAGGGCGCTTGCCGCACGGGGCGTGCTCGCGGTGAGTGCGGCGGGCGAGATCGTGCGCCGTGTCGGATCCGGCACGCTCGAGGGGGTGTGCGTGGTGCAGCTCGCAGCAGAGCGCCTCGTGCGGGTGCTCATCGCCCGGGCCGCTGAGCGAAACCGGGCGCCCGCAGCCGCAGCCCTTGCTCCACTTTTCCCGGAGGCTGTTGCGCTCGAGCGTGAACTGCAGGTGATCACTGAGACGGCAGCGCCCGCAACGTCTGCGTCTGCCGGCAGGCCGGTGGAGAAAGCGGCAGAGGAGGGCGCAAGCGCGATGAGTCAGATGCAGAAAATCGAAGAGGAAAGTAAAGAGGAAAGCGAAAGGGCGGCAGCCCCTGAAACGGTCACATCAGCAGGCGTGCTCTCCAGTGAGCGTGCCGTGCGCAGTGCGTCGCCGTCAGAAGGCCAACCGCAGCCAGCAAGAGGAGAAAAGTCATCAGAGATAAACCCCGATCGGGATTATGTCTGGACACTTCGCCGCCCTGAAGCCGTCTCTGCCATGGTGGGACTGGTGATGGTCGGGGTCAACCGCTCTGGTGCGCCGGCCCGCTTTGCCGCAACTGAAGGACTCTTTATTCCTGCGCCGCTCCTTGCAAAGGCCGGGCTCAGCACAGCGGAGCTCGAGCGCCTTGAGGTGCTGCTGCCGGCAGCCGGAGTGAGCGTTAACGGGGCTGCTGCCCCGGGTGTTTACTGGCGCGCCCGCGTGAGGGAGAGCGACAAAAAGCCCGCCGGCCTTTTGCAGGCGGAAGCGGCGGCACTTAAGAGGCGGCTGGCCTTTTTCAGGCTTTTCACAGAACCCGATAGTGCTGAAGATGAGCCCGCAGCCGGGCACGCTCTCTACCTTGAGGGCGTTGTCATCAGACGCGAGGCGGTGGCACTCGTTGACCGGGAGGCGCTCGTTGCGGCGCACGAGGTGGAAAAACGTACGGGCGGCAAACTGAGAGGCAGAGTGTTGCCTGGGAGCGATGCAGAACTCGTTGACGGTGTTCTCCCAGCGGCCTGGCCTGTGCCGGAAATCGAACTTATCGGCGCTGCGACGGCTATCAGCGCCAAAAAGACGACCGAAACAAAAGCTAAAGGAGGGAAAGCAGCATGTTCGGCAGAATGAGCAGGGCGGAAATGCGGGTTGCAGGGAGCGGAAAGACTGACCCGGAAGTCCGGAGCACTAATAGACAGGCGGCGGAGCCCTTCCACACAGACGAAAGGACAGCGGCAGGAAATGGTGAAGAGGGGCAAGAGACTAAAGAGGGAGCCCGGTTTCGTGCGCCTAATAATGCCCTTGAAAACAGCAAGCATCCGAGCCTTTCTACTGCCGAGCGTCAGGCCTGGCGGGAAAAGGCGCTGCTCAAAATTCATCCGCGGCGTTACCTGCGTGACCTCATGGGACTTGCTGCCGCCTGGGGCGTGCTTCTGAGCCTGACGTCACTCTCCGCGCTCTGGGTCGAGGTGGTGAGCGCAGCGGTGCTCTTCATAGCTGCGCTTCGTGTCTCGGACCTCCTGCAGGCACTTGCCATTCGTGCGCCGCTCTCAGGGATGCCGCTCACTTTTATGCGTTTTGAATCACTCTGGGAGAAAATCGCCCCGCAGCGGGTAAGGCCGCTCACACTCAAAGGGGCGCTACTCAAAGGGGCGCCCGGGCAGCCGGCTGTGCCGCTCAGTGCTTCGGCGGGGCTGGAGCGGACGGGGACAAAAGTGACCTCACTCTACCTTGGCGAGGGGTTTTTCTGGGATGCGCTGAAAACACAGCGTCTCTACACCCTCTCTGATATTCCGGCCGAGAACCTCCGGGCAGGCTCCTTTGTACGAAAGCTTTTCGGCTACCCCGAGGGACTCGATCCCAGAGAGGTGGGCTCGCCCGTTCTGCACGGTGTGGGGCTCGATGAAGAGAAAAGTCTCACCGTGCCGCTTACGGGTCTGGGCGGCGGCACACTGATCGTCGGCACCACCCAGTCAGGCAAAGGTGTGGTGCTCACCAGCCTTGTTTCACAGGCAATCTTTCGTGGAGAGGCGGTGATTGTGATTGACCCGAAGTCAAGCAAACGCCTCAGAACCGCCGTGCGTGATGCCTGCCGGCTCGCAGGGCGCGCCGCACCGCTGGAATTTCATCCGGCCTTTCCGCGCGAAGGCGTGAGGCTCGACCCGCTCGGGAGCTGGTCGCGTCCCACGGAGCTCGCCTCGCGCCTCACCGCGCTGCTGCCCGCGGATGCGGATATCTTTAACGACTTCGCCTGGTCTGCCGTTAACGTGATTGTGGCCGCGATGGTGTTTCTCGAGGAAAAGCCCACGCTGCTGACCATACGGCACTATCTGCAGGCGGGGATTGCGCCGCTGCTCGAAGCAGCAATCGAGCGGGATTTTAAGCTTCGCGGCCCCGAAGACTGGGCCGTGCGGCTCTCGCGTATCCATTTCCCGGGAGAATCCTTTGACAAGGCGCCGCCCCCGCGGGTGATGAAACTCATCAGTCTCTGGGAGTCACTCTACAAAAAGGAGCTCAAGGGCGATGGCCCGCAGGTGATTCATCCGCTTATTAACGTTTACTGGCACAACGCGGATCACTACGCCAAGATCACCGCGAGTCTGCTGCCGATTCTCTCGATGCTCACCTCGGGGACGCTCGCCGAGACGCTTTCGCCCGATGTGACAAGACTCGACGAAAAGCGGCCGGTTGTGAGTCTTGAGCGGGTGATTGACGCCGGCGATGTGCTCTATCTGGGGCTTGATGCGATGCCGGACGCGGCTGTGGCCGGCGCTCTGGGCAGTCTGCTGCTCTCGGATCTCACCGCTTATGCGGGCAAGCGCTACAACCGCGGCCATTCGGGACGTGATGTGGACCGTATTGCGCTTTTTGTGGACGAAACCGCGAATGTGATCAACCGCCCGATGATTGAACTTCTCAATAAAGGCATGGAGGCGGGCGTGCATGTCACGGCCGCCATGCAGACCGTGGCTGACCTTACCGCCGCGCTCAAAGATCGCGCCAGAGCCTATCAGGCACTGGCCAACTTTAATAACCTCATCGCCCTTCGCACCAAGGACCAGGAAACGCAGCGCTTTGTGCTCGAGACCTTCGGTGCGGCAAACGTCTGGCAGGAGTCGCTCTCCATGGGCACAGCCGCCGGCACTGAAGTGTTGCCGCATTTTAGAAGTTCGCTCACCCGCAGCACTGCCGCCCGCCGTGAAGCGCTCATTCCGCAGGAAATGCTGGGGCGGCTTCCCAATGCGGAGTATTTTACCTCGGTCGCAGGTGGCCGGATATTCAAAGGGCGCATGCCTATCGTGACCGCCTCAGGCGTGCCGGCGGACGGCTAAAGAGATTGAGCAGATAGAACAGATAAAGCACAAAGCGTGGAGAAGAAAAGCATGACACTGCACAGAACCATTGCACTTTTTGGTCTGCTGTCCTGGCTATTTGCCGGGGCGATCACCCCGGCGCTCACCACTTCAGCGGAGTGGAGCGAGGCGGGACTCGCGGAGCTTGAGCGCTGGCGGGGGGCGCTCAAAGGCGCTCCAGGACTCTCGAACCTTCAGGAGAGGGCGGTGATTGAGATTGCACAGCACGCGGGGCTTGCCCTTGTCGACAGACCTGTGCGCTATATTGAGGGCCCCGGGCTTTTCCGGCACAGGGAAACGGTGGATCGCGCCTGGGGCGTCACACCTGGCGGCGTTGTGACGAAGGCGCCGGTTGACAATGCCGGTGGGCTCAGCATTGAGAACAGCAGACGGCATCTCTATGATCACACGGAATATATCGCTACCGTGGCACGGCGTATCGCTAAGGAGCCATACTTCAGAAGCCTTCGCCGGCAGCTCGTTCTGGTACTGATGAGGGCGGGCGGTATGACTGTCGAATGCATTGTGCTTTTGCCGCTCGCGCTGGTGCTGCTGTGTGACGCGAGACTCACCCGTGCTGCAAGACGCGAGTCGCTGATCACCCCGAACCCCTGGGTGTGGGCCGCAGGCGAGGTATTTCTTCACACCGGCTTCTGGGTGGCAGGACTGATGATGCTCATTCCGCTTGTGAGTAGCGGCATTCTCTTTACGCTCGCGCCGCCCCTCGCACTCTTTACGCTCTGGCTGATGGCGGTGCATACGTATGAATTGAACTGAGTCAGGGTAGGGCGAAGATATATTTTTAGACTGATGATTATTTGCTAGAATTCCATCTATTATTTTCATTTGAACTGTTTTTTTCATCCTTATGCAGCCACTGGTTTCTGTTATCGTTCCGGTCTATAACGTTGAAAAATACATCGGTGAGTGTCTGACGTCCGTTGTCAGGCAGTCATACAGCAATCTGGAGATTCTGATCGTGGACGATTGTGCTACTGATCGCTCTGTCAGTATTGCTGAAGGCTACCTTGCGGACAATCGCGTTCGCATTATCCGTCATGCGGTTAACCGCGGTCTTGGTCCCTCGAGAAACACCGGGCTTGATGCAGCGAAGGGTAAATACGTTTATTTTCTCGATTCCGACGACTGGATCAGTACTGATGCCATCGATGCGCTCGTCCGGGAAGCAGAAAAGACCCGGAGCGATATTGTCTATGCCTCGAGCATAGCTTTTGCTGACAGTCCGGCAGAGCAGGGGATTGCGGATCAGATGAACAGGTGGTTTGAAATGTATCGCCATCCTGCCACTTATACCGGCTCAGAAGTCAACATCAGGCACATGCCCTGCATGGCCTGGTCAAAACTATACCGGCGCGAGTTCCTCACCAGTAAACATCTGTCTTTCGTTGATGCAAAGCTGGTGCATGAGGATGAGGGCTTTTTCCAGAAGTGTCTCGTTAACAGGCCGCAGGTCAGTGTGATTGACACACTCAGCTACCATTATCGAATCCGTCAAGGTTCTTTGAAACAGAGCGCCGGGGCATCGGGTACAAATTTTCCCGATCTGCGTAAAGTCATGGCTGACGTCGAGGCTTATATTCTGCAGGAAGGGCTGGATCGGGCATACATTTTAGAGCTGGACAAATATTACCCGGAACTCTATTCATGCCACTGGGGACCGCTGTCATGCTTCTGGGGGCGTGGTCTGAAAGAGATCCGGATCGGGCCGTATGCGCTGTTTAAACTGAGGCGTGATACTCAACACGGAACGTTCCGCCTTCTGGGACTCGTCCTGCGGCGCTGGTAATTCGGGAAAGCGGCACCGGTCTCCCGGTGGAGTGTGATTTTCGGGAGAGACTGCAGTCCGGATTGCGAAAGAGTGGCGCACAAACATGCATTCCATGTCTCAAAGGTGTGAAATTATCTCTGCTTTGCTGTTAAAATGACGTGAAAAGCTCTATTTTTCCGCCAATGCTCAGGAACAGTATCCTCAACAATGCAACCGTTAGTATCCGTCATCATCCCCTTATATAACGTCGAGCAGTACATCGGCGAGTGTCTTGAATCGGTTGTCCGGCAATCCTACAAAAATCTTGAGATTCTGATCGTTGACGACAGAGGCACAGACGCCTCGCTTGCGCTTGCGGAAGGGTTTATGACGGACGCCCGTGTACGTATCCTCCACCATGAGGTCAACCGCGGGCTCGGACCCGCGCGAAACACCGGGCTTGAAGCCGCCGGCGGTAAATACGTCTATTTTCTCGACTCTGACGACTGGCTCTCTGTGCGTGCTATTGAGGAGCTCGTCGATGTGGCGGAGAGAACCGGTGCGGATATCACTTACAGCACCGGTGTCGCTTTTGCGGAGGGTACTGCCCCGGCACTCATTCAGCAGGCGGTGAGCACCAACACCTGGCTGTCGCGCACCGCTGTTGCGCCGGGAGTGTATCAGCTCAGCCTCGAGAACACCTCAATCATGCCGCCTGTAGCCTGGTCCAAACTCTACAGCAAGTCGTTCCTTGAGCGTAATGCCATCCGGTTTGTTGACGCCAGGCTTATTCACGAGGATGAGGGGTTCTTTCAGAAGTGTGTTGCCAATCTGCCCCGCATTGCGCTGACTGACAAAAAGAGCTATCACTACCGCATCCGCAGCAATTCCCTGATGGTGAGCACAGGCAAACGCGGTACCAACGTTTCCCATCTCAGGCAGGTTCTCGATGATACGTTTGAGTACATCCGCAGCCGGAACCTCGACCCCCGGTTTATCGCCAAAATTCGCGATAACTATCCTGCCGCTTTTTCCCGGCAAATCGGTCCGTTTCATGTCTTCTGGGGCAGTGACAGCAAGATCGTGCGATTTGGCCGGCTTGCGCTGGTGCGCCTGCAGCGTAAAGACGGTCACGGTATTTTCAAGCTTCTCGGCATCACGCTGCGCCGCTGGTAGCAGGGGGATCTTTCGTTTTTTTTCCGGCGCTCTTCCGGTTTCTTAACGGGAGCGCGGCCGTGCTACAGCCAGCGCCATTTCCGCGAAACGCTCTTATCTAGGTAATTTCTCCTAAGGGTTTACGAAAGCGCACGGGACTTTCCTTTGACCTAGTCCGAGGTATATAATGAAACAGTTTGAGCTCTGAAACGGGCTCAAAACCGGTGTTCACCCCCTCATTCGAACACAACACGTTTGACACACAATCAATGGAAACAGTCCGCCCGGCGAGTCCCGCGCGTGAGCGCCCCGCAACGCCGGCAGGACGACTTTAGGAGCTAGAGAAAATGGGTTACTTTCCGTCTTGGAAGTTAAAGCAGCAGGGCAGCGTCATCGCCCCCGATGAACGCTTACCGGCAGGGCAGACCATTGCAATGGGCATTCAACACGTCGTGGCCATGTTTGGCTCCACGGTGTTGGCTCCGCTTTTAATGGGTTTTGACCCGAATATGGCAGTTTTAATGAGTGGCATTGGGACACTCATTTTTTTTGCCGTTGTGGGCGGTCATGTGCCGAGTTACCTCGGCAGTTCGTTCGCCTTTATCGGTGTGGTGATTGCCGCCACGGGCTACGTTTCTGGCTCAGGCATGAACGCCAACATGGGCGTGGCGCTCGGCGGGATCATCATCTGCGGTCTTGTGTATGCACTCGTTGGCCTCATCGTCATGGCCACGGGTGTGCAGTGGATTGAGCGGCTGATGCCGCCGGCTGTCACGGGTGCCGTGGTGGCGGTGATCGGTCTCAATCTTGCCCGTGTGGCCGTCACGAGTGTCGGTGCCACGGACTTTGACCACTGGATGGGGCTCCTTACGGTGCTCTGCGTGGGTGGCGTTGCTGTCTACACGCGCGGCTTTATCCAGAAGCTGCTTATTCTCGTAGGCCTCACGCTTGCCTATGTGATTTACGCCATTCTCACCAACGGGCTCGGTATGGGTACGCCCATTGCGTTTGGCAAGATCGCTGAAGCGGCCTGGTTCGGTGTGCCCACTGTGACGACCCCGGTCTTTGATTTCCACGCCACGATGCTCATCGTGCCGGTGGTGATCATCCTGGTGGGTGAGAACCTCGGTCACGTCAAGGCCGTTACCGCCATGACCGGCCGCAACCTTGACCCGTTCATGGGTCGCGCCTTCCTCGGTGACGGTCTCGCGACGATGTTCTCGGGTGCCTTCGGCGGCACGGGCGTGACGACCTACGGTGAAAACATCGGTGTGATGGCCGCCACGCGCGTCTACTCCACGCTGCTCTTCCCGGTCGCGGCCGTCTTTGCCATCATCCTCGGCTTTTCGCCCAAGTTCGGCGCACTCATCAGCACGATTCCCCAGCCGGTGCTCGGCGGCTGCTCGATCGTCGTCTTCGGTCTGATCGCCGTCGCGGGTGCCCGCGTCTGGGTGGTCAACCACGTTGACTTCGGCAACTCCCGCAACCTCATCGTTGCCGCCGTGACGCTCATTCTCGGTGCCGGTGACTTCACGATCAACCTCGGCTTCTTCCAGCTGGGCGGTATCGGCACGGCCACGTTCGGTGCCATTCTGCTTAACGCCCTTATGCAGATGGGCGAGAAGAAGGACGCTGAGGCAAAAGAAGTTGATCTCGGCGCTCACTGAGCCCCGGAGGGGCACGTCTGAGGCGTGCCCTTCAAGATCAGGTTTCGCGGCATAGCGCTATCTCAGGCCATCCGGCACACTGCCGGGTGGCCTTTTTTCTTTTGTGTGCTCGGCATGAGCATGTGTTAACGGGTGAAAGTCCCGAGAGGAGCC
>CAJJRX010000036.1 GCA_905194315.1 uncultured Sutterella sp. | reverse complement strand
GAAACTTTAGGATAAAAACCGATCAAAAGTAGATTTGATCGGTTTATCTAAACGGGACCCGTGAGCGCAGCACGTCAGTCAAACAGCGTTGCCATCATGCTGATGTCGTTCGGATTCGCCCCTTCCTCAAGCGCCATACCTTCCCAGTCTCTGAGCGCACGGCGTATGGCCATAAGACGCATTTTCGCGTCCGGTGTCTTCAGGGCGAAGTACCCGCACAGCGCCACCGCATCCTCCGCCTCCACAAGCTGTCTGCGCCCGTCAGCGGTAATTCCCTGCGTACGTGAACCGTAGCCGGCCGGCATCCACTCGAGCAGATGGGCTGGTGCAAGGCGCCAGCCGAGCTCCTCACGCACAAACTGCCAGCGGTTGGGGCGGTCTCCGGCGCGGTTGGTGAGAAGCGTATAGACAAGCCGGTCCCAGAGACGCGGAAGATCAGCGCCCGGCTCGGCGCCTTCGCGGTTGAGAATGTCGGCAATGCCGAGGTAGCTCACCGGCGCGACACGATCGGTGCGCGGATGCCGTCTCAGGCACAGTGTCGAGGCACTGGCCATGTGAATAAGGACAGGGCGATCCGGCGATTTCTCCCCGCGAGGAGTTCTCTTCAGAGGGGTACGGTCGCAGCGGGCCGTGTTGAGATAGGTTTCCCCGAGATGATTCTCCAGCCTGAAATCCACCGTGTCAATGCCAGCCAGTCTGGCCATTTTCAGTGCAAAACCGCGCCAGAAGGGCACGTTGTAGGGATCGTTAAGGCTCGTGAGAGTAATAGAGCAGGGACGGCTGTTTGCGAGCAGTGAAAATGAGAGCCTTTCGTCGGGCGAGAGGGCGGCCGCGCGCAAAAGAGCCGTTTCTGAAACGCTCGATTTTCCGCGTTCGAACGCGTGCCAGCCAAAAACCAGATCCCGAAAATCGTTGAGGTGAACCACCGGCTGACTCGGTTGAGGTGGCACATCTATACCATAAAAAAGTATACCACCATAGGCGATGGCCGAACTTGGCATGGAGACAGCTCCACATTCAAGCTTGCTCATGCGGGGATTATATCCGGCCGGCATTTCCTCACCAGGTTGAGGCGCAAATAAAACCTCCGCATCCGGGTGCGGCTGACGGTCCTTCAGAAAGCCGAACGTCCTCATTCCGGGGAGCGGTTTCTGTCGGCCGGAGATAAGGGGCAGATCACCGCCGAGGGCGAAGCCGGTCTCCAGCCACCCCGGACTGTATTCAAAATAGGGGGTGTCTGCGGCAGAAGAAGAGGGGAGTCTGACGTTTAAACGCTTTGTTCCCGATCGGGAATTTCTATCACCTGTTTCCCCGCCTTCGGTTTCTCTCGGAAAAGTGAGAATTCCGATCAGCGGATTGCTCTGTATCCACCCCGCTCTCACTTCATAATGTGAGGGTAGTGCATAAGTCAATTTTCTTCTCCATCATTCTTTTTCCGACGGATACGCTGAGGAAGATATCGTTCATCAAGCATCAGACCGACACGATCCTGTTCACCTGTCGTGAGTTCCTGTAAGAGGGGAAGCAGGCCAAGTGCATTGAGCACACCTGCAACATTACCTATCGTAACTCCGCAATCTCCATTTTCAAGTTTTGACAGGGTATTGACCGAAATCCCGGAACGTTCTGCGACGATAGACTGGGGTAGGCGGCGGCGAAGCCGGGCTGCTTTGAGGTTGGCCCCCAGGGAGGCCACTGCTTCTTCAACTGCAAAAGATTGTCTCATAAGTCACACGAAAGTTATGATTAAGCTCTATTACTTAAAGTATAGTGTGAATAATGATAAATGTCTACCGTCTTTTGCTTTTTCTTGTTTTGGAGGGGTTGGGAAGGGAAAAACGGGCGTTCCGGAGGGGTTTCTGATGTGTAGTAGATATGAATTACTCACACTATAAGATGAATAGTACTATCAAACTTAACGTATGTTGTGAGTTAAACAGAAAAATTCATTTTCATCAAGGCCTGTTTTTCTGAAAAAATCAGTTTTCGCTACCCTACCCTGCCGGAATATGTATGAAGATCGTCGGAGTGAGAATGTCACACTTTCAACAGTTCGGCGAGTAACATGATGAATTCTGAAAAAACTTTAACTCAGAATTTTGCACAGGGCTGATGCAAAAGATGAAAGTAACTTTTCAGCTTTTTGATCAGTCTCATCAGAAATCCGTTATCTTACTTTTCAGATTTTTTGTGAAGTGAAGATGAATTCTACAAATCCGTAACTCTCCAATAAGCTGGTATGCCTCTCTGAGAGTCAAAAAAAATCGCGTTTTTGCCGGATTTTTGAAATGTTAATAAATGAACCCTAAAGGGTTTGTTTTTAACTTTCACTTCCAGCCTGGGGTTGGTCTGTAATTCTGACTTTCTTTGCCCTTATTTTAACAAATAAGAACACTGACAACAACACTTTTTCACCCCCTGAGAGACCTCGAGTGGTGAGGGGACTGGTGAGGGAGAAGAAAATTATAGCAACCTGACATCAGTCCGGCCCTGAGGTGTCAAAATCCGGAAACCCGGAAAAATTTTCACCTGCCGCCGGTCCGGACAGAGGAAAAAATGATGGGGAAAAATCGAGCTCAGCCGGTATCTTTTTCGTGCGGCTCTGAGAGGGAATTTTTCCTCTGTACAGACACTATATAACTGCTGATGGTCTCCCGGACCGGACTCCTAACAGGGTCCGGCAGGGGGTAAAAACGCAAATTTTGGTACATAAAAACACGGTTTATATTTGTAAATTTCTTTCGTTTTTTGATTGCGTTTTTGCTCTAAAAATACAGTTTTCCTCTCCCGCAGTCGTTTTTAACTGACCTGCTGGATCAGATCCGGAGGAGGGACATCTGCGGCAGCGGGGCGCAAAAAAGCCCGGAGGCCTGTTGCTGAGGCTCTCCGGGCTGATTTACCGGGCCGTTCGGAGACGGTCAGAATCAGTCTTTCAGCGACCGGTTGGCAAAGAAGTTGGCAGCCTGAACGGACTCGGTACGCAGGGTGAAGAGCCGGTCAAGCAGCGACTCGGCGAGGTCTTCGGCCTCGGCGAGCACTTCAAGGTTAAAGGTCTGCAGGAGCTCGTGAGCGCACGCAGGATCGACTTCGCGAGCGGCAAGATAGGCAGCCTCAAAGGCGGCTGTACGCTGGTCGATTTCGGCCTCAAAAGCCTCGTAGGTGCTCTTGACGACCGGGGCGAGGTTCTCGTAGTCGGTCATGGCGAGCGTCTGCACCTTGCGGAACTTCCAGTACACGGATTCGCCGTCCGCCTGATCGGTGCCCAGACCGTAGTGATCCGGCACCTCATCGAGTCCCTGATAGAACGGCACAAACACGGAGAGGTCCGCCATCCCCCAGCACAGGTGAATCACGGAGCCGATTTCGCGCGGCAGCCAGGGGCGCACCTGCATGATATGCGCCTCGTAGGTACGGAAGACGCTGATCGGGCGCCAGTATTCCTCGCCGCCTTTGCCGTTGGTGTACGGGTCGTGTTCGCTGCCGTTGTAGTGGTCGCGCAGCACCGCGCGCAGATCCGCAACGGAGATTTTCTTCTGCGGTTCGAGGTAGACCGGGAATTCACGCCCGGCATGCGGATCCTGAATGAGTGCCGGGTTGAAGCGCTTCTGCATGATCCAGACACGCGGATCGTTGTAGACACGGTCACGCTCGTCGTTACGGGTGTAGGCGCGGGCGAAGTCAAACGCGCCGTCGGCGGGATTGTAAAAGCCGTTGGCCTGTGCCCATTCAATCACATCAGGTGCACCGAGCTGATCGGGATTGCCGGGGTCGTACTCGCGCAGACGGCCCTGGTTGCCCGTGGCCATATACATGGTTGCAGGCGTTTTCTGGGCGATCCAGCGGTGGCCCGTGCCGGTTTCAAAGTACCAGGATTCCTTTTCGTCGACAATCCCGACACCGAAACCCTCAGCAGCACCCTGCGTCTCAACGATGCGTCCGAGAAGCTCCACAGCCTCCCTGGCCGTGCGGGCGCGGGCAAGAAGCACATCGGGAATGTCATCCTCGGTGATGCCGGTTTCCTTGTTGTAGGGGTCGAGGGCGAGGGCGTCATCACGCGCGAAAATGCTTTCCGTGCCGGAGACACCAACGCCGAGTTCGTTAAAGCCTACAGCCCCGTGGAGCTGTGTTTTCCAGTTGGGCACCGTGCTGTAGCGCAGTGTGTGGGCAGGCATCGGGTAGGAGAAGTCCGTGGCACCGTCGTAGTCTTTGGTACGGTACATGGCGCCTTCGGGCCAGTCACAGGCCGGGTGAATCACAAAGTGTTGTGCCTTAAGGGCGGAGCTGTCGGCGCTGCGGCAGAAAAGAAGAGAGCCGTCAGCAGAAGCCTGCTGTCCGACAATCACAGAAGTGCACATAGTTTCAGGTCCTTACGTGTGCCGCGGCAGTGCTGCCGCGGAAAAAAGAAGTCAGAAAGGCCGGGAGCGGACTCCCGGAATCCATCTAGGTATTTTTGCATAGATTCGCGCACGGCGTGTAACAGACGGTGCCGGACCGGTCTGCGGGAGGTGCAAAAAAATCCGCCCGGCCATACAGCCGGGCGGATCGGAGGAAAGAGACGGTTATCAGAAGCCTGCACCCGTGAGGAATTTGTCAGCGTCCCCGACGGCAAAGGCCGCGGAGATGCGCTTGATGCCGTACTGGGCAACCCAGACGCCGCAGAGAATCATCGCGGCTCCCATCACACCGATAAAGCTGATGTGTTCACCAAGGAACACCAGAGCGATCAGTGCGCTGATCACCGGCACCCAGTAGAGGAACTGGGAGGCGGAGGCAGTGCCGATATGCGTGGCGACACGGTTCCAGAGCACTGCGCAGAGCGTCATCGTCACCAGTGCGAGGAAGGCCAGATTAAAGAGCACCCCGGGATTCGCGAGCAGCGAGAAGTCTGTGGGCCCCTGATACAGGTAGAGGGGCAGCAGCACAAGCAGGCCGTAGCCGAATGCCTTGCGGGCGATGAAGCTGAGCGGATAGCCCGAGAGGGTTTTGAGCATCATGCTGTAGACCGCCCAGAAGAAGGCGGAGCCGAGCGCAAGCGCAATGGCACTGCCGCTCAGCTGAAACAGGATCTGGTTGTCGAACCAGAGCAGGAACACGCCGGTGGCGGCAGAGCAGATGCCGACAATCATTGTCCAGTGCATGCGCAGACGGTGGAAAAAGAGCACCGCGAGGAAAGCCGTCATAAGCGGTCCGGTGGCGAGCAGTATGGCGACAGTGCTCGCCTGCGTGCCGGCAAGCGCCAGATGTTCAAGGCCGTAGTAGAGCGGAACCCAGACAACGCCAAGCAGCGCGAGCTTGAGTTCATCATAGGTCGAATCGGCGAAAAACCATTTGGGCGCAACGGCAACAAGTGCCGCATAGGCGAGGAGAGTGCGCAGGAAGAGGACGTCAATGGCCGAGAGGCCATAGGCATAGAGGATCTTGGTCGAGATATAGGTGAAACCCCAGAGCGTGATGATCACGAGAGCGAGCACACGGTAGAGGTTGTTTTGAGCTTTCGGGGAAAACATAAAATAAAGCCAGAGTTGAGACAGGTTTATTTTAAATCCGGCTGTCGGACACTGCAATCGAAGCGTTGTGAAAAGACTACTAAATACGGAGAGGGTCTGCTCTTTTCTAACGATATCTTGCGTTTTATCAAATGGCGTCAGAAAGTTATAACACTGCACTCTGACAGAGCGCCTCCGTGACGGGATCTGCCGGTAAGGTTTTCCTGTTTTGCTGACAACGCTCACGAAGTACTGATAATTGTCGACAATACGGACCGATTTGCCTTTTGCTGTCCCGACATTGTGAACCAATGCCGTTTTTTTCGTAAAAACCCCGAATTTCCTCTACGGGAAGGAAAAAAAAGCGACATGGCAGTAAAAAAATTCCTTAAAATGGATTCACTTTGACTCTTTAAGCAAAGTTTCTCTCCCCCCATCCCATACTGTCATCGCACTTCAAAAGGAGACTCAAGATGGCTAACTTGAAAGGTTTAGTGACGGCTGCCCTGGTGGCAGGCGCCTTTGCGGCATCTCTGGCACAGGCTGCCACAACGTACGTTGTCGGTACGGGGGCGACCTACCGTCCGTTTGAATTTGAAACGCCGAACAAGGAGCTTGTCGGTTTTGACGTCGACCTGATGAAGGAAATCGCCAAACACGGCGGCTTTGAAGTGAAATTCATCAACACACCCTGGAGCGGCATTTTCGCCAGTCTTGAAACGGGTGACCGCGATATTGTGATGTCCGGGATCACGATTACGGAAAAACGCAAACAGGCCATGGATTTCACCCATCCGTACTTCCTGGCCCATCAGCTCATCCTCACGAACAAGAGCCTGAAGATCAAGTCTCTCAAGGATCTTGAAGGCAAGCCCGTTGCTGTGGTGAGCGCCTCTGCCGGTGACATCGCCGCCTCCAACGTGTTCGGCAAAACGGCCACCAACATCCGCCGCTTTGAAAACACCCCGCTCGCCCTTGAAGAGCTCAGCAACGGCGGTGTGGAAGCCATGATCGGTGACGTGGGCGTGCTGCAGTACTATGCCCAGCAGAACCCCGACAAGCAGTTCAACCAGCTGCGCGATCCGAACTTTGAGGAACAGTACTTCGGTATTGCTGTGAAGAAGGGCAACAAGACTGTGCTCGACGCGCTCAACAAGGGTCTTGAGGCAGCCATCGCTTCGGGTGCCTACAATAAGGTCTACAAGAAGTGGTTCGGCATGGATGCTCCCACGCTGCCCAAAGAATAAACCGCCGGCAGTTGACGGACGGGCGCCGGCCCGTCTGAAAAAAAAGAGTTTTTATATCACCGCCGCCCGGGCCCTGTGGCCCGGACGGCCTTTGTCTTGAATTGGATTTGGAAAAATGATGGGCTTTCGCTCCGATGTCATCATGGAGTACTGGCCGCTCTTTATGAACGGCGCACTGATGACGATAAAAATCACCGTGGTCTGTGTTTCGATGGGGATTGTGCTGGGGATGATTCTCGGGATGGGGCGTCTGGCCTCGTCAAGAAATCAGACCGTTAACACCTTCCTTCACTACGGTGTCCGCTGGCCGATTGCCGTCTGGGTGAGCTTTTTCCGCGGTACCCCGCTTTTTGTGCAGATCTTTCTGATGCACTTTGCCGTGATGCCGTTTTTTATTCACCCTGTGGACGGCCTGATCCTGAGTGGTGATATCGCCCGTCAGGTCCGCTCCGAATACGGTGTGCTGCTCGCAGGTATCGCCTCCATTACGCTTAATGCGGGGGCATACATGTCCGAGGTGTTCCGTGCCGGTCTGCAGTCTCTGGACAAGGGACAGATGGAGTCCGCGCGCAGCCTCGGGATGACCTACTGGCAGGCCATGCGTCATATTCTTCTGCCGCAGGCTTTCCGCCGCATGCTGCCGGCGCTCGGCAACAACGCCATCGCCATTCTGAAGGATTCCTCACTGGTTTCGGCCATCGGTCTGGCCGAGCTGGCCTATGCCGCCCGAACCGTGGCCGGCGCCTCCGCCCGTTACTGGGAACCGTATCTCACCATTTCGCTCATGTACTGGGTGATGACGCTCGCGCTTGCCTATGGCATCCGCCGTCTTGAGCAGCATCTCGGTAAAGGCGATGACGGTCTGAAATAAGGGAGGACAGCAGCATGACAGATCAGACAAATCAGCTCAGCACGAAGGAACCGATTGTGCGCATCCGCGGTCTGAAGAAGAAATTCGGCCAGCACACGGTCCTTGAAAATATTGATTTCACAGTCTACCCGGGCGAGAAGGTCGTGGTGCTCGGCCCCTCGGGCTCGGGCAAGAGTACGATGCTCAGATGCATCAATGCGCTTGAGGATGTCACCGAGGGCACGATTGAAGTCAATGGATTTACCGTGACCGATCCCCGATGCGACATCAACCGCGTGCGTGAACACCTCGGCATGGTGTTTCAGAGGTTTAACCTCTGGCCGCACAAGACGGTGCTTGAAAACGTCATGCTCGCGCAGGAGGTTGTGCTCGGGCGTGACCGTGCCGCGGCAAAAGAGCGCGCCATCGAGCTTCTCAAGGGGGTGGGGCTCGCCGACAAGGCGCAGACCTATCCGGCCAGTCTCTCCGGCGGTCAGCAGCAGCGTGTGGCCATTGCCCGCGCACTTGCGATGGAACCGCGAGTGATGCTTTTTGACGAACCCACCTCGGCGCTTGACCCTGAACTTGTGGGGGAGGTGCTCAACGTGATGAAGCGCCTTGCGCAGAGCGGTATGACCATGATTGTGGTCACGCATGAAATCGGTTTCGCCAGAGAGGTGGCTGACCGTGTGGTCTTCATGGACGGCGGCGTGATCGTCGAGAGCGGCAGCCCCGATGAGGTGCTCGTCAATCCGAAGGAGGAGCGTACCCGCGCCTTCCTTGCACGCGTGCTTTAAAATCCTTTCCTGAAGGGCCCGGCTTTTGGCCGGGCCTTTTCACTTTGAGTGCTTTACCGTGCGGAGCAACCTGTGACCGAGTGCCTCACTGACCGTATCAGAGCCGCCTTTAGGACGGCTGCCGATCCCGGCTACCTTGTCTTTACCAAGTCTCTCAATCCGAGTCCGCGTCCGGCGTTCGGTGTCAGAATGCCGGCACTGCGGGCAATCGCCAGAGATATCATCCGTGCGGGAGATACCCGCGCATATCTTGATGCGGTTCTCGGGCACCTCGCTGCGGAGCCCGGGACGGTTCTCGAATTTGAGTGGACCACGCTCGGCTCGATTGTGCTCGGTCGTGACCGGAAAATCGATCCCGCCGCAGCGGAGCACTATTTTGCTGCCTGGCTCGGACAGATGGACGGCTGGGGTGTGTGCGACTGTCACGGCTCGGAAGCCTGTTTTGTCAGGCGTGCGCCTTTTCACTGGCAGGGTGTGCTCACCGAGTGGATCAGAGCGCTTCGCGCGGACGATCCGTTTTCCGTCTGGCGCGCCCGGGTGGCGCTGGTGGTGATTCTCGCGCACTATAAAACGCCGGAGACGCTTTCCTGGGCACTTGATGTGCTCGAGGAGCCTGCCATCAGCCGTGCGCTCTCAGACTTCACGGCTGCAGGCGACATGGCTATGCCCGGGAAAACCGTTAACGGGCAGCGCATATTCTCCGCCGGACTTGGCTACTATCTCTCCATGGCCTGCGCCTGGTGCTGGACAACGCTTTACGCAATCGATAACGCTGCGGTGCGCAACCGTCTGCTCTCGCATACGGCCGCGGGCGGCATTGACGCGCTGACTGCGGGTCGGGTGCTCGGCAAAGTGCGGGACTCTTTCAGAATCAGTCCTGAGGAGACGCGAAGGCTCAAAGAAGAGCTGCAGGCACTGATGCACAACTAAGCGAAAACGCTTATTGTGATTTGCCGCCGGCAGGCGTAGACTTATGCTTACTATGACACAACGTACTGCTTTCTCCGCTTTCCTCCCGGACACTCTGGTCTGATGGTGGCTCCGCTGATCCGGGGCCAGGAGAGAGCACGTTCACAACAAACGCTCCACACCGAGACCCCTTCAGGCGGGTTTGAGTGTGGCAGCCGATCTGAAATTTCCCCAGAACACCCATCACCTCACTCCCGTCAGTACCGCTTCGCAAAGTGGATAACCGGTTTCCGTTTCTACTGAAGGACTGAGCAACATGACGACAACCAGCACTGAGAACACCAGCGTGAAATTCTATGGCGGCACGCTCACCATTTTGCTGCCGATTCTCTTTTTCCTGGCCGCAACGGTGTATCTGTTTATCGGCGCGCAGGCTTTTGACCTTACCGCGCTGGCGCTTATCGGCTTTGTTATGCTGTTTCTGGGCTCTCTGCTTGCCCGGGAGCAGGCGAAATACTGGAAGGCGGCAATGAGCGGCATCGCCAGTGAGGTCTCCGCCACCGTTGTCGTGCTGCTCCTGTCGGCCGGTGTTTTCTCGGCGATGATGAAGGCGGGCGGTCTCTCTCAGGCCATCACCGGACTGGGACTCTCGCTTGGTTTCGGGCCGGCGGCCTTCACGGTTTTCGTGCTGCTTGCAAGCGCACTGATGGCAACCGCGACCGGATCCTCGATCGGGACGATCCTCACCGCCACTCCGGTTTTCTTTCCCGCCGGCGTTGCGCTCGGGGCGGATCCCGCGCTTGTGGCCGGTGCCATCATGTCGGGGGCCGTCTTCGGTGACAACCTCGCACCGGTCAGTGATGTGACGATTATTTCGACGCTCACCCAGCACCATGCAAACGGTGAAAGTGCCGAGGTGGCGGATGTCGTGCGCTCGCGTCTGCCGTATGCGCTGATAGCGCTCGTGCTCTGTCTGCCGCTTTACGCGCTGCTCGGTACACACACTGCGCCGGCTGCTGCCGCGGCCGGTGCGGCAGCCTCGCTGAAAGGGCTGCTGATGCTCGTGCCTGTCGGCGTACTCATTGCCGTGGCTGTCTTCACGCGTGACATTCTGCGTGCCATCACCGCAGGTCTGATCACCGGTATTCCGCTCGGACTGCTTGCCGGACTTTTTACGCCTGAGACGGTTTTTCACATCGAAAACGGCACGCCCGCCGGTTTCCTTTATGCCGGTCTCAACAATATGGCCGGTATCGTGCTGCTCTGTCTGATGCTCTTTGGCTACACCGGTGTGGTTGCCCGTGCTGATCTTGAAGCGGCCCTCATGAAGGTGCTCTCGCGCCGCAGCGGTGAGGCGCCCATGCGCGCACAGGGCTTTGAGATGCTGCTTGCCGCACTGACCATGATTGTGAC
The DNA here is from genome assembly GCA_905194315.1 of uncultured Sutterella sp. Lineage (GTDB taxonomy): Bacteria > Pseudomonadota > Gammaproteobacteria > Burkholderiales > Burkholderiaceae_F > Sutterella. The sequence goes on along the minus strand of CAJJRX010000036.1, from coordinate 7,313 downwards.
CGTGCTCTTTGCCGGTGTGACTTCCGCCTCCTGTGCGCTTGTCGGCACACTCACCGACCGCCTTGGCATCGAATGCGGTGTGGCAGCCGAGAGACGCTCTCATCTGCTGAGCGGCTTCGCCAACAGTCTGCCCGTGCTCTGTCCGTTCTCCGCATTCGTGCTGATCACGCTGGCAGTGGCCAAGTCCGATGCCGTTCAGCTCGGCCCGACTGATATTCTTTTCGGTGCTTTTTATCCGCTTGCGCTCTTTGCAGTCTTCTCCGGCAGTATCCTTACAGGCATAGGTCGCGTACGCACGGTGGCGCCCGCCGGAGCCGCAGGCTGACATTCAAACGATAGGACTCTAGTCATGACAGAGAAAAAAGATGATACGTTCGAGCTGTACGATCTGAAGGTAACCGTGGAGGGTGACAATTTTGTCTGCCGGCACCACAAAGGGAGCGGTTTTCTGGTTGAAGGAGAGGATCTGGTCTTTCCTGAAGGCGGACGCTTTTCGATGTACGCGCTCTCGGCCATTCTGCCGCTGCTGCCTGCCAAGCAGCGTCCGACTCATCCGCATGACTGGATGAGCACGGATGCGCTTATCGCCTGTCCGGATCCGAACTGCGGGGCAAAATTCCGCATCACCCGTGAGAAAAAACGCGTGCTCAGTCACGCCGACTGTACTGTGGTGCCGCTTGACGGAAACGAGAACACAAACTGAGGAAGGAAAAAATGTCAGAAGAAATTGTCCATCAGCCCAGAAGCCTCTATGCCGGTTACCGTATTCCGCCCGTGATCGGCGGCGGCTGGCAGCTCTCCACCGGGCATGCGCTTAAGGCGCCTGTGGATGAGCAGGAGGCCCGCCGTGCGTTCACCACGCTGCTCGATCTGGGATTCAATACGTTTGACGGCGCGGATATCTACACCGGTGTGGAGGATTTCTACGGCCGCATCATCCGGGAGCGTCGTGCCGCCGGTCTGAGCGTGCCGCAGATCCATACCAAGTTTGTTCCTGATCTCAATGATCTCGCGCAGGTTGACTATGACTACGTTGAACGGATCATCACCCGCTCGTGTCAGCGTCTCGGCGTTGAGCGGCTTGATCTGGTGCAGTTTCACTGGTGGGATTATGCGGTGCCGGGCATGATTGAAACCGCGCATCACCTGGTCCGGCTTCAGGAAAAGGGGCTCATCCGCGGCATTGCCACCACGAACATGAATGCCCGGGCGCTGGAGGCGCTGCTCGATGCGGGCATTCCGGTGGTCAGCAATCAGGTGCAGTATTCGGTGCTCGACAGACGTCCCGCGCTTCGCATGCAGGCGCTCTGTGAGCAGCACGGTGTGAAGCTGCTCTGCTACGGCAGTGTGGCCGGCGGATTCCTGTCGGAGAAGTGGTTCGGTCAGAGAGCGCCGCGTGTGGAAGGACTTGAAAACCGCTCGCTTGTGAAGTACGCCCTCGTGATTGAGGACAGTCTGCGCTGGGAAGGCTTTCAGGGGCTGCTCGCGCTGCTCGCGCGCATCGGTGAGCGCCACGGTGTCGGTATCTCCACTGTCTCCACGCTCTATACGCTCTCGCGCCCGTGCGTTGCGGCGGCAATTGTCGGAACGAGAAACGCGAAGCATGTGGCGGATCTCGAAAAACTGATCCGCACCAGACTTGAACCGGAAGACATTGCCCGGATTGATGCCTATCTGGCGGAGTTCCCGACGGTTGACGGCGACTGCTTCGATCTGGAGCGTCTCGACGGGAGTAAACACCGTGCGATTATGCGGATGAATCTCGTCAACAGTGTTGACGGACACTGAGAAAAACAAAACGGAGGCCGCCCGGGCGGTCTCCGTTTTTTCTTCCGGTCACTGAGCGCTGTCAGCTCTCAGAGGCCGCCGTGCGGCGGGACTGCATCAGATAGGGCAGTGCCGCCGGCAGCACCACACTGAGTCCCCAGAGCGCACCGAGTCCGGTAATCGCGCCGCCCACATAGCCGATCGAGCCGATGCTGAGGTGGGTGAGCACAAGTCCGCCCACGAGAGCACCGCTGCCGATACCGATGTTGTAGATGCCCGAGAAGACCGACATGGCCACGGCTGTGCCTTTGGGGGCGGCTGCAATGATCACGGCCTGGAAGGTGAGGTTGTAGAACGTCACACACAATCCCCAGAGCAGACACAGCGCAAAGACGCTCAGCGCAGTGGCTGTAGAAGCCTTCACAATCAGCAGGGTGGCTGTCATGCCGAGCAGAGCGGCCATCATAAAGACCCGGGGCTGTCTGTCAAAGTAGCGCGAGAAAAGCCAGCTGGCCACCAGACCGATGGCCCCGTAGGCCACCAGCGTCCAGGTGATGAGCTCTTCGGAGAAGCCGGCGGTCTGCGCGAGGAACGGCTCAATGTAGCTGTAGAGCGTGAAGTTACCGGTCATCACAACCGGTGTCATGACATAAATGCCGAAAAGCACACGGCGGGTCAGAAGTGCGGGAACCTCAGAGAGCGCCACCGTATCGCTGCTGCTGACTTTCGGAAAGAGTTTCATCAGACAGATGAGCACAAGGCCCGCCAGGACGGCGATACTGAGGAAGGTCATGCGCCAGCCGAGCATCAGACCGAGAATGCGTCCGAGAGGAAGGCCGAAAATCATGGCCACGCTTGAGCCGACAACCACCATGCTCAGAGCGGTGGAGCGACGCCGCGCGGGAGCGACCTCCACAGCGAGCGGACTCACAATCGACCAGAAGATCGCATGCGAGCAGGCCACACCGATACGGCTTGCGAGCAGCATCCAGTAGTTGGAGGCGATGCCAGAGAAGATGTGACTCACAAAAAAGACACCGACCACAAGCAGCATCAGGCGGCGCAGTTCCATTTTGGAGGCAAGCAGCATAAGGGGCAGGGACATCACTGCCACCACCCAGGCATAGGCGGTCACCAGCCACCCTGTCTGGGCTTCGGAGGTGCCGAAGTCCCGGCCGATATCGACCAGCAGGCCGATAGGAATGAATTCAGAGGTGTTGAAGATAAAGGCGCACAGCGAGAGCGTCAGAACAGGAAGCCAGACGCGAAAAGAGCCGGATGCGGCGTGTTGAGTTGTTTCAGACATTTTCTTCGGGCGCGTGCCGCCCGGGGGACCAGCGCTCTTGTGCAGAAGAGGTTCTTTCTGGCGGCACACGCAGTATTTCAAATCAGTACAGAGGAAGCGTATTTTGCCACTAAATCCCGACGCAATGGCTGAAAAATGTCAGGTCTTCTTCACGCACCTGTCCAAGGACTTAACACAACCGGTGTAGTGGCGTTGCGCCGGCTTGTGCTAGAGTGAATTCTCAGGAACTGAATTAATCAGCCGGTCTGTTTTTCTGAACACAGAACCGGCCTCATCCAACGGAGGACAGCGTGCAGGAAATTGACAGCATTGACGAGCGACTGAGCCGTCAGACCGTTCTGGCGGAAATGGGCGAAGAGGGAAAGGAGCGCATCCGAAAAGCGCACTTTCTCGTGATCGGCGCGGGCGGGCTGGGCTGTCCGGCCATTCTGTACCTCGCCGGTGCCGGTGCGGGGAAAATCACCGTGATCGATAACGATACGGTCTCGGTGACAAACCTCTCGCGTCAGCTTCTGCACACCACGGACCGGGTCGGGATGAACAAGGCGGTCTCCGCGAAGGAAACGATTGCGGCACATACGCCCTTTACAGAAATTGTGCCCGTTGACGAACTCGCCGGCGAAGAGCGTCTCTATGAGCTGATGCTCGATGCGGATGTGGTGCTCGACTGCACCGACAATCTCAAGACCCGTGTGGCCGCAGGCCGTGCCGCACAGCGTGCGAAAAAGCCCCTTGTGTTCGGCTCGGCCATCCGTTTCAACGGTCAGGTCACAGTCTTTGACAACCGCGATCCGGAGGCGCCCGGTTTTGATGATCTGTTTGAACCCGATGACGGCGCCAATGATGTGAAGGCCTCACGGGTGGGGGTCTTCTCGGGGCTCACCGGTGTGGTCGGCACACTTCAGGCCTGTGAGGCGCTCAAGCTTGCAGCCGGTATCGGCGAGACGCTCGCCGGCCGTCTGCTCATGATTGATGCGCTTGAGATGCGCTTTGAGACGATCCGCTACAGAAAGCGCTGATTCGCATCATCTTAAAAAAAGGCTCCCGCGGCAATGTCCCGCCCGGGAGCTTTTTTTGGGAGCCGCCCGCGTCCGGTTACTGACGGCTGACGCGGATAACGGCTTCAGGTGCCGTGAGCGTTGTGCTTCTGAACGGGGAGATGTCAATGCCTCCGCGGCGCGTGAAGGCGCCGTAGACGGAAAGCGAGGCCGGTTTAAGGCGAAGCATGATGTCGGTGTAGATACTCTCGACACACTGCTCATGAAAGCCCTGATGGCGACGGTAGCTCACGATGTAGGCGAGCAGAGCCGTATGATCGATTTTCGCTCCCTCGTATTCGATTCGCACGCTTGCAAAGTCAGGCTGTCCTGTCACCGGACAGCGCGAGCGCAGCAGGTGACTCACGAGCGTTTCCTTCACTGTCACAGTGGCGGGGTCATGGGCGAGCAGCGCCGGATTGACTTCATAGTCTCTGAAAAGACGATCCCCGCTGTATTCCTCTTCAAGCACCACTCCTTCGAAATCCACGGCACTCTGATGCCACTGACCGATCGGGAAAAGCTTCACCGTGACCGTTTCCCCCACGACCTGACCCACGTCCCGGGCGATGATGTTTTCAACGGTGGAAAGACTCGGGAACACGCTCTGCGTGAGACTGCCGATGTAGAGCTTGAGAGACTTTGATTCGACAATCGACGGGCTCGCTGCAGGCACATGAATCTCACCGGCTGCCGCCTGCGGCAGACCGTACTCATTGAGCCAGGTCACTTCGTACAGACGCCAGATGTCGACCCCTTTGAAAGGCACGTTGCCGGCGAGGGCACCACGGCCGAGATAGCGGGGGATCGGGGTGAGCAGCTTGGGCTGATAGGTGTCGACGTACTCGGTGGCTTTGCCAAGAAGCGTGTTCGTGGGTGCGGTATTCATTGTCAGAAAGCGGGTTAGCGGGAAAACAGGAAAAAACAAAAGGCCTCCCGTAAAAGGAGGCCTCTAATTATACGATCAGAACCATTCGTAGGTGCTGTTTTTGAGGGATTCTCCAAGGCTCGGGAGGACCCGCTCGAGCAGCACGCCTTCTCTGGGGTCGTAGCGGTAGCCGAAGGTGGCGCGGATACCCTGCAGAATGAACTGTGCAGCGCGGTCGATTGCCATCGGCAGGCTGTCGCCCTGAAGCAGCGCCCCGGTGAGTACGCTCGTGAATGTGTCGCCCGTTCCCGGGTAGTGTGCCGGCATGTACTGGCAGGTCACCCGCCAGAAGCGGTCTGTTTCGGTCGAGTACGCGCACACGCTCGTGTGCTGTTCGTCCCCCTCAAGCGGCACGCTCGTGATGATCACGGTCTTGGGTCCCATGGCCGAGAGATCGGTCAGCAGCCCCTTGAGCTCATCCTGGGTGAGGCTTGTCTGGTAGGGACGGTTGAGCAGGGCGAACGCCTCGGTAAGGTTCGGTGTGATCACATCAGCCGAACTCACCAGCTGACGCATGCCGTTGACCATGTCATCGTTGAAGGTCGCGTACAGTTTGCCGTTGTCGCCGAGCACCGGATCCACCACCACAAGGGTTTCCTCACGGCGGAAGTCGCGGATGAAACCCTCGACGATTTCGATCTGTCGGGTCGAACCGAGAAAGCCCGAATAGATGGCGTCAAAACGCACATCAAGGCGTTTCCATTCACGGATCATCGCCACCATGTTGTCGGTGAGATCGAGAAAGGAGAAATCCGGGTACTGCGTGTGGCTCGAGAGCAGAGCGGTCGGCAGCGGACAGGCCTGAATACCCATTGCGGAGAGAACGGGAATGACAGCTGTCAGAGAAACCCGGCCGACGCCGGACATATCGTGGATGGCAGCCACCTTTTTAACAAGATTGGTATACATAGGAGGTTTCCGGTAGAAAATAGAGTGGAAATAACCGCTGAAGACCTCTGCCGAGACCGTTCTCTCCCAGCGACGGCTGCCGCCCTTAGGGTTTTCCCAGAGGCGGGTGAGAATCTTCGCCTGTTATTATGCCTGTTGCGCTACGCTGTTACGAGTGCATTCACTCACATTAACAAAAATCGGAAAGTCAACCATGCTTTATTTTCAGTGCGACTATCTCGAGGGCTGTGCCCCGGAAATTCTTCAGGCCTTAACGGACACCAATCTTGACCAGACCCCGGGCTACGGGCTTGATGCGTGGAGTGAAAAGGCCAGAGGACTGATCGCTGCGGCCTGCGGCAATCCGCAGGCTGATGTGCATCTGCTCGTCGGCGGCACGCAGACCAATTCAACCGTGATCCGCGCGCTGCTTCGCAACTATGAGGCGGTGGTGAGCGTGGCCTCCGGGCACATCACCGGCCATGAAGGGGGCGCTGTGGAGGCCTCCGGCCACAAGGTGCTCACCATACCGGCCGTTGACGGGAAAATGACGGCGGAAAATTTGATGAATTTCATGTGCGAGTATCAGGGGGATCATGCGCCTGATCAGCTCATGCAGCCCGGTATGGTCTATATCTCGCATCCGACCGAATACGGCACGCTCTACCGTCTCGAAGAGCTCGAGGCGATTGCGGCGATCTGTGCGAGCTACAATCTGCCGCTCTTTATCGACGGGGCGCGTCTTGCCTACGGTCTCGCAAGCGAGGGAACCGATGTCACGCTCGAAGATATCGCCAGACTTGCCGATGTGTTCTACATCGGCGGCACCAAGGTGGGCTGCCTTTTCGGAGAGGCTGTGGTGGCAAAGAACGCTTCGGTGCTGCCGCACTTCAGAACCACCATGAAACAGACCGGTGCCATGCTTGCCAAGGGACGTCTGCTCGGCATCCAGTTTGCGACGCTCTTTACCGGTGGGCTTTATATGCGCCTCGGGGAGCATGCTCACCGGGCCGCCCGGAAAATAGCCAGGGCTGCCGCAGAGAAGGGACTGGAATTTTATGTGCCCTTTGAGAGCAATATGCTCTTTCTGGTGGTGAGCGACGAGCAGTACCGCCGTATCGCCTCAAAGGCGGTGGTGGGGCAGTGGAAGCGTCTTGACGATGAGCGGGTGGTAATCCGCATTGTCACGAGCTGGGCCACGACTGAGGCGCAGACAGATGCGCTGATCAGTCTGCTCTGAGAGCGCTCGCGTTGGACTCCCGGTGCCTTTTCCTGCTCAAGGCAGGAGGGCACCGTTTTTTTTGCGCGGAAAAAAACGGCAGCAGCAGATAATGAACTGGTATGAAATTTTTGGACAGGGTTTCTGTCAAATTTTGCCATATTCTTT
>CAJJRX010000035.1 GCA_905194315.1 uncultured Sutterella sp. | reverse complement strand
TACGGTGGGTGGTGTGGAAGGGGCAAGTGGGGAATCTCACTTCCCCTATCCGATTAAGACTGAACAGAATTCAGTGCTTACTCATCCGCGAGAGGATGCGATCAGGCCATAGCCTTGATAGCAGCGGAGAGACGGCTCTTATGACGAGCAGCAGCATTGGCGTGCAGAACACCCTTGCCCTTGAGCGTGTCGATCACGGATTCAGCACGCTTGAAGGCTTCCTGAGCGGCAGCCTTGTCGCCGGCGACAACGAGCTTGCGCACAGCCTTGATGGCGGTGCGGTACTGGCTGCGCTGAGCGGAGAGGTGAGCATTACGGGCAACGTTCTGACGGGCGCGTTTGCGAGCTTGCTTGGTATTGGCCATTTTTAAAATTCCTTGCCTAAAAAATTGGTTTACAGTCGGCGTTTCGAGAATATGAAGGCAGGCACAGAGCCCGCATTCATTTGTCCATCTCGGTGTTCCGATGGCCTGAGGATGCATCGGACGCCGCCTGCCGACTTTCTGCAGAGCAACTAGTGCAGAGAAGTAGGGCAAAGCGGTTTTTAGCTATGACACCAAAGACTTCGCTAATCATCGTGGCCCTCTTTTCCCGGTGCCGAGCGACTCCTGTGAGACCGAACAGAAGGCAGAGCACTTGAGTGAGAATTGAGAGTCCCCGAAAAGTCCTTGACTATATCAGATTTCTAAGACAAGTGGTGGGTTTGCGGGTAGAATTTCTTTCGTTGAATCGTCTCTAATGCTCATTTTTTCTCAGCCGCCACATGTCTCTGCTTAAATCTTCCGCGCTTGTCTCCGGACTTACTCTGATCAGTCGCATCACCGGTGTGATCCGTGACATGCTGATCGCCCGCTATTTCGGCGCAAGTGCCGAGACCGACGCATTTTATGCGGCATTCCGTCTGCCGAATATGCTCCGGCGTCTTTTTGCGGAGGGGGCATTCCAGCAGGCCTTTGTGCCGATGCTCGCTGATGTGAAGGAAAACCGTTCCGCCGGGGAGTGCGACCGGTTTATCCATAATGTGCTCACCACTCTGGCCATTGCTGTGCTGATCGCGAGTGTGATCGGGGTGCTGATTGCGCCGCTGCTCGTCTGGGCAATCGCCGGCGGGCTCTCCGACACACCGGAGGCGTTTGATCTGTCGGTTGCGCTGACGCGCTTTATGTTTCCCTATATCGCTTTTATGAGTCTGGTGGCCTTTGCTGCGGCTATTCTCAATTCATGGAAGCATTTTGCGATTCCTGCGGTTACGCCGGTACTGCTCAACATCAGTTTTATCGTCTCAACCGTTCTTCTTGCACCGCGTCTTTCCTCGCCTATCTGGGCACTGGCCATCGCTGTGATCGCCGGCGGTGTGCTGCAGCTCGGCACACAGATTGTGGCTCTGAGGCGCATAGGGATCCGCTTTCGTTTTGTCAGCCCCTCAGCCGCTTTTGCCAATGCTGATGTACGCCGGGTGATGAAACTCATGGTGCCGGCACTCTTTGGTGTCGGGGTGGCCCAGCTCTCGATTCTGATCAATACCAATATCGCCTCGCATCTGGAAAAAGGGGCTGTCACATGGCTCAATTACGCCGACCGTCTGATGGAATTCCCCACGGCGCTGCTCGGTGTGGCGCTCGGGACTGTTCTGCTCCCGGGACTCTCTCAGGCATATGCCAGAGGGGATGTTGAGCGCTACAACCGTCTGCTTGACAAGGCGCTGCGCCTTGTGGTGCTCGTCGGCGTGCCTGCGGCTGTCGGTCTGTGGCTCACCGCTGATGCACTTGTCGCCTTTCTTTTCCAGGGCAGACAGTTCAGTCCGGCGGACGTGCATCAGACGGCCGCAGCCGTGGTCGGCTACAGCGTCGGGCTTCTGGGACTGATTGCGCTCAAGATTGTGGCCCCCGCCTTTTATGCCAGAAAGGATATCCGTACTCCTGTGCGTGTGGCCTGCTGGAGTCTTATCTGCGTGCAGCTGGTCAACTGTGTTTCGGTGCCGCTTTTTTCTCAGGCGGGACTGGCACTTTCGGTGGGGATAGGAAGTCTGTTTAATGCCGGCACGCTGCTTGTGCTGCTGAAAAAGCGGGCTATCTATACCCCGCAGACGGGCTGGTGCATGTTCTTTGCAAAGATTATTTTCTCGGCTGCCCTCATGGGGGCGGCCCTGTACTGGGGGCAGACCGGCTGGGACTGGACCGCGGTAAGCTGGACCATTCGTGCCGCCGGTGTGGCTGTTATGGTTGGCGCCGCTGCAGTGATCTACTTCGGCCTGCTTTTTGCCCTGGGCTGGCGGCTGCGCGATATTCGCGACTGAGTCTGAAAAAAACCGCGGCGCCAGGCCGCGGTTTTCACATTGCAGCTTCAGTTGTTGTGGCTGTCGCTGTTATCGTCTTCGTCCACGGGACTCTCGTAGTAAAACGGCATATCGTCCGGCCAGGCGATCAGTGCATCCTCATCCATCACCTCCAGTGCTGAATCGCCGAGATAGGCCGTGTTGACGGCGTAATTGAGTTTTGCATAGACGTGCAGAAGCTTGTTGTGCAGCACGTCCTCGGCGTCTTCATGGTCGCCCGATTCCAGCATTTCCACTGCCTCACCCAGACTTTCGTACGCATCGGTGAGCGTGGCAGTAAACCAGTCCTTTTTGATGTCCATTTTCTTTGCTTCTTTGTGTTGAGAATGCTCAGCGACGGAAAATCAGCTCCCGTCAGGAATTCTTCTATTTTGCTCGAATCCGTCGTTTTCAGGCAAATGCTTTTCGCCGCTATCTTCAAAAAGTGTCAGAATACTCTGCTCAGGAGAAACGGAAATTATTATGCAAGCCGGAAAATTTATCGAACAGTTCCGTCCTCAGGAACCTAAAGCCTGGCACAGGCTGGCAGCAAGTCTAGGAATGTTTATTCTTGGTACCGTGTTTGCCAGCTGGGCGGCGCGTATTCCGGATGTGCAGGCGAATCTCGGACTGAGCAATGCCGAGCTCGGGTACGCTCTTTTTGCCACACCGCTCGGTCAGTTTATCGCCATGATGATCACACCGTCGCTGGTACGGCGTTTCAGCTCCCGGCGGGTGGCTCTCACCGCGATGCTGCTGCACCCGGCTGTGCTGATTGCACTGGGGGCGGCAGGTGACGGCAGAATGCTGTTTGCCGTGCTGATGCTTTTTGGTGTCTGCTACAGCCTGCTCAGTATTTCCGTCAACACACAGGCGCTGCAGGTTGAAAATCTCTATCAGCGCTCAATTATGGCCAAAGTGCACGGCTGCTGGTCTATGGGCGGTGTGCTCGGCGGTCTGGCAGGTGGTGTGATGGCCGGTTTGCATGTGCCGCCGGTGTGGCACTTTACGCTGATTTTTGTTCTGGCCGTCTTCTGTGCACGTTTCTGCAGCCGGCACTTTATGCAGGAGGATTTGAAAAAGCCGTCCCAAAGTTCGGTGCGCCGCTGGCAGATGCCTGATGCGATACTGCTTGTGCTCGGAGCGGTCGGTTTCGGCAGCATGCTTGTCGAAGGCGCCATGTACAACTGGAACTCCGTCTACTTTGTGTCCGTACTTGGAGAGGATGGCTTCAGCGCGCGTTCCGGCTACCTGAGCTGCATGCTGCTGATGGTCTGCGCACGGTTTGTGGCTGACGGCTTTATCAACCGCTACGGCGAAATTCCGGTTCTGAGAGTCTCTGCGCTTTCCATGGCTGCCGGCCTCGCACTGCTGGTGTTCTCGCCAGGCTACACCTGCGCTGTTGTCGCCAGCGGATTTGTCGGTTTCGGCATGGCTGCAGTGGTGCCGATCTGCTACTCCATGGCAGGCCGCTTAAGTACGGTCTCGCCTGCAGCCGCCATTTCCATGGTCTGTGCAATCTCTTTTCTCGGCTTTCTGATGGGGCCGCCGGTGATCGGCGCGCTGTCCGATGTCTTTACGCTGCGTGGTGCTTTTGTGGCGGTTCTGCTCTCGCCGGTGATTATCGGCGGACTTTCCTTCGTACTTGCCGGTCGTGCCGCAGACGCCAAACGGAACTGATCTGCAGGCATAACCGGAGAATTTCAGGTCTTTTTGCGCTAAAACGCCTCAGGTTAATACTTTCTCCTAGGTGGATACGCTAGGTACGTGCCTTTTTAGATACCGCCTTGTCCTAGAATGGAATTTGCGTACGGCTCTTCTGCAATGTGGCCGCTCGCCCGGGATCTGCAGCACTCTGCTGCTGTGAGATCCAACCGAAACAATCCAGTACAACAACAGGAAAAGGAACCTAAGGTATGTCCATCAAAAACATTGCAGTTGCACTTGCGGTAAGTGCTGCATGCTTCGCATCAGCCGCCGGCGCGGAAGTCCTGAAAATCGGCAGTGAAACGGTTTATCCGCCGTTCGAATTTCTTGATTCCGCCTCCGGTAAATACGTGGGTTTTGATATCGATTTGCTCGAAGCCGTCAGCAAACGCGCCGGTTTTGAGCCGCAGATCTATTCCATGGGGCTTGACGGGCTGATTCCCGCACTGCTCTCCGGATCGATCGATGTGGCGGTATCCGCACTCACCATCACGCCCGAGCGCGCTGCTAAAGTCGCCTTCACCAAACCGTATTACGATGCCGGGCTCACGATTATGACGCATGCGAAACACGCGGCTGAAATCAAAGGTCCCAAGCAGCTTGAAGGAAAAACGCTGTGCGCTGAAATCGGCTCCGCCGGTGCTCACTACATGTCCAAACTGCCCGGTGTGAAAATCCGCACCTTCAACTCCGCTGCTGAAGCCTTCCTTGAAATTTCTCAGGGCGGCTGTTATGCCATGGTCAACGACAAGCCTGTGAACGAATACTTTCTGAAGCAGAATTCCGCTCAGGGTAAAAATCTTCAGGAGGTTCCGGTCGTGCTCTCCGAGGATCAGTACGGCTTTGCGGTCAACAAGAAGAACACAGCGCTTGTGGAACGCCTCAACAAGGCGCTTGACGCCGTCAGGGCCGATGGCACCTACGACAGAATCTATGCCAAGTGGTTCTCCGCCGGCAAATAAGGGATTCTGTCTTCTGAACCGTTGAGGCAGGCACTTGCGGGAGCGGATTTTCCGCTCAGTACATTGCAGCTACAGGCGTCCTCTCTCACACATACCGGCGCTCTCCGGCGGACAGCTGTTCCGCTGGGAAGCGCCGGCAGTTTTTTGTCCCTTCCGAGAAAAAAAGGACAGTGCACGCTGTGCACTGTCCCGCAAAAGTCACACCTTGCCCGAGCTTACCAGGTGGCGCGCACGGCACCGTCAAAAGTCTTCTCGATGAAGGCCTTCACTTCAGCCGAGCGGTACGCATCGACAAAGGCTTTCACGCCTTCGCTCTGCGCATTGTCCGGACGGGCGGCGATCACGATGAGCGCATAGGGCGCCTTGAGCGACTCGAAGTAGAAACCGTCACGGGCTTTCAGGCCGGAGCTGAGCACATAGTTCATCGGAATCACGGCCACGTTGGCATCATCGAGACTGCGCGGAAGCTGGGCAGCTTCGAGCTCAAGAATCTTCAGCCCTCTGGGATTGTCCGTGATGTCGTTAACCGTGGCCTTGGAGGCAAGACCGGGCTTGAGTTTGATCAGACCGGCGGCTTCAATGAGCAGCAGTGCACGGCCGGCATTGGACGGATCGTTCGGGATCGTGAACGTGGCACCATCCTTAACATCCTTCAGATCATGAATCGTCTTGGAGTAAAAGCCCATGGGCTGAACCACCGCGTCGGAGACCTTCACGAGCTTCGTGCCCTGCTGGGCGTTGAAGTTGTCAAGGAAAGGCTGATGCTGGTAGACGTCGGCATCAAGGCTGCCTTCGGCGAGTGCCTTGTTCGGGGAGAGGTAGTCGGTGAATTCCACCACCTTCACATCGAGACCGCGTTTTTTCGCCACTTCAGCCGCGGCATTGACAATGGCGGCATGCGGACCGGCGGTCACGCCGACCTTGATCGTTTTGGATTCTTCCTTGCCGCAGCCCGAAAGCACGAGAGTGCCGGCAATAGTGACAGCCACAAGGCTCTTGACAAATAAGCGCTTGGAGATAGACATCGTTTGTTTCCTCAAAACTGGTTTCATGGTGCCCGACATCAGACCTGGCTTAGTGGGCGGTGTTGTTTCCGGTAGGATCATTCTGGCATGAAACCGCTTGAGGTATTGTGGTAATACCTCAAATCTGCCGTTATTTCAGGGACTTTTAGGCAAATGCGCCTAGGCATAAGCATCTAGAGCAGGACAAAAGAGGCATGCACCTGCCGGCGCTGGTGCATGCCTGAAGAGCAGTCAGGAAAGCGCGTTCAGATGATGGCTTCGATTTTTTCTGAAACCTCAAGCCACTCGAGTTCGAGTGCTTCGATTCGGGGTTTGAGTTCCCCGTGCGCCTTGAGTACAGCCGCCACCTCCTCATTGGGCGTAGAGGTGTAGAAGTCAGGCTCGGCCATACGTTTGTCAAGTTCGGCAATCTGATCATTGGCTTTTGCCATCGCTTTTTCGATACGGCTGAGCTCTTTCTGGAGCGGGGCGCGCAGGGCGGCAATCCGCTGACGCTCCTGCGCCTCAAGACGCCGGGCTTCCTTTTTGTTGATCACCGGTTCTTTCTGCGCACGCTGTGCTTCTTTTTCCTGCCGGCTGGTGGCGCGGCGGTGCTCGATCACGAGGGCGGCATAGTCGTCGAGGTCGCCGTCATAGGCACTCACCTCACCTTCGTGAACCAGAATCAGACGGTCTGTGGTGGCGCGAAGCAGATGACGGTCATGCGAGACGATCATCACCGCACCCTCATAAGTGGAGAGGGCCATCGTCAGGGCTTCTCGCGTTTCCATATCCAGGTGATTGGTCGGTTCGTCGAGCACCAGCAGATTGGGCTTGTTCCAGGCGAGCAGTGCAAGCGCAAGGCGGGCTTTTTCGCCGCCCGACATCGGACCGACCGGGCTCGTGGCAAAGTCACCGGAGAAGCGGTAGATACCCAGAAAATCGCGCAGTTCCTGCTCGCGCACATCAGGGGCGATTCTGCGCAGGTGCTCGAGCGGTGTGTCCCCCGGGAGGAGCTGATCGAGCTGATGCTGGGCAAAATACCCGATCTCCAGCCCCTGACCGCGGCGGATTTCTCCGGCCATCGGGGAGAGTTCGCCGACAATGCCCTTGACAAGGGTGGACTTGCCTGCGCCGTTGACGCCGAGCACGCCGATACGCTCACCCGAGCGGATCGAGAGGGTGACATCGCGGATAACCGCATGCTCAGCGTAGCCGAGCGAAAGCCCTTCAGTATCTACCAGATGCTCCGGCAGACGTTCCGGTTTGAGAAACTCAAAACGCCACTCGCGTTTTGCTCTCACCGGTTCGACACTCTGCAGCTTTTCGAGCATCTTGATGCGCGACTGCGCCTGACGGGCCTTGGTCGCCTTGGCACGGAAGCGCTCAATAAAGGCGGAGAGATGGGCGGCTTCGCGCTCATAGGCTTTGGCGGCCGCGTTCTGCACCCTGAGTTTTTCAATACGCTGCACTTCGTAATCGCTGTAATTACCGCTGTAGTGCGTGATGGTGTTGTCTTCCACAGCCCAGATGGTATTGACGGCCCGGTCAAGAAACTCGCGGTCGTGCGAGATGATGATAACGGTAGCCTGCACATGGCGCAGCCACTGTTCAAGCCAGATGAGCGAGTCGATATCGAGGTGGTTTGTCGGTTCGTCGAGCAGCAGCAGATCGGCAGGGCGCATCAGAGCGCGGGCAAGCGCCAGACGGTTGCGCCAGCCGCCGGAAAAGTCAGCCACCTGCCGGGTGTCATCACTGCCGGAGAAGCCCAGACCGGCGAGAATGGTCTGCGCCTGAGCGACAATTGCGCCCTCGTTGAGTTCCGCCACGTTGGCAATCGCCTGTGCCAGATCGAGGTTGTAGCGCTCCGTGGTGGCAGGAGCCGCCTGCAGAGCGGCAAGTTTCGCCTTGGCCTGCATGAGCGGTTCATGACCGGCGAGCACAAAATCGAGCACGGTTGTGTCCTCGACTTTGAAGCTCTGTGCAACGTGGGCAATCCGGTCTGCGCCAGGACATTCGATGTCGCCTGCCTCTGTGGTGATTTCACCGAGAATGGCGGCAAAAAGCGTGGACTTGCCGCAGCCGTTGGGGCCCACAAGACCGATGCGCTCTCCCGGACTGGCAATAAGAGTGGCCTCCCGGTAGAGCACACGCGTGCCCCGGGCCAGAGATACGTGATTGAGTCGAAGCATGCTCAGCTGCCAAAGTATTCGTCAAGAGCGTCTTTAGTGACAAGGAAGACCTGATCGTCGCCGCCGGAGGTGACGAGCCACATGATGTCAAGCCCCGGGAAGAGCGCTTCAACAGCAGCGGCGCCGTCACCGACCTCGACAATCATCCGGCCGTTTTCCGTCAGATGGTGGCGTGCTTCAGGAAGCATGCGCCGGACGATGTCCATGCCGTCGTCCCCGGCACCGAGCGCCATGGCGGGCTCGTGGCGGTATTCGGCAGGCAGTGCGTCCATGGCGGCCTGCGTGACGTAGGGCGGGTTGGAGATGATCAGGTCAAAGCGGCGGCCTTCGAGGTTGGCAAAGAGATCGCTTTCCACGAGTTCAAGCGTGTCCTGCATACCGTAGAGTTCACGGTTTTTCCGGGCCACTTCAAGTGCGTCAGCGGAAAGATCAGCACCGGTGACGCTGGCGTTCGGGAAAATACCCTGCGCGAGAATGGCCAGACAGCCCGAGCCCGTGCACATGTCGAGCACGGTGCCGATTTCATCGGGGTTTTCAATCCAGGGTTCAAAATCCTCTTCGATCAGCTCGGCGATGTATGAGCGCGGAATCAGTGCACGCTCATCAATATAGAACATATGTTCTGTGAGCCAGGCTTCCTTGAGCAGATAGGCAACAGGCGTCTTGTCATGCACGCGGCGGTCAACCATGTGCACGAGCCGTGAGAGCTCACTCTGCGTGAGATGCGAGTCAAGAAACTCCTCAAAATGCTCAAACGGCAGTTTAAGGCCGCGGCACACCAGAAAAGAGGCCTCTTCGTAGGAGTCGGGGGAGCCGTGACCGTAGCTCAGATCCGCCGTTTCCATTTCCGAAATCGCCCAGCGAAACACATCGCGGATCGTTTTCAGGTTGCGGATCGGGTCATCAAGTAAGGGGGTAATTTCGTACATAAATCCTGTCCGGAAGAGTGTCAGTGAGCCGCGGGCGCATTTTGCGGACAGCCCGGCCCCGTTTTTTACGGGAGACTCTTTGGAGGGCAGACCGCGCACACTGGCACCTGAATGTGAAACAGAAAAGTTGCGCACATTATAACGGCGGTGCTCTGAAGCATTTTGTCAGTAGTGCCATTCAATTTGAGTACAATGGTGTGACTGAGTGAGAATTTCACTCTCCGCTCAGCCTTTGTCCACTGTCAACCTCTGTCTGCTTCGCATATTCTGCGCACCGGCCCGATACCTTTGTCTGGAGTTCGATTTGCGGCTTCGCCATATCAAAATTGCTGGATTTAAGAGTTTTGCCGACCCTGTCACGGTGAGTCTTGAACGTCCTTTCACCGGGATCGTGGGGCCAAACGGCTGCGGTAAGTCCAATATTATCGATGCTGTGCGCTGGGTTCTCGGTGAGGCCCGCCTCTCGGAGCTGCGCGGCTCGAGCTCCATGAAGGAGCTGATTTTTGCCGGCTCGAGCAACCGCAAGCCGCTCGGACGGGCCTCGGTGGAACTGCTGCTCACCAATGAGGACGGCCGCGTGAAAGGCCCCTGGGGCGAGTACGCGGAAATTACTGTCAAGCGCGTGGTGACCTCTGACGGTCAGTCACAGTATTTCATCAATCAGCAGCAGGTCCGGCGTCGTGACGTGCTCGATATTTTCATGGGGACCGGACTCGGCCCCAAGAGCTACGCCATCATCTCTCAGGGGATGATTTCCTCGTTTATCAAAGCCAAACCCGAAGAGCTGCGCGTGTACCTCGAAGAGGCCGCGGGCGTATCGCTTTACCGTGAGCGCCGTCGAGAAACCGAACAGCTCATTGTTCAGACGCAGAGCAACCTCGAACGTGTTCAGGATGCGCTTGCCATCAAACTGGAGGAACATGAGCGGCTTCGCGGTGAAGCCGAGCTTGTTGACCGCTGGCAGGCGCTCAATGACGAGAAACGCCAGGCCGAATCACTCTGGTACTTCATTCAGTATGAGGACGCGAGAAAAGCGGCTAATGAGCTCGCAGCAAAGCGCGCCAGGGCAGAGGCGGAACTTGAAGAACACAAACGCCGCATAGAAGAGGCCGACCGCAGCATCAGACTCACGCAGCTCGATATTGCACCGCTCGAGGCCGCTGCTCAGCAGGCGTCAGCAGAGCTGCGTCAGGCTGAAAAACATCTGACACTGCAGGAAAGCGAAGAGCGCCGCCGTGAGGAGCGGCTTCGCGTGATCGCCACGGCGCTCGCCGAAAGTGAGGCTGAACACAAACGGAAGTCCGAGAGGCTCTCCAGGCTCGAGGAGGTTCAGGCCAAAGGCCGTGAGTCGCTGGAGGATGCCAGTGACAGGGTGGATATCCTTGAGGATGAAATTGAAGGCCGCGAGGACAGTGTAGAGCGTGCCCGGGATCAGGTCAATACTGACAGGGGAGCACTTTCCGCAGCACAGTCATCGCTGGCTGTGGAGATCCGTGAGCTTGAGGCCGCCCGGGCCGGGGCGGCAGAGGCGGAAAAGGAAAGCCGCTCACTCGAGTCCCGACTGGAGCGGCTCCGCGAGAGTGCCCGTAAAATCGTTGCCCCCTCGGAGGACGAGCTCAATGCGGCCCGCGATCGTCATGAGGAACTCACGGATACGCTCGATACGCTCAACGAATCCTTTGATATGACCCAGCGTGCCGCCCGTGAGGCCTGCGCAGAGGCAGATGCCGCGAAAGAGGCGTATTTCACGGGACTGAGCTATCAGAAAGAATGTCTGGCCAAGGTTGAGACGCTTGAGCAGCGCAGCGAGGAAACCCTCGGCAGCGAGCAGCTTGCCGACTTCGAGCAGGCGCAGGGCCTTGAAGGGCTTCGCCGTCTGCATGAAACCATTACGGTGCAGGAGGACTGGGTGAATGCGGCGGACGCGATTCTCGGCTGCCGCACGGACAGTATTCTGCTGCGAATGATCCAGTCTGCGGTGTATACCGAACATCGCCCGCCGGCGCCGCTTTCCTTTATTGAAACCCGTGCGGAATACACGGTACCGGCCGGTGTGCCGCATCCCGGATGGTGCGCACTGAGAGAAAAGATTCAAACCTCCGACGCCGCAGTGGGTCGTGCGCTTGATGAGTGGCTCAGCGGGCTGTGGTGTGTTGACTCCATTCGTGAGGGGCTTTCCCTGCGCGAAGCGCTCGGTCCCGGAGAAAGACTCATTACGCCGCAGGGGGACACGGTTTCCCGTGCCGGGATTGAGTACTGGGCCAAAGGTGCAGGCGAACACAGAACACTTGCTGAACGTATGGCGCTCGAGAGGGCGCAGGCGGCCCTGATTGAAGCTGAGGAGACGCTCGACCGGCTCTCAAACAGACGTGACACCCTTGAAGGCGCAGCGCAGTCAGCGGAGTCGGAACTCAAAACCGTTTCCGCCCGGCGTGATGTCGTGCGGCGCGAGGAGTCCGAGGCCAAGCTTGCACTTCGTGTTCTGGAGGAAAAGTGGGATGTGTGGCGTCAGCGTAATGCTGATATGCAGCGCGACCGCAGCGAACTGGAAAAAGAACACAAGGCCAGCCTTGAGCGCATAGAAGAGGCTGCCGGAATACTCGCCACGCGCGAGGAGGCGTTTGAAGAGGCGGAGAAAAAGGTTCACGCGGCCAAACTGCGTGCGGACCGGTCGGCTGACACGCTCCGGCTTGCGGAGATTCAGCTCAACGAAAAGCGTCGTGAACTTGCCGTGCTGCGAACCTCTCTCGAGGCAATGAGCCGCGCACAGACCGACGGTGTGCAGACGCTCTCGGATCTGCGTGAGGACTGCGAGCGTGAGCTCGCCCGCCAGGAAAAACTCCGTCAGGAGGATGCCGCCCTCAGACATATCAAAGAGACTGCCGTACTGGGTGAAGCGCTCGAGAAATTCAAACTTGCCGAGGCGAAGGCGCAAAAGGCCAGCCAGGCTCTCGAAGAGAAACGTGCGCTGCAGCAGGCCAGTATGGAGCAGCTCAAAACCGAACAGGCTGAGATTCTCCCGAAAACCGAAGCCATCGGTCAGATGAGAGTTGATGAGCAGAACAAACTCAGTCTGCGCGAGCAGTTCTCTGAACGGCTCACGGAGCTCGGTGCCGATCGCATCGCACTTGCTGCCGCACTCGAGCAGGATAAGGCGAAAGCGTCCGGCGTGAGAAACCGCGTTCTCAAACTCATGGCTGAAATTGAAGCGCTCGGTCCGATCAACCATGCGGCCAAGGCGCATCTTGAGGCCATCGAACAGATGCTCAAAACCACACGTGAACAGGTTGCTGACCTGGAGGCGGCGATCAGCACGCTTCAGGAGGCCATCCGCAAGATCGATCATGAAACGCGCATGACAATGCGTGATACCTTTGAGACGGTTAAAGCGAACTTTGCCGCCACCTTCAGTCATCTGTTCAGTGGCGGCACTGCCACCCTTGAGCTCGTCGGTGACGATATTCTCAATGCCGGCCTTGAGGTGCATGCGCAGCCGCCGGGGAAAAAGAACTCAACGCTGAGGCTGCTTTCAGGCGGCGAACAGGCACTCACGGCCACAGCCCTGGTGTTTGCGCTCTTCAAACTCAATCCCGCTCCGTTCTGCCTGCTCGACGAAGTGGATGCGCCGCTCGATGAGGCGAATCAGGCCCGTCTGGCCGGTATGTGCCGGGCCCAGAGTGCCGAGACACAGTTCCTGATGATTACGCACCACCGCATCACAATGGAGTATGCGCAGGCGCTCGTCGGGGTAACGATGCGTGAACCGGGGGTGTCCCGCGTGGTCAGTGTGGATATTGAAGAGGCGGCGAGAATGGCGCAGTAAATACAGACTGCTACTAATTTTTTCTTTCTGTGCCCGGATCCGGTCGGATCACTGCAGGTGGCATTTGCTAAAATAACCCGTTAATGTGCACGCTTTTCTCCTTCGGAGAGAGCGAAAGAAAAAAATCAGCTGGGGCGACAGATAAATCGCCGAAAGAATATGAAATTAGACCAGACGCTTATTGTTTTAATCGTTGCAGCCCTTGTGGTGATCGGATTCTTTTTCTGGCGATCCAAACGCGAGGAGAGGAGAATTCGCGAACGCGAAAAAGAGCGTAACCGCGAAGTGCCCGATGTGCTCATGAACCCGCCGCCTGAAGTTGATGAAAAGAAGGTGACGGACGGACAGCCTTCGCAGGATCCTCCGGTCTATGAGCTGCTGGAGAAAGAGCGTAAGCAGGAGGAGGGGCTCTCGTCCGAGGATCTCAAGGGCTACCCCAAGGCACCGGTGGATGCCGGTGTGCAGTGGGTGCTTGAGATGACGCCCCAGACCGGAAAGGTTTTCTCCATTGGCGGAATGCAGTCCCTGTGGCTTGAGCTCACGGAGCTGAAGCTGCCCCTGCAGCTGAATCTGTGGGCACGAAGTAGCCGTGACAAGCTCTACTACTCGCCGAGACATCTCCCCATTGAGGCCGAACATATTGTGGTGGCCGTGGTCATGGCCAACCGCGAAGGTATGCTTGATCCGGTGGCCGCTTCGAAGGTGCTGCAGGTTCTCGAGCAGGCTGCCGCGCATAATGATGTTGACGTGAGAAGCTCTGCTGATATTGAGCGTGTGCCTATGCTTGCCGAGCAGACCCGCCGCTTTATCAATTACTTTGACATGATGGTCGATTTCCTTTTTGTGCCTCAGGACAGCGAGAAGGGATTCAGTGCCGATCAGCTCGCACGTGTTGCCAAAGAGGCCGGTTTCCGTCATGCCAATTCGCAGTGGGAATACCGGGTGGATCCGTCAACGCGTGAACCTTCGATGGTGATGA
The DNA here is from genome assembly GCA_905194315.1 of uncultured Sutterella sp. GTDB lineage: Bacteria > Pseudomonadota > Gammaproteobacteria > Burkholderiales > Burkholderiaceae_F > Sutterella. The sequence goes on along the minus strand of CAJJRX010000035.1, from coordinate 4,115 downwards.
AGTTTGTGGATTCACAGTGCGTGAAATTCTCCCTGGATGTGCCGCTCGTGAATTTCACCCGCGGTGATCTGCAGCGGTTCTTCTCGCTGGCGAACCACCTCAGCAACCATCTGCAGGGCTTCTGGCTTGACTCTGACAGGACGCCTGTGAATACCCTTTATGCGATCGGGCTTGAAAAGAAGCTCAAAGAACGCATGAAGATGATGCATCAGCACGGGGTGGATGCCGGCAGTGAACGTGCTACACGGATCTTCGCCCGTGGTGCCTAGTCTTTCTGTGAAGACGGGCAGCTGATGCCGTAAGCGAATTCTCAGCCGGTTTTCCAGAAGCGGAGACCGGCTTTTTTTGTGTAAAAGAGACTGGAATGGATAACACTGATACGCTCGATTTTGATGGAACCCGTGAGGCCCGGGACTGCCCGCCTGAAGAAGCGCCCCGACTGATGCGTGATTGTGAGGATAAGCTCGAGCGCTGGAGCTACGAGTACTATGTGCTCGATGAGCCGAGCGTGCCCGATTCGGAATATGACCGGGTGTTTAATCTGCTCGTTGCGCTTGAAAACCGTTTCCCTGAACTCAAGAGTCCCTCCTCACCCACCCAGCGTGTCGGCGGGGCGGTCCGCAGTGATCTGGCCAAAGTGACGCACGCCAGACCCATGCTGTCGATTCACACAGAAACAGATTTTTCCGCAGAGGGTGCCCGCGAGTTTGACCGCCGGGTGCGCTCGGAGCTCGGTCTTGACGCCGGTGACCCGCCCGTTGAATATGACTGTGAGCTCAAGTTTGACGGTCTGGCAATGAATCTGCGCTATGAAAAAGGTGTGCTTGTGAGCGGCGCCACACGCGGTGACGGTGCTCAGGGTGAGGATGTCACAGCCAATGTGAAAACCATCCGATCCATCCCGTTGCGTCTGAAGGGGGAAGTGCCCGAAGTGCTGGAGGTGCGCGGCGAGGTGATTATGCACCGCGAGGATTTCCTTGCACTCAATGAGCGTCAGGCAGCTGCCGGCCACAAGACTTTTGTCAATCCCCGAAACGCAGCGGCAGGAAGTCTGCGTCAGCTTGATCCGGGCGTGACCGCACAACGCCGTCTGCATTTTTACGCCTACGCGCTCGGCGAGGTCTCTGAGACATTTGCGCCGACGCAGAGTGCAGCGCTTGACCGTCTGGTTTCACTCGGTTTTCCCGTTGCGGATATGCGTCGCGTGGTGAAGGGTCCCGACGCGCTGGCCGCCTTCCATGACGAGGTGGCTGCCGCCCGTGAATCGCTCCCCTTTGATATTGACGGGGTGGTTTACAAGGTCAATGACTTCGAACTTCAGGACCAGCTCGGGTTTATCGCCAGAGAACCGCGCTGGGCCTGCGCCCACAAATACCCGCCCGAGGAGGCGATGACGGTCTGTACCGGCATCGATATTCAGGTGGGCCGCACGGGCCGGCTGACGCCGGTTGCCCGTCTGCAGCCGGTGTTTGTCGGGGGTGTGACGGTCTCTAACGCCACACTGCACAATGAGGACAGAATTGCGGAGCTCGATCTCAAGATCGGTGATACGGTGGTGGTGCGTCGCGCCGGTGACGTGATTCCGGAAGTGCTCCGCGTCGTGAAGGAGCGCCGTCCGGCTGATGCAAAAACGTTCACCATGCCGTCGAACTGTCCGGTGTGCGGTTCTGCAACGATCCGGGATGATGAGGAGGCGGATATGCGCTGCACAGGCGGACTCTTCTGTGCGGTTCAGCGCAAGCTTTCCATTGTGCATTTTGCCTCACGCCGCGCCATGGGTATTGACGGGCTGGGCGAGAAAATCGTGACGATGCTTGTGGATGAGGGACTGCTTGAAAGCCCTGCCGACCTATACCGTCTCACCCATGCTGAGCTTATCGCTCCGACGAACAGGTCTGCCGGCAGTGACAAACCCGAAAAGCGTATGGGGCCGAAAGCTGCGCAGAATCTTCTCGAGAGCATTGAGAAATCAAAAAACACGACCCTGGCCCGGTTTATTTATGCACTTGGCTGCCGTCACGTCGGTGAATCGACAGCGCTCTCGCTTGCGGGGCATTTCAGGGATCTCGAGCGTATTGAAAAAGCCGGCGTGGCAGAGCTCACTGAGGTCGAGGATATCGGTGAGGTTGTTGCCGAAAGCATCGAGGCTTTCTTCAGAGAGCCGCACAACCGCAAAGTGATTGATGAACTGCTCGCAGCCGGGATCAGCTGGCCGAAAGCTTCGCAGGAGCCGGTGCAGGAAAGCGCTGTGACGGGACTCACCTTTGTGATCACCGGTACATTGCCGCATTTCGGCCGTGATGAAATCAAGGATCGCCTGATCAGTCTCGGTGCCAGAGTGGGCAGCTCGGTGACCAAGAAAACCGACTATCTGGTTGCAGGCGAAAACCCCGCCTCCAAGCTGACTAAAGCCCTTGAGCTGGGGATTCCGGTGATTGACGAGGAAAAACTGCTCGCTATGATGGGAGAGGCGGCACCTGCTGCAGAAGCCGCTCCGCAAACCGGCAGCTTATTCGACTGAGAGAGGAGAAACACACATGACGTATGCCATTATCGGCGGGACCGGCTTTCTTGACAGCGATATTTTTCAGGTTGAAGAGGAGGTTGAACTCAGCACGCCCTACGGGGCGCCTTCTGCGCCGCTACTCTACGGAAATCTGATGGGCGTGGAGGCTGTTCTGCTTCGCCGTCACGGGGCCAGTCACCAGTTTGCACCGCACCGTGTCCCGTACCGTGCCAATATTGCGGCACTCAGACTCGCCGGGGTTGACGGGGTGATCGCGGTAGCCACGGTCGGTGGCATTGACCTCAAACTCGGTGCCGGCGCACTGGCAATTCCTGATCAGATCATTGACTACACCTGGGGCCGTGAGGTGACGTTTCACGATGATTTCGGCGTCGACGGCATGATGCATGCCGACATGACCCGTCCTTTTGATGAACGGCTGCGCAATGCACTGCGCCAGGGGGCAAAGGAGATTTCAACACCGGTCATGTGGGGCGGCACTTACGCTGTGACACAGGGGCCGAGACTGGAAACAGCAGCGGAAATCCGACGCTTTGAACGCGACGGGGCTAATATGGTCGGTATGACGCTTTACCCGGAATGTGCACTCGCCAGAGAGCTCAGCCTGCCGTATGCGGCACTTGCGGTTTCTGTCAATCACGCTGCCGGGGTCGCCTCCTCGACGCAGGGGATAGATTTTGATGCTCTCGGTGAGCAGATCAGACTCGGGGTGGAGAGTGCCGTCAGTGTCGTTGCCGCCACCCTTAAGCGCCTGTAGTGCCAGCCGCTCTCGCGGCACACCCGAAAAGGAGAAAATGTATGATTTTGCCGGTAAGAAAAATGGGAGATCCTGTTTTGCTGCGTCAGGCGGCGAAAGTGAAGGATTTTGGCAGTCCCGGACTCAAGAAACTGGTCGCTGACATGTGGGACACCATGGCGGCTACGGGCGGCGTCGGTATTGCCGCCCCGCAGGTCGGCGTGAGTCTGCAGGTGATCGTCTTCGGAATGGAGCGCTCCCTGCGTTATCCGACAGCACCGGCCGTGCCGCGCACGGTTCTGATCAATCCGGTGATCGAACCGCTCAGCAAAGAGCGCCAGGTGGACTGGGAGGGATGCCTCTCGGTGCCCGGACTGCGAGCACAGGTGCCGCGCTGGGAGCATATCCGCTACAGCGGCTACAACCTTGAAGGTGAATTTTTCTCACGCGAGGTGACCGGGTTTCACGCCCGCGTTGTGCAGCATGAGGCGGATCACCTGATCGGCCGCCTGTATCCGAGCCGTATCGAAGACTTCTCCACGTTCGGTTTTGTGGAGCTGGTGTGCCCGGATGCGGTGGAAGTGGTTTCAGAGTCAGCGCAGACGGCGCCGGCCGGATAATCCGTCGCTTTTCCCGGAGAGCGTCCCGCAGAAGTGCTTCTGCGGGACGTTTTGCCTGAAAAAGCGGCAGACTGTCTAGGTAATACCATGTATGCGGTATTTTTTTAAGAATCCTTGACAGATGCCGAAAAAGGGTGTTTAATTCGTATCCACGTTGATCGCAACGCGGTCAACAACAAAAAAAGATTGCGAAAGCAATCTTTTTAATTTGACAAACAGATTTTAGTCTGAT
>CAJJRX010000034.1 GCA_905194315.1 uncultured Sutterella sp. | reverse complement strand
AACTGGTTAGGAATTCTCAATCAGATTTTTCTTCCACATATATGCCTCAAGAGCCGTTTTTTCAAGAGTGTCTAGGCAGGGAATAGTATCTGTCATAAGACAACAAAATTCCTTTGCACTAACTCCGGTTACACAAATAGCTAGATTTTGAGACTCCTTGTGAGGGAAAATATATTTCCATTTTCCAGGGCTCTCGACTAAATATTTTGTATCATAATATAAATTATTCTTAATAAAAGGTCTATATAAACCAATGGTGATAAAGTCATTGGATTTTTCGATTTTTTCTAATTTTGATAATTTTTTAGATAAATTTCGAGTCCATGAAATATCTGTGTTAAAAGTTTGTTTTGATTCTTGTAAATCACCACTCTGTGAATATAGTATTAAAGCATTGTTGTATGCATCAATTTGTCTATTGATATTGAGAATAAGTTGTTTTTTCGAACTATTATATACCCACGTGTCTCGGTTTGTAGATACACCGATAAATGATCTGCATGTGTAAGAAAGATCATTATTGTTTTCTGGTATTAGCGGTGTGAATTTACTAAAAGAGTCATCTCGTTGATTAAGCCAATCACCATGAACGTCAGGTGTAATTTTATGTGCCGGTAAATTCAATACAGAAGAATAGGCCTGTACCTGAGCCAGCTTTTCCTCTCGGCTCAGATAGTCATCGACAGTATGGAAATAGATTTTTCTTTTTTCATGATCGTCCGGATTTTTGACAAAGAGGGTAATGGCTACAGCGGAACGACTGCCTTCACCAAAAACTTTTCCACCTTCTTTATGCGATTGTTCTCCGCTGGTACGTTGATTCCCTTTTAAATGGAACACATAGATTGACGAAAACTCTTCCGCCAGACACTTACGCATCCCATTTGCGGAATTGGAATCAATCCAACCGGCATTTGTAACAAAGCCAATAATACCTTTGTCTCCAATACGATCAGAAGCCCAGCGGATCGCTCTAATGTAAGAGTCATACAGCTTACCTTTTAATGTGGCTTCAGTTTTGACTGCATACGTTTCTGCGATACGACGGTCTAACTCTTCATAGTGCACATTCTTATTTTTTTTGTTTTTGTTTTTGTTTTTGTCTTTGTCCTTTCTTTGACCAACTGAGTATGGAGGATTCCCAATAATGATTCGGATATCCTGTTTAGTCAGGTTTGCTAAACGGGCATTGTTTTCGGCCAGTGCAGTGTTGAAAAGATCCTTCTTGTTGTGGTCAGCAAAAGTGTCCGAGAGCACCATCACGTTATTCGGTTTGTAGACCGGATCTCCGGTTATGTCATGGTACATTGTCTCGACGTTCATCGAAGCGATGTAATAGGCGAGCGGCACAATTTCATTTGCATGAAGCTCGTGCTCGAACTTCTGTTTTAAATTTTCTTTCGGGATCAGCCCGCTCTGCATCAGACGGGTAATAAAGGTACCTGTCCCAGTGAAGGGATCCAGAATATGAATACCTTCATCCCCCAGATTCTGGTTGAATTCTTTTTTGAGCAGATCAGCAACGGACTGGTTGATAAAGTCCACTATTTCTTCAGGGGTATAAACAATGCCGAGCTTGTCCTGCTGCTTCGGGAATGCGTGCTTAAAGAACTGATCAAAGAGTTCGCGGACCACGACCATGCGGTCAGCTGTACTTTTTACCGTACGGGCACGATAGCGCACAGAATCGTAGAACTCACTGAGCTGCTTTCTGGAGTTCTCCATTTCAGTTTTATCCAGACTGTCCACCATTGCAGTCAGCGCTTTACCGATGGGATTTTCATCAATGAATTTGTACTGATCATTGCTGAAAAGGGCGTTCATGATCGGCGCAGTCACAATGTGCTGCGCGAGCATTTCGATGGCGTCTTCCTGATCAATGCTGTCGTTCAGAGTGCTTTTGAGATCAGAGAGGAAAGTGTCAAAGGCTTTGCTCAGCTGAGTGTTTTCCGGATTGCTGACCACTTTGGTGAGATGCTCAATCTGAACCTGACAGACATCAGCAACATCTATAGCCCAGTCAGACCATTCGCGGGTGTTTCCGACCTTTTTCACAATGCGGGCTTTAATGTCTTCTTCAAGAATCGCGTTGCGGCCAAAGTCGAAAGTCCCCTGAACACTGGCAGGCCGGGATTTACGTCCGGAGAGTCGTCCCTTAGACGGGGTGGAACTGGATTTAGTCTTTGAGGCACGCTTACTGAGCGTATCAGTCAGGCAAACCACCTCAATCTTGTCCGTGTCAAGTTTCTTCAGCTGCCCGTCAACAGCCGTGCCGAATGCCGGATCAATCGAGCGCAGCGCCTTCAGAATCTGCCAGACCGTGTCGAAGTCCTTATTGTTGTTGAGTACCAAATCAGCAGAAACACCAGCCGGGGTCACAATGGGGATGATCACGTAGCCACGTTTCTTGTTGGTCTGTTTTGAGGTGCGCATCACGCGACCGACGGTCTGCACAACGTCAACCTGAGATTTACGCGGAGAAAGGAAGATCACAGAGTCAAGGGCAGGAACGTCAACGCCCTCAGAGAGGCAGCGGACATTGAAAAGGATCTTGCAGTGGTCATCCTCCACGTCGTCGCGCAGCCACTGCAGGAGGCTTTCCTTTTCAAAAGAATCCATGCTGCCGTCAATATGTCTGGTTTCGCAGACAAGCCCGAATTCCTCCTGGAATTGCTCTTCGGTCATGATGCCGGTGTCGACCAGCTCACTGTGCTGCTTGTTTTTGTAATCGTCAACAGTGGCCTGGAAATTGTTTGCATAAAGCTTGGACGATACACGGTTATTGTTGACCGAGGGGTTGATCACCTGAGCAAAGCCGACAGCACGTTTCATCGCCGCGGTGTCACCGTCAACGATATCGTTTGATATATCCTGCTTGGACAGTGCGCGCCAGCAGCCGATCACTTTGGCAGCATCAGAGACACCCATACCGCCTTGGGCCATCGCGCTATAGGCATCCATCTGGGAGACGACACTCTCATCAACGGTGAGCACAATCACTTTGTAGTCAACGAGACTACCGAGTTCGACAGCCCGACGGAAAGAAATCTCGTGGAACACCTTGCCGAACACCGCTTCATCGTCCATGGAGTAGAGCACGGCTTCATTATTGTCCCGGGCCTGTTTGGCCGATTCACCGTATATTTTCGGTGTGGCGGTCATGTAGAGACGTTTTTTCGAACGGATAAAGTCGTTATTGTGAATGCGCGTAAAGACCGTGTCTTCGGCGTTGCCATTTTCTCCGACAAGATAGCCGCCGGCGGTACGGTGCGCCTCATCGCAGACGGTCAGGGTGATATCCGGAAATCCGTACTGCTTCTGAGCCTCGCTCACCACATCAATCGACTGGTAGGTCGAGAAGATCACTGTCATCCCGCCGTTATCCTTAACCTGATTAAATGCTTCAGTCAGAGCTTTGGCATTGGTAGTGGCGGGGAACCGGAGCTGAGAAACCTTCAGAAGATTGTCCTCATCTTCACTGTCTGCTTTGCCGGTTGTTTTGTCGGAGCACACAGCAAAAGCGTTGATTTCAAACTGACAGTTTTTCTTCCAGTCGTTAAGAGTCTGAGAGAGCAGAGACAGGGAGGGAACCAGGAACATTACAAGGCGTTCCTCCCCGTGAAGCTTTTTGATCATCTCTTCGGCAATCTTCATGGACGTGAAGGTCTTCCCGGTGCCGCAGGCCATGATGAGTTTTCCGCGATCTGCCGTCTTAAAGCCGTTGAGCACAGCACTGATTGCTTCTTCCTGATAGGGGCGCGGCCGGCGTGGTTCCATCTTTTTGACTTCAGACGGATCTTTGAGATAAGCAGACCAGTCAATGTCGGAAGTCGCCAGATCCTGACGGGTAATCAGCTGCACTTTGGCATTGCGGATTTTGTCGAGCGCATGAGAGGTCCACATGTCTGCGTCATTAGTCGCGACGATGATCCGTTCCGCAAAATAGTCGGTGTTGCTTGCAGCTGAAATAAACGAGTCAACCTGGGCAGCAGACACACGTTGTCTGTTTCCGTAGAACTTGCACTGAATCGCGACAAATTTGCCGTCGCTGGCACGGGTGGCCACAAGGTCAATCCCGATATCCTGACCGTTTAAAGGGTAGTCCGGGTTCGTGCGGGAGAAATCAGCGTAGGTCTGAATTTTGGAGAAACGCCCTTCGTATTCTCCTTTAGCTTTCTCGAAAAAGATGCGGGTGAGTGTTTCGAATCGGGTACCTTTGTCACGCTGGGAGTCGGTTGCCTCCTCAATTTTTTCCAGAAGGGTGTCAAAGGCCTGTTCGTTGTTGCTGTAGCGATCAGCGATCAAATCAGCTGCTTGTTCAGTCATAACATGGGTTCCGGTGAAAGAAGCTCGTTTTCTCGGCTTCTGCCTAGTCGGGCAATGAGTAATTTAACTTCAACCGTATTTGATAAGATTGAAAATTACTGAAATAATATCATCAAATAAATATAAAGGCAAGGAAGTGATATTTTTTGAAAGGCGCGTGTGTAGCGCTTCAGAAGGTGGTTGTAAAAATCTAAATAAGAAATTAGATCGTTATATTTTCTGAATTCGTAAAAATAAATTGAGCGAAAGAATTTTAAGCGCTGATTTCCAAATACGAAATTGGAAAAGCCGGAAACAAGGTATTGAGAAAACGTATGCCTTGTATTCCGGCTTTCTGTCAGGGCCGCTTAACCGTCACCGTGACCTGCGAAGAGTTCCCGCTGTCGTCGGTAAGCGTGATATGGTGCCGCCCGATGTCAAGCACCGCCGAGAGCACGTCGCCCGGCTTTGAGGCGCCAAGGTAACTTGCGCCGTCATACCAGTAGAGTGTCTCAATACCGCGGGTGGCACTTCCTTTGAGGGCAACGCTTGCCTCGGTTTCACTTGCGGTGCCGGCAAAAAACACGGCGCCTGCGGCAGGCTGAAGAATCTGCGGTCGCTGTTCACCGGCAGCCCTGCAACCCTCCACCCAGTCGGGCATCGGGCTGAGGTTTCGTCCCTGTGCTTTGGCAAGGCTGATCAGGTGTGTGGGCCAGGTTTCAATGTAGCGGGCAACGCCAGTGCCGGGTTCGCAGACGCGAAGGCCGGTCTTTTCATCAACCATCACTTTTTTCATCCAGGGACTGGTTGCGATTGGACTTTTTCCCGGAATAAACCAGGCTTTGACGGTGTCCGTGCAGCGCGCGAGCCCTTCGGCATCAACAGCAAGGTCACCGGTGTCGGGGCATACATCCACACTGCTGACCGACTCGGGCATCTGCTCGGCTGCCGCCTGAGCGGCCAGCGTCACAGTAAAGTGCGGTGCGTTCACGAGTGTCTGTGCCGCGTCCATAAAGAGCGGTGCGGCCACCTCGCCCCCTTTGAGCCGTGCATTCGGGCGACTGTTGAAGTTGCCGAGCCACACGGTCATGGCGTAGGGGCCCACCAGCCCGGCTGCCCAGGCATCACGGTAGCCGTTACTCGTACCGGTTTTGAGCGCAACCTTCACCGGAATATGACCGGCGTTGACTGTGAGACCTGAGGAGTAGAGCATCTGACGCACAATCCAGGCTGAAGGCTCGGAGAAAAGCGGCGTGCTCTCACGCACGTCACCGTTGAGCGTCATGCGCGGTGCCTGATAGTTGCCGCTGTTGGCAAGTGCACTGTAGAGCGCAGTGAGCTTCTGCATGTTGAGCCCGGCCGTGCCGAGTGCAATCGGCAGACCGTAGTAGGCCTTGGGCTCAGGGAGGTTGGCACCCGCCTTCTGCAGCAGATCGTAAAGGTCAGGGTTCAGACGGCTCTCAAGCGTGAGTGCAGGGATATTGCGGCTTTTCACGAGCGCTTCGGTCGCGGGCATCGGGCCCATGAAGCGGCCGTCTTCGTTTTTGGGCTGATAGCCCGTCCAGTTGCGTTCCTCATCGACAACAATACTGCGGCTGTGAATGAGTCCCTGGTCGAGTGCAAGCCCGTAGATAAAGGGTTTCAGAGTGGAGCCGACACTGCGCACGGCGCGGGTGCCGTCGACTTCACCTTCGATTTTGTCGTTAAAGAAGTCAGCACTCCCGATATCCGCGACAACCTGATTGTTGCGCGTGTCGATCACGAAAATGGCGCCGTTCTGAATGCCGTATGCCGAGAGCGACTTCACCGTGCTCTCAAGCACCGAGCTCAGGCGGAGGTTGAGTTCAAGCGAGAGCGTGCTCTCGATGCGCTGCACACCGGGATTTTCACTTTCGACCTGACGCACAAAGTGCGGCGCTTCAAAGGGGAGGTGCTTCACCTTTTCGCCGGCCGAGGGCGCGAGCAGGGCAGACTTGAGCCGGTCAGGATACACGCCGCGCTCGAGCAGCGTTTTGCCGAGTGCGAGCCGCGCCTTGTCATAGTCCTCCCCGGTGATGGGGTGGCGCTTGACGGGGTTTTGCGGAATCACCGACAGTGAGGCTGCCTCGCTTGGTGTCAGACGGTCGGCAGGCTTATTGAAAAAGACCTGAGAGGCCGCGGTGGCGCCTTCGATGTTGCCGCCGTAGGGCACCAGCGTGAAGTACGCCTCGAGGATGTCATCCTTGCTGTAAAAAGCCTCATAGCGCAGCGCCCAGATGATCTGCTCGAGTTTGCCGCGGATCGAGCGGGTGTTGAGCTTCTGCTCCATACGGGCAACCTGCATCGTGATGGTGGAGGCCCCGATCGAGCGCCCGAAGAGCGACTGGAAGGAGGCGCGCACAATCGCGAGGGGATTCACCCCGGGGTGCTCGTAAAAGTAGCGGTCCTCATACTCGAGCGTGGTTTTGATCAGATCGGGCGAGAGGTCACGCAGCTTGAGCGGCAGACGGTAGGTGCCGTCTTCGTTGAGCGAGAGCCGCAGCAGTTTGCCGTCGCGGTCGTACACGGCCGAAGAGTATTTCACGCCCTCGAGCAGTGCAGGCTTGGGCATGCTGTGTACTGTCCACATAAGGATGCCGAGGCCGGCCGCGATAAGAACCGCGGTTGAGCCAAGAGCGATGGGCAGAGCTTTTGACATGAGGGAGGTCTCCTGAAATTTTTCTTTTTTATCGCGTCACGCTGATTTTCCCCGGTGCAGTGAGTGCTCGCACCGCCGGCGTTGCGGCCGATCTGGCGTCTGCGCCCGGTACAGTAAACCGGCCCAAATGCGTGGCTCGAAGTCTATAGCTAAGGATAGTATCACCGTCAGCAGGGTCGACCACGAAAACGACGCGGTCTTCTTCAGCAAGCTTTGAAAGAATGCGCGGATTCTGATCCGTTTCGGGGCTCTCTTTGAGCAGTTCAAACCCGGCGGGCAGGAGGTCGGTGACGATCACGTTTCCCGCCCGGTCCCCCTGATAGGGAGAGAGCGTGAGGGTGACGGTCAGAATGTCGCCTGCCATCACACGGGTGACCGGTTTGCCGTCAGACGCGCTGAGGTGCTTTCTGAGCGAAATCCCCTGACTGATCCCTGAAGCAGGTACCGAGGCCGGATAGCCGCTCTCGGTAAAGGCATAGTAAAGGGGCTCGCCCGCCCGGCTCTCAATACGCCAGCTGCTGCAGCCCGCCGCGCTCCACTGCTCGGCATAGGGAGTACTTCCCCTCACCGGGTCGGTTTTCTCAAACCCTGGCATAAACGCCGTGCAGACCGCTGTGACCGGCAGTTCGCCCTGACGCGCTGCGGCGCCTGCCTTGAGCAGGTTTTTCACTGCCGCGAGTGCCACATCCATATTCATGCGCGCAGGCGCACTGCGCAGCATGTCGAGCGTGACCGCCGCGCGGTTGGTGTCGCTGGAGAGACTCACCGCGGTGAGGTAGAGCGCCGCGGCACGGGTGCCCGGCATGGCAGCGGAGAGTTTCACCGACACCGGCATCAGTGCCCGGGCTTCACGGTCAACGTGAAGAAGCCGGTAGGTTTCGGCCATGAACAGTGCCGTCGTGTCCTCACGCCAGTTCCAGTTGAGTGTCGGCTCAGAGAGACGCTGGCGGAGCCACTCGAGCGACTCGGTCGTGATGACGCCTGCGCGGGTGAGCTCATAAATCACGTAGGCCACGGACTGCGCGACTTCAGGCTGTGTGACATCGGCATCAAAAAGCGACGTGCGCACGGCCGCGACAAGGCGTCCCGCGATTTCATCGGCCGCTGACGGAATGCCGCGGTCTCTGAGGGTAAGTGCATAGTCGAGCGCCATGGCTGTGGCAAACCAGTCGGTTCTTTCATCAGCCCCGCGGATGCCGTCCCAGGCGAGCTGCTCGAAGATCTTTGCGTCCGTAACGCTCACTGTGCGCTTGAGCCGGTCGGAAACGGTTTTCGCGTCAAGCCCCAGTGCAGGGAGCAGATCGCGCTCGCCCGCCAGCAGCACCCACGGAAGGGTCATCTCGATTCGGGTGAGCACATCGTCCGCGGCACTTTCACGCTCGAAATTCGTCATTAGCGAGGCGAGTACCGGCACGGGACTCGTCCCGACACTCACCGTACTCTCTGCGCTGTAGGGGTAAAGAGTGAGTGCTGACTTCAGGGTTTTAGCCTGCGGCGCAGTCTTCCCGGCGGGGATTTCTCCCCAGTTAGAGAGTGTGATGGGGAGTGCCGCCGGACGCACGGTCACGGTGGCCTCACGGGTGTAGGTTTTCTCAGCCGTTGCAGCCTCAATCCGGATGGCGGAGGCGGCAGGCGTTCCGGAGACCGTCACCGGAACCGTGATGTGCGCTTCTTTTTCCGGTGTCACGTGCTGCGACGGCGCGGGTTTGCCGGTCGAGAGCGCACCGCTCGCCTCAAGCGTCAGTTGCGCATCCAGCGGCTTTTGTGCCGTCAGACTCAATGCAAAATCAAACCGGTCGCCCGGCGCGGCAAAGGCGGGGAGCACCGGCGTGATGGCAAGATCGGATCTCACCAGCGTGGCGGTTTCGGCGGCACCCACCCGGGTGGCACTGGCGCCGACAGCCATGATGCGCACTTTGCCCTGGAAGTTTTCAGGCAGCGCGAACGTGTGCGTGGCGGGCGTGCTGCTCACCGGCACCATCCCGATCCAGCGGGCGGCCACGTCGCCGAGCTGGCGGCGGAAGGGGTTCGAGAGCACGGCGGCAAGTTTGCCGGCCATCTCATCGCCGCCCCCTTCGGGCGAAAGTCCCGGGAAGGAAAGTCCTTCGGGGATGAGATCCTCAATGGTTTCATAGGTTCTTGTCATCAGCTGACGGTTCTGCATCAGCTCGGTGAGCGGATCGGTGAGCCTGTACTGCGTGGGCCGCAACAGTGCGTCGTCGACCGCCCACAAAAGCGCCATCCCGTCCTCTTTGCCCGCAAGGGTCACGGTGACTTTACCCGCGTCACTCTGCACCTCGGGCGCTTCGAGCCTGAGGCCAAGCTCATGTGCGGCGGCATTCACAAAAAGCGGCACCGTTTCCGTGCTGTAGGCCTTGAGATAGCGGTTCGCCCAGCCCGGCGCGCGAACGAGCGACGTGGTGAGCCAGTACTGGCCGTCGGCATTCTCAGGCACCTTGAAGTGCACTTCGTTCTGACCGGCCTTCACCTCGGACCACTGATGTTTGAGCACGCCGTCGGATTCAAGCGACAGCAGAGCCGTGCCGTCAAAGGGCGAGAGCACACTCACCGTGACGGTTTCGCCCGGCTCATAGCGGCTCTTGTCGAGTTTGAGCTTCATGTACGCGGTCGGAATCGCCCGGTCGGGGCGCACCGCATTGCCGGCCACAAAGTAGGGGATCTCGGAGAGCACGCGGCCGCTGGCGTCCCGGATGCGCAGGCTGTATTCGCCTGGCGTCCCCGTCTCAAGCTTCACCTCTGCCGTGCCGGTCGCCCCGGTGGTCAGCGTCTTTGTGCCGGTCACAGTGAGTTTGGGGGTATCGCGGTAGGCAAGGTAGCCGCGATCGTCGGCGGAGAGTTCCGTGACGTAGCGCCGCTCAGCCGTTTCAACCGTGAGGGTGCTTCCCGCTTTGGGTGCGAGCGCGTTGTCAATGAGTGCGAGCTCGAGCGTGACATCGCTCCCGCTTGTGAGATCCGTGAGCGGGGTGGCGGTGTTTTTGGCCTTCCAGCCCAGAAGGGTGTCAAAGGGCGAGACAAGGAGCGTGGTTTCAGCGCTGGTAAGACGTGCACCCAGTTCATCCGTGCCTTCGATTTCAACATGCGCGATCCGCATCTCGGAGAGATGCCGGCTGAGGGGGAGCCGGATAACCGCACGGCCCTCATCGTCCGTTTTGAGTGCTTCGAGCGTGATCGTATCGCTCGCCTCAGTCGTGTCTGCACTGCCGTAGCCGTAATTGAGGCTTGGCGGCTGCACCGGCATAAAGCTGAAATCAGGCCAGGCTTTGAAGGTGAGGGTATGCGGCGTGACGAGTTTCACCCGCCCTTTGAGTTCGCGTCCCGCTGCAGCGCTGCCGAACCCGTAGAGCATCTGTGCACGGATGTCCGCCTCGCCCACCGTCCAGCCTTTCTCCTCGCTGACAGCAGGGGTGAGGTTGAGTACCAGGCTTTCCGGTTCAAACGTCTGCACACGCACGTCTTTGACGTCAAGCGTCTTGTCACCTGCGGAGATTTCCACCGGGTAGACGCCGGGGAGCATCTGTCCGGGGATGCGCCACTCTACCTCGGCAATACCGTTGGCGTCGAGCTTGAGTACGTCACTGAAGAGGGGCTTCAGATCGCGTCCGAGCAGCTGAACCTTGAGCGGGGTGCCTGCTTCGAGCGTCTGCCAGCCGAGTTTTTTCGCGAGCACGCCGATGTGCAGACTGTCGCCAGGACGGTAAAGCGTGCGGTCGGTAAAGAGGGTGCCGGTGAGCTCATCCCCCTGAAGGGCACGCCCCGGCATGTAGAGCTGATCCTGCGCCTCCCAGCTGCTGATCGGCAGCCAGGCAAGCACTTCGGTTTTGTCGAGTTCGCCCTCAACTTTGAGCTCAGCGCCGGTCGCTGGGGCAGACCCCGTCGCAGCCTCTTTTCCGCCGTCAGGCATCAGCGCCGCCGTGGGCGGCAGCGGAGCGCGACGGGCGATAACCGCTGAGGGCTCACGCTCATTGGTGAGTCCCTTCGTGTTGGAGAAGCGGACTTCGCCGGCGGCATCCGTGGCTCTGGTTTCGATGGTGAGCCCGTTGGCGGCCACCAGGTCAAGGAGCAGTCCTTCGACCGGTTTGCCGGTGGCGATATTCATCGCATAGACCACCGGTGTCACACCGTTGGTTTTGGCAATCAGTCCGATGTCGCTCAGAAGAATGCGTTTGTGCACGCAAATGGTCTTTTCCTGAGGATTGTCGGTGAGGCCCTCGGCTTCAAGCGTCAGATCATAGAGACCGGGTTCAACGCTCCGGGGCATCATGCTGTCAAACTTCAGCGCAATAAACCGGCCGTCCACACTTTGGGTGCCTGCATCGGGAATTTCGCCGCGAAGCGTGGAGGAGAGCGCCCGGGGCGCATCATTTGCCACCGGGCTGTGGTCCTGAGCGGTGAGCGCCAGATAGGGATCCCGCACACGGGAGAGCTCCCAGCGGATGGATTTCACGCGCGCGGCATGCAGGGTGAGCGTGCGTCGTCCCGAGAGCGTGAGCATGTTTCCCTGCTCCATAAAGCTCAGACGGGCGTGCTCTTTGCCAAGGCCGACAATCTGCGCCCAGTCGTGCTGCAGCTGACGGTCTGCCGCAGGGCCGAAGCCCTTTTTCACGTGCAGCAGCAGATAGCGTCCGGGGGTGGCTTTCACCTGAACTGTCACCGCATTGGCGTGGTAGCCCTCAGGGGTGACCGGTTTGGCCTCAAGCCGGCGGGATGATTTGACTGTCTCGTCGGTGACGACCGGCGCTTTTGTCCAGTCGGCTTTTTCAATGGCATCGCGATTAAGTTTTTCCGGCAGCTCATAGATTTCGAGCGCTTTGATCAGTTCCGCTGCCGGCGTTCTGATGAGCGGCGTGAAGGTGAGGTTGTAGGCCACTTCCATCGCATCGGTGTAAACCTCCTGCACCTGAACGCTGCCGAGCTGATAGAGGTTGGCCTTTCCCGGAACGGGAACGGTTTTTACCGTTGTTCCGCGGGCTTTGCCCGTGCCCACAGCGGCAATGCTCAGCTGTGCCAGCGTCTCTTCAGTGTCAGTGGAGAGCACCGGCCACTGAATTCTCAGACCGACATCACGACCGCTTTCCCGGGTCCAGAGAAAGAGTGGAGACCCCAGGGTGACGGCACTGCTCGCGGCGGACATTCTGACGGAGTCCTCCACCACTTTCCGGTCCGGTACTGCTGTCATAAAGTCGAGCTGCGCCACAAGACTGCCCACGCTCTGCGGGTCGGTGCTCGCGAGGAAGGAGAGTTCGGTTCTGGCAGAGAGTGCCAGGGTTTTCGCTTCAAGGAGCGTTCCCGAGAGCTGAGTGGCTTTGGGTAGCGAAAGCCCGCTCATATTCACTCTGAGCGGCTCGGAAGGATTCCAGGGCTCTGCAGGATAAAAGGCGGCACGGTTCTCGTTTCCTTCCCATCGCCAGTAGCCCTGACGTTTCGGTTCAAGACTGATGCCGATGACAGGCTGTGCGTCACTGCCGAGCTGACGCCGGCACGGATCCCGGTTTTCACCACGTTCCGGATAGGCTTTGTTGCAGCGCTCCGCGTCCGGCGAGAAACTGACAATCAGAGGACCTTTGGGAGACTGCGGGACTTCGATTCTGGCTCGCAGGTAGGCGGTGGGGACAGTGGTTTGGGCAAGGGCGAGACCGGTGCCCAGGGCAAGACAGACTGACAGGGAGAGACGAGAGATTACATACCCGGTATTTGGCATAAACGGTGTCCTGTTTCAACATTGACGTCGCGCACTGGCTCATGTGTCAGTGAGTCACCTGACACCGGCAGAACGGCAGGTGCGCTGCAGTGATCTTTCCACTCTACAGGGCGGCGCATGGTGTGTCAACGCATTATGTGCAGGTGAGAAGCGCTGATTAATCAGGTTGAGGATCACGTTGAGTAAATGTAGCGACAGGCGCACCGGCAGTCAGTAAAATCGTCAGAGGACCAGTAGACCGGGATTGCGGGAATTTATGATCAGAACTGCTTTTATTGTGCTTTTTGGGCTGTTTTTCTGCGGGAGCAGTGTTTCCGCAGAGACTGCAGGAGCTGCGTCGACCCTGCGTGTGGGCGTGAGTGAATTTGCGGAAGGTTCCATCAATCAGTCACTGATTCCGGTGACGCTGAAAAGTATTCAGAAGGCGCTCACGCCGGAGGTGGATTTCAGTGTCCGGTATCTGAGCGTGAGTGAACTTCAGAGAGCGGTAAAGGCAGGTGAAATCGATGTGGTGATTTCCTCGGCCGGTACCTTTAGACGGCTCGCCATCGCCGGCACCGGTATCAGAGATGTCGCGACGATGGCCTCAGAGCGTGCACCTGACCCGAATTACGCTGATGCGTCAGTATTTTTTGTGAAAGCTGACCGCTCTGATATCCGAACCGTTTCGGATCTCTACGGCAAGCAGGCAGCGGCAATGCACACTTTTGCCTTTTCCGGCTGGCAGATTGCAGCTGAGGAACTTTTCAAAAGAGGCTTTAATCCGGACCGGTTTTTCTCGGATGTGCTGTTTCAGGGGCATGACGCTTCAAAAATTATCACAGCGGTACTCAATGACGAGGTCGACGTCGGCATTGTCCGTGCCTGCTTTATGGAAGATAACGGCGTGGATCAGTCCCGCTTTAAGCTGATCGGACTTTACGAGCCGGACGGAAAGATAAACTGCTCGCGTTCCACCGCCGCCTATCCGAACTGGACACTGTCCGTGCTGCCGTCAAACAATCCGGAGCTCACCAGGAGAATCGCTTCGGTGCTCTTCAGTCTTGAACCAATCGAACACAACCTGCACTGGAGTGTTGCCACAGATTTCCGTCCCATTGATCAGCTCTTCTGGGATCTGAAAATCGGACCGTACGAATATCTGAGGCACTTTAACTTCAAACGGTTCATTTATGCGTACTGGCAATACATTCTTCCGGTTCTGATGCTGCTGGTCGGGCTCGTCGCACATGTCTTTGTTGTGAGCTGGGTAGTTCGTAAGCGGACGGCAGAGCTGCAGGCATCCCGCGAAAGAGAGAAAGCGATTGAGAAGACTGCGGTGCAGGCTAACGCACGGCTTGAAAAAATCCAGCGTGCCGGTATTGTCGGGCAGATGTCGACAATGATTGCCCATGAGCTCAGTCAGCCTTTGGGGACCATTTCGTTTTATGCGACGGGGCTCCGGAATCGGGCAATAGCTGGCCACCCGGATGAGCATATGATCATTTCTGTTATGGCAAAGATCAAAAGTCAGGTCTGGAAGGCAAGCACCATTGTTGATCAGGTTCGCTCTTACGCCAGAGGGGACAGACAGCGGGAGAACCTTGATGTGCTGACAGTGGCAGCGCAGTCTCTGGGCGAAGTGCAAAAAGCAAGCCGGGGCGAGGGCGCTGAGATCGCGACCATCTTCGATAAGGGTCCCCTTACTGTTGAGGCCAACAGGCTCGAACTTGAACTTATCATTGTGAACCTGCTCAGAAATGCACTGGAGGCGTCTGCCGGTATACCTGAGGCCAGAGTCGAGCTGCGTATTGAAAGAGCTGATGACGAGGTGCACATTGTTGTCACTAACACTGCAGTCCAGGTTACCGGGGAGATGCTCGACAATCTGAATAATCCCTACGGGTTGAGTGAAAAGCTCTCAGGTTTGGGACTTGGGCTGCTTATCGTAAAATCCATCGTGGATGACCTGTGCGGTGAATTACATTTTTCTGAGGCTTCTCAGGGCGGTGTATGCTCTCAGGTGAGCCTTCCTTTAGCAGACTGAACCGGTGAGTGGTTATATGAGCAGCAAACCTCTAGTGCGAATCGTTGATGACGACGAAGATCTGGCAGAGGCACTTAGCTTCATGCTCGAGAGCAGAGACTGGGACGTGGTTACCTACAACAGTGCTGAAGCTTTTCTGCGTGAGGATGCCCCCTCCGATAAGGGCTGTGTGCTACTTGATGTCAGAATGCCGGGGCTTTCCGGTCTTGAGCTTCAGAGGATCATGAAGGAGCGCGGATACAATCTGCCCATCATTTTTCTGACCGGGCATGGCAGCATTGATATGGCGGTTTCAGCTGTACGACTGGGTGCTGTGGATTTTCTTCAGAAAACCGGTGATCAGCAGCGAATCATTGAGGCCGTACGGCGGGCGGTTGAACGATCGCGCGAGGGATTTGCCGACATTGATGCTGATCAGTTCTCGCAGAACGGCCGCTGGCTCTCCCTGACAGACAGAGAAAAGGAGATTGCGAGCTTTCTGGCTAAATACCATAAAAGCCGTGAGGTTGCCCAGCATCTGCACCTGTCGGTACGAACAGTCGAGGTGCACCGTGCCAGGGTGCTTAAGAAGCTTGGCATCAAAACAATAGAAGAACTTCAGACAGTCATCGCTACTGTTCGGGAAGGTGGGGAAAACCCTTAACTCTTTGATTTTTAGCACTTTCACTCAACATTTCTCAAATTGCGTACGTAGGAAATTTTTCTAGACTCCGGTCATGCTTAAAAGAGCATGTTCCAATGATTTAATGTCAAAACTGGAGATTGAAAATGACCGAATTGTCCAAGCGCGATTTTCTCAAAGGGGCATTGACCTCGGCGATTGCCGCCCCCGTGCTGACTGCTCAGGCCAAGAAGGCTGATCTTCCGAAAAAGTGGGACATCACCACTGATGTGGTAGTGCTCGGGTATGGTGGCGCCGGTGCCTGCGCTGCTATTGCCGCTCACGACGCCGGAGCGAAGGTGATGATTTTTGAAAAGTGCGAACAGGGTGGTGGCAACACTGCTGTGTCGTCCGGCGGTATGATGATTCCCAACAATGAAGAACGGGCCGTCACCTATCTGCTCAAGACCTTTGATTTTGCCAATTCTGAAAAAGATGAGGAGCAGGTGCGTGCCTTTGTCAGAGAGTCCATGAATTCCAAGGACTTTTTGATGTCTCTGAAGCCTGATCAGAAGCTTTATATCTATGGTCATGCCGGTTTTCAGGGGATCCCCGAGTCTGACGCCATTGACAAATGGCGTTTCCGCTCGCCCAAGGGCTCCAAAATGCGTGGCGGTGACATGCTCTTCTCCAACTATCAGTACGCTGTGGAAGAAGTACGCAAGATTCCGGTTGTTTATAAAGCGCCCGCCCTTCGTCTGGTGACTGAAAACAATGAAGTACTGGGTGTTATTGTCGAGATTAACGGTGAAAAGAAAGCGGTAAAGGCCAAGCGTGGTGTCGTTCTGGCGACAGGCGGTTTCGAATGGGACGATGCCATGCTCTCGAACCATACCATGGGCAAAGAGTTCCACCGTCTTGGTCATCCGGGCAATACCGGAGACGGCATCCGCATGGCTCAGGCCGCCGGTGCTGATCTCTGGCATATGAATGCGCTTTCCTGTCCGCTGGGACTGGTTGTACCGGGTCTCAAAACGAGTTTACAGATCAATATGCTTGCGCCGTCGCACATCTATGTTGATCAGGATGGAAAACGGTTCGTCAATGAAAAGATGGATAACCACACCTGCATCTATGGTGTGAACTTCCTCGATGCTGTCAAACACCGCTATCCGCGGATTCCGTGTTTCGTTATTTTCGATGAAACAGCCCGTCAGCGCGGTCCGATTATCGGTGGTGCCACCTCCGGGTATGCACTCAACCGCGAAAACTATGATTGGAGCAAGGACAACAGCGCCGAGATTGAAAAGGGCGTCATTATCAAAGCCGGGACGCTGGAAGATCTGGCCAGAAAGATCGGCGTACCGGAAGCCAATCTGGTTGAAACTGTGAAGCGCTGGAACGAACAGATTTCTGCCGGTGCCGATAAGGACTTCGGACGTCCCATTGAAAAGAAGGGCAAGGCGAGTTTTGAAGGTCGCGAAGCGCCGGTTCTCTCTGCTCCGCTTGGTGACGGTCCCTACTACGCCGCAAAACTCTATCCTGCGCTTTTGAATACTCAGGGCGGTCCCCGCCGCAACACTAAGGGGCAGGTGCTTAACCCGTTCAAAGAGCCGATTGCCCGCCTGTACTCCGCCGGTGAGCTCGGTTCGATGTGGGGCCATATCTATCAGGGCGCTACCAACAATGCCGAAGCGTGCGTTTTCGGACGTATTGCCGGCCGTACGGTGGCTGCTGAAAAGCCCTGGGGTTAACCGTTTCTATCTCGGGTGCTCTTTTGTGAAGATGACAGAAGAGCACCACGAAAAGGTGAGTTATTCGATGAACAAACTGATCCGAACTCTTCCATTTATGGTCCTTGCCTGTCTGACTCTGAATGTTGCCGCCGCGGAAAACCATTATCTTGCGGATCGCCATGTCGCACGCGGAGTCAAGTGCGAAGGCTGCCATACCTCTCAGCCGCCCAAAGCGGTACCCTCCGAGCAGTGCATCAGCTGCCACGGCGGTTATGACAAGCTCGCCAAGCGAACGGACAAAAAAGACATCAATCCGCATGATTCTCACGTTGAGAATCCAGCCTGCGGAGACTGTCACCACGGGCACCGTCCGCCGGCTTTTCTGTGTGACCAGTGTCACCAGTTCGATAACATCAAGGTCCCCTGATTCAGGAGACAGAAAAGAGTCACAGACCTGAGCATTTTTGTCGAAGTCTGTGACTCTTAATTTTTATGGACACCTGCGCAGACTACATGAGTAAATCACGCTCCCGCTCAAGGAATGTGTGAAACGCCTCTAAAACCTCTGAAGCAAACGGACAGTCAAGGGCTGCAGAAGCCTGCGCACAGAAGAGGTCAATCCACTGTCCGAAGTGACGGCTGAAAAAGGCATGAGGATCCCGGCCGCTCTCGAGTTGATAGGCCATAAAACCAAGCAGCAGGCTCAGGTGATCTTCAAAGAGGTAGTCATCATTGTACTGAGGTACAACACCGGCCTCTTCGTAGGCCTTGTGCGCATCGAGGCAGGGCTGCTGACACTGAAGTCTTGCCGCATTACTCCAGGCGGATTGAGTGAGCGGAAGCGTGTCATCGGATACGCCCAGAAAACATTTAGCCCATTTCTGCTGGAGCGCAAGTCCAAAATCAGCCTCTGTCACGGGAAGTCGGAGAATTTCACATATCACAGACCAGTTATCCGCCAGCCCGTTTTCAAATGTGCCGCGGAAAAATTCCGAAAAATAGCGGTAACAGAAAACGCGTTCATCAGTCTTGTCCGCCGTTGAAGCGGAAAAACCGGAAACCTCATCAGACATCAGAAACCTCCCTTATTGGTTGTGAAAGTCCCGGAACCGGAAAACCGGCTCCGGGACAGCGTCAACTTATATTACTGAAGATGCACGGATGATTTTTTCCACTTGGTCACATCGTCAGAAGTACAGATGTATCTGACCTTGGGTCTGGTGGCATCAGCACCGTTCATTGCCCTGGAGGCCTCGATCATCGCCTTTTGGTCAGCGCTCGGGCTGTCGTAGTCGATCAGGGTCAGTGCACCGAGTTTGCAGGCTTCAACACATGCGGGAGTATCCCGGTGCGTGCAGAGTGTGCAGTGTTCGGCTTTTCCGGCAATGCGCTTCTGATGTGCTGCCGGAGGAATTTCCACCAGCGCAGGCTTGTCCCAGTAGCTGGTTTTCCCGGATGCATTAAACATCGGCACATGCCAGGGGCAGGCCTTTTCACAGGCATGACAGCCGATGCATTTTGCATCGTCGACAAGCACTTCACCTTTGGGGCCGCGCGAGATGGCTTTCACCGGACAGACGGGCATGCAGGCCGGTTCGTCGCAGTGCATGCAGCTCATACGGAAGTAGTTGATGATGCCTTTGGACTCGTTTTCTTCGCGCTGAATCTGATTCCACTGAATGTTCGGTGCCACCTGATTTTCCTGTTTACAGGCAACATAGCAGGCCTGGCAGCCGACGCAGAGATCGATGTTGACAATAATTCCTTTTCTCATAATGCTTTCCTCCGCTCGTTACGCCTTGTGTGCCGTGTCTTTGACAACCTCGACACAGACCTCAAAGTAAGGCGCATAGCCGGAAATCTTGTCCCATTGACGGGGGATCAGAACCTGGGTGTTCTGATTGCCTGTCCAGCCGTACTGCATACCGATTGTTCCTGCAGGAACAATGATGGAGCGGTTGACCCGGGCGGAAACCGGCCCGCCGAAGGCACTGCTCACGAGGACATAGTCGCCGTCTTTAAGTCCGCGGGCATCAGCATCTTTGGGATTGATGTCAAGCGTGGAATAGTTTTCCAGTTCAAAGAGATAAGGACTGTCGGTTCTCGTCTTCGAATGGGTGATGTAGGGTTTGCGGGTCCCGTTGATCAGTTTGAGCGGATATTTTTCCGTCGGTTTCATCGGCGGGAAGTATTCCGGAAGTCCCTCAAAGCCGCAGGAGGCCTGAACTTCGCTGAACAGTTCAATCTTGCCTGACGGTGTTTCAAAGCCGGGTTTTCCGTCTTCTCTGAGCAGACCCTTTTCGTACTTCATCGGCTCCTGCTTCTGCGCTTCAACAGGCAGTACCTTGGGCAGGGCATCCTGCTGTTTCTGGTAGCTCGTACCCCATTCGTTGAGAATGGAATCGCAGGCTTTAACAGGATCGCCGCCGAAGAAGAGTTTGTCGTCCACTAGTGCAGCACCCAGTGTGAGGGCGATCTTCCAGTCTTCCCAGCATTCCCCGAGAGGTTTGACAGGTTTTCTGACACTGACCAGTTTTCCGCCGTGCACACCAAACGGGGCATAACGTTCGAAATTCATTGCCGCCGGCAGAATGATGTCAAGATCCTTGTGAGTGGTTTCACGATAGAAGTAGTCTGCGGCAAAGGAGAACTGCAGAGCACGCAGGGCTTCCTGATAAACAGGTGTCTGCGGCCAGATCATGACGTTGAAGCCAAACGCAGCCAGTGCCTTGATCTTTCCGTTTTTAACATCTTCAGGCAGTCCGTTAGGCGACCACTGAATCTGGGTTTTGTTGAATACCGGCACACGTTCCCTGTCGCTGCGGCGGGCTTTGCGCTCCGGTGCCTCAAACCATTTGTAGTCAATAAAGTCTTTTGTCATCCCGTTGTCCCAGCAGATATAACCTTTGGGACCCACGCCGAACATGGCTCCGCCGGGGATGTCTATGTAGCCGAGAATGGCCGGAATGCAGAGCAGTGCACGGGTGTTGTTCACCCCGTTTGTGGAGTGTGAGATGGACTGACTGGTCAGAGAGTACTGACCGGGTCCTTCGGCATACATTCTTGCCGCTTTGACAATCAGATCAGCAGGCACTCCGGTTTCTTTGGATGCATACTCGGGCGTGAAGCGTTCAACATATTTCTTCAGTTCCTCAAATCCGTGGCACCATTTCTCAACAAAGGGTTTGTTGTAGAGATTTTCTTTAATGAGCACATGGATAATCCCGAAGGCGAGGGCGCCGTCAGTGCCCTGACGCGGCTGCAGATGGATGTCGGAGAGTTCCGCCACTTTTGTTCTGCGGGCGTCGATGGTGATGATCTTGACACCGCGTTTCTTGGCGGCGCGAATCATGTTCATCCAGCCCTGAGGGGCGGACCAGGCTTTGTTGGTTGCCATCACCATAAAGGTCTTGGTTTGCGGAGAGGCTCCGCCGCCGGAGTTTTCAACACCGAAAATCAGCTCTTCAGCCAGCATCGAACCTTTACGGCAGGCCACAGAGGACTCATTGCCGTAGTGCACGGATTCGAAATACCGTGCAAGACGCTGAACGGCCGGTCTGGGTTCCTTCGGGTCACCGCAATAGAACATCACGGCATCCGGACCGTATTTGGCTTTGATTTCAGCAAGATTTTTGACAATGGTTTTGATCGCCTCATTCCAGCTGATTCGCACCCAGCCTGGATCGGCACTGCCTTTGGGATTGGTGCGCTTCATCGGATAGAGAAGGCGGTTGGGGTTGTAAAGACGCTGCAGAGAGGCCAGCCCCTTTGAGCACATAACTTTCTGAGGGTGTTCGGTCCAGTTCTGAATTGAGATGATGTTGTTGCCTACTGCGGTAAATTTGGTTCCGCACATCGGCATCTGATTACAGGAGTCGCAGACGGTGTAACCGGTCCATTGCTCAGCTTCAGCCGCACCGGCCTTTGCGATGAAGCCTACGCCCATCTGAGAGCTCACCGCAAGACCACAGCCGGCCTTGAGTAAGCTTCTTCTGGAAATGTTACTTTCACTCATGGTTATCTCCTCGCATTCGTGAATCCGGAATAAGTAAATTCCTTTGTAGGAGTGGTCTTTATCAGTGTATCTCAGGTAGTAAATATATTTACCCGACAACTGCGAGGGTTTGTACCTAATTTAAAGTTATCTCTGTTTTACCTATTTTAATATCCGCTGAAACATTGAATAATGGCTATGAAGATTTACTTTCTATTGTTTTTTACTATTAAAAATCTTTCATAAATGAGAATTATTCAAATAAATGTGCTGCCACAGATAGGAAAATGGGTACCAGTTCGCTGGGCTGATGAGAGTGCGGCATCGGCTATCGCATTGTGCGCATTTCGCTGTAATACTGACTGTGTTGTTTTTGCGTTATCCAGGCGTTGTTACTGTTCCAACGTTTCGCTGCTGTGCAGATCTTAGAACAGAATATTTACGTTGATAAATATGAAAAGATCAACACAGCGAGTAAGAATTCCGAGACAATAAAAAGGCTCTTGAGGCATACATGTGGAAGAAAATTCTGATTGAGAATTCCTAACCAGTT
>CAJJRX010000033.1 GCA_905194315.1 uncultured Sutterella sp. | reverse complement strand
ACGGTGGGTGGTGTGGAAGGGGCAAGTGGGGAATCTCACCTCCCCTATCCGATTTTTTTTGTGCGTTCGCCTGAAGAGAGGAAAACAAACGGCACCGCTTCTGCTGAAAAGAAACGGTGCCGCGTTTGTCTGTGATCAGACCCTGATCAGGCGTCAGCCGGTTCGCGCATCGACACAAGGCGCGAGAACGCGGCTTTCATGTCCTCACGCACGAGCGTGTTGCGCAGCGTGTAAAGACGGCGGTAGCGGGCGGAGAGCTCCGCATTGGGCTCGTATTCACCGTCAAGGGCGATGTTTGCCGAGAGAGCAGCCACCACATCCTTCTGATCCCCCACGGCGTAGGCGCCGAAGATGCAGTTGGTGAGCACTGCGCCGCCCGCGTTCTTGAAACGCACGAGCCGGGCATTGAGCATGTGACTCTTGATCTGATTCCAGAGCGGGTCACGGCTGCCGCCTTCGGTTACCGTGATCCGGTCAAGGTTGACACCGGCCTTGCGGTAAACGTCGGCAAGCCCCATGTAGTCATAGCCGATCGCCTCAAGCACGCTTCGCCACATGACAAACTGATCGTCGTCCATGGTCATGTTAAGGAAGCACCCGCTGGCCTCCTTCTCTTCACCGGAGCCGCCGGTGAGATAGGGCAGAAACAGCACGCCGTTGCAGCCGGCGGGCACTTTGGCAGCCCCCAGGCTGAGATGCTTGTAGTAGTCGGCGTTGTCCTGCTGCTGGCAGACATGATCCTTGAACCAGCGCAGAGACAGCCCGCCGGTACGCACAAAGCCCCAGTAGAAGTATGTGTCGGGCAGAGTGCCGGAGTTGAAAATGAGGCCCGTGCCGGGACGCGAGAGTTCGGGAACGATGCCGCTTGTGGAGACGCAGAACATGGCGCAGGTACCGGCCACGTCCACCCCCTGGTTGGCGGTGAAGATACCGGCACCGAGCATCGACTGCATAGTGTCCCCGGCACCGCCGAGAACCGGAATACCGGCGCGCAGCCCTGTTTTTTCAGCCATCTCTTCGGTGAGCGTGCCGATCGTGTCCCAGGGCTTGACGATGCGCGGCATGTAGCGCGGTTCGATGCCGAGAATGGAGAGCTGCTCTTCGGACCAGACCTTCTTCTGGACGTCGTAGCCCAGCCCCCAGCCGGACATGGCACCCCAGTCGATAAAGGCCTTGTCACCCTTGAGGCCGGCAAGGTTCATCAGAATGTAGGGGGCGTTGTGAACAAACTTGACACCGTCACGGTTAAAGCTTTCGTCGTTTTTCAGGAACCAGCGGGCAAACATGGCAGGGAACATCGGCGAGGCGAGCGCATTGCCCGTCTCACGGCCCCAGATCTCCAGACCGCGCGCGTTAAGCGCCTCCACGTCAGCCGTTGTGCGGCTGTCGAGGTAGTTCACATACGGTGTGATGGCTTTACCGTCAGCATTAACGCCGACAATACCGCAGATGATCCCGTCACCCATGATCACGCTGACATCGCGAGGGTCATAGCCCGCCTCGCGCAGCGAGTCCGCACAGGCACGCATATTCCGGACGGTGATGCTGAGAAACTCGTCAGCATCCATCTGAACCCAGCCCGGCTGCGGGTAGTTGAGAGTGGTGGGAAGACTATGACTGGTGATGCAGTTGAACTGCTCGTCATAGACGGCGACCTTAACGCTCTGCGTACCGGCGTCAAAGCCCATGTAAAGCTTACCCATAGAAGTTGCTCCTAGGCGCGAGAAAAGCTTGTGAAACAGTTAAATCCCATAGTCTACAGATTTGCAGAAGTATTGCAGAGAATCATACGGGCGAGTTTGTAACCTTAACACAACATACCGGACGCCGGAAAGCAAAAAGGATGCAGACACGTGTCTGACATCCTTTATGTTGTAAAGCAGCTTTTCGTCTCTGACTATGCCACGCTGAGCGGGTGAGAAGCCATCCAGCTCAGGCGCATGGGCCAGTAGAAGGGCCAGATCAGTGCCGTCATCAGGCGCTGCGTGGTCTCCACCGTCGCAGTAAGGGATGACTGATCAAGATGAGCCGGCGCTCCAGTGAAAAACGTCGCAATGGCGCCAACAAGATAAATGCAGGATAACCAAGAGACAGGATGGAACATAGTACTGAATAAAAACTCGTTTTTTTGCAGAAAAGTAATCCGGCAGAAGCCGGATCAACAGGGATAAATTTTAGAAAAAATCCAACCCTTTTTTCAATAGTCTTAAGGACTGAGGGGTTAATAAAAATTCGGGGGATGTTTGATTGCCCAAAAGTGGTAGCGTTTGCTACCTGAAGGATCTAAAGGGGCTAAGATTGAAGGACACACTCTTTCACTGTCCGCATCAGGCGTTGCGCGGGAGTGCGGAAACGGCATTTGGCTAGGTCAAAAAAGGAGCGTATATCAAATGACCGGCAGCGCAGTTTGCTAAAATGCCTTCAACAATACAGGACTCAGGACGATTCACGAGACGATATGGCCAGAAAAACAGGAAAACAGGAAGACTACGGCGTTAATTCGATTAAGGTGCTTAAAGGGCTGGAGCCTGTCAAGCAGCGTCCGGGGATGTACACCCTCACCGACAATCCCCTTCACATCATTCAGGAAGTCATTGATAACGCCAGTGACGAGGTGCTCGCTGGTTACGGAACCCGGATTGATGTCACCAAACACGCCGATGGTTCCGTGAGTGTTGAGGATAACGGTCGTGGTATTCCGTTCGGGATTCATCCCGAGGAGGGAATCCCCGTGGTTGAACTCGTCTTCACCCAGCTGCATGCCGGCGGCAAATTCACCAAAAAAGACGGCTCCGGGCCGTATTCTTTTGCGGGCGGTCTGCACGGCGTGGGGGTGTCTGTGACCAATGCGCTCTCTTCGCGGATGGACGTGACCGTCTGGCGCGAGGGGCAGGAGGCGCACATGGGTTTTGTCAACGGCGAGGTCGCAGAGGGTCTTACCCTGAGTGCAAGTAAGCGCGGCAAGACCCATACCGGCACGCGGGTGACCGCCTGGCCCGATGCGCACTACTTTGACAGTCCGGAGATTCCGGAGGCGGCGCTCACGCGGCTGCTGCGCTCCAAGGCCGTGTTGCTGCCCGGTTGTGAAGTGACCTATACCAATGAGATCACCGGCGCCGTCAAAAAGTGGAAGTACGAAGGCGGGCTGCGTGAATATCTGCTCTCTGAGCTTGCTGCCGAGCCGTATATTCCGCCGTTTGAAGCCTCGGGCTTTGCCGATGAGACCACTGAAGGATTCTCTGTCGGGGAGGGTGCCTCCTGGGTGGTGATCTGGACGGCCGAGGGGCCCACAGAGCACGAAAGCTATGTGAACCTGATTCCGACGCCGCAGGGCGGCACGCACGAAGCCGGTCTCAAGGACGGGCTTTTTCAGGCCATGACCGCTTTTATGCAGGCCTACGGTCTGCAGACCAAGAACGTGAAAGTGCTCTCCGAGGACGTGTTCTCGCGGGCGAGTTTTGTGCTCTCGACCAAGTCGATTGACCCGCAGTTTCAGGGACAGACCAAGGAAAAGCTTACGAGCCGCGATGCGATGAAACTCGTGAGCAGTTTTGTGCGCCCGCAGTTCGAATTCTGGCTCAATGATCATATTGAAGAGGGCAAAAAGCTTGCCGAGCTGATCATTGCGCAGGCTCAGGCCCGTCAGCGCCAGTCCTCCAAATACGAAAAACGTAAAGGCTCGACCGTGGCTGTGCTCCCGGGCAAGCTGACCGACTGCGAGTCGGCGGATATCTCGCGCAACGAACTCTTCATTGTGGAAGGGGACTCGGCAGGCGGTTCAGCCAAGAAAGGCCGTGATAAGGAATTTCAGGCTGTGCTGCCGCTTCGCGGCAAGATTCTGAACACCTGGGAGGTCGATGGCGGGGAGCTTTTCCGCTCGGACACGATTCATGATATCGCTGTCGCCATCGGCGTGGATCCGCACCCGAAGGAGGGTGAGCCCGATCTCAAGGGACTGCGCTACGGCAAGATCTGCATCCTCTCTGACGCTGACGTTGACGGCAGCCATATTCAGGTGCTGCTCCTGACGCTGTTCTACCGTCACTTCCCGAAGCTGATCGAGCTCGGACACGTTTTTGTGGCGATGCCGCCGCTGTTCCGTGTTGATGTGCCCAAACGCGGCAAAAAGGCCGAACGCAAGCTCTACTGTCTGGATGACCGCGAGCTGCAGCGCACACTCGAAGTGCTGCGCAAGGAGGGCTTCAGCGATGAGCAGATTCAGATCTCGCGCTTTAAAGGTCTGGGCGAAATGGATGCAGACCAGCTCGCAGAAACAACACTGCATCCGGACACCCGCCGTCTGCTCCCTGTGGCGCTCGGTGGCGTGACGGAACAGGTGACGCACCAGGTGATGAACCTCCTGATGGGAGGCAACGAAGCCAATGACCGCCGGCGCTGGATGGAAACATTCGGCGACGAGGCAGAGGCAGATGTCTGATAAGGAGGGGAAATTAAATGGGACGTAAAGCAAAATCCGCAGGAATGGATACGGAAGGCGTGATGACACTCTTCGGAGAAGAGGATCTCGCCGCAAAAGTTGATGAAATGACTGAAGTGACGGCTGCGGCAGAAGACGCTGCCGGGGAGCAGATTGCAGCTGAACCCGAAAGCGCCGGGGAAACCCCGGACGAAAAGGCTCAGGATATCCCTGCGTCCGAAACCGGTTCTGATGGCACCGGCGGTGACGGCGGCGATGAGGACGGCGATGATGACGATGATGCCGATGACGCCGGCAGCAGCGGGGATGATGAGGGCGCCGGTGAGGGGGATACCCCAGCATCCAGCCCCCTGGGCAGCATGCAGGATGTGATGAGCGGTGAGCTCGAAGAGGACGGTGCTCTCACACTTGCCCGCTACGCTTCCCGTGCCTACCTTGAATATGCCATGAGCGTGGTGAAAAGCCGTGCACTGCCTGATGTGACCGACGGTCAGAAGCCTGTCCAGCGCCGCATCCTGATCGATATGGACAGGATGGGACTCAAGGCCGGTGCCCGCGTTGTGAAGTCCGCCCGTGTCGTCGGTGACGTGCTCGGTAAATATCACCCCCACGGTGACCAGTCTGTCTACGACGCAATGGTTCGTATGGCACAGGACTTCTCGCTCAGATATCCTCTCGTTGACGGCAAGGGTAATTTCGGCAGCCGCGACGGCGACTCTCAGGCCGCCATGCGTTACACCGAAGCGCGTCTGATGCCGATTGCCGAGCTGCTGCTCGAGGAGGTGGATACCGGAGCGGTGGACTTTGTCCCCAACTATGACGGCAATTTCAAGGAGCCTGTCGCACTGCCGGCAAAACTGCCCTTTGTGCTTCTTAACGGCGCTTCGGGTATTGCCGTGGGTATGGCCACCGAAATCCCCTCGCACAACCTCAACGAGGTTGCGCAGGCCTGCGAATACCTGATTGAACATCCTGATGCGACACTCGACGATATCATGACGTATCTGCCGGCACCGGACTTCCCGTGCGGAGCACAGATCATCAGTCCCAGAAGCACGCTGCGGGACATTTACCGCACGGGCCGCGGCAAGATCCGCGTGCGTGCGCGCTACCATTTCGAGGACCTTGCCCGCGGGCAGTGGCAGCTCGTGGTGGATGAACTCCCGCCCGATGCCTCCTCGGCCGGTGTGCTCAATCAGATTGAATCCATCACAAACCCGAAGCTGCGCGCCAAGAAAAAGACGCTCACCGCGCAACAGCAGCAGGCCAAGGCCGCGATGCTTGCGCTGCTTGACCGCGCCCGCGACGAGTCGGGCAGCGGCACACCGGTGCGTCTGGTTTTTGAGCCGAAGTCCCGTACGATCAACCGTGAGGAGTTTGTGCATACGCTCTTCGCCCAGACCGCCATGGAGAGCAATGTCTCGGTCAACATGGTGATGATCGGCGTTGACGGCAAGCCGCAGCAGAAGAACCTGCTCACGATTCTCAAGGAATGGATCGCCTTCCGCACGGAAGTGGTTCGTCGCCGCAGCCAGGCGCGTCTTGACAAGGTACTCGACCGCATGCACGTGCTCGAAGGCCGCACGATTGCGCTGCTCAATCTGGACCGGGTGATTGAAATCATCCGTCAGGAGGACGAGCCCAAGGCGGTGCTCATGTCGGAATTCTCCCTCACGGACCGTCAGGCTGAGGATATTCTCGAAATCCGCCTGCGTCAGCTCGCCAAGCTGGCCGCCATTGCGATTGAACGTGAACTCGCTGAACTCGAACGCGAAAAGAACGGACTCGAACGGCTTCTCGGCAGTGACACGGTCCTGCGCCGGGCTCTGGTCAAGGAGGTCCGTCAGGCGGCTCAGGCCTACGGCGACGAGCGCCGGACGCTGGTGCGCGAGGCCGAAACGATTGTCAACGAGCAGAAAGTGCTCGATGAACCGGTGACCGTTGTGCTCTCGAAGAAGGGCTTTGTTCTTGTTCGCAAGGGACACGGGCACGACACCTCCGCGATGAGCTTTAAGGTCGGTGATGAACTCGATGTGGCCATTGAATGTCGCAGCGTTGACGATCTGAACTTCCTCACCGAGCAGGGGCGCGTCTACAGTGTGAAGGTTTCCGCCCTGCCCAACGGGCGCGGTGACGGTCTGCCGATCACCTCCTTTATCGATATGGACAAGGACTCCTTTGTCGGTGTCTTTGTGGGTGAGGATGATCAGCGCGTGCTGCTGGCAACGACCGACGGCTACGGCTTTGTCTGTACCGTCAAAGACATGAAGAGCTATCAGCGTGTGGGCAAAGCCTTTGTGAAGGTCAATGAGGGTGCAAAGATGCTCGCACCGGTTTTCTACGGAAGTAACCGAACCCGCTGTGCTGTGATCTCTGAAAAGGGCCGTCTGCTGGTCTTCCCGCTTGACGAAATCCGTGAACTCAACAACGGCGGCATGGGTGTGGCGCTTATGAAGCTTGACGCGGGTGAAACGATCCGTGCCGTTAATGCGGTGGATGATCGCGGTGTGATCATCACCGGGACGGGGCGCGGCAACAAACCGCGTGAAATCCAGATCACGAAGCAGAGCTTTGAAGAGTTCTGCCTGCACCGTGCCCGCAAGGGTCGCCTCATCGGGCTGTCCTGGCGTGCCGAAGCGGTTCGCGCACTCCCTGACGAGAACGCCGGTGAGGGCGGAGAGCCTTCAGGGGACTTTATCATTGAACTTGAAGACCAGAGCCCGCGTCTGCTCTGATCTGTTTGCCGGGACTGTCCGCGTTGGAGGATTCTGCGGACAGTCTCTATACTCTGAGCGGGGAGAGGCGGCCGGTCTCTCCCGAACCTCCGATTTGCCGATTACACCATTATGAAAGAGACGGTTTTTCGTTTTTTAAAGAGCCTATCCGCTCGACTCTTGCTTCTCACTTTTCTCTGGGTGAGCTTTATTTCGGTCCTTGTGGGCTACACCATGCTGCTCAACTGGCAGCTTGAAGCCTCGAGCGCTGCGACAAAGACAATCTATAACATGCGCTATCACACATTCCGTGTGGCCACCTTCACGAATCCGATGTACACCGTGGAGACGTTTGACAACGAGGTGCGCAGACTCAACGAGCTGTATGAACGCCTGAGAACGGGCGATCCGTGGCAGCCGCTGATGCTCCCGCCCGGCGAAAAGATTCAGTCGGAGTTTGAAGCAATTTCGATCGCCTGGTATGACAAACTCCTGCCGATGCTGCGCACACAGCGTGAGGCACGCATGATGGTTCCGCTCGAGACGCTTGACCCGTATGTCAACAAGCTCTCCGCGTTTTCCGTCATGATTGAGAAAAACCGCGACTACTACATCTGGCAGCTCCGGTATCTGCAGATCTCACTGATTATCATGGCGATCTGTTCGCTCTTTGTGATCATGTATCTGCTTCTGCGCTGGGTGATCCGGCCGGTGGACAAGCTCGGCAACGCGATTCACCGTCTCAGCTCCGGAGATCTGAATGCGCAGGTCGAGGATTGCGGTGAGGACGAAATCGGTCAGATTGCTCAGGGGTTCAACCTGATGGCAGACCGTCTGAAGGACTCCTACGATAATCTCGAGCAGAAAGTGGCCGAGAAGACCGCGTCCGTGCAGGAGAAAAACAGCTATCTCGCCCAGCTCTACGAGATGACCGCCTTTTTTGCCCAGCAGCGCAGTCAGGAGGAAATCATCGAAGGGTTTGTCTCGCGCATTATCCGCCACTCCGATGCGGATGCC
The DNA here is from genome assembly GCA_905194315.1 of uncultured Sutterella sp. Lineage (GTDB taxonomy): Bacteria > Pseudomonadota > Gammaproteobacteria > Burkholderiales > Burkholderiaceae_F > Sutterella. The sequence goes on along the minus strand of CAJJRX010000033.1, from coordinate 14,083 downwards.
TGTACCGTGCATGTGATTGATGAATCCTCCGGTCTGATGCAGCTCGAGGCAGCGGACGGCATCACGGGGGATACGATTTATCTGCTCTCGCGTCTGAAAAAAGACGACGAACTGGTGCGTAACATCATGGAGAAAACCTATCCTGTGTGCCTGCATCTCACGGAGGCGGAATACCCGCTCTCGAAAGCACTCCAGGACGAAGGGTTTAACTTTGTCTACTGCTTCCAGATCCGCTCGACCACGGGGGATATGGGCGTGTACTCGCTCTTTTTCAAGTCCGGCCCGCGTCTGACCACACAGCTTGTGCGCCTGCTCAAGAACTTTGCCTCGCACTTCGGTGCCGCCCTTGAGAATGCCCGCCTGAATGAGCGCGACAGTCAGTTTGCCGTGATTCAGGAGCGTCAGCTCCTTGCGCAGGGGCTTCATGACTCGATCGCACAGGCGCTATCGTATCTGAATCTGCAGGTGCAGTTCCTCACTGATGCGATCGCCCGCAACGATGTGCCGCTTCGCGACGAAAGTCTCTCCTCAATCCGTAAAGGAGTTCAGGAGTGCTACGAGGACGTGCGCGAGCTGCTGCTCAACTTCCGTGAACGTCTGCACAAGGAGGACTTCATCGAGGGTGTTCAGACAGTGATCAAACGCTTTGAAGGGCAGGCCCATGTGAAGGCCAAACTGCGTGTGACCGATAAGGGTATCGGGCTGACGCCGCGCCAGAAACTGCAGGTGATCTTCATCATCCAGGAGGCGCTCTCAAATGTGCGTAAACACGCTCACGCCTCCAGTGTGCTGATCACCATCGATAACGCTGAGGATCTGCGTGTGAGTATCCTTGACGACGGTGTGGGACTTGATCCGGACATCGTTGAAAAGCGAAAGGGACAGCATGTGGGGCTCTCGATTATGGCGGAACGCGCCAAGCGCATCAATGCCACGCTTAATGTGGAGCGTGCCAGCGCTGAGGGCGGCACGCTGGTGAGCCTGTTCCTTGACAGGGAGGCCCGCCACTGATGCAGGGTTGAAAAATGCGGGCGACCGGCAGAGTGCCGGCCGCCCGTTATTCTGTCCGGTTTCCCGGTCGCTGGCCGGAGAAAAGCCGGAAACAAAAAATCCGCTTTCCCGGCTGTGCAGGAAAGCGGATATGTTTATCAGATCCGGTCTGATCAGAGACCGCGTTCTTCAATGATGGCCTTGAGTGCCTTGGCCAGCGATTCGACGCCGGCGCGGATCTTGGAGGCCGGCACCGTCACAAACGACAGACGGCAGTGGTTGACCTCGGGATTCTTGCTATAGAAGGCAGCGCCGGGCACAAAGCCAACCGGCACCTCAGAGTCAAGCACACGCTTCATCAGATCGGTGGAGTCGAGACCTTCGGGCAGATTGAGCCAGATGAACATGCCGCCGGTAGGTTTGGTCCAGCTCACGCCCGGATGTTTGGGCATGTGCTTTTCCAGGCTTTCCAGCATGACCTGAGCCTTTTCAGCATAGAGCTTGCGCACGCGCGGCAGGTGCGTTTCGAGCAGACCGGCATTGATAACGCGTGCGGTAAGCATCTGCGTGTAGGTGCTCGTGTGAAGGTCCATGCTCGTCTTGACCTGCTGCAGAGCCTGCAGAACATGTTTGGGACCGCAGATGTAGCCCAGACGCAGACCAGGAGCGAGAACCTTGCTCATGGTGCCCAGACGCAGGGTGCGCTCCGGCGCATAGGCGCGCAGGGAGACCGGGGGCTGTTCACCGTAGTAGAGCTCGCCGTAGGGATTGTCTTCAAGAATCCAGAAATCATATTCACGGGCTTTTTCAGCCAGCGCCTTGCGGCGTTCTTCATTGATTGTCAGACCGGACGGATTCTGGAAGGTAGGCATCACGTAGGCAAAACGGGCGCCACGGGCTTCTTCGCCGATCCGGCTCGGATCGAGCCCTTCGCTGTCGGATTCCATATCGATGAAAGTCGGATTGCACAGCTGGAAGGCGAACAGAGCACCCAGATAAGTGGGGCGTTCAACCATGATCTTGGCACCCGGATCGATGAACGCACGGGCAACCAGGTCAAGAGCTTGCTGGGAGCCGCTCACGATCATCACTTCGTCGGCTGTGGTGGGAACACCGGCACGGGTTTCGTAAGTGGCAATAGCATTACGAAGACTTGCCATACCTGCAACACCGGAATACTGCAATGCCGTCAGGGCATCGTTTTCAAGGGTCAGATCTGCAGCTTCCTGAATAGCCTTGACCGGGAAGCCTTCCGGAGAGGGAAGACCACCGGCGAAACTAATCACTTCAGGACGATTGGCCAGGGCCAGAATCTGAGCAATCACAGAGGTCCCTTTGGGTTTACCGATCTCACTGTAGGTCGGTGTCACGCATTCTCGGCAGGTAGAATCGTCTTTCATAAGCTTAAGTCCTATTTTGGGTGACAGGATGAAAAACCCCTCCTTGTTTTGCACTAAGAAGGGGTACAACGCACAAAAACTGTGCGATACCGTTTAATCAATTGTATGGGGTCAAAAGTTTGAAAAAGGCTTATGGAGAAAGAATTTGAGGAAATTGGTCACTGCCTCAATCTTTGTAGGCACAACACACTAGGTATTTGGCTTACATTTTCGAAAAAACTCGATTTTTGCAAAAAAGAGCCTCCGGATTTCCGGAGGCTCTCAGGTTGCATTATTACTGGTTAGTGGAGTTTGACCGCATTCGTTCCGGCTGTATGACCAAAGACCATGACGTCGGCAATAGCATTGCCGCCGAGACGGTTGGAGCCGTGAATGCCGCCGGTGACTTCACCTGCCGCATACAATCCGGGAATGACGTTACCTTTGGCATCAAGGACCTGAGCCTTATCATTGATGCGGATACCGCCCATTGTGTGGTGAACGGTAGGCACTTTTTTGCAGGCATACCATGGACCTTCAGTCATCTGCTTGTCGGCTTTATTGTTAGCCACAAAACCGAGCGGATCCTGAACCTTGCCGCCTACAACTGCGTTGTAGGTGTCCAGTGAGGCCTTGAGTTTGTCGGCCTTCATGCCTGTTTTCTGTGCAAGCTCCTCAAGGGTGTCTGCTTCGATAACGCTGCCGAGTGCGACCATGTCGCGAATGGTGGCACCGTTGGCGTCAACAAAGTCGCGGGACGGATAGCGGAGTTTGTTGACAACGATCCAGTAGGTGCCCTGAGGCTGTTTGAAGATGGCGTTGGCAAGAACGTCACGGGCCGCACCCTCATTGACGAACCGGTCACCGTCGAGATTCACGAAAATGCGGTTACGACCGGAGGTACGGATGTTTTCCATCAGACCGGTTCCCGGAGTGCCGCATGGGTGAATCTGAATGTCATCGAGTCCGATGAGCTCGGCACCGGCTTTTTTCGCCATGTTGAGCCCGTCGCCCTGTGCCGCTTTGAAGAGATTTGTACAGCCGATGTTATTGCCCAGACTGACATGTTTCCAGACACCGGTGTTAACCTCCTGACGAAGTTTCACATTGGCACCGAAACCGCCAGTGGCGATAATGACGGCTTTGCCGTTGATGACCACGTCATGGCCGAAGTTACGGGCTTTGACACCGGTGATCCGGTTATTCGCCTTGATCAGTTCAGATACCGGTGTGTCTGTCATGACCTCAATGGCGCCGTTCGTGTCCCGGATGACCTGCTCAAACGTTCGGATATAGGTATTGCCGGACGGTGTGGCGGGATAGTGGCTGCGCTGCCACAGCGCACCGGTGGCGGTACCGATTTCATCTTTGAATTTAACTCCCATGCTTTCAAGCCACTTAACCTGATCCATTGCATTCGAGGCAAGGTAGTCAACCAGAACCGGGTTGCCTTTGTCATGGCCGCCTTTGAGAGTCTGGGTGCGGAATTTCTCTACACTGTCCTCAATGCCTTGTTTTCCCTGACGTTCAGGATCAGGTGCATTAAGGGCGCCTTCGCTCACATTGGTGGATCCGCCGACAAAGCCCAGCTTCTCAAGCACAATCACTTTTTTGGCGCCGGCCTGATAGGCCGCAATCGCGGACGCAAGTCCGGCACCGCCACCGCCGACAACCACAACATCCGCCTGCAGCGGAGATTTAGGAGCGGGATGCTTTTCAACTTTTTTAGTGAGAGCCCCCATATCGGCAGCTGCATCTTTCAGCGCTGTCTTCAGAGCAGAGTAGAGCGCTGAACTCGAGATTGTGGCTCCGGTGACTGCGTCTACACCAAGTGACTGGTAGTGAAGAATTTTGTCAGTAAGCTTTTGCAGGCCGACTTTGCCAACGCCGATTGTTTCGAGATTCCGAGAGGCATCAATTGACTCGATACGGTGCTCGGACACTGTGACCGTTACGGTAATCGGAGCATTGTGGCCGTTAACAGTGGCGGAGTATGTTCCGGGTTTAAAGGTGGTGGGAGCCTGTTGGGCCTGTTGTGCGGAAAATGCCGGGCTGGCAACACCGAATCCCAGCGCCAGAAGGCCGGGTAAAACGGCAAGACGGAAATCCATATGTATGTCTCCTCAAGTAGTGATAATTTGCTTTTTTCGGTCCTCTCAGTGCGGGAGGAAAAAAAGCAGCCGTCCGATGCGGATTGATTTGGCTAGCCCTGGGGTCACGCTACGTTAAGGTAACGGGTGATGCCAACGGTTGGTCGTAATCAGCACAGAACGCTCGGGTATTTCCGGTCAGGAAGCAGATGGAGATAACAGGCGTCCTGGTATGTTTTCGAGTGAAAAATGTACCGGAGAATACGTTAATACTGTAGCACTGCAGGAGAGTCAGTGAAAAGTGAGGAAATCCCTGTAAAAAAAATGCGGCGCCTCTCAATCAGAGGTACCGCAGGATTGTCTTATCGTGTCTTAGGCACAAGATCCTCGAGACGCTTCTTCTTTTCCGGAGCCGAACAGAACTCGGCAATGACGCAGCGTTCGCACTCCGGAGAGCGTGCCTTGCAGACATAGCGTCCGTGAAGCAGAATCCAGTGGTGCGCATTGAGGAGGTATTCCCGGGGAACGACCTTGTAGAGCTTGTCCTCAACATCATCCGGGGTCTTTCCGGGTGCGAATCTGGTGCGGTTGCAGACGCGGAAGATATGAGTATCAACGGCGATTCGTGGCTGATGAAAAGCGACGTTGAGCACAACATTGGCGGTTTTGCGTCCCACACCCGGCAGGGAAACAAGGCTGTCAAAATCCGCAGGCACCTCACCGTTAAAGCGTTCAATGAGCTGATGAGCCATGGCTACGATATGCCTGGCCTTGCTGCGGTACAGACCGATAGTCTGGATATAGGGAATGAGACCTTCTTCGCCGAGTGCAGCGATGGCCTGCGGGGTGTTGGCGACCGGAAAAAGTTTGGCCGTCGCAATGTTGACTCCCTTGTCGGTGGCCTGAGCTGAAAGTGCTACGGCCACCAGAAGTTCATAGGGGGTGGAGTAGTGCAGTTCACTTTTCGGATCGGGGAACTGTTCGGCCAGGCGGCGCATGAATTCTTCGCGGTTTTCTTTTTTCACCATATTTCTGTCTCCTCGGAGCGGTGTCCCGCAGAGGTCTATTTTGCCTTGGCTCGGGCCAGAATGTTGCTCAAAAGCGCGGCTTTTTTCCCGCTGCTTTCACTGCTGAGCGCCTCAAGTCTGGCATGTTCAGCCGCTTCGCGCTCGGCAAGCCGGTCACGGCGGGCGTGGAAATACGCCCTGGCGCGGTGGGCATCTTCAGCAGTCCACTCTTTACCGTTTTCGACCATGTCAATACAGTCGACAGGGCAGGCCGGCAGACAGAGTGCGCAGCCGGTGCAGCGCTCTTCGAGCACACCGTGCAGATGTTTGGGAGCGCCGGCAATCGCTTCGGTCGGACAGACTTTGATGCACCAGGAGCAGCCGATGCAGGATCCGGCACGGATGCGGGCGACGGCAAAAGGCATTTCTGTGCCGTATTCCGGATCGAGCGGAATAACGGGCAGGTCAAGAATGCCGGCAAGCCGTTCAATCCCGGCAGCGCCGCCGGGGGCGCAGCGGTTGATCGGAGCGCCTTCCTCGACAATCGCACGGGCGTAGGCAAGGCAGCCCTCGGTGCCGCACTGCCGGCACTGGGTCTGCGGGAGCACATCATCGATGGCTTTAATGAGGGCTTCTTTGTCGCGAACGGTCATCTCGGACTGACTCCGTCAGAGCGCTTACCAGAGCGATTCAACAAGGAGCTGACCGGGCTTGCCGAAGCGCGGCGAGACCATATTGCGGCTCTTGAGCAGCGCACGCATATCTTTGATGAAGTCGGGATTGCCGCACAGCAGCACGCGGGCGGCTTCCGCGGTAAGCGCATGGCCGGCCTTCTCTTCCATCACCCCGTTTTCCACCAGAGCGGGCAGACGGCCGGTGAGCGGCGAGTCTTCGCGGGTTGTGGAAGCAACAACGGTGAGCCGTTCGCAGCCGGTTTCACGGGCAAGCGCGGCAAGAGCCTGTGCCTCAGCGAGCGTGCGTGCACACAGCGCGAGCACAATATGCGGCCACGGGGCGATACTCTTTTTTTCTTTGAGCAGCGACAGGAAGGGGGCAAGTCCGGCTCCGGTGGCAAAAAACCAGAGCGATTCGCCGCCGGGAATACGTTCAGGCAGCAGGTTGCCCTGAGCTTCACCGTCGAGCAGAACCGTGTCTCCCGGTTTGAGCGCTGTCAGGTGCGGAGAGAGTTTCCCGCCTTCAACGCGTTTGACCAGAAACGAGAGGGTGTTCTCATCGGGCGAACTCGACATGGAGTAGGCGCGGAACACCGGTTCCTCTTCTCCGAGATCGAGGCCAAGACGGGCGAATTGACCTGCCATATACGACCAGTTGTCAGGGCGCGAGAAGGTGAGGGCAAAAAGCGAGTTGGAGAGTTCGACGTTTGAGAGAAGGGAGATGGTTGTCATAGGCGTTGCTGAGAGAGGCTTAGGCAGACTGCACGGCGCGGTGCGGGGGCGGTCTGCCCGGAAAAGGCGTCCGTGGACAGCGCGGACGCACAACTGAAGAGTGAGGCGCGGAAAACTCAGCGCTTCAGGTACTTGATCTTGCCGACAACACCGCGCCACTCGTCTGCATCATCAGGGGCAGGCTTACGGCGGGTGATAGAGGGCCATTCACGGGCGAGCTCGGCATTGAGCGCAATGAATTCCTCCTGACCTTCGGGCACATCTTCTTCCGCAAAAATGGCGGCTTCAGGGCACTCGGGAATGCAGACGGCGCAGTCAATGCATTCATCGGGATCAATCACCAGAAAATTCGGTCCTTCGCGGAAGCAGTCTACAGGGCAGACATCCACACAGTCTGTGCGTTTGCAGTTAATGCAGGCTTCACATACCACATGAGCCATTATGTTCTCCGATATGTAAGGTATTTGGGTTATTGTGTTGCAGGTGATGCATTTTAGACCTAAAAGTTTCGCTTGTCACGCCACCACCTCCAAAGAGATAGCGCAGAAGACTCAATTTTGAGAGAAAATATTCAGAGCGTTTATTACTGTTTCCTAGAGAGTTTCTGATTTGTCCGATTCCGTCCCGCCCGCCCTCGAAGAACCCAGCTACGGCCTTGTGAGAGACACCTCACGGCGCATCGTGCATGTGGATCTGGATTCGTTCTACGCCTCGGTTGAGCAGCGTGACAACCCGGCTCTCAGAGGACGGCCCGTCGCAGTAGGACATGCCGACGGCCGCGGGGTGGTTGCGACAGCCAGCTACGAGGCACGCAAATTCGGCGTGCATTCGGCCATGCCGAGCCGTCAGGCGCTGCAGCTCTGCCCGGAGCTCATCTTTGTGGATGCCAGAATCAGTCACTACAAAGCGGTGTCGGCACAGATTCACGAGATTTTCCACCGCTACACAGACCTTGTCGAAGGGATCAGCCTTGATGAGGCTTTTCTCGACGTTACAGAGAACAAACGCGGTATGCGCCTTGGCCTTGAGGTTGCCCGGGCTATCAAGGCGGATATCCGTACCGAACTCAACCTGGTGGCCAGTGCCGGTGTGAGCTACTGCAAGTTTCTCGCCAAAATCGCCTCGGACTACCGCAAGCCTGACGGACTATGCGTTATCCATCCTGACCGGGCTCAGGCCTTTATTGACCGTCTTCCCGTGGAGGACATCTGGGGCGTCGGGCCGGTGAGTGCCCGAAAACTTCACGACCGCGGTATCCGTACCGGTGCGGATCTGCGGGCGGTGGCACTGCCGCGGCTGCTGGAGTGGTTCGGCGAGCAGGGGACAGAGCTGTACCGTTTTGCCCGCGGAATTGACGACCGGCCGGTGCGGCCCTTCAGAGAACGTAAAAGTGTCAGCTGCGAGGAGACGGTTTCAGAGGATCTCAAACGTACGGACGAGATTCTGATTCTGCTCGATCAGGTGGCTGAGGATCTTGTGCGGCGTCTCGAGCGCGCACAGTTTGTCGGGCGCACTCTCACGCTCAAGCTCCGGTATGCCAGTTTTGAGACCGTGAGCCGGGCAATGAGCACGGAGCTGCCATACGGCGCGCAATCGGGCGGGAAGGAACTCGCGCGCATCAGACAGGATGCCAGACGGCTTCTGGCATCAATGTCCATTCCGCCGCAGGGCATCCGGCTGCTCGGGCTGCGCGTGGCAGCGCCAATTGAGGTCGATGAGCGCACGGCGACACTGTTTGAAGAGCTCTGAAAACAAAAAAGGCGTGCCGGATGCTGCCGGTACGCCTTTATTTCCGCTAGCGGCCCGATTGCGGCCGGAAGCGACCCATCACGCCGTACATGTCGCGGTACATCGGCCAGAGCATCGCGTAGGCGATGCCGGTGGTGAAGACCACAAAAAGCGGCATGAAGAACATGTAGTAGGCTGAAATATTGAGCAGCACAAAGAGCGCAAAACTTGCCGCGGCCAGACTGATGGTGACACCCAGATAGATGGCGGCTGCACTCAGCACGGACGGCCACTGGTAGACAATACCCATGAACGAGTCAAAGAGACTTTTCCCCACCTTCTGATCCGAGTCTGCGATCAGCAGTGGCGAAAAGAGCGAAAGCAGCAGAACCGGGATGTATACGAGCAGCGAAACCGCCATTGCACCGAACGGGAAACTCACATCAGCTGTGGCGCTTTCATCAGCCGCCGCGTTGAGCATGGCGTTAACATTCTCCGCACCGAAGGCAAGGAACACGGTCACCGAAATCTGCAGACCGATGGCATAGATGATGCCGATATAGATCAGTCGTGTACGAAGCCCCGGTGTTTTAAGCGCGGTAAAGAATGCGTCATAGTCCGGGTGCTTCCCTTCGAGCGCGTTTTTGGCACCGTAGGCAAGCAGAATTGTGCCGAACGGCATCCAGATACCACCGAGAACACTGCCGATAAAGGGGAGACTCGAGAGGAAACCGGAGGTGAGGACATAAAAGACGCTCATCCAGAAATAGGCGGAAGGGTAGCGCGCAAAGACGCTAAGAGCTTCTTTGAACCAAAGAAGCCCGCAGCGTGCCGGTAGTGGTTGGAAACTAGCCAATTTAGAAGCCGAATTTTAACTGTTTTGTCGGACCGAGCGTGCCTTGAGAGTTGCTGCCCGGGGCGGAATTAATGGGACGCTCAGCCTGATTTTCCATACTGTAGGGAATATGCGTGGAGCCCGGCGTGACGACGTATTCGGTCACGCGGTTGTCCTGATCGCGAACCGCTTCAATCTTTGTCTTTTTGTCATTGTTGCGCGGTGTCACTTTGCCCTGCAGGCGGTCTTCGTGAGCCTTGGCCATGTCTTCGGCTGTCGGCGCGAGACTTTCTGACTGTGTTGCGCTGTTAGCGGCGCCTTTGTCGGCGGCCATGGCGACCTGAGTCATCCCGATCAGGGATGCGAGCAGGAGCGCCGTCGCTGTATGCTGGATATGCTTGCCCATTTTTTATCATCCTTATCTTCAGAAGCATCTGTGCCGGAGATCCGACACCTCCACTATTGATTGTATTGTGCCACGGCTCAATTGAGAACGGGCGTTATTGGCTGAATTGTTGCGCTTTTTTGCAGGTTTGCGCCGTCAGTCTCACGCAAGCTGTTAAGATGGAAGGCACTTCGTTTGAACCTAATGCGGGACACTATGCCAAAAATTCTTTTGATTGATGGATCAAATTATCTTTTCCGTGCTTTTCACGGACTTCCGGATCTGAGAACCAGTACAGGCGAACCGACCGGCGCTATGCGCGGTTTTTTTGGCATGCTCAGTAAAGTCTGGTCTCTGGTTAACCCGGACAACGCGGTGATTGTGTTTGATGCGCCGGGGAAAAACTTCCGCCATGAAAAATATCCCGATTACAAAGCCAACCGTCCGCCCATGCCGGACGATCTGCGGGTGCAGATTGAACCGCTGCTTGCGGCTCTGAAGGATCTCGGCTGGCCGCTTGTGTCGGTTTCCGGCGTTGAGGCTGACGATGTGATTGCCACACTCGCCGAACGCGCCCGCGCCAAAGGCTACTCAATTGTGGTGGCCACGGGCGACAAGGACATGGCACAGCTCGTCGATGACGACATTACTCTGATTAATACGATGAACACCAAGTTCTACGACCGTGATGGGGTGATGGAGAAGTACGGTGTTTATCCCGAACGCATCATCGACTATCTCGCCCTGATGGGGGACAAGGTTGACAATGTGCCCGGTATTGAGAAATGCGGCCCGAAAACCGCGGCAAAGTGGATCAGTCAGTACGGGGATCTTGACGGCGTGAAGGCTCATGCCGGTGAGGTCTCGGGCAAGGTTGGTGAGCACTTGCGTGCGGGGTTGCCCTTCCTCGACCAGGCCCGTGAACTCGTGACAATCAAACGCGACTGCGAGCTTCCCGATGAGGCTGCCGATCCCGCCGCCCTCAAAGTGCAGCCCGCCGATCAGGCTGCGCTGACGGCATTCTGTCAGCGCTGGGAGATGTCGCCGAACACGCTCCTGCGTGCAGCGCCCGGTGGCGTGCGTGAAGCTGCCGCTCCGGCCGCCTCCGCTTCGCAGCCGGCTCAGGGAAGCCTTTTTGATGATGCCGGGACAGCCTCGGCTCTGAAGCCTGAACCCGCAAAAGTCATGCCCCGCGAGGAGGCGGGAGACCTGCTCGCACCGCCCGATGATATCCCCTTTACCGCGATTGAGAGTGAGCAGACACTTACTGCGCTCACCGCGCTGCTCGAGGAGTCCCGCCGCCTTCCGGTGGGAGTGCAGGTGCTCTTTGACGGGAGTGCTCTGCATGCTGAGATTGCCGGCATTGCCGTTGCGCTTTCTGCCAAGGATGTGTTTGTCTACCATGTGAGCAGCGGTTTGCCTTGCGAGGCCGTTCTCAAAGCACTCTCCCCCTGGCTGAGTGCGGATACCCGCAAAGTGGCGCACGATGCGAAAACAGTTCGCCATGCGCTTCGCGCGCAGGGTATTGAACCGGGCGGACTCTGGGACGATGTGATGCTCATGAGTTATGTGCTTGAGGCTCATCTGAAACATGACCTGCTGCCCGTCTCGCGCCGTTATCTCAAACGCGCCATTCCGACGGTTGAATCGGTGCTCGGCAAAGGGGCAAAGGCCATCCGTGCATCGGAGGCTGACCGGGAAATGGTCTACCGTCTGCTTTCGGAGGAGGCAGCCGCCATCCGTGCCCTGTACGCCACACTCTCCTCGCATCTGGCCACCGATGAGAAACTGCTGCCGATTTATGAAAATATCGAGCGGCCGCTGCTTACGGTACTCGATACGATGGAGGAGAACGGGGTGGCCATTGACTGCTTCAAACTTGCGCAGGAGTCCGAGGAACTTACCCGGCGTCTGAATGCACTTGAAGAGGAGGCCTATAAGATTGCCGGCAGAAAGTTCAATCTCTCCTCTCCGAAGCAGCTCGGCGAGATTCTCTTTACGGATCTGCAGATTCCTGTTGTGAAAAAAACATCGACCGGCGCGCCTTCCACCGATGAAGAGGTTCTCAATGAACTCGCACTTGATTATCCTCTGCCTAAAGTCGTGCTTGAGCACCGGATGCTCTCAAAGCTGCTGAGTACTTATATCGACAAGCTGCCGCGTATGACCGATCCTGTTGACGGGCGCGTACATACGACCTTCGGTCAGGCCACAGCCGTGACCGGGCGCCTTGCCAGTTCGGAGCCTAATCTGCAGAACATTCCTGTGCGCACCCCGGAAGGCCGGCGTGTACGTGAAGGGTTTGTGGCGCAGGCCGGCGCCAGAATTCTGTCTGCCGACTACTCGCAGATCGAGCTGCGCATCATGGCGCATCTCTCCCGTGACGAAGGTCTGCTGCGTGCTTTCTCACAGGGCAGGGACGTCCATAAGGCCACCGCCGCTGAAGTGTTCAAGAAAACCCCGGATCAGGTTACCCCTGAAGAGCGCCGGATGGCCAAGGTGATCAACTTCGGGCTCATCTACGGGATGAGTGCGTTCGGCCTTGCCCAGAATCTGGGGATCGACAGGAAAGTGGCCGCTCACTATGTTGAAGAGTATTTTGACCGCTATCCCGGCGTCAAACGCTACATGGAGCTCATGCGCGCTCAGGCGCGTGAAAACGGTTACGTGGAAACCGAGTTCGGACGGCGTCTCTGGGTGCCTGAAATTCATTCCTCGCGCAAACCGGTTCAGGCAGCTGCTGAGCGTGCTGCCATCAACGCACCGATGCAGGGGACAGCGGCCGACCTGATCAAACTGGCAATGATTGCCGTGCAGGACTATCTCAGCAAAGAAGGGCTGAAATCCCGTCTTGTACTGCAGGTGCACGACGAACTGATTCTTGAGGTGCCTGACGCAGAGCTTGAGCAGGTTCGTGAGGCTGTGCCCCGCCTGATGGCAGGGGTGGCTGATCTGAGCGTTCCGCTGATTGCGGAAGTGGGGGTCGGGGATAACTGGGAAGTTGCCCACTAACTGAAAGCCGCATTACCCGGATGGTGATGCGGCTTTTGAGTAAAGAATTTTCAAATTACGGAACCTGTCTATGCAGATCAGACATTCAACGCAGGAAGATTTACCGCGCATAATGGAGATTTACCGTATCGCCAGAGCCTTTATGGCTGCTCACGGCAATCCCGACCAGTGGGGGCCGACAAACTGGCCGCCTGAAGCGCTGATCCGAAACGATATTGCGCAGGCGAAGAGTTATGTCTGTGTTAACGACGCCGGTAAAGTGGTCGGAACCTTTTTTCTTGATTTCGGCAAGGATATCGAACCGACATACAGCCGCATCACAGACGGCGCCTGGCTCGATGATTCTCCGTACGGTGTGATTCACCGGATTGCCGGCGACGGCTCTGAAAAAGGTATCGGCACGTTCTGTCTCCGCTGGGCGATCGGCGAGTGCGGACATCTGCGCATCGATACGCATGGCGACAACATCGTTATGCAGAAACTGGCTCAGAAACTCGGCTTTGTGCACTGCGGCACGATTTTTGTCGAAGAGGATGACTTTCCGAGGCTTGCCTACGAAAAAACCGGGCAGCCGGCGAATCCGGTGTAACAGGACGGAGACGGTGAATGCAGAAAAAGGTGAAATTTTTTCAGGAGCTCACCACAATGGAGCTCTATGGCATCCTGCAGTCGCGCGCAGAGATTTTTGTGCTCGAGCAGCAGTGTGTCTATCAGGATGTGGACGGAAAGGATATTGAGAGTTTGCATGTCTTTTTTGAGGACAACGGCCGGGTGGTCGCCTATCTGAGAGCATTCCGCAAAGACGCCGCCACGGTTCAGATGGGCCGCGTTCTGACGCTCACGCACGGAAAAGGGCTGGGCGGAACGCTCCTCAGAGAAGGCATTGCCGCGGTGTGTGAAAAATTCTGCCCGGAAAGAATTTTTATTGAGGCGCAGTGCTACGCCACCGGTTTTTACGAGAAGGCCGGTTTCAGAACCATCTCTGAAGAGTTCCTTGAAGACGGAATTCCTCACGTGGAGATGGAACTCAGACTCGAGCCGGCCAGCCGGCTCTCTCGCGGGCGGGATCTGTAGGGTGTGCTTTCTCGTGAACTATACTGCTTTAAAACGACTGAAAGACGGGTGTTTTTAAGATTCCGGTATGTGTGCGGGTGCTGAAGAAAACAACTGTCAGGTTGTAAAGTCTTCGTCTTGAATGGAGGTGCGGACAAAAACTTGGACCAAAAATTTACTTTAACTTTGGTCTAGGTG
>CAJJRX010000032.1 GCA_905194315.1 uncultured Sutterella sp. | reverse complement strand
GGGAAGTCTGACGGAACTCCTAAAACACCTGAATGGGCCTCTGACATTACCGGAATCCCTGCGGACAAAATTCGTGCCTTGACGCATGAGTTGGCCGACAACCGCACCATGATCATGATGGGCTGGGGTATTCAGCGCATTGACTTCGGTGAACAGTTCCACTGGATGGGCTATGCCCTTGCCTCCGTGCTTGGTCAGATCGGTCTGCCCGGCGGCGGTATGGGGACAAACTACCAGTACTCCAATGGCGGTTCGCCTCAGGCCTACGGTCCGTTTATGGGCGGTATTTCCGCAAGCGTCAAGCCTGCCCGCCCTGTGAAGGTGCCGTATCCTGCCGGTCTGGTCGTTCCTGTGGCAAGTTTCCCGGACTGCTTCCTCAATCCCGGTAAGGTGATTGACTTTAACGGCAAGAAGGTCAAACTGCCTGAAGTGCGTCTTGTGTTCTGGGCCGGCGGTAATCCGTTTGTTCACCAGCCGCAGACCAATCAGGTTGCTGATGCCTTCCGCAGCCCCGAAACAGTGATTGTTTCGGACATCAACTGGACGGCAACAGCCCGCCACGCCGACATTGTGCTGCCCGCGTGCACGACATTTGAAACCAACGACATCACCAATATCGGCACCTACACCAATGACGGCTATGTTGCGATGCAGCAGGCTATTGAACCGCAGTGGGAATCCAAACCCAACTACTGGATTTTCTCCGAACTCGCCAAGCGTCTCGGCGTGGAGCAGGAGTTCACGGAAGGCCGTACGGTTGAACAGTGGATTGAGAAGACCTACAACGACGCAAGAAAATTCGGCAGCCGCATCGGTCTGACCATGCCCACGTTTGAAGAGTTCTGGAAGAAGGGCTATCACATGTTTGATGTGAAGGCCGAAGACCGTGACTTTATTCAGATGGGTGACTTCCGCGCTGATCCGAAAGCAAATTCGCTCAGCACGGAAAGTGGTCTCATCCAGCTCTATTCACCCAAGATCGCAAGCTACAAGTACGACGACTGCCAGGGACATCCGATGTATTTCGAGCCGACCGAGGGTGTGGCAAAGGCGACGAAGGACTATCCGCTTGCGCTGATGTCCTGCAAGAGCCGTTATCGCATGCACAGCCAGCTTGACAGCACTGTCTCCAACCGTTTTGCCAATATTCAGGGTCGTGAGCCGTGCTGGATCAATCCGGCTGACGCCAAGTCCCGCGGTATTGAAAACGGGGACATCGTCCTGGTGCAGAGCCGTCGCGGTGCCGTGCTTGCCGGCGCCTATGTGACGGATCGCGTGATCCCCGGCGTTGTGGTGGTTCACCACGGTGCCTGGTACACGCCGACCATGGTCAAGGGTCGCAATATTGACGTGCATGGCAATTCCAATACCCTGACGCTCAACAAGCCGACCTCGAAACTCGCCAACGGCAATATCGCCTCCACGGCGAATGTTCAGGTGAGCAAGTGGACGGAGGAACTCCCGCCGGTCTACACGATGTATGAGCCCGCCTTCAAGGCGTAATCACCGGTAGCTGAGTTTCAGCTGAATGCGGCCCTTCGGGGCCGCGTTTTTTTGTCCCCGAAAGCCCGAGAAGCCGCTTAAAAGGTGATGTAGATCATGTTGGGATCTGCTAGAATGGTTTTTGTTACTTTTGAACCAACCGAAGACCTCTCATGACTGTGCAGAAAATCTACGAAGATTTGCGGCAGTGCTACCTTGCAGCTGATCGAAGAAACATAGATAAGCTAAAGGCTTTCCGCTCTGCTCTGGAACGCTATTTGATCCCGGCGGCGGAAGGAATAGTCGGAAAAACGCCTCTGACACCGTGCCTTGAAAAACTCTGCAAAACCAAACCGGTGACCCGGGAGCAAATCACTGAGTTCAAGAACCAGGTCAAAAAACTCAATACCTACGTTCATGACGATCTTCAGCGGATTGATGATGAAACGCTGCTGAGCACCTTTCAGGCGCTGCTGAAGATGCTCACTATCCTTTCAGGACAGGCGCCGGACAGGCTGACTCTGAGAGCTGCACACAAAGGAGGCTCGATTGCGCTTTCGGGTCTGAATCCGAAGCAGTCAGCTGCCATTCAGGACAGTACACACACAGTACTGGTGGATGCCGGCCCGGGCACCGGGAAAACTCATCTGCTTGTGCGCAAGATGCTTTACACGCTAGAGAGTGACCCCGGCGTACATGTGGTTGCGCTCAGCTACACCAACTCCGCCGCCCGTCAGCTCAGGGATAAATTTTCTGAGGAACTTGTACTGAGCGGTAAAGCGCTGATGGACTATCCCAACATCAGCACGGGAACGATCCATTCGTACTGTTATCACCTGCTTCAGGACTTTTCTCGGGACAGAGGCCTTGAGTTTGATTACGAAATTCTGGATGCCGATGACACGCCGGAAATGGCGGAAACCATCATCGAGGAGGCCAACCTTCCTGCAGATCTTCTCTCTTTTGTGCTTGAGTGTCTCAATGGCCGCTCCATCAGGGGCTGTCCGGAGGAGGAGAGGGTTTGTGAGGCCGTGGATAACTACAAGGCAAGCCATCATATTATTCACGTCAACGAAATCCTGAGACTCTTTCATGAGGCGGTGAGAGAACACGGGCTTGACAAGTGGTACTGTGGACGTCTGGATCTGCTGCTCGTTGACGAGTGTCAGGATCTCTCTGCGAGCATTGTGCGGGTGATCAGTACGCTGCTCAAGGCCAACCCGAAAGCAAGGCTGTTTTGTGTGGGTGATCCGCGGCAGAATATTTTCGGGTTTAATGGCGGCTCGATTTACCATCTCAGGAAATATCTCGATGACTCACGTGCCGGTTATTCCGAAAGAATGCTGACAGTGAGTTACCGCTGTCCGCAGAGTGTCATTGAGAGAATCAACCGGCTCACTTTCGCGGACTGTGCCAATTCACAGCTCGAGTACACCGGTAAACCGGTAAGAGGGCATTGTTCTGTGAAGGCATATGCCGACGAGTTTGAAGAGGCAAAAGCTGTGGTGCAGCGCATTGCCGGACAGGAAAGCTTCAGCGATTGTGTTGTGCTGTGCAGCTGGCTCAAGTATCTGGAGGTCGTTGCCAGAGAACTCAATAAACGTGGCATCCCGTTTGCCATTAAAGGCGGGCAGCGCCTGCTCAAACCTGAACTCAAAGCGCTCAATGCCGCCATGAAGTGTGTCGACGATCCGAGTGCAAAGCACTTTGAAATGCTTTTTGGTCGCCTCTCGCTGCCAATTGACGACAGCACAGTCCATGCCATTGAAACAATGCTTATGACCATCAGCAAGGCCTACAGGAGCGGAGCAGCAGTCGATGAGGTGATCGACAAGCTGGACCTCTTTATCGAGCTGCTCGGCCCGGAGGTGAAGGAAGTCCTGCCTACGTACCGCAGCATCGCAGCCACATCGAGGAATATCAAAGACTTTCTCTACCGTATCAACTCGGGCAGAAGTGATGAAAGCGCCCTGTTTTATGAGTCCGACTTCAGCGTTATTTCCACGGCCAGACCCGATCCGGAGAAAGGGGCGGTGACGCTCTCGACAATCCATTCGGCCAAAGGACTTGAATGGGAGGCTGTCTATGTGGTGGGACTCTACGAGTGGATGCTTCCCTCGTACCGCAGTCTGAACTGTCTTGACGCGCTTGAGCACGAAAAGCTAATCACTGAAGAGGCAAAGAAATTCTATGTGGCGCTCACCCGCACCAAACGCGATCTACTGCTGACCTACCCCAAAACCGTTTTTTTCCGTGGCGTCTGTCGCGTGCAGCAGATTTCCCGTTTTCTTACACAGACCGCAGCGACCTGATAACGCTTGTCACCACACCGAGCAGTCTGACCTCCCGGATACGGAAGGGGTAGGGGGGAAGGTTTCGGCTTTTATTTTGCGCAGTAAAGATATAGCGGCCGTTTTTGCGGCACAGTCGCGCAATGACGATTCTTTCCTCGGCAACAATGGCAACAATGTCATCGGGTCGCGCTTTATCGGTCTTCTGCACAATCAGCGTATCGCCGGGTGCAACCCCCAGATCGGCAAGGGAATCGTCAGGCATTTGTGTGCTGAAGACCTCACCGCCCTCAACGCCGAGCAGGGCGGAGAGGCTCTGAGCGCCGGCAGAGGAGAACTCTGCGGCACCGTACGCTATTTCAGCAATGCTGCAGGCGAGTGCCGGTGTGGGTTCTGCACGCAGAAAAAGCGGACTGCCGAGCCGCTCTGCATTTTGCTGTCCGGCGCTGTGCGCTGCCGTGTAATCAAGCACATTCCGCAGCCACTGATATTCTCCGAGCAGTTTATAGGCCTCATGCTGAGTCTGCGTGAGACGGATCTGCATGGTAAAACTGAACGGCGTCTCGCCCTTGGGCTTACGGCCGGGTTTACGTCTGGCTGTTTTGATTTCAGGCTGAACCTGCTCGGGAGTATCGTCTGTCATTTCCGCAGTGGAAAAAAAGAGAAGGAGCCTTTATTGTCGCACAGATACAAAACGACCGCCTGACGGTAAGGCCGGGCGGTCGTCTCTGAGCCGGAGATTCCGGAAAGGTTACTGGTTCAGGAAGTTCAGTGCAGTCTGCACGTAGAGGGCCGCCCCCTTGACGAGAACGGTCTCATCGACCTTGTAGTAACCGGAGTGCTGCGGGTAGACAGCATCCACATCGGGGTTGCGCACACCAAGGAATGCCATCGCGCCGGGGATCTTTTCCATGAAGTAGGCAAAGTCCTCACCGCCCATCGTGGCGCCGTACTGTGCTTCGCACCCTTCACCGAAGATACTCTCAGCAGCATTGAGTGCCAGTGCCGTGACGGCAGGGTCGTTGATCGTGGGCGGAACCTTCGGGTCGTATTCCGTCGTGGCGGTGGCACCAAAGCTCTTGGCCGTTTCAGAGGCAATTCGCTGGATTTGTTCCGGGAACTTGGCACGGACAGCCGGGCTGAAGCAGCGGGTTGTCCCTTCAAGATAGGCGGTTTCAGAAATCACATTGAAGCGGCTGCCGGCATTGAAGATACCGACCGAGACAACGGCCGTATCCATCGGTGAGGTTTCACGGCTCACGATGGTCTGCAGGTTCTGCACAATGGCAGCCCCCACAACGAGCGCGTCCACGCACAGATGAGGCTGTGCACCGTGACCGCCTTTGCCTTTGACGTGAATCTTCCAGAGGTCACCGGAGGCCATGCGCGGACCGGGTTCAATGGAAACCTTACCGGCAGGGATATCACTCCAGACATGCATGCCGAAGCAGGCATCAACCCCGTCAAGGGCACCCTGTTCAATCATCGATTTGGCACCCTGGGCGGTTTCTTCCGCGGGCTGGAAGAAGCATTTCACCGTCCCGTGGAGCTCATCTTTGATGTCGTTGAGCATCAGTGCGGCTGTCAGCAGCATCGATGTGTGGCAGTCATGACCGCAGGCGTGCATCACGCCTTTGTTTTCGCTCGCAAAGGCGCAGTCTGTGAGTTCCGTCACTTCCAGTGCGTCCATGTCACCGCGCAGCATAAAGGTTTTACCCGGATGAGCCCCTTTGATCTCGGCCACGATGCCGGTCTCGAGCCCCATCTGCTTCCAGGGAATACCGGCAGCGGTCAGCTCCTGCTGAACGCGCTTGCTCGTTTCGTATTCCTTGCCGCTAACCTCAGGATGCTGATGGAAGTGGCGGCGCATTTTCACCTGATAGTCATTGTATTTAGCAATAAGTGCTTGTATATCAGCCATTGTTGTTGGTCCCTATCTAGCTTTAGAGCATATTGACAAAGATACCGGCAATGATCACGGATGTGATCGTCACGGTAACGAACCCGCTCACAATCATGGAGGGGAACATGCGGCTCATCAGGAAGGCGTGCTCTTCAGGAGTCTTCGCCAGCGAGTCGCAGGTTTGAATGGTGATGATCTGGTCAAACGGATAACCGTACAGAGCCGTCAGACAGTTGGCAAAAGCGAGATTCGTGCTGATCTTCATGACTTTTGCAACGAAGAATGCGATGGCAAACATCCCGATAAGACCGATTGCAATCATGACGATCATCGGAACAATGATGTCCTTGAGCATTTCGGGCGTGCAGTCCTTGAGACCGTCAAAGATGTACATCGTTAGTGCCATCATCATGATGCCGGCGGAGTTGGCCTTGACCAGGGCGTTGCGGTCAAGGAAGCCGAGGCGGCAGAAGATGATACCAAGGATGAGAGCCCAGATGGCGGCAGAAATGCCGGTCTTCGGTCCGATCAGCAGCGCAAGGTAGGCCACAAGGCCGAGCTTGGTCAGAATCATGACCGGGGAGTTGAAGGATTCGGGCAGCTGCAGCGGCAGACGGGCAGTGGGTTCTTCGACCTTGCCTTCGCCAAGCTTGGTGGCACTGTGAACCGCTTCCAGGTCGTCTTCGGAAATGCTCAGCTCACCCTTGCGGTAGCCTTCGAGCAGACGGGCGCCTTCACGCTTGAGGCAGATGGCGGTGAGCGGGTAGCCGGCAAAGCCCTGAACACAGTACATCGAAATGGCAAAAACTGCAGCCACCGTAAGACCGGCCTTCGTTGCAGCACCCTGCATCATCGTCGCGGCCACGATACCGCCCGTCAGAGGAGGCAGACCGGCGATGACAAGCGTACGGTCCATGAACAGCGGGGCGACAAAGTAGCAGGCGATGACCATGCCGCTGAGCCCGGACAGACACACGATAGCCGTGCGCCACTGCGCAAGAAGCTGCTTGAGACTGATGATGGTCCCCAAGTGCGTGATCAGCAGGAAGATGCCGAGCGTTGCGCCAAACGGAATCAGGAAGGAGTCTTTGACGAGGTTGTGCGGCAGAAAGGTCCAGTAGCCGATCAGGATCAGGATAGCCGAGACGAACACCGAAGGAATCCAGGCTTTGGTAATTCGGGCGACAAAGTCACCGATCAGGATCACTACGCCGCATGCCACAAAGGCGAGGAGAAAGTTATACATGGTCTGTCCTTTATGTGAAAGGAGTGATGAGGGCACTTATCGATTGTATGCGGCGTAATACCTGATAAAAAGAGGAAATAAAGAATGTTTGATCGAGGCGTTCGCGCTTTAGATATAGCGCCTAAGGGTTATGTTGTAGAGAAAAAGAGGCTGAGAACAGTTTTTGTACCGTTTTTATCAATTCATATTTTCTATTAATCGTGTTGTATTGATAAATTTTACATGTTGAAAAAACATAGCGTTTTTGTCGGGAATCATTGGTGGTCTTCTTATAGTTCGTTGTTATTTAAAAGAAAATTCTTAATACAGTCATGCAAAGGCTCTCAAAATTAACTCACTGAAGACGTAGCTTTTTGTAGTTCAGTTGACCTATCTCTGAGGAGATGAATTTACACGCCTCTCCCAAATGGGGGGATCGATTTTTTCTTTTTTAGTCGTAGCATAGCGGTCATGATAAAAGTTGTATTTGAAATACAACTTTAAAGCCCCTCTGCTGCAGCGGTTCTAAGAACAATAGTGTTCACACTAGCTGCGGCAGGTTTTGTGAACGACAATCGACAAGGATTTCCCTCATGGGTCAATATAAAAAATTATGGTATCTGCTCATAGCAGTACTTGTTTTCTCCTTTACGTTACTTGGCTTTGCCGGCCGCGAAGTCTACCGGCACGCGCCGCCTTTCCCGAGTCAGGTTCAGACCAGCTCGGGTCAGGTTCTCTTTACTAAGGATGACATCCTTGCCGGGCAGACTGCATGGCAGTCCACCGGCGGTATGGAAGTGGGCTCCATTCTCGGCCACGGTGCCTATCAGGCTCCTGACTGGACGGCTGACTGGCTGCACCGTGAACTGAGTGCCTGGCTTGATATTCAGGCTCAGTCCCGTTTCGGTAAAAACTATGATCAGCTCGAGGCTGCCGATCAGGCCGGTCTTCGTGCGGTCATGACCCGTGAGTACAAGGAAGGCGGCAAGCCTGACGCAAACAACGTCGTGACCATCTCGGACACCCGTGCACAGGCTATTGCCAAGACGGCCGAGTACTACATTGCGCTCTACGGTAATGATGAATCGCTCAACACAACGCGCGAACACTTTGCCATGAAGCACAACACCCTGCCTGAACTGCAGGACCGTCAGAAGCTCACCGCCTTCTATTTCTGGACGGCATGGGCCGCTTCGACCAACCGTCCCGGCACGGATGCCACCTATACCAACAACTGGCCGCACGAACCGCTGATCGATAACGTTCCGACGACGGAAAACGTTGTCTGGTCGGTTGCTTCGATCGTTGTCCTGCTGCTTGGCGTCGGTCTGCTTGTCTGGGGCTTCTCCTGGCAGAAAAAGCACGATGAGGTCAAGGTGCCGGATTCCGATCCGCTCTCCCGCCTGAATCTCACCCCCAGCCAGAAAGCGCTCTGGAAGTACATTGCGCTTACCGGTCTGCTCTTTATCGTGCAGGTCTTCCTTGGCGGCTTTGTTGCTCACTACACCATTGAAGGCGGCGGTTTCTACGGTATTGACACCTCTGAGTTCTTCCCGTACTCGCTCGCCCGCACCTGGCACATTCAGGCGGCTATCTTCTGGATTGCCACCGGCTTCCTGACTGCCGGTCTGTTCCTCGCCCCGATCATTAACGGCGGTAAGGATCCGAAGTTCCAGCGCCTCGGTGTGAACCTGCTCTTTGTTGCTCTGCTCATTGTTGCCGGCGGCTCCTTCGGCGGTAACTACCTCGCGATTGCGCAGACTCTGCCCAAGCACCTGAACTTCTGGTTCGGTCATCAGGGTTATGAATTCCTTGATATCGGCCGTTTCTGGCAGGTGATGCTCTTTGTGGGGCTGCTCCTGTGGCTCTTCCTGATGCTGCGCTGCTGCGTCAAGGCTCTGAAGGATCACACTGCTGACCGCAACCTGCTTGCCATCTTCATTGCCTCGATGGTCGGTGTGGGCCTGTTCTACGGTCCGGGTCTGTTCTACGGCGAACACACCTCGCTTACCGTGATGGAATACTGGCGCTGGTGGGTGGTCCACCTCTGGGTGGAAGGCTTCTTTGAAGTGTTTGCCACGGCTGCTATCGCCTTCGTGTTCTACAACCTCGGCCTTGTGACGCTGCGTACGGCTACCACCAGCACGCTTGCTGCCGCATCGCTCTTTCTGATCGGCGGCGTGCCCGGCACGATGCATCACCTTTACTTCTCCGGTGTGACGAGCTCCGGTATGGCAATGGGTGCTGTGTTCTCCGCGCTCGAAGTGGTGCCGCTCGTTCTGCTCGGCTATGAAGCCCACGAACACTGGTCCTATCAGCACGCTGCAAGCTGGGCGAAGCGCCTGCGCTGGCCGGTGATGTGCTTTGTCGCAGTGGCCTTCTGGAACATGCTCGGTGCCGGTGTCTTCGGCTTCCTCATCAATCCGCCGATTTCGCTGTACTACGTGCAGGGTCTCAACACCACGGCTGTGCATTCTCACTCCGCTCTGTTCGGTGTGTACGGTTTCCTTGCTCTTGGCTTTATCTTCCTTGTGGCTAACTACCTCAAGCCCAAGGCTCAGTACAACCAGGCGCTCATGGGTACCGGTTTCTGGATGCTCAATATCGGTCTGGTCGTGATGATCATCACGTCCCTGCTGCCGATCGGTGTGATCCAGGCCTCCGCCAGTATCTCTGAAGGTCTGTGGTATGCCCGCAGCGAAGCGGTGATGCAGAGCATGGCGCTCGTCAATCTGCGCTGGCTGCGTATCGTCGGCGACACGGTGTTCATCATCGGTGCAGTACTTGTTGTGCTGCAGGCAGTGAAGCTCATCGCCGCCAAAGATGAATAACTGGTCATAACGTCCGGTTGATACCCGGAGCTGATGAAAGCAAAAGTGCGACTCCTCCGTAAGGAGGGTCGCACTTTTAATTTGCCGGAAAAACGTTTAGGGCACTTTATAAGTGTAATTGTGACAGCCGCCACAGTAGTTCACCCCAGCCTTATGACCTTTATGGCATTCGGTGCAAGGCAGAAGGCCATCATGCTGCGCATGGGGATTAACCTCGTATCGCCCCTTTGTTTTTTCAATCATTTGGGGATAATCGCCGTGGCAGCTGACACAAATTTCATTTTCACCAGTCATTTTCAGCTTTTTATCAGGAGTATGACAGGCGTCGCAGTTCACCCCCTTTTCGACATGGCGATCGGCAAGAAACTTATCGGCTGCATAGGAGCTCACTGGCGCGCTCAGGAATGCCACCAGACAGGCAGAAAACAAGGCTAGTATTCTCCATTTTTTCATAATCAGTCCTTATAAACATAATGGTGCCTGCGGTTTATGGCAGGCACCATTTACAGCAGCTGGTTAAAGCTTAGTGTTGGGGAGCGATGCAACGATCTTGCCGCAATGGCGACCGTACACAAGGCATTCCGTCAGATTGCCGCCACCCTGATAGACAAACTTCAGAGCAGAGGCGATTTCGCCAACGCAATACAGGTGAGGAATCGGCTTGCCTTCCCAGGTAAGAACTTCTCTGTCAGCATTCGCAAGCAGACCGCCTTTAGTGTTCGGACCGCCTGCCACAAGCGGCATGGCGTAGAACGGACCCTGTTCAACTTTGCCCAGAGTTGCTGCACGGCGACCAAAATCGGCGTCTTTCTTGTCATCGCAGAACTGGTTAAAGCGCTTGACAGTTTCCACCAGATTTTCTACAACCATGCGGCCTTTGTTCTCAGGGTGATTCTTAATTTTTTCTGCGAGCTCTTCGATGGTATCAGCTTTAAGAATCAGTCCGCTTTCGATGGCTTTCTGATTATCCTTGTCCCAGTCAACCAGGCCATAACCGACAACAGAAATGCCAAGGCCGACCAGAGGTTTGGACGCACGCAGTTTTTCGTCAAAAATCATCCAGGACGGGGTGCGCGGATACGAGAGCGAGGTAATGTCGAACTGTACAGCCGCCTTGTAGAAGAAATAACGGCTGGGATTATCAGTTACCTTGGTCTCGGCTTCGTAACGCTTGCCGAAGTTGTCCACCACAAAGGAGTTGGGAGACCCGACAGAGGGTGTGATGGAGCCAAGTCGCAGGCCATTGAATTTAACTTGAGTGGGGACGATGATTCGTGCAGCGGACTTGCCAGCCTTCTGGAGTCCGGCACCAACAGCCATACCCATGGAAATACCGTCACCGGTATTGGAGGTCGTGCCGTAGAAGGCCCAGCCGTTGATACCGGGGCCTTCAAGGAAAGCCGAACGCATGGCGGGGTTGTATTCATAGCCGCCGGTGCAGATCACAACAGCCTTACGGGCGCGAACGAACAGTTTCTTGCCCTTCTGCATGGCTACAGCGCCGACAACTTCGCCCTTGGCGTTCTTCAGAATTTCGCAGGCAGGACTTTCCCAGAGGACTTTAATCTTATCGCCCTGTTTCTTCACACCTTCAGCCAGGCACAGCCAGAAAGCTTCACCGGAACTGGTTTCGTTCTTCGGTTGCTTGTACGAAACCTGATTGAAATTCTTCATGCGCTTGGTGTATGTGGCACGATAGGCGTTATAGCGGCATTCTTTGGCGCCCGGGAAGTTGGGGAAGGAAGCCTTGTCAAAACCGGGCTGGCTGCCACCGATAAATTCCGGATCCAGACTCTGCATGAAGTCGAGGTTGGTGGGGGAGAGATCTGCCCAGATCTGAGCAAGACCTTCAGAATATTCAGGAATTTCACCTTCTTCTTTCCAGGGAATATTCTCACCGGAGAACATGGCCTGAGCATAATCTTTCAATGCCTTGGGATCACCATCTTTAAACGGGCAGTGGAAAATGCCACCGGACATGCGGGTATTGGAGATGTGGGCGTCTTCAGGATTTTTTTCAAGAACAACAACCTTAGCTCCATTCTGTGCGGCAACAATTGCTGTGGTCGCACCGGCACCGCCAAAACCCAAAACCACCACATCTGTTTCAAGATCCCATTTCTTGGGGAGAGTGGACAGAGCCTGAGCGGCAAATGCATTCGGCACGGCAACGCTGGCAACAGCGCCACCAATAGTGCCTTTCAAGAAATCACGACGGTTGGTCATAAAAGTCTCCAGGTAGTAGTGAAGAACAGATGAAACAGAGTGATGAAAACACGGAACAGGTCTTCATCAGTCAGTTTGAACGCTGAGCTGTTTCATCTGAAGTCTTTTAAATCGTAAGTCTATGGTTTTGGAGGCTCAAGCCTGCTATGTGCCTTGATAAATAGCAAAAAAAGCGGTATGCTAAAAAATTCGCCAAAATTTATTAGTCCTAAAGACGTTTTTTCTTCAATCATTACGCCGTTTTGTCTAAACAAAATGGCCATTTCACCAATCTAGATTGAGAAAAAACTATGGTCATCTCATCCTCCCTCTGTAAAAATTTTCCTTGTAGGTTGGTTTAACAGACCTGTCTATACCGTTTTGTATACCAGCCTCAAGACCTCTGAATACTCACTACATCTCCTGCAAAGCGTGTGGCCAGCGCGCACCGGGGGATAATTCTCTTACCTGCAGTGACCGTAGATAACCCTGTCAGAATTACGCTACCAAACTGTATCCCAAGGGTTGAATTTAAGGTGAGCATTCATCGGACTGATGAAAAAGAAGGTTCTTTTTCATAGAAAAATTTATGCGCACCCGGATTGTCGAGCCGTCAAAGGCAGGCTCTGGAAACAGCTGAGCTATGGATCTCCCCGAATGACTCAGGTGCATAAATTGGTGACCGGCACAAACATGGCAATGATATATGCCGGTTCTCTTCGGGGAGCGACCCCTTAAGAAGGAGATGACCAGATGACAAAGATGGCTCTCAATCGACGTACTTTCATCCAGGGTGCGGCGGGCGTTGCTGCGGTGATGCAGCTCCCGAGCGGTCTTATCAGATCCGCTCAGGCAGCTGAAGCGCCCAAGGCAATGCCGCAGGCCACAGAAAAGGATGGAACACAGATCGTCAAGACCTGCTGTCGAGCCTGTATTCATAACTGCGGCGTGCTCGCTCATGTGCGCAACGGCCGCGTGATTAAAGTTGAAGGCAATCCCGAATTCCCGATGACGCGCGGCGCACTCTGCGCGAAGGGCCTTTCTGCCGTGCAGGCGCTCTATCACCCCAACCGCAACAAGTATCCTATGCTGCGTGTGGGCAAGCGCGGGGAAAACAAGTGGAAACGTATTTCCTGGGAAGAGGCGATTGATATCATCGCCAAAAAACTCATGGAAGCCCGTGAAAAATACGGTGCCGAATCCGTGCTGGTGTCCACCGGCGGTGGCGGTAACCCGGCTTTCCGTGGGGTGCGCCGTTTTGCCAACACCTTTGGTACGCCGAACTTCTTTGAACCGGGCTGCGCACAGTGCTTCCTGCCGCGTACGCTTGCTTTCGGTCTGATGTACGGCGGTCCGACGACCAGTGTGGCCGACGAGCACTGCCTTGAGCTCTACAACCCGAATCCCGAAACGAAAGCGCTGGTGCTCTGGGGCACCGACCCCTCATACAGCTGCCCGGGCGGCGGTGGCCGAGTGATGGCGGATCTGCGCGCCAAGGGAGTCAAGACGGTCTGTATTGACCCGCGCTACATTCCTGATGCGGCAAAAGCGGATGTGTGGCTTCCGATCCGTCCCGGTACGGACGTGGCACTGATGCTTGCCTGGATCAAGTACATCGTTGATCATGATCTGTTTGATCACGAGTTCACGCTCAAGTGGACCAACCTGCCGTATCTGGTCAACACCAAGACAAAACTCTTCCTGCACGGCAATGATATTGCCCCTGACGGCGATCCCAAGGCCTATGTGGTCTGGGACGAAAAGACGCAGTCGGCCAAGCCGCTCAGCTTCCCGTGGAATGATGAACTCGATGTGGAACTCGACGGTGAGCATGAAGTCAACGGCGTCAAGGTGAAAACCGGTATGCGCCTGCTTCGTGAACGCTGCGAGGAATGGACGCTTGAACGCGCAGCGGATGTCTGCTGGCTCGATCCGAAGAAGATTGAAGAGGCCATCAGGATTTACGTTTCAGGTCCTGGCGGTGTGGCGCTCGGCGTGGCGACCGACCAGCATGAACTCTCGACACAGGCCGCCATGGGCGCCTGCATCCTGAATGCTCTGATGGGCAATGTGGAAAATCCCGGCGCACTTATGCAGCGCAAGCCTTCGAGTAATGTGGTGCCTGCCGGCAGTCTGGCAACGGCCGCACCGTTCCTGCTCCCTGAAGGACAGCTTGCCAAACGACTCGGTGGTGTGGAATACAAGGGCCTTCTGCAGTGGGACGCCGCACAGATTCCTGCCGTTCTCGAGGCCATCAAGACGGGTAAACCCTATCAGCCGCACATCTGGATTGAACGCTCGGGCAACAAGTTCGCCATGCTCGGTAACGCGAGCTCCTGGGAACCTGTGATGAACAAGCTCGACTTCATTGTGCATATGTACATGTACCCGACCTCGTTCTCGCAGTACGCCGACCTGATTCTTCCGGCGACGGAGTGGCTTGAAACGAACATGCTGATTGAAAACCTCAACTACGTGTTCGCCCGTCAGGCGGTCACGCATACGTGGGAAACGGCAGACGAAACGCTCTTCTGGGGACGCCTTGTCAAGCGTCTGGCCGAACTCGGCCATGAGAACTGCCAGAAGGCTCGTGATCCAGAGTACATGAAGGCGCACGGCGGCAAACTCGACGTGCCGTACTGGGATTCCGTCGAACATCTGCTTGATATGAACCTCTCGCGTATCGGTATGACCTGGAAGGAACTGCTCGCGCACAACCCGTACCAGTACATGCCGTTTGAGAAGTGGAATCAGTACTACGTCTACAAGAAGCAGAATCCCAAGACCGGCAAACCCATCGGGTTCGGTACGCCGTCGGGCAAGCTTGAACTCTACGGTGAGGTGTTCATCAACCTCGGTCGCACCGGCAAACCGTATGCCACGCAAAAGCTTCCGCCGGCGAGCAAGGATTACGATCCTCTGCCGTACTACATTGAACCGGCTGAAAGTCCGAAGCGTCCCATTGCCAAGGATTATCCGCTGGTGCTCACGAGCGGCCGTCTGCCGATGTATCACCACGGTACATTGCGCAATGTGCCGTTTATGCGCGAACTCTATCCGGTGCCGGAACTCTGGGTGAATCCCAAGGATGCCAGGAAGTATGGTATGGCTGATGGTGACTGGGCCTGGATTGAAAGTCTCAGAGGCAAGATCCGTGCTCAGGTCAAACTCACACAGGGTATCAGCCCGGGTGTGGTCTACATGGAACGCTTCTGGAATCCGGAAACGCTGCTCACATCCACTCACGGCTGGAAGGAGATGAACGTGAACGTTCTCACCAAGAACGATCCGCCGTTCAACGATATGGTCGGCACGTATACGCTGCGCGGTTTCCAGGTACGCATTTCCAAGGCGCCCGGCGCACCGGAAGGTATCTGGACGAAGGCCGAACAGTTCAAGGCCTGGATGCCCAAGCCCTCTGACCCAACCAAAGTACCGGAGTTCTAAACCATGACACAGAAAACATTAGTTATTGACCTGGATCGATGCGTTGGGTGTTTTGCCTGTGAAGTCGCCTGCAAGCAGGAAAACAACATTCCGCTCGGTATGCACTACAACAAGGTTCTCTCGATCGGTCCCATCGGCGAATTTCCCGATGTCAAGCAGTACTTCCTGCCGCATGTCTGCCAGAGCTGCAAGAACGCGCCCTGCGTGAGTGTGTGCCCGACCGGTGCATCGTACCGCACCGAAGACGGTCAGATTCTTGTGAATAAGGAAAAGTGCATCGGCTGCAAACGCTGCATGGCAGCGTGCCCGTACGGTGCACGCACCTTCAACGAAGAGAAGAAGGTGGTGGAAAAGTGCACGCTCTGCAACCATCTGCAGGCCATCGGCGAAAAGCCTGCCTGCGTGAAGGTCTGCTGCGCGAAAGCCCGTTTCTTCGGGGATATTGATGACCCGCAGAGCGACGTGAGCAAGGCCATTGCCGCGGCCGGGCCGGAAAACGTGCACTCGCTGCCCGATTCGGGCAACCATCCGACCGTGCGCTACATCCTGCACAAGAAGACTGCTCCCTGGCAGGATAATCCGCCGAAGATGGGCTAACACCTGAAACTGACCGGGGCTCAAATTATGGGAAACGAATGGGCAATGATGGTTTTTGCCGCACTGAGTACGCTTGCGGCAGGACTCTCGACAGCACTGGCGTACGGTGAGTGGAACTCACTCAGAGTCACGCCGCTGGTGAAGTTTGCTCTGGTTGCATTTGCCGGCCTGATCGCCGGATTCGTCTTCCTGCTGCTGAGCCTCGGTCGTCCTCAACTCATCATGGGGGTGTTGAGCAACCCGACATCCTCCATTTTTCCGATGGCCATGCTTTCTGCAAGCTCGGCACTGCTGCTAGCCGTATACGGACTGCTTCAGTACCGGGGTGTGGAATGGCGGGTCATGCGGATTCTTGCCGCACTCTGTGCGCTCAGCACCCTCGGGCTGCTGACGGCCACGGGGTCGGCCATGATGATGCCCTGGAAGGCAGCGTGGAACACGGCGCTTATTCCTGCGGTATTCATCGGTTATTACATTACCGGTGCCCTGTTGAGTGTGCAGATTCTCTGCAGAGCCTGCGGACGGGAAATCCGGACCGGGGCAGGGACTGTGGCACTCGGCGTGCTTTCTGCGGTGCCGATGCTTTTGTACATGATTTATCTGGGGAAAAACGGTCTTGCGGGAGGTTTTATCCAGTTTTTCTCTCAGGATACCCGCACGGTTATCTGGGCGGCGGCTGCGATTGCCGGCATTGTGCTGCCGCTCGCTGTGCTGCGGCGCACCCGCTCCACCGTGCTCAAAATTGCCGCACTGGCAGGACTGGTGACCGGGGCGGCGGCATTTCACTGTGCTGTGTTTCTGATCGGTATGCCCGGCGCGGAAATTTTTTAAAAGGATTGCAGTATGAGTAGCGAAGACAAGGAAACGGCTGACTGGCTCGATATGAAGCAGGCAATGTATTTGATGCTTGGAAACCTCTTTTACAAAGAGGCAGACCGGGCAACGCTTGATCTGATCCGTCAGGCAAATCTTTCGGAAATCGGGCAGAAGACCTATGACCGTGGGCTCAAACTCTTTCTCGGCGCACTCGAGACGCTCACCACCGAAGAGGCGCTCGATGATCTGGCTGCCCAGTACGCGCGTATCTTCCTCGGAGCAGGGGTGGCCGATGAGGTCTGTGCCTTCCCGTTTGAGTCCGTGTACACGAGCCCTGAGCGTCTTGTCGCGCAGGATGCCTACGAGGAGGTCTACAAGATCTTTAAAGCCTCGAATTTCAAAAAAATTGACAGCAATCTTTTTGATGATCACCTCGGACTTGAACTCTTTGCCGTGGCGGAGTTCTACGGAGACGCCAGAGCTTATCTTGAAAACGGGGACAGGGAGAAGTTTGAAAACACGCAGCTGTACATTGCCAACTTCCTGCGTGCACATCTCCTGAACTGGGTGCCGGCCTTCTGTGAGGATATCCGCCGCTGTCCGGGCGGTGATTTCTACCGCGGACTCTCCTACATGCTCGAGGGTTTCCTTGAGACGGAGAAGGCGGCGTACACGGATATTCCAGCGGCGGGCTGAACGATTTTCGGCGGGGGGCAGGGAAATGACCGGGGACGCAAAAACAAAAGACATGGCAGCGGCGGGTATTGACCGCCGTGAACTCCTTGTCGGTGGTGCCGGCACGATTGGTCTTTTTGTGCTCGGCTTTCTGGCCCGTTCCGGTGAGGCAGGGGAACTTCTGCGCCCGCCGGGGGCGGCTGATGCTCAGCAGTTTCAGGCGCTGTGCATCAAATGTGACCGCTGCCGCAGTGTCTGTCCCCAGCACTGCATCTCGACCGCCCGCCTCAGTGACGGATTTCTGCAGGCGAGAACCCCGGTGATGGACTTCCACCAGGGCTGGTGCACGTTCTGCATGAAATGCACTGCCGTGTGTCCCACTGGCGCGCTTAAACCGCTCAAGCCGGCCGCTCTCGGGCACAAGCCCGAAGCGATCGGACTGGCGGAGATTACGGAAAAATGCATTGCGCTTCGTACCGGCGGATGCAGCAAGTGCTTTGAGATCTGTCACGAAAAAGCCATTACGCTCACCCGGGATCACGTTCCGCAGATTATCGCGGAGCGCTGTACCGGCTGCGGACGCTGTGTAGATATCTGTCCGGCGAATGTTCTGCGTTCCTTTACGGGCTCAAGCGAGCGTGGTGTAGAGGTACGGCGTCAACGGGTGGAGGGGTGATGATGAAACATCTATCAGCATGGCGGTTTGCAGGCATCGCACTCTTTATTGCCCTCACAGCGGCCGGTCTTGTCTGGCACAGCGGCTGGGGGACACTGTCCTCTTTCGGCCCCGGTGTGCTGTCGCTCATCTGCCCGCTCGGCGGTCTGGAGTCCTGGGTGGCTGGCGGCTCGATAACGCTCAGAGCCGTGGCCGGGCTCACGGTTGCCGTTATCCTCATCCTTCTTCTCGGCCGGGTGTTTTGCGGCTGGATGTGTCCGACACCATTGATTGAAAAGTGTTTCGGGGTTAGAGAAAAGGCAGTAAAGCGCCGCGTCATTCCGATTGTGAGTGTACAGAAAAAGACGAAGCCCGCCGCACAGCATACGGGACCGCTCGTGGTGCTCGCCGGCGCGCTCTGCTCATCGGCCGTCTTCGGTTTTCCGGTTTTCTGTCTCATCTGTCCTGTCGGACTCACTTTCGGTGTGGTGATCGGTCTCGGAGGACTCTTTCATACGGGCATTGCCGACTGGAACATTGCCCTTTTTCTGGGTTTTCTGATTCTTGAAATTGTGGTTTTCCGCCGCTGGTGTCACCAGCTCTGTCCGCTCGGAGCACTCACGTCGCTCATTGCCCGTTTTAACCGGTTTTTCCGCCCGAGCATCAACCCGGGAAAATGCCTGCGACTGCAGGGCATTGACTGCAATGTCTGCCACAAGGTCTGCCCCGAGGAACTTGATCCGACCAGAGGCGGGGATCTCTCGCGGTGCACCAAGTGCCATGTGTGTGCCGAGAACTGTCCTGCCGGGGCAATAACATTCCCGGTGGTAGGCAGGCATGAGCCTGTGGAGGCCTACCGGATCACACCTGAACAGACTGGCGCGGCCTCTGCCACGGTGCCGCCGCTGCCCCCGGACGGGGATATCAGTGCGCTCACAAAGTGGGCAAAAGCTGAAAGTGAACGCTGTGTGCTCTGTGGCGAGTGCGAGCAGTCCTGTCCTGCCCACCAGAATATCTCCGAGTGGATGCAGTGTCTGCGTGAGAACAGACCGCGGGCGGCGGCAAAAATCATGTTTGAAGCCGGTGCGCTTCCCGAGATCTGCTCCCGTGTCTGTCCGCGCGAGAGGTTGTGCGAAAAGGCATGTGCGCGCTCGCGCCTCGATGCGCCGGTGGCGATACATGCGCTTGAGCAGACGGTCGCTGATATTGCCATGCGCCGCGGCGAACTCCGGCGGCTTCAGATCAGAAGTTCAAAGCGGGTGGCGATTGTCGGGGCAGGCCCCGCGGGTCTTGCCTGCGCCGGCGCGCTTGTCGAGCGGGGGATCGGTGCGGATATCTATGACGAAAACAGCACGCCGGGCGGGCTTCTCACCTACGGAATTCCCGCCGGGAAACTCGATAAACGGATCGTCAGAACCCGCATTTCAGCGCTCGAAGCCGCCGGTGTGCAGTTCTACTGCAACCGCCGGGCAGGGCGGGACATGTCCTACATGGATCTGCTCGAAAACTATGATGCGGTGTTTATCGCGGCTGGCGCAAAAGCGCCCCGTCCGCTGGAGGTTCCCGGCAGCGAAGGCCGGGATGTGATTCAGGCCATTGATTTTCTCGCACAGACCTGTCCGGGTGAGGCCGTGCAGACAGCCTTGCGGCCGGTTACAGTCCGCGGGCGTCATGTTGCGGTACTCGGTGGCGGGCTCACAGCCTACGACTGCGCGAGTGAGGCGGTGCGCCTTGGCGCAGCCTCGGTGTCTGTGCTCTACCGTAACGACCTCTCCAGGATGCGAATCGGTCCCGCTGCCCGTCAGGCACTGCAGGATAGGGGTGTTGAGATTATTGGCTCGGCAGAGGCGGTTCGCGTTCAGAGAGAGTCTGATGGTTCCGTCAGTGGCATTGCGCTTGCCGACGGCAGACTGATACCGGCCGGTCTGGTTCTGGTGGCGTTCGGCTTTACACCGCTTCCCGACAAAGAGCTCGAAGCGCTCGGCGTACAGTTTGATGCTGAACACCGGATTGTGCTTCGCGCCGGCAGTATGCAGACGTCCGTAGACAGACTGTACGCAGGCGGCGACCGTGTGCGTGGTGCAGATCTGGTGGCTTCCGCAGCCGGCGACGGCAGGCTCGCAGGACTTGAAATCGCGGATTTCCTTGAAAACGAAAGACGAAACAAAAAAACGGCATAAACCGTTGAACGGATTTCTATAATGGTAGGGACTTTTGCGCAACCAGAGCAAGACTGACCATGAAATCGACCCTCGACAATCTGCTGGCGTGGCGGGCCTTTTTAGCGGTGGCTAAAACAGGTTCCATCTCGGGCGCCGCCTCTATTGTGGATCTGGACCCGCCGACTGTTTCTCACATGGTGAGTGACATTGAAAACGAGATGGGTGTGCGGCTGCTGGACAGAAAACGCCGTCCGTTCCGTCTCACCCCCAAAGGGCGGGTGCTCGTAGACACGATTCAGCCGCTCACCTCGGGGATGTCCGAAGTCCGGGAGATGTTTGCGGAGGATACCAACAGTATCATCACCGTCTCCGCACCGACCGATCTGAACCAGATCTTCTATCACGACCATCTTTTCCAGTACTCACTGCGCAATCCGGGGGTGCATTTTTATCTCTGCTCATCGTGCCCGGTTGAGGATGTGCTCAACGGCAGAGTGGATGTGGCGCTGATTGACCGTCCTGTGAGTCATCCCGAGCTGGTGGTACGCTTCTGCATTCAGTCCAATACCGTGCCGCTGGCGGCCAGAGGGTATGTTGAAAAGTACGGCAAACCCGAGACAATTGACGATCTCAAATATCACACCGGGCTGCTGCTGCGGCAGGGGATGCACCAGAGAACAAGTTACCTCTTTGATGAGGCGGGAAATGTGTCTCCTGCCATCAAATGGAAAAATGTCTTTATGACGGATGCACAGCTCACGCTCAACCATATGATGCTCGATGAGCTCGGCATCGTTGTGGACTGCGCCGCCATTCATCTTGCAGACGAAATCGCAGCCGGCAGGGTTGTCCGGGTGCTGGAGGGTTGGCGGCGCAAGCCTCAGATTCTCAGTGTGGTGACCCGCCGTGACCGGGAGGCAACCTCCGAGGTGGTGCATGATTTTGCCATCTGGTGGACAGCGCATAATAAAGAGGTTTCCCGGAAGAGCCGTGAAATTGCGGCTGCCAAGATCGGCTCTTATGAGTACTGGTAGTGCCGGGTCACGGTCTTGAGGGGAGAAGTTTCAGAGTAACGGAGGTAGATATGACGGATCTTGTGATCGTCGACGCACAGAATGATTTTATTGACGGAACACTGGCCTGTGCGCATGCACAGCAGGCAGTGAATTACCTGGTGGACTTTATGAACGGTGCGGTGGTCAGTGCCCGCTACACGTCCGACTGGCACAGTCCTCAGAACGGCTCTTTTGCCGAAAACGGCGGAACGTGGCCTGTGCACTGTGTTGCCGGCACAAGCGGTGCGGCACTCTCGAGCGCATTCGATCGCGTCAGCGACCCGAAGAACCGTCCCGGCGCGGAAAATCTTTTCCTCAAAGGCAGAGATGATGCGGTTGAGGAGTATTCCGCTTTTCTCGGGAAAAATGCCGCCGGAAAAACGCTTGACGACGTGCTCGGACACGACGTGATTGTTGCCGGTATTGCGCTTGAATACTGCGTGAAGGAAACCGCACTCGATCTCGTGCGCTCCGGGCGCAATGTGATTGTGCTTCGCGAGGGCGTGGGCTACGTTGATGAGGGCAGCGTTGAGAAGGTGATCGCTGAACTCAAGACGCGTGGCATAATTGTGCTTTAAGCGACAATAAGAATAAAAACAAAAGGTTCTCAGTACTTGAGAACCTTTTGCTAGCTTACTATTTTGTTGCTATGTAGGGGCCGTTTTCCCAGGTTTGCGTGATATAAAAGTTTGCTTCAGTAGAAACTAACTTGTAGTCAGGAAGCGCTCTCGTGACAGCAGCCATTGCTGTCTGCACAACCAGACCAATTAACCCTCCACCGCTACTGCCATTTCCCCTAGCATGGGTAAATTCATTTTTATACAGCAAAGTGCCATCAGTCTTGTACAAAGCATATTCCACAGTTACTTTGGCAATTGTGTCAATCAAAATCCATTGAGCATCCCAATACTTTATTTTTATATAAAGTACGGCGTCGGAATGAAACATTTCGGCTCTTGAGGCATACATGTGGAAGAAAATTCTGATTGAGAATTCCTAACCAGT
>CAJJRX010000031.1 GCA_905194315.1 uncultured Sutterella sp. | reverse complement strand
TGTCTCCGAAGGTTCACCACTGCATGGGCGGTCTGGTGACCGATATGGACTGCCACGTGCTCGACGTGATGGACGACAAGCCCATCCCCGGTCTGTACGCAGCCGGTGAATCCTGCGGCGGTGTGCACGGTGCTGTGCGCCTTGGCTCCGTTGCCATTCTTGACTGCCTTGTCTTCGGTCGTATCGCCGGTCAGCGTGCGGCAGCAGGCAAGTAAGCGTATCGGGCTCACCTGAGTCCCGGCTGTTCTCCGGGGACCGCTCCGGGGAGCGGCAGGCCGGTCCGGTAAAGATCGGCCGGCAGAAAAGCAAAAGGCCACTTCAGTTTACTGAGGTGGCCTTTGTGTATCCGGAGAAGGGCGCCTGTCAGGCGTTTTCCGGCGTTTTGCCGTCAAGCTTCTCAAGGTGAATCCGGATCATCTTCTCAAAGACGTTCGTCGCCAGTCCGATTTCGCTCGAGAGGGCGCTCACGAGCGCATCGTCCACGATGCCGGGGTTGTCCGCATGGAGCACCTTCAGAAAGGCGCGGGCAAACTCCTCCTTGCCGGTGCCGGGTTCTTCGGCGAGGCGGACAAAATCCTTGCGGATTCTGCTGAAGTTCTGCAGCTCCTCGGGGCTGAAGTACGGGAGGAAGGCTTTGCTGAGCACGCCGTTGTTATAGGTCTGCATCTGAAAAAGCGTCTTGGCGTAAAACTTCTGGTTTTCACGCAGCTCAGGGAGCCGGTCTGCGGCGCAGCGGATCGCCACCGCCTCCATGCAGCAGGACCAGAGCACCTGAAAGCGGCGCTTTTTCTTCATCCCCAGAAAAGGAATCACATTGAGACGGGCCTTGCTGCGGTAGGCGGCTTCCTTGTAGTACATGCCGAGTGTGAGTTCAGAGGCGCAGCCGCCCAGAGATTGTCCTAGATCTTCTGCAAACTCTTTAGTGATACGTGCAGACATTTGGTCTCCTTTGTTTTTGTTGTGGATGCTGCCGCGGGGAGGCTCTCCGCACGGTGAGCCCCGGGAGCATACCGACTCAGAACGTATTGTGACACAAGCAGGCGTGAAAGTTGAACTCAGAAACAAACAGGAAAGAAAAACATACAGGCCTCAGGAGAAGCTGAGAAGTCGCTCATGCTAAAATAATTTGTTTGAATCGGGGTAATGTCTTGCACTCTGAAGACACCCGAACCCAAGCTAATCCCTGCCGCGGCACGGAAAGTCTTTTCCTGACGCGACATTTTTCAATCAAGTTTTTCGAGAGTCAAAAATGGCTATTGAACGTACCCTCTCTATCATCAAACCGGATGCTGTTGCCAAGAATGTTATCGGCAAGATCTACTCGCGCTTCGAAACCAACGGCCTCAAGATTGTTGCCGCCCAGATGCGTCACCTCTCCCAGGCTGAAGCCGAAGGCTTCTATGCCGTTCACAAGGAACGTCCCTTCTTTGCCGACCTGGTCAAGTTCATGACCTCCGGTCCCGTGATGATTCAGGTTCTCGAAGGCGAAGACGCCATCAAGAAGAACCGTGAACTGATGGGTGCCACCGACCCGAAGAAGGCTGCTCCCGGCACGATCCGCGCTGATTTCGCTGAAAGCATTGACGCCAATGCTGTTCACGGCTCTGACGCCCCCGAAACGGCTGCTGTCGAAATCGCCTACTTCTTCCCCACCCTGGCGATTCATACCCGCTAACAGGTGAAGCAGAGGAATTTGCCAGTGACAGAAAACATCAATACCGCTAATGCCCCTGCGGCAAAGGTCAACCTGCTTGATTTTGATCATGCGGGTCTTGTCGCATGGTGTCAGGAAATCGGTGAAAAACCCTTCCGCGCCACTCAGCTCTCGCGCTGGCTTCACCGCCATGTCGAGGGAGATTTTGAGAAGATGACCAACTTGGCCAAATCCTTCCGTGCCAAGCTCGAGGCAATGGCAGAAGTCAAGCCCCCTGTGCCCATCGCGGAGAAGAAGTCCGCCGACGGTACGCGCAAGTGGCTTTTTGATGTCGGTAACGGCAATGCGGTTGAAACGGTTTACATCCCTGAGGACGATCGCGGCACGCTGTGCATCTCCACTCAGGCCGGCTGTGCAATGGGCTGTCTCTTTTGCTCAACCGGTAAACAGGGCTTCAACCGCAACCTCTCTACGGCAGAAATTGTGGGTCAGCTCTGGTACGCCGAGCACGAACTGCGTGCGCTCAACGGCGTCACTGACCCCAATGACCGCATTATTTCGAATGTGGTCCTCATGGGTATGGGCGAACCCTTGCAGAATCTCGATAATGTGATTCGCGCCCTTAAGATTTTTCTGGATGACAACGGCTACGGGCTGTCACGTCGCCGCGTGACGGTCTCCACTTCCGGCCTGGTGCGTCAGATGGACAAACTTGCTCAGGAGACCCCGGTGGCCCTGGCGGTGAGTCTGCACGCTGCCGATGACGAAGTGCGCGACAAACTGATGCCTGTCAACCGCAAACACCCGCTCAGTGACCTGATGGCTGCCTGCCGCCGGTATCTGCGGGTGGCACCGCGCGATTTCATCACGTTTGAGTACGTGATGCTCGGCGGTATCAATGACAGTCTTGACGATGCTGACAAGCTGATTGAACTGGTGCGCCGTGAACAGGTGCCCTGCAAGTTCAATCTGATTCCGTTCAACGCGTTTGCGCAGTCTGATCTGCATTCGCCCGAACGTGAGCAGGTGCTCGCTTTCTGCCGCCGTCTGAACGAGGCGGGGATTGTGTCGACTGTTAGAAAGACTCGCGGCGACGATATCGATGCCGCCTGCGGCCAGCTCGCCGGCGAGGTGCGTGACCGTACGCGCCGTGCCGAGCGCCTTGCTGAGCAGAAAGCGCAGGCAAAAATTTATTTTCACAAGACTCTGCCCGGCAAGCGCTGATGTGCCGGGGCGAGTGAAACGGGGAAGCACTAATGGATAAGGTTCAAAACGGGCAGCTCAAAGATGCCCAGTCAGGGTTCGGCGCGGTGCTGCGTGCCGCACGTGAAGAACAGGGCATCTCGCTTGGCGATATGGAAACGAGATCCCGACTGTCTATTGCTCAGCTCAAAGCCCTTGAAGAAGAAAATATGGCGCATCTGCCGGAACCCGTGTACGTGCGCGCATTTATCCGTAATGTCGCCCGGGTTCTGCGTATTGATCCCACGCCGCTGCTCAATGACTACACCGCCCGCTATGCACAGACCACAGACCCCGTTGGTGTTCTTCCCCAGACCGACGTGGCGCATGAGCCTGTGATCAGTCACTCCTCGGGTCACCGTGGTCTGCGGCTGGTTGCCGGTCTGGTGCTGCTGTGCGTGCTGGTGGCGGCTGTCTGGTACGCCTTTACCGATCAGGGCGGCGTGCGCACACAGGTCGTTGAAATGATTACCGGCAAGTCCTCCACGGAAGCGACTGGCGGCAAGACGGAGAACACCGAGGCGGCCAAGATCGCCGAAGCCTCCGGCCTCAAGCAGCCTGCCGCCCAGCAGAGCACCACCCCGATGGTCGCCCCTGCACCCGCACCGCTCACGCCTGCGCAGGCGCCTGAGAGCGCCCCTGCGGCCGGTGCCGCTCAGAGTCCGGCTCAGCCGGCTGCCCCGAATGCAGCCGCCCAGAGCCCTGCCGCTGCAGCTGCCGCTGCGCCTGCTGCACAGACTCAGGCGAACAGGCCTGCCGAGACAAAACCTGAAGCCGCCGAGCCTGCCAAAACTGAGAAACCTGCAGCCCGCGCCGGTGAACGTCAGGTGGTTCTGCGCGTTTCCGCAGACTGCTGGGTGGAGGTGCTCAGCAGAAACAATGACAAAATTTTCAGTCGCACGATGAGCGCCG
Organism: uncultured Sutterella sp.; assembly: GCA_905194315.1. GTDB lineage: Bacteria > Pseudomonadota > Gammaproteobacteria > Burkholderiales > Burkholderiaceae_F > Sutterella. The sequence goes on along the minus strand of CAJJRX010000031.1, from coordinate 19,183 downwards.
ACTCCTCCGCGACGATCGTTGTTCCCGCCGGTGCCCGCTTTACCTTCGGTAACGCGCCGGCTGTCAGCATGACGGTCGACGGATCCAAATACAGCATCAGCTCCTACACCCAGAAGGGTGTCGCCCGCTTTGAACTGAAGTAAGTTCTCGCAACCGCTCACTGGGGCCCCGCGACCGGGAGCCCCTTTCTCGTAACGGGAAACCGTGGTGAGCGCGGGCAGTGTTTTCGGAGAAAATTGTGGCAACTCAAGGAATTCAATTTCATCGCAAATCTCATGCGGTCAGAGTCAGCTGGCGCGATAACACCGTGGTGATCGGTGGGATGGCGCCTGTTGTCGTTCAGTCCATGACGAACACGGCAACGACGGACGTGGCCGGCAGTGTTGCGCAGATTATGGAACTCTGGCGCGCAGGCAGCGAGCTTGTGCGCCTGACGGTGAACACGCCTGACGCCGCCCGCGGCGTGGTGGAGATCCGTAACGAACTCGACCGGCTCGGCTGCAATGTGCCGCTTGTCGGTGACTTCCACTACAACGGGCACAAGCTGCTCACGGACGTGCCCGAATGTGCCGCGGCGCTCTCCAAGTACCGCATCAACCCGGGCAACGTCGGCAAGGGCTCCAAGGGCGAGGAGAACTTCTCGCTCATGATTGAGGCCGCCAAAAAATACGGCGCCGCCGTGCGCATCGGTGTGAACTGGGGCAGTCTTGATCAGGAGCTGCTCGCGCGCATGATGGACGAAAATCAGGCCAAGGGCATGCCGCTCAGCAATCAGGAACTCGTTCGCGCCGCCCTCGTGGAAAGCGCGATCAGCAGTGCTGATCTGGCGGTCAGGCTCGGTCTTGGTGCCGACAGGATTGTGCTCTCGGCAAAGGTTTCCGTTGTGCAGGAACTCATTGCGGTTTACCGTATGCTTGCCCGCCGCTGTCAGTATGCACTGCACCTCGGTCTGACCGAGGCAGGTATCGGCTCCAAGGGGATTGTCGCCTCGACCGCCGCGCTTGCCGTGCTGCTGCAGGAGGGGATCGGCGATACGATCCGTGTCTCGCTCACCCCCACGCCGGGTGCCCCCCGCACCGAGGAGGTTGTGGTGGCCCAGGAGATTCTGCAGTCCATGGGGCTTCGCAGCTTTGTGCCGCTGGTGACCAGCTGCCCGGGATGCGGACGTACCACGTCGGACCTGTTCCAGCGCCTTGCAGCCTCCACGCAGAATTTCCTGCGTGAACGTATGCCCGAGTGGCGTCAGCGCTATCCCGGTGTGGAATCGATGTCGGTTGCCGTAATGGGCTGCGTGGTGAACGGTCCGGGTGAGAGCCGTCAGGCCGATATCGGCATCAGCCTGCCCGGGGCAGGGGAAAGTCCTGTTGCTCCCGTGTTTGTGCGCGGGGAAAAAGTCTGCTCGCTCAAGGGCGACGACATGCAGGAGCGCTTTCAGGCTATGATTGAAGAATTCGTTCAGAACACTTACGGCGCGTAACCGCGTCGCAAGACAAAACAAAAATCAGTAGGAACTATGAGCAAAGAAAAATTTTTTGGCGTCAAGGGCATGAATGACATGCTCCCGGAGGATGCCGTTGTCTGGCAGACACTCCAGCAGACCGCCGTAAGCGTGCTTGAACGTTACGGTTATCAGGAGATCCGCACTCCGATTCTGGAAGACACCCGTGTGTTCACGCGCGGTGTGGGTGAGGTGACCGATATTGTGGAAAAGGAAATGTACTCCTTTACCGACAGCATGAACGGCGATCAGCTTACGCTGCGCCCGGAAGGCACCTCTGCGGTTGTGCGCAGTGTCAACGAGCACAATCTTCTGTACGGCAACGTGCAGCGCCTGTGGTATTGCGGTCCGATGTTCCGTCATGAACGTCCCCAGCGCGGCCGCTACCGTCAGTTCCACCAGATCGGTGTGGAAGCGCTCGGTATTGCCGGCCCGGATATCGACGGGGAAATCCTTGTGATGCTGCAGCGCCTCTGGAAGGAGCTCGGTGTGGGCGCCGTGCGCCTTGAACTCAATACGCTCGGCGCGCTTGAAGAACGTCAGGCTCACCGTGCTGCACTGATCGAGTACTTTGAAAAACACCAGGACATCCTTGACGAGGATGCCCGCCGCCGTCTGCACACCAACCCGCTGCGCATTCTGGATACGAAGAATCCCGATATGCAGGAAATGGTCAATGCCGCCCCGCGTCTGCTTGACTACCTCGGCACGGAAAGCCGCCAGTTCCTCAACCGTCTGGAGGCGATTCTCTCTGCACACGGCATCGAATATGTGATCAATCCCCGTCTCGTGCGCGGTCTTGATTACTACAACCACACCGTGTTTGAATGGATTACGGACAAGCTGGGCGCGCAGGGTACGATCTGCGGCGGCGGCCGTTACGATCCGCTCATTGAAATGCTCGGCGGCCGTCCGGCCCCCGGTGTGGGTTTTGCAATGGGGATGGAACGTATCATCGAGCTGATGCGTGAATGCGGCGTGGTGCCCACCCGTACGCTCACTGATGTGTATGTGCTGCACCACGAAGGTGATGCGCATATCAGCGCAATGAAGCTCGCCGAAGCGCTCCGCGATACCGGCCTGCGTGTGATCGTGCACCCGGGTGACTCGAGCCTGAAGTCGCAGATGAAGAAGGCCGACGCAAGCGGTGCGGAATTTGCCGTGTTTGCCACCGTCGATGAACTCGCCCAGGGTATGGTGAGTGTCAAGGCGCTGCGTCAGCGCGAGGGTGTGGCGTTTGCCGAGCAGACCACGGTGTCGCTCGCTGAGGCGCCTGCACTCATTAAAGCCGCCTTTGATGCGATTCAGTAACCTGTTTCAGAAGACTTATTCAGAGTAAGGATTGAAAAGATGGCCTACGACTTAGAAGAACAAGAGAGTATTGACCAGCTCAAAGCCTGGTGGGAGAAGTGGGGCACGCTGGTGACGGCTGTGATCTGCGCCGGCTGCCTGGCCTTTGCCGGCTGGAATGTCTGGAACTGGTACCAGCGCAATCAGGTCGCCAAGGCGAGTGCGGTGTATGTGTCGCTGCAGACTGCGGTGATGCAGGGTGACAAGAAGAGCATTCAGTCGACCTCGATGGGGCTTATCGACAGCTACTCCTCGACCGTCTACGCCACGCTCGGCGCACTCAACGCCGCTTCCGCCCAGAGCCACCTCGGTGACTATGAGGCTGCGCAGTACATGCTCAACTGGGTGATCAGCAAGTCGAGCCAGCCTGAGTATGCCGATATTGCGCGCGTGCGTCTGGCGGCTGTTCAGCTCTCAGCCAAAAAGCCCGAAGAGGCTCTCAAGACGCTTGATGCGGTCAAGCCGCTGCCTGCGCTGCAGGTCGAACTCGACGACCGCTACGGGGACGTCTACTACGCCCTCGGTCAGTACGACAAGGCCAGAGAGCACTGGACGAAAGTTCTCGAGAGCAAGAGCCAGATGGACAACAATCTGCGCACGCTTGTGAATATCAAGATGGGTTCCCTGCCGCTCGGGAAGTAAAGATTTTTCCGGTCACGGGCGACCCGCAGGCGGTCGCCCCTGACCGTCAGGTGTGTCAAGCCGGTCCGGGCCCGCTGTGCCCGGACGTTAACCAACGGAGCACTCTCTAATGCTGAAAAAATGTTCTAAATTTGCCGCTTTGTTAATGGCTCTGCCGCTTGCCGGCTGCGGTCTGTTCTCCTCGAGCGATCCGCATGAACCCGCCGAGCTGCAGGACTTTAATGAAACGGTTAAAACCAAAACAGTCTGGAGCACCAGTGTTGGCGACAGTGACTCCGCTTATCTGGTGCCGGCCGTCACCGACAACGCTGTGTACGCTGCGGGCGGCAAATCGCTTTACCGTCTCAACCGTGATACCGGCGCAAAGGTCTGGGAAGCCGATCTCAAGGATCAGGTCACTGCCGGCGTGGGCAGTGACGGCGCCACCGTGGCACTCGTGAGTGCCGGCGGCCGCCTCGAAGTCTTCTCCGCTGAAGGCAAACCGCTCTGGGAGGCCAAACTCACGGCCGGTGCGAATATTCCGCCGCTCGTCGGTAACGGTCTTGTGGTGGTGAGCACTGCTGATGCGCGCACGACCGCCTTTGACATGGGCAGTGGTTCCCAGCTCTGGTCCTATCAGAGTCAGGCTCCCGCGCTCACGCTTCAGGTCTACCGCGAAATGGTCTGGTCGCCCGCCGGTATTCTGGTCGGTCAGTCCAACGGCCGTCTGCTTGCACTGAGCCCGCGCGGCGAAGTGGTTTTTGATGCGGTGGTGAGCGAATCCCACGGCATTACCGAAGTTGAACGTCTGGTTGACGTTGTCGGCCGCCCCTGGGTTGATCAGCAGCTCATGTGCGCCGCCACTTTCCAGGGTGGTGTGCTCTGCATGAACACCCAGAACGGTCAGCCTGTCTGGCAGCAGAAAGTCGACGCGGTCACCGGTCCTGCCGGCGACTTAGAAAAAATGTATGTTGTTGACGCGCAAGGTGTCATTCATGCGTATAATCGCGGCAACGGCCAGCAGGTCTGGAGTCGTAACGAACTGCTTTACCGCAGCCCGAACGCTCCGGTGAAAATCGGCAATACCGTCGCTGTCGGTGACTATGACGGTTATGTGTCCTTCTACAACGCTGCAGACGGTAGCACAGTCTCCCGACTCCGTCTGAGCGGCGCCATCACCACCCCGGCCACGCCGCTTGGTTTTGGAGCTGTGTTCCAGACAAGCGAGGGTGAAGTGGCCTACGTTGTTCAGGATTCGCTCATGCGATAACAGACAGTCGCACACATTTGTACAGTCTGTCGTGTTTACCCTGAGCGGTCCGGTGCAGATACATCGGACCGCTCTTTAATTTCTCTATAAAAATGCTTCCAGTTGTTGCCTTAGTTGGACGCCCTAATGTCGGCAAGTCCACACTGTTTAATCGATTGACTCGTTCGCGAGACGCCATTGTGGCCGATTTCCCCGGGTTGACCCGAGATCGCCAGTATGGTCAGGGACGCGTGGGCCCGGTTCCCTACATTGTGGTGGACACTGGGGGTTTTGAGCCCGTGAAGTCCGAAGGGATTGTCCGCGCCATGGCAGGTCAGGCCGAACTGGCCATTGCCGAAGCCGACGTCGTGCTCTTTGTCTGCGACGCCCGCTCCGGTCTTACGCCGCATGATCAGCGTATTGCGCGCTATCTGCGTGAAACCGGCCGCAGAATTGTCCTCGTGGTGAACAAGGCCGAAGGGCTCAGTGACATTGCCAAGGCGGAGTTTTACGAGCTCGGTTTCAATGAGCCGTACCTGATTTCGGCCGCCCACGGTCAGGGCGTCAAGAGCGTGATGGATCTGGTGCTTGAAGGCTTTGAAGAGGATGAGCCCGAAGAGCCGGAGGATCCTGATGCACCGCGCCGCCTGAAGGTGACACTTGCCGGGCGTCCGAATGCCGGCAAATCCACCCTCATCAATGCGCTGATCGGCGAGGAGCGTCTGATCGCTTTTGATATGCCGGGCACCACGCGTGACGCGATCAAGGTGGATTTCGAATACAACGACCGTCCCTACGAGCTTGTCGACACGGCCGGGCTTCGCAAGAAAGGCAAGGTGTTTGAGGCTGTGGAGAAATTTTCCGTGGTCAAGACGCTGCAGGCCATTGAGGATTCCAATGTGGTGATTCTCGTGGTGGATGCGAAAAACGGCATCGCCGATCATGACGCGCATATCGCCGGCTATGTGCTCGAGAGCGGTCGTGCGCTGGTTGTCGCCGTTAACAAGTGGGATCTGCTCGACAGCTATCAGCGCGAGATGTTCAGCCTTGAGCTTGAACGCAAGCTTCATTTCCTGCGCTGGGCGCGTATGATCCGCATTTCCGCGCTCAAGCGTAACGGGCTCAATCATCTGATGCGTGCCGTGGACGAGGCGCATGCCGCCGCGTACCGTAAGATTTCCACGCCCAAACTCACCCGTGCACTGCTCGAGGCGGTCGAGCGTCAGCAGCCCCCGCGCGCCCGCGGCGGCCGACCGAAGCCCCGCTATGCGCATCAGGGCGGCTCCAATCCGCCCGTGATTGTGATTCACGGCAATGCCCTTGAGGATATCGGCGAGTCCTACCGCCGTTACCTTGAGAGCTTCTTCCGCGAGAAGTTTGATCTTGCCGGTACGCCGCTGCGTATTGAGTTCCGTACGAAGGATAATCCGTACGTTAAAGACGACAAACGCTGATAACAAACGTTAACCCGTTACAAAGCGCTTCGAAAGAAGCGCTTTTTTTCAGGAATGAACGGTTTGAGTAGTGTTAATATGTATGAAAGTTCCCCCAGAAAAGGAACAACTCTAGGTTTCATGACGCCGGCTGCGTCATGAATAAGAAAAACAATATACCGAGGGTCACCGATTCCTTACAATCGGACCGCTTGTGTGGAGAAGAATAATTATGACTACAAAGGGTCAGCTTTTACAAGATCCGTTCCTCAACAGCCTCCGTAAAGAACACATTCCCGTTTCTATTTACCTTGTGAACGGTATCAAACTTCAGGGACAGATTGAATCTTTTGACCAGTACGTGGTGCTGCTTCGCAACACGGTGACGCAGATGGTTTACAAACATGCCATCAGCACTGTGGTGCCCACCCGCGCCGTCACGATGCCTGCCGAACTGGAGAAATAAGATCGCTATCTTTCAGATTGATTCACAGCGCGAAGTGAAGACTTCGCGCGCGCTTCTCGTGACCGTAACGATCGGGCGAAGTGTCTATAACGACTCTGCCGATGAGCTGGCGCTCCTGGTGAAATCGGACAATCTGGAGCCCTGCGGTCTGATGACCGCCAAGCGTGATAAACCGGATCCTGCATTTTTTATCGGCTCGGGCAAGGTGGAAGAGCTCGGCGAGATGGCCAGAGCTGCCAACGCACAGGTGGTGGTGTTTGATGTGCCGCTTTCGGCGGCGCAGCAGCGCAACATTGAGCGTGCCATCGATCTGCCGGTGCTTGACCGCACACAGCTCATTCTTGATATTTTCCGTGCCCGTGCCAAGAGCCGCGAAGGGCGGCTGCAGGTCGAACTCGCTCAGCTCGAGCATCTCTCGACCCGACTTGTGCGCGGCTGGACCCATCTTGAGCGTCAGCGCGGCGGTCTCGGCAAGACCGGCGGGCCGGGCGAAAAGCAGATCGAACTTGACCGCCGTATGATCGGCGTGCGCATGAAGCAGCTGCGTGATCAGCTCAAAAAGCTTAACCGTCAGCGCAGCACCCAGCGCAAAGCCCGCGTCAAGGGTGACACGCTGACCGTGTCGCTTGTCGGGTATACGAATGCGGGCAAGTCGACGCTTTTCAACAAGCTCACCCGTGCGAGCAGTTACGCCGCAGACCAGCTCTTTGCAACACTGGATACGACAGCACGCCGCTGCTGGATCAGTGATGAGGAGACGGTGGTGGCGAGCGACACTGTGGGATTTATCCGCGGACTGCCCCATCAGCTCATTGAGGCGTTCAAGTCAACGCTTGACGAGACCGTGCATGCGGATCTGCTTTTGCATGTGGTGGATGCCTCCTCGCCGGTGCGCGAGGATCAGATCCGTGAGGTCGAGAAAGTGCTCGAGGAGATCAGCGCCGATGATGTGCCGGTGATTCTTGTCTACAACAAGATCGATCAGGCCGGGCTTGAACCTGAGATCCTGCGCGACGCAGAAGGACGTCCGAAGTCCGTGACCGTGTCCGCGCTCACCGGTGAAGGGCTCGATCTGCTCAGAAGCGCCATTGGCGAGTTTGCTCACCGCTGGCGCGTCGAGCATCCCAATGAGCCGCGTGAACCCGAGGAGTGGGAGGTTTCCGAGATTGAACGCGAGCAGGCGCTGCTTGCCGATGACAATATTGAGAACTATCTCTGAGTGAGGCTGCTGAGCCGCACAAAACATAAAGGCTGCCCGTGAAGGCAGCCTTTTTCTGCATCAGTGCAGGGGCGTCCGTCAGATGAGCGTCAGGAAGCGCGAGACCATGCGGATACGTTCTTCGACCGTATTCAGGCTCAGGAATTCCTTGTCGCTGTGGAAGGCGCCGCCGTCAGGACCGCAGCCGTCAACAACCGGCACACCCATTTCGGCGATGTGGTTGCCGTCACTGCCGCCGCCGGCATCAACCCATTCCGCGGTGAAGCCTTCGAGGCGGGCGGCCTCGGTAATCTTCGCAACGAGTTCCTTGGTTTCAGGCGAGAGCGGCATGGCGGGGCTGTAGTTACGCACCACGCATTCCTGTGTGACACCCGGAACCCATTCTTTGCGGGCGAGCTCTTCGATCTGCGAGCGCAGTTCGGCACCGTCCGGATCGAACCAGAAGCGGGTGTCGATTTCCAGGGTGCAGGCCGCCGGAATGACATTGGAGACCGTACCGCCGTGAATCACGCCGGGGTTGACCGTGGTGCCTTTTTCGGCATTGGCGAGCTCATAGGCCGCAAGGGCAAAGCGCATGGCGGCGACGTTGGCATTGAGACCGTCGTGCGGATTGTTGCCGGCATGGGCGGCGCGACCCTGGAAGGTCACCTTGAAGGTCTGCACACCCTTGCGCGAACGCACAAGCTTGCCACCGGCACGGGCGGCTTCAAAAATCAGCACATTCTTCGCTTTGGCACCGACCTCTTTGAGCCAGGCGCTCGAGTGCTTGGAGCCGGTTTCCTCGTCCGGGTTGTAGGCTACGCAGATCGAGAGACGTTCCAGATCTTCAGGACGGGCAGCTTTGAGGGCGTAGAAAATCGCAAGCACACCGCTCTTGCAGTCCGAGCATCCGGGGCCGTGGGCAAGGTCGCCTTCGACGGTGAAGGGACGCGCGGCGGCGGTGCCGTCGGGGAACACGGTGTCGAGGTGAGCGTTCATGAGCACGTCGTAGTGATCGGCATCGGGTTTGTTGCGGGCGATCAGACCGCGGCCCACCTCAGGTCCCAGGTCCACAAGCTCGGTCGTAAAGCCGATGGCGTCAAAATGCGCCTTCATGATTTCAGCTGCACGGGTGACACCGGCGATGTTGGCGGTGCCGGCGTCGAGGTTAACCAGCTCGGCGAGATCCTTGAGGTAATCGTTCAGTACGGTCATTACACACACTCCGAAAAAGAAAAAATCTGTAACTGTCCGGCACCGGGGCCGGAGAGGTCTCCTGCGGGCGCACAGGCGCCCGGGATAATGATGAGTGTAGCAAATCCGCCGCCCGTGAGCGCAACCGGATATGTGCCGGCTGCCACGGGCACAGAGAGCACGGACAGTTCCTTGAGCCCGGCTGAGCGTCCCGGCGCGCATTTTCTCGACAGCCATAAGCTGAAAAGCGCCTGAATTTCTATACAATAGATCGAATAGTTCAAACGATACTGCCCGATCCGGCCGCCGGGTCTGTGCTCACCACAGACAACCCCCGGCAGACGGCGCGCAGAACACACCGGCCGGCGTGGCCGGTGCTGTGAATTGAAGTGGAGCAAGAAATGCCCTTAAATGACCCCCGCTGGGGCCGAGACTCGGAAGAGCCCGACAAGAAAGATTCCGAAGCGCAGAGTTCTGAGGATTCCCGTGACAGCCGTCAGGACGCAAGACAGAGCCGTGACGATGATTCTGTCAGCAGCAACTTCAGAAAAAACCGCAACAGCGCTAACAACCGCGGTGATGCAGGTGACGACATGCGTGACAAACTGGATAAAGACCTCAATGAGGTCCGCAGAACCATCGAGGAGAAACTCGCCCGGATTCTGGGGATTGACTTCAAAGAGGGGGATGATGAGGCCAAACGCCGTTCCAGACTCAAGAGCCGTGACGACTTTTCCCGGGACGATATCGAGGATGCCGAGCCGCCGCGTGAATCGCGCGCCGGCAGATCAGAAGAGCCGCGCCGGAGCCGTCAGAAGGCTGGCGACGGCAACAACTGGCGTCCGCCCATTCCGCCCATCACACCGAGAGGTTTCGGAACGGGAACCCGCTTCGGGATGGGACTGCTCCTTCTGGTTGCCCTCGTTGGCTGGGCCGCCACCGGCTTTTACATTGTCCCTGAAGGTCAGACCGGTATTGTGACCACGTTCGGTCGCTATTCCGAATCGACACCGCCGGGCTTTCGCTGGCATGTGCCCATGCCCGTGCAGGATGTGCAGCTCGTTGACGTGAGCAGTGTGCGAACCGCTGAAATCGGTGCCGCCAGTCAGTCCAACCGCCTGAGTGAAGCGCTGATGCTCACGGACGATGAAAACATCGTGGATATGCAGTTCACGGTGCAGTACCGCATCAAACCCGGTCAGGGCGCACGTGACTACGTCTTCAATATCCGTCAGCCCGAGCGCACCGTCGTGCAGGCGGCTGAATCCGCCATGCGTGAAGTGGTGGGCCGCAAGACCATGGACAGCGTGCTCTTTGAGAACAAGGCGGAAATCGCCGAGGCTGTCCGTACCTCGATGCAGGACATGCTCGACCGGTACACGTCGGGTATTGAAATCATGAGTGTGGCCATTCAGAATGCCCAGCCGCCGCAGCAGGTTCAGGCCGCCTTTAACGATGCCGTGAAGGCCGGACAGGACCGCGAGCGCTCGATCAACCTCGGTGAGGAATACCGCAACGCCGTTCTGCCGCGCGCGCAGGGTACCGCCGCCCGCCTCAAGGAGGACGCGATGGGGTATCAGGCCCGTATCGTGGAAACCGCCAAGGGTGACGCGGCCCGGTTCGCGAAGCTGCAGACTGAATACGCCAAAGCGCCCGAGGTGACCCGTGACCGTCTCTACATCGATGCGGTCAGGGATGTTCTCTCGCACACCACCAAGGTGTTTGTGGACTCGAGAAGCGGCAACAACATGCTTTATCTGCCGCTTGAAAAGATTGTGGAATCCACAAAGCAGAGCGCGGAAGATGCTGTGAATCAGGCAGCCCGCCGCGATTCAGCCCCCTCAACCGGCAATCCCACTCCGGCACAGGCCATGGGTGGAGCGCAGCAGTCCGGTACCGACCGCTCACATGCAATGCCCGAGCAGGTCTACCGCCTGAGCCGTGAACGCTAATCGAGGAGGTGTGAGATGAAAAAGCTGAGTTCACTGATTGTGATTCTGGGGCTCATCGGTATCGCACTTCGCATGTGCGTTTACACCGTGAGCGAACGTCAGTACGCCCTGGTCTTTGCCCTGGGTGAACTGAAAACCGTGGTGGATAATCCGGGGCTTCACTTCAAGCTGCCGCCCCCGCTGCAGAATGTGGTCTATCTTGACAAGCGCATTCTGAATCTGGACGGCGCAGGTGCCGACCTGGTGCAGACTTCGGAAAAGAAAAACCTGCTCATTGACACGTTCGTGAAGTGGCGTGTGGAGGATCCCCGCCTCTACTGGGTGTCGTTCCAGGGTAACGAGATGGCAGCGGAAAACCGCCTCTCGGCACTCCTGCGTGACGTGCTCAACGTCGTGGTCAACAAGCGCACGGTCAATCAGATCACCTCCTCGGAGCGTGAAAAGGCCATGCGGGAAATTTCGACCATGCTGCAGAACCGCGTCGGCGACGTGGGGATCGGTATTGTGGACGTGCGCATGAAGCGCGTGGATTTCACGCCTGAGATTTCCGAGTCGGTCTACCGCCGTATGGAAGCCGAACGTAAACGTGTTGCCTCGGAGGAGCGCTCCAAGGGTAACGCCCAGGCTGAACGCATCCGTGCTTCGGCCGACCGCGAAAGCGAGGTTATTCTTGCTCAGGCCTATCGTGAGGCCCAGGAGATCAAGGGTGAGGGCGATGCCATGGCTGCGGATATCTACGCCAGGGCCTTCGAACGTGACCCCGAGTTTGCCCGGTTCTACCGTTCGCTTGATGCGTACCGCAATTCGTTCCGTCAGAAGAGTGACGTGATGGTGGTCGATCCCTCGAGCGACTTCTTCCGCTACTTCAAGAGCGGGAAAAAAGAACGCGAGCAGGGCTTTGCAATAAAGTAAGTGTTTACTTACCGCTTTTGAGAGGCGGATCCTGAGACGGCAGCCTGCGGACAGCGTCCGCAGGCTGCCGTTTTCCTAGCATTCGGGATATTCCTCAGGCAAAAAACCTCCTGCGGCCGTGTGTTCTGCCGCATACTTTGCTAAACTCTGTGATTGGGTCATTAAAATCATCAATGTCTGCGGGTGTTTGCGCAGACATCTCACACATAAAAAGGTGCGCGTGCATGGCCAGTTGGTTATTGCCGGAACATTTTGCCGATATTCTGCCGCGCCAGGCCAGAAGCCTGGAGCGGATTTCGCGCAACACGATCGACCTGCTCACCTCATACGGTTTCGAACTTGTCGAACCGCCGCTGGTTGAATACGTAGATTCACTGCTCACAGGGAGTGCCTCCGACCTCTCCCGTAATACCTTCAAATTCACAGATCAGGGCGATGCAGGCCTGCTCGGGCTGCGTGCGGACATGACGCCGCAGGTGGCGCGTATTGACGCGCATATTCTCGGGCGCCCCGGTGTCACGCGACTCTGCTACAAGGGGTTCGTTGTGCATCAGACGCCGGCGCATCCGCTTGCGAGCCGCCAGCCCTATGTGGTGGGGGCTGAGCTTTTCGGTTCCCGGGGTGAAAGAACCGATCTTGAGGTTATCCGCCTTGCTCATAAGGCCGCCTGTATCGCAGGCGTTGAAGGCATGCAGCTCGATATCGGGCATGTGGGGCTTGTGCGCTCGCTGCTCGACGGGGAAAAACTCACCGAAAAAGAAACCGCTGTCGTTCTCGAAGCGCTCAAACTCAAAGACAAGGTGCGTATGGCACCGCTGGCCTCGCGGCTGAGCAAAGAGATCTTTGAGGCGCTCGTTGTTCTGATGCAGACCTTCGGTCCGGTGGAGGTGCTCGACGAACTCAAAACCCGTCTGCCCGCGAAAGCCGGGGTGGCCGAGGCGATTGAAGAGGTCCGTTATCTTGCCGCGAACTGCGGCTGTCCGCTGGTGTCGGTGGACTTCTGTGATGTGCACGGCTACGGTTACCTCACCGGGGTGACTTTTGCCGGGTATGTTGAAGGACTCGCCCAGCCGGTGCTGCGTGGGGGCCGTTATGACGATATCGGGGTGGCCTTCGGGCGTGCCCGTCCCGCTGTAGGCTTTACGCTGTATCTGCGCGAAATCATCTCGACGAGCTACCACGGTCTGCCCGAGGCGATTGTTGCGCCGGCCGAGGATTCCGTGACGCTGCAGGCTGCGATTGCGCAGCTGCGCAGTGCCGGCCATATCGTTGTTCAGCTGCTTCCCGGGGAGGTGGCAGCGGATCTGTTATCCAGTTTCAAAATCGAAAACGCACTTGTGCGTCTAGACAATCAATGGGTGGTCCAGGCCACCGAAATTCGTAAATAAGGGAAATCCAAATGGCCAAAAACGTGGTTGTTGTCGGTGCCCAGTGGGGTGACGAAGGTAAGGGTAAGATTGTTGACTGGCTCACCGAAAAGGTGGCCGGCGTGGTTCGCTTCAACGGCGGTCACAACGCAGGTCATACCCTTGTGATCAATGGCAAGAAAACCATTCTTCGCCTGATTCCGTCGGGGATTATGCACCCGACGTCGGTGTGCTACCTCGGCAACGGTGTGGTCTTCTCGCCGGAAGCCTTCTTCCGCGAAGTGGACGAACTTATCGCCGTGGGTGTTCCCAACGTTGAAAAGCGCCTGTTCGTTTCCCAGAACTGTCCGCTGATCATGCCCTACCACGTGGCATTGGACAAGGCCCGCGAAGCTGCCGCCGGCGCCAAGAAGATCGGCACGACCGGCCGCGGTATCGGCCCGGCCTATGAAGACAAGGTTGCCCGCCGCACGGTTCGCGTGGCTGACCTTTTCCATCCGGAACGCTTTGCTGAAATCGTCCGTGATGTGCTCACGTATCACAACTTCGTGCTCAAGAACTATCTCAAGGCCGAACCGCTTGATCCGGAAAAGGTGATCGAAGAAACGCTCGCCTATGCGGAACGTCTGCGTCCCATGGTCTGTGACGTTTCTGAAGTGCTCAATGAACGTATGGCCCGCGGGGATAGCTTCCTCTTTGAAGGCGCTCAGGGCTCCATGCTCGACATTGACCACGGTACGTACCCGTTTGTGACGAGCTCCAACACGGTGGCCGGTTCCGCCTGTGCCGGCGCCGGTGTGGGTCCGGACAAGCTCAACTATGTGCTCGGCATCACCAAGGCCTACTGCACCCGTGTCGGTGAAGGTCCCTTCCCGACGGAACTGCTCTGCGAAATGGGCGAAGAACTGCGCAAGAAGGGTAATGAATACGGCGCTGTGACGGGTCGTCCCCGCCGCTGCGGCTGGTTCGACGGTGCCGCTCTGCGCCGCGCCGTGCAGATCAACGGTCTCTCGGGTCTGGCCATCATGAAGCTCGACGTGCTCGACGGTCTGGAAACGGTCAAGCTCGGTGTGGGCTACAAGTACAACGGCGAGCTGCTGAGCGTCATGCCCTCGGGCGCTGATGCTGTGGCCGAATGCGAACCCGTTTATGAGGAATTCCCCGGCTGGAAGGAATCCACCTTCGGCCTGACGAAGTGGGAAGAGCTGCCTGAAACGGCCCGTCAGTTCCTGACGCGTCTGGCGGAAGTCGCCGGTGCGCCGATTGCACTGGTTTCGACCGGTCCGGACCGTGAACAGACGATTCTGCATACGGATCCGTTTGCCTAAAAGCAGACATCCTTCAGTTTCGTGAGATCAATGGCAGAGTGTGCAAACATTCTGCCATTACTTTTGCTGAAGAACTCAGACATTTCATGTAGAATGCCTCTTTTTCCGGAATCCAAGGACTTCTCAGATTGAAGAGGTCGGCGGTCATACGTAATCAAGCGGAAGCCCCGTTGCGAAACTGATCAGAACGGGTGCAGCGGGCCGGCGCTTCCGAAGTGGATTTAGCACAAAGCGAGTTTGACATGGCTGATAAATTCTATTCCTGGGACGAATACATTCGCCTCAATGAAAAACTGGTTGCCACCGTTGCAAAGAGCGGCTGGGAGTTTGACAGTATCCTCTGTCTGTCGCGCGGCGGCATGCGCCCGGGCGACTTCTTCAGCCGAGTCTACGACATGCCTCTGGCCATTCTCTCCACGAGCTCTTACCGCGAAGCCAAGGGGACCGTTCAGAGCGATCTGGATATCGCCGAATGCGTGACCGGCGTCTCCCGTCTGGAAGGCCGTGTGCTGCTCGTTGACGATATGGTCGACTCGGGCAAGACAATCAAAGAGGTTGTTCAGGTTCTCAAGCAGCGCTACCCGGAAATCACGGAAATCCGCGTGGCCGTGCTCTGGTACAAATCCCACTCGGTTCTCAAGCCTGACTGGTACGTGGAATTCCTCCCCGATAATCCCTGGATTCACCAGCCGTTTGAATGCTATGACGGCATGGGCAAAGAAAAGATCATCGAACTCGTTGACGAAAGAGAAAAGGCAGGCAAGTAATTCCTGCGTCTGCGTTTTTGAGCCCCTGGGTGAATGCCTTGTTGCAATTTACCCGGGGTTTCTTTATTTTGTCTTTATTAGAATTCTGTATTTTATTCAGTGATTCTTTTAACACTGCCGGTATCCTGTCCGGTCATCCGCCCGGCAGGTATTTTCTGACACGTGACTTTAAAAACTCTTATCTGAAATGACTGCGCCTAAAGCCTCTTTTGTTGAACAAAGCATCGGGCTGGACAGCAACACCCTCAATGAAGCGGGCAATGTGATTGCCGGTATCGGTGACCGCATTGAGAAAGTGCTGAGCCAGTTTATGCATAACCTCTCATTTGAAAGCCTTATGCTTCAGCTCATCACGGTTGTGGTGAGTATCGCCATCGGGTACTTTGTCTCCCGTCGAATCAACGCCAGTGTTGTGCGTCTGCTGCCCGATACCGGGGAGAAAGGTTTTCTGGTCTATCTGCGCCGTGTGCTGGTGAAGTTCGTCATGAACGTCTCCTTCAGCTTCCTGT
Source organism: uncultured Sutterella sp. (assembly GCA_905194315.1). GTDB lineage: Bacteria > Pseudomonadota > Gammaproteobacteria > Burkholderiales > Burkholderiaceae_F > Sutterella. The sequence continues at coordinate 3,339 of CAJJRX010000031.1, read as the reverse complement.
CGGGCTGCGTGCTCGCCCTCGGTGCCTATCTGCTGGTGAATCTGCTCGACATGAAGAGCGCCTCGCTCTTTGCGGTTCGCGTGGCCTACAGTCTGTTCTTCTCCTTTGCCCTGCTCTCGCTGGTGATGGAGTGCCTTGCCGGTATGATCGGCAGCCACTGGATCACGCCCCGCGTACGCCGTTACGTTGCGGTGGTGTTCTGGACGCTGGCGGTGCTGCAGTTCTTCGGCATTCTCACGGATGTGGTGACTCAGCTCAATGCGGTGCATCTGCCGGTGGGTGACGGAAGCATGACGCTCTGGAAGCTCTTTGTGGCGATCTTCTCTGTCATTCTGACGCTGGCGGTGGCCAACTGGCTTGCCAATATGGTGCACCAGTTCATCGCCGGCCTGGAGAATCTCTCCAAGAACATCAAGGTGGTGCTCTCGCGCATCGTCACCGTGCTCTTCATGATTCTTGCAATCGTGATCGCGCTGGGTTCGGTCGGCATCGACCTGACAGTGCTGAGTGTGTTTGGCGGCGCATTAGGTGTCGGGCTCGGCTTCGGGCTGCAGAAAATCGCCTCCAACTACATCTCCGGGTTTATCATCCTGCTCGATAAATCCATCAAGATCGGTGACCTGGTGACTGTGGGCGGTTTCCGCGGCGAGGTGACGGAAATCAACACCCGCTACACGGTCGTGCGCAACTTTGATGGCGTGGAAAACATTGTGCCGAATGAAAACTTCGTCACAAGCGCCGTGATGAATCACTCCTACGGCTTTGAGTCGGCCGTCTCCTATGTGAACGTGTCGGTGGCCTACGGTGCGAATGTGGAACGCGCGCTTGAGATCATGCTCGAGGAAGGGATGCGTGAGCGTCCCCGTGTGGATACGACCCGCAAGGGCTGGGCCTATATCGACTCCTTCGGCAACTCCGGCATCAATCTTGCCATGGGCTTCTGGATCAAGGATCCGAAGAACGGAACGGCCGGTCTTCGCACTGCCATCTCTGTTGCCATCCTGAATCGCTTCAAGGAGGAGGGAATCGAGATTCCGTACAACCGTCTGGAAATCAATCTGCGGGAAGTCGATGTCGATGCGGTTCCGGTCAAGGTGACCGAGGCGAGCAGCACAGCCGGCAGCTGATGCCTGCGACCGGCTTGATAACAAGCAGAAAAAGCGCTGAAGACCGTTTCCCGGTCTCAGCGCTTTTCTTATTCTGCCACCTTAATCGGCACACACCCGGAGTTCGACACCGAGCGCGGCGAGCGCTGCCGCCATGGTGTCGATTTTTGTCGGGTGAGTGAGCTTGAGAATACGGGCAGCCTCCTGGGGTAGACAGTCAAGCCGGCGGGCAAGCTCGGCGGCACTGATGTTCTGCTCTCTGACAATGGCGGCAAGGCGCAGTTTGGCCACTGTGGTGGGCTTGAGGCGAAGGGTCTCCTCGCCGAGCCGGCGGGGGGCGGGCTCGGGTGCCGGATTGCCGTTTTTCATGAACTCCTCAAGATAGCCGGTGAGCGCATCGTGCAGCCCGGGCAGCAGCCGTTCAATGGACGGGGCACGCACGGTGAGTGCCGGCAGGTCGGGGAAATGCGCGCAGAATTCCCCCTGAGCGGTCTGTTCAAGCCAGTAGTTGTAGTGATCAATCAGCATTGCTGCTCCCGGTTGTGCAGGATTTGTGCCGGCGCAGGCCGGTCTCGGGAACATTCTAACATCAGCGGGCACCGTAACAAAAAACCCGCAGCCGGCAGGTATGCCGGCATGCGGGCAGCTCTTGGAGAGAGTGTTCGGTCAGGCGAGTGTTTCAATGACGCCGCGGACATACGCTTCAAAGCGTTCCATGTCGCTGTCAAACGTCGGATTCTTGATCACGTCATTGGCCATAAAGGTTTCAAGTCCGGTCAGACCGATGAATTCGAAGGCTTTGCGCACCGGATAGAGCACGGCGTCAACGCCCTTGCCTTCAAAAAACTCCTTCGGATCGACAAAAGCGTTAAGCGGCGCGTTCCAGGTCTGCGAAATCAGGAAGTGGCCTCTGTAGTTTCCGCCGCGACCGTAGTTGAGCTCAGGGGCCGTGTGGGTGCGGCCGTCGTCGCCAAAGTCACTGTTCGTGAAAACCTCGTCCATCCATTTCTTGAACTGCCAGGGCGGTCCCATCCACCAGGCGGGCGTCTGCACAAACACGAGATCCGCAGCTGCGAGCTTCTTCACCTCGTCTTCCGTCTTCCAGCTCTCGTCTTCAAGACGGGTGACATCCACCTCCCAGCCGGCCCCGGTAAAGAGTTCCGCAGCGCGGTTGGCATAGGTGTGGTTAAGCGTGCCGCCTGCAAAGATGAACTTGATCCCGGCGTCAATAATGAGTACTTTTTTAGCCATTTTTTTGTCGAATCAGTCTGTTGTCAGAAATTTACGATGCGGGGCATATTCTAGCGACTTCATTTCGATAAATGTCTAAATGATTGTTTCCAAGTGTAAGGCACTGCGCCGGAAGTGGCTCTTCAGCGCATACGGCGGAGCATGTCGCCGCTGATGCGGCGCACAACGGCGCGAGGAACAAATCGCGAGAGCAGACTGCCGAGCAGGTTAAGCCGTCCTGTGACGGCAACGGTCCGGCCGGAGAAAAGCGCCTCGAGACCGGCCTCGACCACCTGAGCGGTATCGGCTGCGTAGCGGTCAAACGGACTGTCTTCGAGCAGGCCGGCACTGGTACCGAACCCGGTGCGGGTGGGTCCCGGGCAGAGTGCCGTGACACTCACCGCGGTGCGCCTGAGTTCTTCGGCGAGCGCTTCGGAGAAGCTGAGCACATAGGCTTTGGTTGCACCGTATACACCCATATACGGGCAGGGCTGGAATGCGGCCGTACTGGCAACATTCAGAATGCGTCCGCTTCCGCTGGCGTGCATACGCCTGGCGAAGGCAACAGCAAGCGCCGTGTGCGAGCGGACATTGAGGTCAATCATGTTCAGGAGGCGCGCCTCATCGGCTTCAATCATCGGTCCGAAGGCACCGAAGCCGGCATTGTTGATCAGAATGACAGGCTCTTTTGCGTTCGCATCAAGCCACTCGAGCACCCTGGCGGGCGAATCAGCGCAACCGAGGTCAAGCGCGAGCACGTGAGAGGCTGCAGGCAGGCTGTCGCGCAGCGCGTTGAGTTTATCCTCGCTGCGCGCGACAAGAAGACATTCGTAGCCTTTCTCTGAGAGGCGCCGGGCAAATTCCATGCCGATGCCGCTCGAGGCACCGGTAATAACAGCAACAGGAGTCTTCATGGGTGAGGCGTGAGAAAAAAACAGGATAGGCAGAGGGTTAAGCTAGTTAGAAATAATTCTGGCTAATTCTACCATCACCCCTTATTCTG
>CAJJRX010000030.1 GCA_905194315.1 uncultured Sutterella sp. | reverse complement strand
ACGGTGGGTGGTGTGGAAGGGGCAAGTGGGGAATCTCACTTCCCCTATCCGATTGCAGTCCGGCAGCTTCCCGGCGGCAAAGCCACCGGCCTGGTGGCAATTTATGCCCGGGTGATTGTCCGGAGAGGACACAGTTTGTCACACCTTCTCGCGGCAGCGCCCCTGTTAAATACAGTCTTTGAGGCAAAGGGGCGTTTTTTGCGAGTGAAGCGCCAAAGTTGTGAGCTGATCTTAGCGGGAGAGGGGGAGAGTGCTTACAGGCGCGTTTTCGCTCGCGTCCCTTCGCTAAAATGGCACTTACCATTTTGAATTTTTTTTTGAGGATAAACGCGATGCTACAACAACGAATGCCGGCAGTCTTTGCCGGTCACGGCTCGCCGATGCTCGCTATTACCGATAACGACATCACCCGGCAGTTTCGCGAGGCAGGGGAGAGGGTTTTGCGTGAGGCGGGCAGACCGCGTGCCATTCTGGCCGTGTCTGCGCACTGGTACACGCGCGGGAGCCTCGTTGCGGATACCCGCACGCCTGAGCAGATCTACGACATGTACGGGTTCCCTGAAGCGCTCTACGACCTTCAGTACCGGCCGGCTGGCTCACCGGAGGTGGCCCGCCGCGTTGAGGCGCTCCTGGGCGGTGCTGTGACGATTGATAACACCTGGGGGATTGACCACGGCACGTGGAGCGTGCTCACACACATGTTCCCTGAAGCTGACATCCCCGTGCTGCAGCTCTCAGTGAACGGCTATCTCGATGCCGCCGGGCATTACGCTGCGGGAGAGAAGCTCTCAGCCCTGAGAGACGAAGACGTGCTGATTCTGGGTTCAGGCAACATCGTGCATAACCTCTACCGTATTGAGCCAGGCAATCCGTCAGGCTCACCCATGGCCGAAGGCTTTCAGGCAAAGGTCGTGGAGGCGGTAGAGAAGCGCGACGATGAGCGGGTGATTGACTACAAGTCACTTCCCTTTGCGCACTATGCCATTCCGTCTCCCGAGCACTATCTGCCGCTCCTGTATGTGCTCGGCGCCACCCGCGGCGAGAAGGTGACAGTCTTTAACAACACCTGCGTCTCGGGAAGCCTCGGTATGGCAGGGTTTATCACGGGTTAATGCGAAAAGAGAAAGCGCGAGTTCGGGCAGTGTTGCGCCTCTCTCGCGCCACTTCGGGCAACCTTTCAGGCTGCTCTTCTCGTTTTCACCAAGAGCCGCCAGCTGTTCAATCCGCTAGACTTTCAGATAAACTGTATTCACCGTATTCACTGTTTCGGGCCTGCCTGCTCCGTCGCCGACGCTGCCCCCTGACTGCCGCGCGAGCGAAAAAATGGTGAATGCGCCCCGAAAGAATTTCAGCCGGAGAAGCCATGCGAGATAACGCTTCCTTTACACGTACCGTCCGCGCCGCAGCCCTTTCAGCCGCGCTTTGCGGCATTGTTCTCTCTGCTGCGCCCCTTGAGGCCGCGGCTCCCGCGAAGGCCGCTCCGCAGCTCACTGACCTTGAAGTGCCGCTCACGCGTGCCATTGAGCAGATTGTGGAGAAAATCTACGTGCCGTATCTCACCGCTGAGAAGCCCACACTGGAGAAGCTCAACAGCATCGTAGTGCCGCTGGGCTGCATCACGCAGGTCGATGAGGCCTACGGCGGCATTCTGATCACAGACAGAAAGAATGCGCCCTGCGTGAAGGAAAAAGGCATCGTGCGCTTTGCCGTCAAAGGGGCGGGCGTGATGAGCATGGTGCTCCTTGAGCTCGATAAAAAGCGTTTCTCTGAGGTTGACCGTGCGATCACCTCGGAAGAGACAGTCGATCTTCCTGAAGGCCGCATCATGAAAGTGGGGGACTATTTCTTTGTGACAGTACCGGTGAAAAACGACCCGCATGTGGCGGGCCTTCTTGAAATCCACAACCGCTACGACCGCCCGTTTGTTTCGTATGTGAGAAGTCAGAAGGCGGAGGCGGCAGAGCGTGAGGCTCAGGCGAAAGGCAAGCCCTGAGCCGGCGTGAAGAATCCAGAATCGCCGCGAAAAGCCGCCCTCAAGGCTGGAGCTAAGCCGGCACGAAGCTTGTGAGCCAAAGCCCGACGTCGGGGGCGGGGGCTGCCTCTTGGCAGCGCTCACGCGGGGAGGGCAGACCGGGCTTAAACAGCCCCCGGAAAAAAAAGAATCTCTCAGGACAGGGGAGACTTTCGCCTGCCGCCCGCCTGAGAGACCGTCCTCAGAAATCAGTTTCCCTGAAGTATATCTGCGGGTTCGGGAAAATGCCCGCGCGTTGCGTTTTCACAAATTGCCGCCGTCAGGCGGGGTGACCTTTATTGTTAGCCCTCCCTTAACCCTGATGAATGGCGCGGATTTTCTCCAGAAGCGCCGGTGCCGTGGCAAAGGCCTGCTCGAGAATACGCGCCTGCACGGCGGCAATCTTGTCTTGCGAAAGCACCGTGAGTCCCATTTTCTGAGAATTAAAAAGCGCATCAAAGGTCATCATCGCAAGGAAAACTTCCGTCGTGTCAATCTCGAGTGTGCCAAGCCGTCTGTAGAGCCCGCGATACCATTCACGGATGGGTTCCGTGAGCTGCGGGTCGCGTCGTGAGAGCCCGATCAGAGCCGCCCCGATGCCGATCCAGCCATGCGTGTTGAGCTCAAAGTCGTTGTACCAGTCCCGCATGGCAGGCAGAATGGCCTCCGCCGGCGTGAAGCCTGCGTCGATGTATTTTTTCTCGTGCCGGGCTTCTTCAGTCTCCAGATGCACAACATATTCGGCCACCAGCGCCCTGAGCAGATCCTCTTTGGTGGCAAAGTGCCAGTGCACGGCACTTTTACTGAGATTGAGTTCCTGAGCAATATTGGCATGCGAGAGTTTCTCGATGCCTTTCTCAAGAATAATTTTTCGTGCTGCGTTGAGCATAGCCGCCCGGCTTGCTGCACCTTTGGCTTTAAGCACAGAACCTCCAAAATAACGAGAGCACCTGTGGATTGATCCTCACAAGTGCTCTGCGACAAGCGTTTTAAATCAATCAATATGTCCTAGTCTAGCGGGCTGCTTCACTTCCTGCAATACGACCGAAGACAATGATGTCCGTATAAGCATTAGAGCCTAGCCGGTTTGTGCCGTGCGTCATATGGAGATTTTCCATTGCAGCATACAGGCACAGATAGCATTTCCCGTACAGGCGTTTTCGCTGACTTTGAAAGGCTGATGAAAAGAAACGGCTCCGTAAATCCTGTCCGGAGCCGTACTTTCTCGCGCTTAACTGCCGGCTTTTACCGGAACCTTAGAGATTCCCGCCGGCGTCCTTTTTCCCGTTCACCGCTTTTGCAGCCTTCGGGTCACCGAGGTGTTTGACAAAGTAGGCCGTCACGCGATCGATCACCGGGGACTGATACCAGGTGAGGTCCCCGTGACCGGCGCCTTCAACGAGCACGTATTCAAGGCCGGCGACGTTTTTTGCCTTCATGGCTTCGTATAGATGCGCGCTCTGCCAGGGGGAGACGAGCCGGTCGGCCGAGCCGTGCATCAGAAGAAGAGGGGGCTCACTGCCGTCAACATGGCCGATGGCGGAGGCAAAGAGCGCCTTTTTCTCATCCGACGGAATGGTTCCGCCCGGATACTCGGCAAAGGCGGGCCCGTAGAGGAGCAGCGCCTCGGTCACATTGCTTGAGGCGTGAATACGGTTGGTCTCATCGCTGAAGCCCTCACCGATATTGCGCAGGTCCGAGAGCCCGTAGAGCGACACCGCCGCCTGCACATCGCTCGAGACGTCAGTCCAGTCACCTTTGTCCCAGCCTTTTTCGCCGTTGGTGGTGGCAAGCATCTCGGCAAGATACCCGCCCGCGGAGTCACCCAGAACACCGATTCTCTCCGGATCAATGCCGTACTCGGCAGCATGCGCTCTCAGATAGCGCACCGCGGCTTTGCCGTCTTCGACAAGTCCCGGGAATTTTGTGGGCACCGGACGGTACTGGGCGGCCGCCACGACAAAGCCCGCACGCGCAAGTGCATAGCGCATTTCAATAAATTTTTCGTGGTCTGCCGACGAAAAGCCGCCGCCGGGGAAATAAATCACCGCGGGTTTCGCGGTCTTGGTGCGCGGCACAAGAAGCGTCATCCGGAGTTGCTCCACTGTGCGCAGCTTCTTGATCTGCGTGAACACCACGCCGCTCATCTCGTCGATCTAACCGTCTTTCACGTCAACCCTGACAGTCTCGGCGCCGGCGGTATAGCCGGGAAGGGTGGGCGTCTCTGCAACCGCTGTGCCCGCGAGCGCGAGGAGCGCCGCGGCAAGCGTGAGCCCGTACCGGTTAAGAGGTTTAGTCATTTTTTCTGTCCTCGTTATGTTGCCTGGAACAGTTCGATTGTGCGCTCTGGAGGGCGTTTTTGCTGTGCCTATAAACACGATCAGTATTTAATAATAAAAACAAAAGACCTACAGAATACTTGTGTATTAAAACGCCGTTTTCGCTAAGTTTCCTTCCCCTGCAGGGCATATGCGCTGATCAATCGTGAAGAGGGCACGCGTCGCAGATCCCCCGAACCTGAGGGTAACCCTCAGCTTGAGTGGGTCGGAGCAGTCTGTGCACTTTGGGAACGACTCTCAAACGCCTGAGCGAGAAGCGACTGGGCGCAGACGCTCATTTCCCTCGGGCACACCCGGGCAGGGGGCAGCTGCCTGGAAAAGCAGTGTTTTTGAAGAGACTGTCCGGCGCTTTCCCTCAGGGTAAACCCTTGTTTTTGATCTTGAGCGGCTCTGAAAAATACCGTGTTTTTGGTATTTTTTACGTCTTGACTTGTGCCAAAGACGCAGTTACAGAATTTCGATTACGCCTTTCGTTGTACATCTTTCGAGAGACGCCGTTTTCGATACAGATTAAGAGGAAGAAATGGCAAAAGAACTTTCCCGCCGTGCGTTTTTGCGCACCAGCATTGTTTCCGGCGCCGGCATGGCTGCAGCCGTAGCTACGGGTGCTCCGGTCGGAGGCCTCTACAAACCCGGCACCTATTCGGCCAAGGCCAACGGTATCGGCGGTGACGTGATCGTCACCATGACCTTTGACAAGGACAAAATCACGGACGTCGTGCTTGACGTCTCGCACGAAACCCCGGGTATCGGCCAGAAGGCCGCTGCCGCCCTGAGAGCGTCGCTGCTCTCGAAGCAGTCCGCCGATATCGATGCGGTCTCCGGCGCTTCGATCACCTCCAACGCCGTGCATCAGGCTGCCGCCAAGTGTATCGCACAGGCCAAGGGCGAAATTCCGATCGAAGTGATCAGCAAAAAGGCTGATGAGGCCGATGACGGTGACTGGCTCGGCAAAGCCCCCGAGATTGCTGAAAACGCTATTGTTGCCACGCACACCACGGACATTCTCGTTGTGGGCTGCGGCACGGGCGGCATGTTCGCCGTGGCAAGCGCCGGGGAAGCGGGCGGCAGGGTGATCGGTATTGACCGCTTCTCGGTCGGTACCGGCGTGCGTGAAGACCTGGGCGCTATTGATTCGCGCTACCAGAAGGCCTGGGGCACGAAGATCGACAAGTTTGACTTCATTGCCATGGCAACGCTCTATGCGGGCGGTCATATCCGTCAGGAACTCGTCAAACGCTGGGCTGACGAATCGGGCGCTGTGATCGACTGGCTCGGTGACCGCCTTCAGGAGCGCGGCATTGAACTCTGGCACGAATCGGGCGACAAAAATGACCATACCCGCTATCAGCACTTTGCCACGGGCCACTCTCCGCGTCTCTCGCACGAAAAGGGCGCGCCCAAAATCGCCGATGTGCTCTACGACTATGCCGTGAAAAAGGGCGCCCGCTTTGACTTCAACAAGAAGATGGTCAAACTCGAGAAGAAGGACGGCCGTGTGACGGGCTGCATCGTGGAAAACGCTGACGGCAAGTACGAGCGCTATAACGCAACAAAGGGTGTCGTTGTCGCCACGGGCGGCTATGCCCGCAACTATAAGATGGTCGAGGCACTGCAGCCCTGGAATCTGCGTGTGGCAGGCCGCACCGGTGCCATGCCGGGCGCTCAGGGTGACGGCATCCGTGCCTGCCTCTGGGTCGGCGCCAAGATGGACGAGACGCACTCGATGATGAAGTTTGACCGCTGTGCGATCCGTCCGGATCAGAAACCGGGTCTTGAAACCATCAAGTCCGGCGACTCGGGCTTTTTCTGGATGGGCTCACAGCCCTGGCTCAAGCTCGACGCGAATGGCGAACGCTTCATGAACGAGTCGGGCACGTACGAAAATCCGCTTCACGCTGATGAATACAACCCGGGCCACGTGCACTACACGCTCTTTGACTCGAACTGGGTTCAGTACGCGGAAAAATTCAAGATGCACGGCTGCTCGCGACTCTTCCCGTTTGAAAACGGCGCCGACCCCAACATCCCCTGGCAGGTTGTCAAGGAAAAGATGCTCCCGGGGCTGATCGAAAAGGGCTATGTCGTCAAGGCTGACACCATCGAGGAGCTCGCCCGCAAGCTGGGCCTCCCCGTGGCTGCCGTGAAAGCGAGCGTTGCGCGCCACAACGAACTTTTCCGTCGCGGCGAGGACGTGGACTTCGGCAAGGAAAAGCACCGTCTCTCGGCGATTGACAAGGCACCGTTTTACGGCGCAAAGAACACCGGCTGGATTCTCTGCACGATGGACGGCATTGTGATTGATAAGCATATGCGTGCGATCGACACCGAAGGCAAGGTGATCCCGGGGCTCTACGTGATCGGTAATGACTCGGGCGGATACTTCGCCAATGAATACCCGAACCTTGCCACCGGTATGGCCTGCGGCCGTACGGTGACGTTCGGCCGCCTTGTGGGGCTTGAACTCGCCCGCGCCAAGGCAGCCTGACAAACCCTCGCTCTCGCTTGTGGTTACCTGCAGACTGAACCCGCACCGGGGCTCACACCTTCGCACCCGAGGGATAGGGTAGAGGGGGGGGGGCTCGAGTACAGCCTCTGCAGCCTCTGCAGGCCCGTGAGAGCGGGTGAAAGAAAAACAAACTTCTTTTGACCGGACGGCAGCCGCTCGTGCACCGTCCGCCCAACCTTAAAAAGGACTCAACTATGAAAACAAAAGCGTTAACCCTGTCCGTTCTTGCCGCCCTGGCGTTTTCCGCCCAGGCGGCTGACGTGACGCTTTACGGCGTCGTGGATACCGGCTTATCCGTTCAGCACCGTGACTACGTCGGACAGTCCTCCTCGACCGTGACCCGTCTTGCCTCCGGCCAGTATATCGGCTCGCGCTGGGGTATCAAAGGCGCCGAAGAAGTCGCCCCTGGCGTGAAGGTCGGCTTTGTGCTCGAGAGCGGTTTCGGCTCGGATACGGGCAGCCTCGGTCAGGACGGCCGTCTCTTCGGGCGTGAAGCCCGCCTTTATGTGGAAGGCGACCGTATCGGGCTGCTCTCGTTTGGCCGCATGGGTCCGATTGTGGGCGGCAACGGCCCGTATGCGCGTTTCGGCCACGTTGCCAATGCCTTCTCCTGCGGCTGGGGTGATCTGGGCGGATCGCTTCAGGTGGTGAGCCTCGGCTACGAATTCATGGACAATGTTGTGGCCTACACCACACCGAAGTTCGGCAACTTCGATGCGTCGTTCCAGTACTCGTTCAATCCGAACACGCTCGACAAGGATCTCAAGGATGTGGCCATTGAAGGCAAGTCCTCGAGTGAGCGGATGGCCAGCGGTGTTGTGCGCTATCAGGATGATGCGCTGATGGTCGCTTTCGGCCTTGAATCGATCAACCAGGCACACAAAAATGTCGCCGCCTACGGTATCGATGACTCGCTCTCGTACAACCTGGGGGCGAGCTACAAGACGGATTTTGCGAAGTTCTTCTTCTACGGCCAGTACTTCAAGGATTACGCCAAGACGAGCAAGACGACGATGTTTATCGTCCCGAGCGGTATCGACGGCTACGGGATCAACATCGGTGCCGATATCCCGGTGATGGGCGGCACGCTGAAAGTCACCCTTGGTCGCGGCGACTTTGAAGGCTCGCAGAAGTCCGAGCTCACGATGACGACCTGGCAGGCCGCCTCAGGTTACGTCTATCCGCTCTCAAAGACAACCAGTCTCTACGGTGCGGCCGGCATGATCCGCAATTCCTACTCCGCCGCCTATGAGGCGCTCAAGCCCACGGCAACGGAAAATGTCTACGAATTGATGGCCGGTCTCGTGCATAAATTCTGAAGACGGGTTTCTGCCGTTTTGAAGAGTCTCCCGGCAGTCCTGACGCGGGCGCCTGCACCTGGTGCAGGCGCCTGTGTCTTTATTGACGCTCAGGCCCCGGGTTATTCAATCGGAATGATCGCGCGTCCCATAAAATGGCGCTCGGTTGCATCGCTGTCGGTGAGCTTCATCTCATTGATGAAAAGAGCGTCCGAGCGGACGCTGAACCCGAGCGAATGCAGCAGACGGAATGCCGGGTGAGTGTCGTTCAGAATGTCCGACATTTTGTAGGCTTCAGTGTCTGAGGAGAAGTGATAGATAAAGGCCCGTCCGAAATCGAGTCGCATCACCGAAGCATTGGCGGGAATACCGTAGCGCTGGAGAATAGCCTCGGGCACAGCAAAGCCCCACTGCAGACTTTCCGGGCGGCCCGCATAGGGGTAGCGCACCAGCAGCGTGGACTTTGTCACCGGCAGCCACGCATTCCAGTCGTTGAGAATCGTGTATACCCGCTCATCGTCAAGAAACGCCTTGTTGAGTGTGTGCGGCAGAAAGCAGTAGGGCTCGAGCACCCGCACCTCCCAGTCCACAGGTTTCTGGCGGCGTTTTTCAAACCAGGCACTCAGCCGCCGGTGCTCTTCGATGAGAAGCGTGAGACGGCGCACCTGCGCTTCGAGTTCTTCAGCCTTGGCATCGAGCGCACTGATGGCCGCCCCGGGCTCGAGCGAGAGCATCTCACGCATTTCCCGCACCCTGACGCCGTAGTTCTTCAGCCGCAGATACTCGATCACTCTCGCAGACTGCTCAAACGCGTAATAGCGGTAACCGCCGCCTTTCTGCACAACGTCAATCAGTCCGTTTTCCTCGTAGTGCTTGAGAAACTCGGCCGAGACGCCCAGATGCTTCGCAAAGTCGCCGATGCGGTATGTTCTGGCGGCAGCAGGCGAATCACCGGGTTTTGTCTTTTTACTGCTCATGGCTCAACGCTCCACGTCGCTCACACACAAAAAACTATTTTCCGAAGAGGCTCAGGCCGCTGAGCGCATTCCGGAGTCCTTCGGCAGAAAAGGGCAGGTACTCCGCAACGCTGAGCGCCGCAATAACGCCCGCCTGATCGGCAAGCTGCAGAATCCGGGCAAGTTCCCCGAGCCGCATGCGCCCGCCGCCCGAGCCGTCGCCGGTGAGTGCCGGATTGGCAAAATATGTGTCGGAGAAATACCGCTCATCGAGCACATCCACGTCAAGGTGAATAAAAATCACCTCGTGCTGCGCAATAAAGTCAAGAATTTCCGCCTCGCTCACGCTGCCGTCTGTTTTGTAGCGCACACCGGCCTTCTCAAGGAAATGTTTCTGATAGTCAAGCACCGGCTGCAGCCCGACGTAGAGGAGATCCTCCGGAGCAAACGGCGCGCTGAGCTCGGCGGTGAGCGTTTCGGGACCGCGCCCGAGCAGCGAGCCCAGCACCATGGCGTGCGCATTGGGGTAGCCGTTTTCCGGGAGCGACACATCCGGGTGCGCATCAAGCCACAAGATGCCGGCGCGCGGATAGCGGCGGTGCAGATAGTCAAAGGGGGCGGCCGAGACGATACAGTTGCCCCCGAGCGTCAGAACGCGTTCGGGAGCCGCCGCCTCAAGAAGACGTCTTGCCTCGCGCATTCCGTCCACCACCACGTCGGCCGCATAAATGCCGTCGGTGACCGGGTAGTGGCCCCCGGCAGGGGGCTCGATCGCCACACGCACCGTCCGGGCATCAGGCGTGGGCGGCACAATCACATCAAGCAGTGCGGCACCGAGATAGTAGGTCTCAAGGCCGCCCGCGGCAAAATCAGGGTAGAGCAGACGAAGGGTTTTCATGGGCGTGAGGTCAGTAAAACATCAGCTTTTTTATACAACCTTTCCATTATAGGCTCTGCGCCCCGACGGGGCGGGGGATGAGTCTTCTGAGCCGCTCCCGGCGAAAAGCAAATACGAAAAAACCGCCCCCGGCGCGGGAGCGGTTTCTTTGTGCGGAAAAAAGTGAGAGAATAAAAAAAGGTCAGGGGAAGGCGCTTCAGAGCGCAGGGCACACGGCCCGCCTGCCATGATGAACCCGAAAGGAGGGCGGTGCCGTTGTGCACCATCCCCCGGACCTCAAACTGATCAGTCTTCCACCACAATGTAGTTGGCGGTCACCGGACCGTGAACACCCACCACCTTGATGAGCTCGATGTCGGCCGTCGAAGACGGGCCGCCGATGATGTTGATGCAGCTCGGCATCCGTTCACCGGCCTGGGCGCGCTGATGAAGGATTTCTGCGAGCTGCGCCACACGCGGCAGAATCGTCGAGCGGCGGATCACCACAATCGAGTTTTCCGGCAGCAGCGACACGCTGCGGGCACGGTCCTTGCTCGAGAGCAGCACGGCAAAACCCACATCGGCAATACCGTAGTCGGCAAAGACGACGCCCACCTTGGCGCGCTCGGCAACGGTGATGTTTTCCTCACCGCGGCTGTAGTCCCAGACGGTCACGTCCTGGAAGGCGCCCTTGAGCGCATCGGTGATGCCGCTCTCGTGCAGACGGCTGTCGTTTGTGAGCACGACGCTCTCGCCGTACTGACGGGCCACTTCAACGACCCGGGCGGCAAGCGCATCGGGCGTGACGGTTTCCGTCTTGGCGAGCATCTGGTTGGAGCGCTCCACAAAGAGCTTCTCGAGCCCCTCGGTGTCGAGGTCGGTGAAGTTCTTCGTGGCATAGTCGTTCACAGGCACCGGCATCTGAGCGGGTTCGGTGCGCAGGCTGCGACCCATCTTTTCAGTCAGGGTCTTCAGGAAGGATTCGCGATTCTGAATCATAGTAGTTATCCTCAATCTCTAAACGGTTTACTTCGACTCTTTGGCACGAACTTCACGTTCATGCTCTTCGAACCAGGAGCGGAATGCCTGGCCGTCAGAGACCGGCAGGTCACGCGCGGTGTACCACTTGCCGAGTTCACCCGGCGCAAACGGCACCTTGCCCGACTTGGAGAGCTGGCCCATCTTGGCGGCGGCCTTCATGGCCGTACCCCAGAGACCGGGCTTGCCGTTGATCCAGCCGAAGAGCTCGGTGGCGGTCTTCTCGCCCGAGGGACGCAGACCCTGTTCGACTTCGGACTTGCGGTGCTTGAGGATGAGCTTGCTGAGCGGAATCTCCACCGGGCAGACCATGTCGCAGGCCGTGCAGAGCGTGCACACGTACGGCAGATCCTTGTACTCCTCGTAGCCGCCGAGCAACGGGGTGATCACGGCACCGAGGGGACCCGGATAGATCGAGCCGTAGCCGTGGCCGCCGATTTCGCGGTAGCACGGGCAGGTGTTCATACAGGCACCGCAGCGGATGCAGCGCAGAATTTCCTTGAAGGCCGAGCCGAGAATGTCCGAGCGGCCGTTGTCAAGAATGACGAGGTGGAATTCTTCCGGACCGTCCACGTTGTCGGCTTCGCGCGGCCCCGTGAGCCACGTGTTGTAGCCGGTCAGACGCGCACCCACGGCAGAGCGGGCGAGCATCGTGATGAGAACGTCAACCTCCTTGAAGGTGGGCGCAATACGTTCCATCCCCATCACAGCGATGTGGGTCTTGGGGAGCGTGGTCGTGAGACGGGCGTTACCTTCGTTGGTGACGAGACAGATCGAGCCCGTTTCGGCCACCGCAAAGTTACAGCCCGAGACACCCACCTCGGCGGTGAGGAAGTCCTGGCGCATCGTCTTGCGCAGGAACGCCGTCATATCTTCAGGCGTATCCGCGCCTTCGTAGCCGAGCTTTTCGTTGAGCGCTTTGCGGATCTGCACACGGTCACGGTGAATGGCGGGCACGACGACGTGCGAGGGCTTGTCGCCGGCGACCTGCAGAATGTATTCCCCGAGGTCGGTCTCGACGACACGGATGCCGTTATCCTGCAGAACATGGTTCATGCCGATTTCCTCGGTGACCATGGACTTGGATTTCACGACCTTTTTGGCGTTTTTCTTTTTGCACACCTCAAGGATGTACTGGCTCGCTTCCTCCTTGGTCTTCGCGAAGAAGACGTGACCGCCGTTGGCCTCGACCTTCTCGGAGAGCTGGAAGAGGAGCGCGTCGAGATTCTCAAGCACATAGTCACGGATCTGGGCGGCACGGTCGCGCCAGCCGTCAACGTCACCGAGCTCGGCCATGATCTTGGCGCGGTTCGCTCCGATCACATTCTGGGCCTTGGCGACGGCGCGGCGCATGATGTCGTCATCGATCTGCGCCTGGGCACGGTCATGGAACGGCAGCGGATTGGTGCGCAGGAACTTGTTGGGATCGGGCACCTTCACAACGAGGCGCTTTTCTTCCTGAGCCTTCTTGAACTGAACACGAATGTCTTGCATTTGTCTCTTCTCCAACAGTTGGGTTAACGGCTCATGAGCACTTCAGCGATGTGCATCACCTTGACGGGACGGCCTTCACGGGCCATACGGCCGCCGATGTTGAGCAGGCACGAGGAGTCGGCACCGATGAGGTAGTCGGGGTTGACCGTCATCATGTCGGCAACCTTTTCCTTGACGAGCGCTCCGGAGATTTCACTCATCTTCGTGGCGAACGTGCCGCCAAAGCCGCAGCAGCGGTCAGAGTGCGGGAATTCGAGAAGCTCGAGCCCCTTGACGTGCTTGAGCAGTTCGAGCGGCTCCTTCGTGACGCCGAGCTTGCGCGAGAGCGAGCAGGAGGGGTGATACACGGCACGGCCCTCGAGGCGGGCACCGACGTCAACGACGCCGAGCTGGTTGACGATGAAGCTCGTGAGGTCATGCACGCGTTCGGCCATGCGGATCGCGCGTTCGGCCCATTCGGGTTCGTTCACCAGGTGCAGCGCGTAGCTCATGATGGCGTACGTGCAGGAACCCGCGGGCGAGACGATCGGATAGTCGTTTTCTTCAAAGGCGGCAATGTTGTTCTTGATGCCGGCCATGGCTTCCTTGATGTAGCCCGAGTTAAGCGCGGGCTGACCGCAGCAGGTCTGACGGCGCGGATAGTGCACGCGGCAGCCGAGCTCCTCAAGCAGCAGCACGGAGCTGCGGGCGGCGTTGGCCTTGACGGCGTCGCCGATGCAGGTAGAGAAGAAGTTAACGTTCATCATGGTTTATATCTCCAGTTTTGTTTTTGTGAGATTCGAATTCCGTGAGCCGTTCATCAGAAGAAGAACATGCTCGAGAGACCGATCACCAGCACGAGAACCACGCAGTAGATGAGTGCCCAGGGAGCGGTACCCTTCATGAGCTGGCTGTCGGCGTTCGTAAGGCCGGCCGAGCTCACAGCAATCGTGATCGACTGCGGGGCGAGCATCTTCGTGGCGGAGGCGCCGGCGGCATTCGCGGCGACCAGCCAGGTCGGATCAAGGTTAAGATGGTTGGCGGCAATCGTCTGCAGGTTGCCGAAGAGCACGTTGGCGTTCGTCACAGAGCCCGTCACAAAGGTACCCACGGCACCGATGAAGGGGGCAAAGAACGGATAGTACTTGCCGGTGGCGTCAAAGAGCGGCTGGGCAACGACAGCGATCAGACCCGTGATGTCCATGATGGTGGCCATGGCAACGATCACAGAGATGGCCACAGCGGAGGTCTTCATCTGGTTGGCGGTCTGCAGAGCCGTCTTGATGATCACGCCGGGCTTGGCACCCTGGAAGAGCACACCGCCGATGAGCGTGGCGAAGATGATCAGCATGCCGGGCGTCGTGATCCAGTTGAACGTGGCCTTGAGGGTCTTCACACCGACGTCAAAGTTGAGCGACGAGGAGACGGTGTTGAGCACCTTGCCCACACCCGGGAACAGGGGCGAGCAGGCGAGAATGAAGATGAACATGAGCGCATAGATCGACACGGCGCGCACCACTTCACCGCCCGTGGCTTCCTTGCCGCTGTTTTGCGTGGCAACACGGTACTCGGCAGGGGTCTTACCCTTGCGGGCACGGAAGAGGAAGAACATCGCAGCCATGCTCACCATGGAGCCGCCGAAGGCCGTGAGTTCGGGACCAACGAAGATGGCAATGATCACTTCGGGGATGAGCGTCATCACACCGGCCATGAGCGTGACGAAGAAGATACCCTTGAGCGCCTTGACGGAGCCTTCCATGATCACCACGAGGAAGAACGGGATGAGCACGTTGAGGATGGCAAGCTGGAAGACGGTGTAAGCGGAGAGACCCGTGAGTCCGACCACAGGAATATGGAGCATGTCACCCATCACCGTGAGCGGAATACCGACGGCACCGAACACCGTGGCGGTCGTGTCAGCCACGAGCGCGGCAATCGCGGCACGGATCGGGTGGAAACCGAGCGCCATCAGAATACCGAGCGGAATGGCCACAGCGGTCGAGAAGCCGGCAGCGGCCTCAAGGAACGCACCGAAACCCCAGGTAATGAGAAGGAGCAGCAGGCGGCGGTCATCGGTGACGCGCGAGAGCTGATCACGGATGATGTTCATCGCACCGGTCTTAAGCATCAGGTTGTAGGCGAAAACCGCCGCGAAGATGATGATGACGATAGGCCAGAGACCTTTGAGAAGACCGTAGGCAACGGCGTTGGCGAGAACGGGGGCCGGCGTGTCAAAGCCGAAGTAGGTGATACCCAGAACGAGGGCGAGGGTAACAAGAACGGCCTTGTAAACAGGCATCTTGACGTTGATGATCAGGACCACCAGGACGACGAGCGGAAAGAGGCCGAGAAAAAACGGTAAGTTAAACATTTTTTGATATTCCTCAGGCGAGACCGGCTGTTTACGGGAAACGCACCGGGCTCGGGTTCTTCTTGAAAGACTGCTCCCTCGTGCGGGCTCGCCTGACGGTGTGTGATGAGTTTCCCCTGGGGGTGCCTGTGGTCCCAGCAGGAAGCGCACGACCGTGAGGTGTTCGCCGGCGGGGGAGGACGGGAGGACGGTAAACGCAGGGGCGCAGACTGTGGCGTGACACGCGGGCGGCAGAGAAGAGCTGCGCGGACACTGTTTTTTTATTGTCTGAGGTCCGTCTCGCGCAGATAACTGCAACTCGTTGATTTGTCACGATAAATGAGCGTCGGGTTCATCGATCTCCTATCGTTGCCTGCATTCTAACAAAGGCTCTCAGGGTTTCCCATTAGTCCGTTGACGGATAGCTATAGCCTTTTGGCTGAGTGGCGCTGATAGCTTTTAAACAATGAATCGGGTCCGCGTCGGGGTTTTGCGCTTAAGGGTTTTTACCAATATGGTTAACCCTAGGCGTTAAGTTGTTGATTTACCGCATAAAAATTGCGTAAAACGCATTTTTTGTCCCTCCGTAAAACGGTCAGTAGGGGGCTGGTCAGTAGAGTTAGTTTCTGTGATTAGGGTACCCCTCCATATGGTGGATAGGGTAATGGAATTGTAAATTTTTGTTTCCTCACTCTTTACAACACCCGTCAGGCCTGACTTTGCGCAAATGACCAATTGTTGCAGGGATCCGTTTTGACACCGAAGGTCCTATTGCTGGCGTCAACGGACAAGGCTTTTCGGGACGTTTTGCCTCTCTC
Source organism: uncultured Sutterella sp. (assembly GCA_905194315.1). Classification (GTDB taxonomy): domain Bacteria; phylum Pseudomonadota; class Gammaproteobacteria; order Burkholderiales; family Burkholderiaceae_F; genus Sutterella. Next base: position 7,944 of record CAJJRX010000030.1, on the reverse strand, counting down.
TTTCGGGAGAGGGTAAACCCTGAGAAAAGTGCGGCAAATCACACTTTTCTAGTTCTTTCCTAGTTCTCTTTACCAGTGGGAGAAAAAGCGGGGGCGGCCGTCAGTGAAAGCCCCTCTATGCAAACGCCTCTGCGGACGGCTTTAACGGGTCGCGTCAGCGCGGGCAGCGCTGCCCTCGCTCACTATTATCTATATAGGACGCTACGGAGAGCCTCTCAAAGCGTCCTGCGAAAGAGACCTCGCGAGAAGAGGGCTGCCCGATCGGCAGACCCTCTGCACGGTGTGCGGTCCCGATCCGGCATCGGCGCTGGCGACGAGCCTCCTGCTCACCGCAAGTCCTGCCGGAAGTTCCAACTGGAATTCCTGCGGACAGGCTCAGAAAATTCAGCCGTTATCCCTTGTGAAAAACCGGCCGTTCCGAATAGCTTTTCCCTGCCTGTGGGCCCGATACTGCGAACACTGCCCAGACAGGTTTCCTCTTTGATCGTAACTTACCTCCCGCCTGCAGCGGCGCACAGCGGGGCAAAAGGCGTCCCGCCCGAGCGATAAAGTGGTACACTTTTTAAGTCCGTCAAATATATTTAACAATTGCGTCGCTTTTTACACCTGCCACCCCCGGAATTTTGCGTAAAACACCTCCGTCAGGGCGTTTATTGAGGGTGCAAAAGGAGGCATTTTTCTGTGAAAATCCCTGAAAACTACACCAAATTTCGGTCATTGTGATTAGTCAGGGGGAGAATTTTGACAAAAATTTAATGAAATTCTACAAAAACTAATCCAAAAGGACTAAAAAAGACCCCTTCAATAACTATATGTAAGTAACCAGTTTCGTCAAAACCCCTGAGGCACTAGGGAAAACCCCGTGGGCTGTGTATAAGAAATTCTTCACAACTGACTGGTAGCACTGTTATACTGATTCCATGGTAACGCAGAGAGTTTTTTGCTCCACTGAATACACCATTTAGCGCTTTCGGATGTGACCCCTTGCCAATCCGACTGTCTCTTTTACAACTCATGATCCAACGTGGAATCTCGTATGACCTATAAAGTGATTGATATCGAAGGCGTTGGCGAAAGTTATGCTGTCAAACTTAACGAAGCCGGCATCAAAACGACTGACGACTATCTCGCCGCCTGCAAAACCCCGGCTCAGCGCAAGGCGCTTGCCCAGAAGACGGACATCTCTGACAAGCTGATCCTGAAGTGGGCCAACCACTGCGACCTGATTCGTATCCACGGTGTGGGTCCCCAGTTTGCCGAACTGCTCGAACGTGCAGGTGTCGACACGGTCAAGGAACTCTCCAAGCGCGTTCCGGAAAATCTCCATCCGAAGATCGAGGAAACCAACGCGAAGTTCAACCTCGTTAACCGCGTGCCTGCCCTCAAGGAAGTGGTGAAGTTTGTTAACGAAGCCAAGGCACTGCCCATTGTTCTCGAATACTGATGTGTGACGGGAGACCTCTCCCGGGCACCCACATGAAAAAAACCGGTTTGAGAAAAGACTTGAACCGGTTTTTTTGCGCCCGACGCAAAGAACTCTGTTGGCAGTTCAACGAAAAACGCACCTGACGCCGGTGAGCGTCAAGGTGCGTCCGTATCCGATCTACCCAGAATCAGACCTTAAGCGGTACGTCCTTCCAGGGGCTGCCTTCTTCAGTGAGCAGGTTGGCGGCAATATTGCTGAGTCCGGTGAGCATCATGCTGTCTCCGCCCCACATCGCACGACCGACGATATAGCTTTGCGCCAGCGCACGCCAGTCGGCAAAATCGTTTTTCGCCGCCTCGTAGACCGTATCAATCACGCTCCAGGCCTCGTCTTCGCTCAGATATCCGCAGTCAAAAGAGGAACGTGTGACAATGACTGCCCGTCCGTAGTCCCAGGCGCTGATGTCAATCGTGGCGTAGTCAGCCACTGAGCTGATCCAGCCGTCGTCGGTGAGCTCTTTGGCGGTTTCCTGCAGATTCTTCAGGTACTCCTCAAGCGTTTCTCTGGCCTCGGGCGGCAGACTGCTCAGATCGAGCGGCTCAGAACTCACACCGGCAGCATGCTCGCGGATCAGGAAGTAGGGGCGGGTGTGCCCGCCTTCGAGCAGCCAGCGGAGTGTTTCCTCGGCGCTCGCGTGGTCGGTGATGCCGTAATAGTCCTTGAGGTTATCGCGGAGCTTTTCCACGTCGTTGCCGGTGCTGAGCGAGTCACAGTAGGACATGGTCTGTTCACCGTTCACGGCGCCCACATTAATGGCGGCAAATCGCTGCGGTGTGAGCGTGGATCCATCGGGATGTCGGCGGTACTTCTCGCTCGAGAACGTTTTAAGCAGATTTTTGAAAAAGCCCATAGAAAACCTCTTGTCGAAAGAAGTGGTCAGATAATAAAATGATTATTGCATAATAAACGAGAGGTATAAAAGCTCGTATACGAGTTGTTTCACTATACTCGAACCGATGCCGTCGACACGCGCAAGGTCGACAAGACCACTCCTGCAGGCCGGCATAAGGGCATGCACCGTCCAAATAGCCAGGCGTTGCAGCTTTCAGCAAAAGGTCGCGATAAACAGTTGCTTTTGATGTTTTATTTTTTTTCTGCGGAGAAAACAATGAGAAAAGAGAAAATTGAATCCGTTTTGTCAGAAAATTTAGGTGAAGGTTATCGCATCGTCCGTGATAACGGTGAATTGTCTGCTGTTATCGAATGGGTGGACTGGGTTCAGCGCTCGGATGACGAGGAGGATGTGCAAATCGAAGTTCACTTTGCCGATGACACCGAAGAGGTGTTTGAAAAAGGTGTAGAGCTCCAGCAGATCTGGCACGAGGATGCCGAAGAAACGGCTGAATAAAAAAGGAATTTTCGGCATATTTGGCGGGCGGGATTTAATTTCTGTCAGGTGAGATATTGTCACACAAAGGCGGAGCAGGGTGGCACAAAATCTGCCACCTCCGCTAAAAACGTCCACTGAATCCCTAACCTTTCTTTTTCATGTTTGGCCGGAAGGACGTCTTTCTGTCAAAGCCGTGGCTGTCGATTTTCTGTGTATCGGTCATCGGCGGCATGATTTCCGCTTCGCTTTTCTGCTTTGAGAGAAACGCCACCAGTCTCTGCCAGACAAGATCCGGGTCGACATAGACGCCCAGCGCCTGAAGGTTCGGATTATAGGTTCGCCTGTAAACACGATAGTTTTCACGGCGCTCGAAATCCTGTACCCATTCAACAAACTCAATCAGGACGATGGGCTCACGGCGCAGCCGTGCCTCTTCGTGCGGATCCGGGAAGAGGTGGTGCGGTGCATTTTTGAAGAGTCCCTCCTGCAGATGACGGATAAAAGCGTTCCGGTCCATGCCGAGTATCTCCGGGAGCATTGCCTCAAAGGCTGTTGTGAGGGTGAGCGTTTCACCGTCCGTGAAGGTGAGAAGCGGCTCGCCGACATAAACCATCAGCGCGCCGGGACCCCAGCCACGGCGGCGTCGGCCGTTAAGGCTTTCGGGATCAGTCAGATCGAAATGCGTGTAGACCTTGCCGTTTTTGCTAAAGAGATGGATCAGCTCATCACCGATCAGGAGAATCCGGTGTGCGATTCCTTTGCTGTCTGACCAGGTGCTGTGTTCACCGGCAGGCGAGTTGTTGAACACGGCTGTTGTCCTGCGGTAGACCAGCTTCTCGTCCTCGCCGTATCTGGCGACTTCAAAATCGTAGAAATCTTTGAATTTACTGATGATTTTCACGTCAGATGCCTCCGGTGATGGTGCTTCTGGTTATTGTATGTGAGCGGGAGCAGTCTGTGGGGCTATACAAAGTGGCGAAAAGTAAGCGGTTAAGTAAAGACACCTCGAGCGGACTTCGAGAAAAAATATCAGATACAGCTGAAAAAAATCTCAGATGACCGGTTATTATCAGTTATATCTGACAAAAATCCGGACACTGGAGACCTGACGGATGATTGCACGGGAGACATATATGCGCAGGATCCGACCGTTTATCGGGTCGGATCTCATCAAGGTGATCACCGGCATGCGCGGCTGTGGAAAGTCGGTAATGCTCGAACTTATCAGAAAAGAGCTCATCAGCGCAGGTGTCGATCCGTCCCGGTGTATTGCGTTTGACTTTGACGGAATGAGATACGCTCCCGCAAGGCTGAGCGCTGCTGCGCTCCACGAGGAGGTGCTCCTGCGGACTGCCGGTATCAAAGGCAAAGTGCATCTCTTCTTTGACGGGATCGAAGAGGTGACTGACTGGGAGAAGTGCATCAGTACGCTGCGCTTGACGCTTGATGCCGACATTTACATTACGGGCTCCAATGCCGGCCTTCTTTCCTGCGAACTGGCAACCAACCTGGCCGGCCGGTATGTCGAATTTGAGATTTATCCCTTTTCCTTCGCAGAATTCTGTGCGCTTTACAGTTCTGTCATTGGTGAAGAACCGGTCGAAAAACTCTTTACGCGGTATCTACACACCGGAGGGATGCCGTATCTTTCGAATATCCGGTACGAGGAAAGGCCGGGGAGACAGTATCTGGGTGATCATTTCCGGGCCGTGCTGCTGAGCGACGTCATTCAGCCTAACGGCGTGCGGGATGCTGTGCTCCTCGAAGAGATCATCCGCCATGTGATGAGCGGCACCGGCAAAACCTTTACCGGCACCGCAATTGCCAAATGCTTGAAGAGCGGGCACCGTAGAGCTGCACCGGAAACAGTTATCAGCTACCTGCGTTACTGTACTGAAGCGCACCTTCTTTATCCCGTCAGACGGGAAGATCTGCACACCTGCCGTATCCTCGCCTCCGGTGAGAAATACTATTGTCCGGATCACGGCATTCGTGAAGCGGTAATTGGCGGTAATACCAAAGATATTAATCTGATACTTGAAAATATTGTCTGCATGGAAATGCTTCGCAGAGGTTATGAGGTCACCACTGGGAGAGTGGGAGAAAAAGAAGTTGATTTTGTGTGCCGGCGAGGCGATCAGAAACTCTATATTCAGGTGACATACTTACTGGCAGCACCGGAGACGATTGAGCGGGAATTTTCAGTTCTTGAAAATATCAACGACAACTTTCCGAAGTACGTTCTCTCCATGGATCCGGTCGACATGAGTCGCAACGGTATCAGGCACTGCAATATCCGCGACTTCCTTCTGGAAGAATGGCAGTGATCAATTGCGCCGAAATACGAGAGCTAAAGTACAAAGAATCACACCGACATCTGCGAAGAAACGACCGAAGCCGTCGCTCGGGCAAAATCTATCCGTCTTCCAGTTGTCGTGCTCATCACTGCCTTCACCGAACCAATCATCAGAAAGATTTTCCGGTTCAAGTCAAAAGAGAAAATTGCTCTCCATAGAAAAAGAGACTTCAGGTTCACGCCTGAGGTCTTTTTTAATCTTGAACGAATTTGATCGGTAACGGAGATAGAAGCACGCAAGCCTTGTCACCGGAAACCGATCGCGTTAAAATAACATCGTAGAATGTGCATTCTCATGAGTAATAGCGTTTTTTCTTCCGGCTTCACCGGGAAGAGGGTCTCTGAAACACCAGTTTCCGGCGATCCGCTTAATCAGGGCTTCTGAAGAGGAATGCGTTAATGAGTGAAAGAATGCCGCTAAATTTATTTTGTAATACGTATTTAAGAGACAAAGAAAATGGCTGGTGAAATGGTGGTTGGAAAGGTTACCGGTGCCGGATTCGACAGTACTGCGCTTGCGACCGAAGTCAGAGACGTCCGTCCGAACGCTGCGTTCGTTTATCTATCCGAGCTCACGTCCGCCACCTCGCGCCGTACGATGAAAAGCAAAATCAACCGCTTCGCACAATGGGCCGGTTACACCGGCCTTGATACCTGCGAATGGGAAAAACTCCGCCCGGAACACATACTTGCATTTTTCATCCAGCAGGAGAAAGAGGGGATTTCGGCGTCCACGCAGAACTGCTATCTGGCAGCACTCAAAGGGGTGGTCAAGGCAGCGTGGATGGCAGGAGATATGCCGCACGAGTGGTATTTAAAAATTACGGCCATGAAACAAAAGCGTTATTACCGCTTGCCGGCTGGACGGGCGATCAGTCATGAAGAAAGTCGCAAGCTGCTCGACAGCCTGAGCGGCACCTCTGTCTACGACATCCGCGATAAGGCGATCATCGCCCTGATGCTCGGGTGCGGCCTGCGCCGCGGTGAGATTCCCTACCTTCGACTGGAGAATTATGACCCGATTGATAACAGTCTGCGTCTGATCGGGAAGGGGAATAAAGAAAGAAAAGTCTTCCTGCCTAAGTATGTTGCTGATGCCCTGAACACTTGGTTGCTTAAGTACAGACCTGAAAATAAAGGGTTTATTTTCTGCCGTTTTTTTAAAGGTGGGCATCTTGACCTGACGCATCCGATCGATCCGACGAGTATCGGCCGCATCACCAAGGCACGCATGCTAGAAGCCAACAACGAACCCTGTTCTGCACACGACCTCCGCCGTACATTCGCGACCCGGTTGCTTGACCGACATGTCGACATTGTGACAGTGAAGAATATGATGGGTCACTCCAACATTGCAACGACCGCATTGTACGATCGCCGCGGTGAAGATGAGCAGAGAAGGGTGGCAGAGGAAATTGGTATTTAATAAAAAAGTGACTTGTGACCATACCAACTCAAAATACCTAGATAAATAATCAAAAGAGACTTTATTTTGATTGTCAAGCAATTTGCTAATTGACGTGTGTCAATCACAGAAAAAAATGATCTTCAAAATCTTGCTCCTGTCCCGAACTAAGCGACCCCTACTCCTCGAGTCGACAATGTTTCAACAATATATTGCGATTTCTCTTTGAGTGTAATACAATATTTAGTGCGTCCAGATTGTGTGCTGAAATTAGTTAGAGATCAATCTAAGCATAGTCTTTTCTGATTGGATCACATGCTATTTTATTATAGCGTCAGTTCTATCTGCCTCAGTTGAACTATAATTTCACTCGTCACATGTGATGAACGTCAGTTACGTAATCCAGTGGGATACTGGATTTTCCTGGAACTAGGGTATTTCTCTGAGGGATTCTGAGACTTCCCATTATTTAAGTTTTTTTAAATGAAATTAAATCTTAATTCAAAAAAAACTTCTAGAGCCCAAATCAACATTCAGACAAACTATTCCTATTGAGAAAGGTTTTCTTGAGATCTTTGAAAACGAGCCACTATCACTTATCAGTGCCATACCCCTCAATAGTTCTGCATTATTTTCCTTAGTGAGTGATATCAACATTCTTAAAGAGTTACAGTTGAAAGATGTAACCTTGCAATGTAAGTATCCTGGATTTGAAACCTCCAGTGATATCGGATTGATTGAGAAATCATTAGAAGCAGAAATAAGACTGCATCTTAAGCCGCTGGTACTAAAACAATTTATTGATAGTCTACTTGCAGACAAAGATCTTAGTTTTGCTGATCCAATATGTCTGGATAAGGATAAACCTTCGAAGTTTCGTGACGCTTTCCTTGACGTTGTTGCACCTTGTTTAAGCGGACATAGTCCCTGTCTGATCCTTATAAACCCGAGAGACTGGTATCAGCTAACAACCCTTAAAGATTCACAAGGAAGCTATGCTAACCTGTTTGCGTTTCCGCAAACTTATTTTCGCTTTATCTGTTTCCCAACTATGCCAGCTGGTAATTTTGTTGCATTTAATTCAGCTTTTGGATTACTAGCTGCTTATCAGCCTTATTTAACATTGACGTGCTCACATGAAGGATTCTTTATCGATACCCCGTATTTATTTGAAACAAACTGGAAAATTGGTGTGATAATTGACAACCCGCCCGCAGTTAAAGCGGGTAAATTAGTGTTCTCTGTTGATTAGTCCAAGACATCAATCACGCTCTCACTGTTTGGTGAGAGCGTTTTTGAGTCTTCATGCATGTTTGTGGTAACAGCTGAGAAGATACTGCCTTCTCAGCTGTTACCACAAACATGCA
>CAJJRX010000029.1 GCA_905194315.1 uncultured Sutterella sp. | reverse complement strand
GCATTTAAGAAAGCAGTATCTTCTCAGCTGTTACCACAAACATGCATGAAGACTCCGTTTTTAGAGTGTTTTTCACGCATTTGTGAATTAAATGTTTTTCCACCCGTGACACACCCGCCTCAGTGTGCCTTCACAGCTCACCCCCGCCTTAAGTCCCGTTACATTCTTCTCTGAAGTCGAAACAGTTTCCTATCCTCCGGCTAACTTTAGCCCCGTACACTGAGGGCACTCACAAGCGAAAAGGTCTTGAGTGAGTGACGGTAACAGACATAGACCGTTGTACTCGAAAAACCTTTTATGTCCTGTGCCGGCGGATTGAGCAGCATCTGCCTCACCCGGCGCAGACCTTTAAACAGAATAAATTTTCACTAACCCGAAAAGGAGTGACTTATATGATGAAAAAATCTCTTCTGACCGCCCTGGTTTCCGGCGCTATGGCTCTCTCTACAGTGGCTTTCGCTGAAACACCCGCCCCCGCGACAACCGCGCCGGCGCAAAACGGCATGATGGGGCACCATATGATCACACCGGATGTGAAACCGGCCGTCAGCATGGCCGACGCGGTGGCCGCTGCTGAAAAGGCCGGTGATGCGCAGGCCCGCGGTGCGATGCTGCGTCAGGGTCCCAACGGCCTTGTCTGGAACGTCATGCTGCAGAAAAAGGACGGCAAGCCGTTGATGAGCGTGGAGGACGCCAAGACGGGCAAGATCGTTCAGACCCGTGATATGGGCAAGGAAGGCTGCCCGATGATGGAGGGCAAACACCATCACGGCCACATGATGAAGGACGGCGCCATGAAGACGCAGGAACAGGCCATGCCGAAGGAGTCGTCCAAAAGCACTGATGCTAAGCAGTAATCAGCCGGGCCGCTGGCTCTGGGTCAAACCCGATGAAACCCGGGACAGTGTCAGTGTCTGATGAGTCTTTTCCTTGGGTGAAGGTGCCGCAGAAAGCGGCAACCTTCTCTACAATAGAGCCTCAGGAGGTTTAAGCGTTTCCTCCTGAGGCCGCTTCTGTCTGCGCTCCCTCCTTATTTTCCGTTTCACGTAGGCCTACCACTGATGAATGTTCTGATTCTTGAAGACGATCCCTTTATTGCCCGTGCGGTTGTCGCCGCGCTTACTGCTGAAGGGTTCACCATAACGCACGAAACCGACGGCATTGCCGGTATCGGCGCACTCGAAGGCAGTGAGAACGGCTACTTTGATGTGCTGCTCCTCGACCTGGGTCTGCCCGGCACCGACGGCATGGCGGTGCTCGAGCGGCTTCGCGCCTCCGAGCGCGAATATCTGAAAAAGCTCCCGGTGCTGATTCTCACCGCGCGCGACGCGCTCGACAGCCGCCTCAAGGGGCTTAACTCCGGGGCGGACGACTATATTCTCAAGCCTTTTCACATGTCGGAGCTGCTCGCCCGGATGCGTGCCGTGCTGCGGCGGCGCACCGATGCCGACCGCTCCACGCTCAGAGTACCCGGCCTCACGCTCAACATCCGCCAGGGCACCTGCGAGGTTAACGGTGTGCTCGTGCAGCTCACCCGGCGTGAAACCGATCTGCTGCGCGCCCTGATGGTGCGCCCCGGGGCCATTCTCTCGCGCTCGGCGCTCGAGACAAAACTCTACGGCGAATCGGACATCCCGGAAGGCAAGGCGGTGGAGTTTCTCATTCACGGTGTACGCAAAAAGATCGGCAGCGAGATGATTGAAAATCTGCGCGGTCTCGGCTGGCGTATCCGCAACACCTCTCCCGCGGCAAAATAATCATGTTCCGCAAGGCCGCTCCCCGCTCGCTTCTCGCGCGCACGCTCACCGCGGTTGCGCTCGCCATTGTCGTTCTGATGGCTGCCACCATCGGGTATCTCTACGACGCTGTCCGCGAGGAGGCGCTCTCGTTCAAGGACCGGCGCCTTCTTGATATTGCCACGTCGCTCGCGCGTGCCGACGTCGCGCAGCTCATTCCCGGGGCGCTCACCATGGACACCCGGACGTTTGAGGAGCGCCTTGAGAGCGATGATCCGATTCTCGTGCGGCGCCGTCACATGATGCGCCCGCCCACCGAGCGGCTCGTGCGGCCGCGCAAAATCACCTCGATTCCGGCGGGTGAGCCCGTCACGGTGCGGCTTCTCAATCTGCAGGGCGAACTGCGTGAGGCCGTCTTTGATCACACGCTCAGCGAAGGGGTTACCACCGTAGCGCTCAACGAAAGTCCCGACGGCAGTCTGACACCCTACCGCCTTGCGGTGATTTTTCTTCCCAACGGCCGCTACACAGCGGTGGCCGAGCCGATGATGTCACGCGAGGGCGAGGTGCGTTACATGGCGCTCAAAACCGTTGCGCCCCTTCTGGTGCTGCTCCCTCTGATGCTTGCCGTCATCGGTTTTGTCATCTGGAAAACCCTCGCGCCGCTGCGCGCGAGCGCCCGCGAGATACGCCGCCGCGAGCCGCATGACCTCACCGCGATTCCGCTCACGGGGGTGCCCGCCGAGGTGGAGCCGCTCGTGAGCGCCATCAACGATCTGCTCGCGCGCGTGGAGGCCGCCCGCAGCCGCGAAATCCGCTTCACGGCGGACGCCGCCCACGAGTTGAGAAGCCCGCTCACCGCGCTCACCCTTGAGGCGGACCGGCTCTCGGCGATGCCGCTCTCAGTCGAGGCGCGCGAAGCGGTCACGCATCTTGAAGAGGGACTCGAGCGGGCAGTTCATCAGGTCTCGCAGCTTCTTCTTTTTGCCCGGGCGCAAAGCAGTGAACAGAAAAGTGCGCTCGAGCGCGACAGCGCCCCGTGGCGCCTTGATGAGCTCGCCGCCTCGCTTTTTGAGGAGCTCATGCCTGCGTTCTCGGCGAAAAACCAGACCGTCGGTTTTGAGGCGGACGAGGCGGATGCCGCCCGGCCGCTCACCGGACTCTCGGGCGCTGCGGTGCGCATTGTGCTCAGAAACCTGCTGGAGAACGCCTCGCGCTACACCCCTGCCGGAGGCGAGGTGACGCTTGCCGCCGCGACCGGGAAAACCTCCCTCACGCTCACCGTCTCTGATACGGGCCCGGGCATCCCCGAGGCCGAGCGCGAACGGGTCTTTGACCCCTTCTACCGGGGACTGGGCACCGGTGTGACCGGTACCGGTCTCGGCCTCTCGATCGTGAAAACCACGGTTGAACTGATGGGCGGCGAGGTGACACTCTCTGAGGCGAGACCCGGCGCCACGCCGCCGGGGCTCTCTGTGACGGTGCGCCTGCCGCTTAAGGCGGCTGCAACACCAAAAGCGTGAGCGCTTTTCAGCTCACAATATACGAAAGGGCGGCGCCGGCACCGGCACCGCCCTCTTTCGCTGACCCATTACGCGTTTTTCGGCACGTCGCGCTCGTCAATCTCGAGCGCATCCTTCACAAAGCGCTCGACCTCACGCTCGACGACCTGACGGTCATTTTCGGGTTCGTTGTACGCGGCCGAGAGGGGTTTACCCATCTCCATCACACGGGTGACATCGGTGAGCACCCCGGCGTGCACGGTCTTAGGCACATCGTCATCCTCAAAGGCAAGATCGATGTTGGCAAGATTCATCCGTCTCGCGTCCCGGATCGCCCGGGCATTGAGCGTGCGGCGGTACACCGGGCCGTTGCCGCCCGACTGATAGACCACAAGTTCCTCATCGCCCGAGGGCCAGGGCACGGCATCCTTGAGCGAGGGGTCGTTGTAGCGCGGGAAGACGATCGTAAACTTCACGCCCCGCTCGCCGTTTCTCGCCACGGTGATGTTGCCCGCATGCCGCTCGGCAATGTTCGCGACAATCGAGAGCCCGAGCCCCATGCCGGCCTCACCCTTGCTTGTCTGCAGGGGTTTGAAAAAGCGTGCGAGCTGTTCATCGGTGAGATACGGCCCGTTGTCAGCCACAGTAAGCCGCCAGTTCATCTCATCGAGCTTCTCAAGTACCACATCAATACGGGGGTTGGCGACGTTCACAAGCGCATCGGCCGCGTTTTTCATCAGATTCAAAAGCGCAAGTTCAATCTCCCAGCTGTCAACCTCCGCGAGGCTCTTCGGGCGCATTCTCACCACCACCGCCGCATTGGTGTTTCTCGAGCGCTTGAAGGTCTGAATGGCGCTCTCGATAATCGCCGAGATATCGTCCACCTTGCGCGGCGGATAGTCGTGCTTGGCGTAGGAGCGCACACGCTCGACGATCTGGCTTGCGCGCGCGATCTGCTCGACAATCTCGGTGAGCGCCATTTCAAAGCGCTCGCGGTTAAAGTCATCGCGCCGCAGGCGTCTCAGGAGCGAATTGGCGTAGTTGCTCACGGCGCCAAGCGGCTGCTTCAGCTCATGCGCAATCACGGTCGACATCTGCCCGACGAGCCCCGTGCGCTCAAGGTTTTCAATATGCGCACGGCTCGCCTGCATCTCACGGTCGGCCTCATCGCGCTCGCGAAGCGCCTGGCGCAGCAGTTTTGTGCGCCTTCTCACGAGCACCGAGAGCGTGCCCGCATAGGTGAGAATCATAAAGAGCAGAAGCGAGATAAAGGCAAGGAGCTGGGCGTTACTTTCCACAAAGCGGCGCAGGCTCCACTGCGCAAGATCCTTGTAGGGGCCGATCTTAAGCGTGTAAAAAAGGTCGTAGATCGGGCGGTTCGACGCCGGCATCGACCACTCCGCCCCGTACGGCTTGCCGTCCATCGTAAAGAGCGCCGTGGTGATGGCTTTGCTGATGGCGGGTGTGACATGCGCCCCGGCGGCAAAAATCCAGCCCGGATAAAGCGCCGTGGAGTGCGCGCAGCGCAGACCGTCCCCCGTGATCTGATTGATCACCCAGTAGTCACGAAGCCGTATGTCCCCCTTCTCCCCGAGGTGCTCGAGCTCGCAGGCGGGCAGCACCCCGATCACGTCGGGCGAGGCGTTCATCGTGGAGAAGACTTTTCTCACGTTCCCGCCCGTGAAGGAGACGTTTTTCATCGGGTCGTCATTAATGAAGACGTGATGCTTTTTCAGCTCCACCGCCGCCGCAAGCCACCCCGAGAGCGAATCCGCGCTGCTCGCGACAATTTTGCGCGTGGCCAGATCATGCAGCGCGGGCGCCTTTTCGTTACCGGCCTTACGCGCCACGATCACGCTTGCCGTGGCCCCCTGCGGGCTGTCCGCATCCGAGGGCCAGAGGCTTGCGATCGCCTCGACAAAGGAAAAGCCCTCCTCGATGGTGAAAAAGTCCACATCGGCGATAAAAAAGTCGACCTGCCGCGAACGGATCGCGGTCGAGAGGTCCGCGTCCTCCAGATAAAACACGTTAATCCACTGCCGGCCGTAGACCCGTGCGAGATGGTCACGCGTCTTGAGCACCATTTCGCTTTGCGAACTCTTGAGCAGCGAGTGCTGCACACCGAGCCGGATCGGGGCGGTAAAAGGCGGGTTTTTCACCAGCGGCTCGGGCTCACCCGTGAGATTGGCCGGGTCCTTCATGCTTTTGCGCACCGGCGCGGGCACGGACTTTGGCAGACTCTCCTGATAGGTTGTGAGCGAGCGGATCGCCTCGGTGGGCGTCTCCCCGCTGCCGACGCCGAGAAACGAATTCGAGGCGCCGGGCGCGGCCGGTGAGGTTACGAGAGCGGCAATCAGTGCCGCCGCACTGAGAAGTCCCTTCCCCGGGCGCCGGAGGTGACAGCGCAGGTGTTGAAGTCTGAACATAGTTAAAATGGATGGACAGAGGGCGCGGCAGTCCTGCCGCGAACGTCTGAATTTTTTGGCAAAATGGGATTTTGTGCCTATTTTGCCACGCCACGAGGCTCACATGTCAGAGACTGACTCAAAATTTCCTGCCGGCTTCCTTGAAAAACAGCTCCGCTACGACACGCGGCTCGCCACGGTTCTGCCCGCCTCCGTTGCCGAGGTGCTCGCGCACTTCGGGATACTGACGGCCGAGGACCTCTACGAGTGTGCGGCAGCAGCGGGTGCCACGTGGTTCAGGCCGCTCACCGGCATTACCGCCGAAACAGCCACGGCACTGATCCGCTGGCTCGATGCGTACGGGCGCGACGTGGGCGAGGTGACCGCACGGTTTTATCTCCCGGGGCACGCGCCCGGCACCGAAGTGCTCACGGGCGAGGTGACTGACGAGGACGGGTCTGAGCGCGACATCGTGCCGCTTGAGAGTCTTCGCATGCCCGAGCGCCTTAACGGTGAAGAAGGGATCAACCGCGCACCCTCGCAGACCTGCAGTCTTACTGCCGGCAACGACCTCGAGGCGATTAACGCGTGGCTTGCCGCCCGCGCGGCCAACCCCAACACCTACGGCAACTACCGCAAGGAGGCCGAGCGGTTCCTGCTCTGGTGCCTTGTGGAGCGGCAGACCGCCCTCTCGAGCATCAAGGCGGGCGATGCGGCGCTTTATCTGCGCTGGCTCGAGCAGCTCGGGCGGATGGATGAAAAAGAATGGGCACGGCACTGGCATGAGCCCCAGAGCCGCTGGATCGGCCCGAAGAATGTGCCGAGACTCTCGCCTGCGTGGCGCCCCTTTAACGGGCCGCTCATGAGCACCTCGCGGCGCAACGCCATCGTCGTGGTGCGTCAGCTCTTTAACTTCCTGAAGAAAACGGGCTACCTCATCTTCAACCCCTTTGACCAGGTCTCACCCAAGGTGCCGCTTTTAAAGGGTGAAGGCGCGCCGCAGGCCTTTGCGGACAGGTCGCTCACCGAAGCGCAGTGGGAGGAGATTGTGGGGCACCTCGCACTGCTCCCCGAAGGCTGGCCCCGCGAGAGGATGAAGGTGATTCTCATGATGGGCAAGAGTCTCGGGATGCGTGCGAGCGAAATGCTTGACGCCAGACTCTCCTGGATTGTCGAGCGCCGCATCGGACTCAAAACCCGGCTCTCGATTGAAATCGTGGGTAAAGGCGCTAAAGTGCGCCGTCTGCCGCTCACTGCCGAGCAGGTCGGCATTCTCAATGCGGCGCTTGCCTCGCGCGGCCTGCCGCCCGCCGGGCAGTGTCCGCCCGAAACCCCGGTGCTCATCAACCTCGGCCGCGGGCGGCATCCCAACGGCCCCATGACCCGCAGCGGGCTCTACCGCGTGCTCGAAGGCTTTTTTGATGCGGTCGCGCGCGAAATCGCCACCTCGCGTCCGATGGACGCCGCCAAACTGCGCGCCTCCTCCACACACTGGCTGCGGCACACCTTTGCCGTCAATGCCCTCTCGCGAATGAGCGTGAACGTGGTGCAGCACGCCATGGGACATGCCTCGGTGGCGACCACCGGGCGCTATCTCTCGCCCGAAGAGGAAACGCTGAGCGAGGCGATGGACAAAATGAAGGCGCTCTAGGACTCTGCCTGGAGCGCCGCGACGAAGTGAGTGCGTCTGCGCACTCAGAAAAGTTCGATATACGCGATCATGACCGATTCAAAGACCTGCTGCGGGGCGAGCGGATGCTCGGCCGCGCGGGCCATGGCGAGTACTTTCTCGTTCCAGGCGAAGAGTTTCTCCTCGCTCGTGAGCTCAACGACATCGATCATCTCGTCACGCAGCTTGATAAAGTAGTACGGGGCAAGCCCGGCCTTGACGCGCAGCAGATCGTAGGAAAAGCGCGAGAGAAACGCGGCCACGGCGGGCGGCGTCATATCGCTTGAGTACATCGCAAGGATGTCGGTCACCGAGAGTGATCTCGCTTTAAAGAGGTTGTTGAGCATGGCGCTCACAGCCTTGGCGGGCAGGGTTTCGCCCGCGCGGTTTTCCGCCACGGCAATGGGCGAGTTGCCGCTCAGGGCAAGCTTTTCCTCCGCGTCACGCACGCGCTGCGTTTTGAGCCACGCAAGCGACTCGGCCACACTCGGGCGGTTGAGCCGCAAAAGGCGCGAGCGCGAGCGGATTGTCGGGAGCACCCCGTCGATATCGTCCGCAACAAGAATAAAGTGCAGCCCGTTGGTGGGCTCTTCGAGCGTTTTGAGCAGCGAGGCGGCCGCCTCGGCACGGATCATGTCCGCCGGGTAGACAAGCACAATACGCCGTCCGCCGCGGTGCGAAGAGGTGACGACAAAGTCCGAGAGCGCACGGAACTGGTGAATGCGAAGCTCGCGCGAGCGCTTCTTTTTGTCGGTCGTCTCATTTTCCGCCGCGCTGTAGGGCAGATCGTAGAGCTCGGCGAGGTATTCGCTCACAATGATTTTCAGGTCCGGATGTGTGCCGGCGGCCACGAGTTTGCAGCCCGGGCACTCCCCGCAGGGGGCGCCGTCCATGAGCGGCGACTCGCAGAGCAGACTGGCCGCAAAGGCACGGGCGAGCTCAAACCCGCCGCAGCCGGCAGCGCCGTGCAGAAGAATCGAATTGGGAAGCGTGCCGGTGAGCGCCGAGAGCTGCGCGGCGGCACCTTCGAGCCAGGGATAAGGGGCTATAACCATTTTTGAAACACTCCCTGAATCTCAGTGGCGAGCTCCCCGGGACTGCGGGTCGCATCAAGCCGGATGATACGGGGATTCGCCCGGGCGCGCTCCAGGTAGGCGTTACGAACCCGGGTGAAAAACGACACCGCCTCCTTTTCAAAGCGGTCTGCCGCCTCGCCCCGGACGCCGCGGCGCCTGGCGGCCTCTGCGGGGTCAAGATCGAAAAGAAGCGTCGCATCGGGGGCAAAATCGCCGAGCGTCCAGGCTTCAATCTCGGCAACCCGCGACGGGGCCATGCCCTTGGCGCCCACCTGATAGGCGTAGGTCGCATCGGTGAAGCGGTCCGAGAGCACCCAGGCGCCGCGCTCGAGTGCCGGACGGATGACTTTTGCGACATGCTCGGCGCGCGCCGCAAAAAAGAGCAGCGTCTCGGTGGTGAGCGTCATCTCGTCGGCAAGAATCATCGTGCGGATTTTTTCCGCAAGCGGCGTGCCGCCGGGCTCCCGGGTGAGCACCACCTCTATCCCCCTGCTGCGCAGAAAGTCCGCAAGAAGCGGAATCTGCGTGGATTTGCCGGAGCCGTCAATTCCTTCAAACGTGATA
Organism: uncultured Sutterella sp.; assembly: GCA_905194315.1. Classification (GTDB taxonomy): domain Bacteria; phylum Pseudomonadota; class Gammaproteobacteria; order Burkholderiales; family Burkholderiaceae_F; genus Sutterella. Next base: position 15,081 of record CAJJRX010000029.1, on the reverse strand, counting down.
AAGCGCCCGCGCACCGGGCCGGTGAAATCTGGCATCAGATCAATCTCCAGACGAATTTTTGCTAACAGTGCCTCACATTGTAACCTGAAGAAAAACCGTGCGAGCAGGTAAGCCGCACCGGCGGCACGCCCCGGCCAGCTTCTCACAGCTTCTCACAATGGCACACAGACTCGCGGTCTCAGTCTGAGAGCGCCTTTTGCTACAATGCGCACAGGATTAAATACGCTATCGCGCGTCAGAAGAGGCGCGGGTCCGTCTTTTTTACTTCAGGTGTGAGTGCAAGGATCTGTACATGTCAAAACACAAAAAAGGCACGACGAGGAAACATCACCCGGCAGAGCACCGTCAGGAGAGCGTCGGGGAGAGCGTCTCTGAAGCGGCAGTGACAGAAAATGCGAAAAAGAGCGAGGCCGCCCCGGGCGACGCGCCCGCCGGTGCGGCTGCAGCGCCCGCCACAGGGCGCCGCACGGGCCTTGCGGTGAAAATTTTTGCCGCCCTTGCCCTTCTCACCGCCCTTGCCGCGGCCGGCCTCTATCAGGGCGCCAAATGGGCGGTCAACACCCGGCCCATCCCCTACTCGAGTCCCGTGGCCCAGGAAGGGGTGAGCCCTGCGGCAAAATCCGGCGCCGAGCCGATCGAAAATCCGCACCCGGGCAGTACCACGATTATTGTGCGCGACGGCGATACGTCGCTCAACGTTGCGGCCGCTCTGCGTGCGCAGGGCTATGACCTGCCCGCGTGGCTCATGAAGCTTGCCGCGCGCATGCACCCCAACACGCTCTCGAAACTGCACAAGGGCCGCTACCGCTTCCCGGTTGAAATGACCCCTGCCACGATGCTCGACATTCTCTCGGGCGGCGCACTCATCGAGGGGGTGATCCGCATTCCGGACGGGGCGCCCATCTGGGAGGTGCGCAAAATCTTCAACGCGGCCGACGGCCTCACCCATGAGACAACAGCGATGAGTGATGCCGCGCTCGCCGAGGCGCTCGGCATTTTCGCCGCAACGCCCGAAGGGTATTTCGCGCCCGAGACCTACCACTATATGGAGGGGGTGAGCGATCTGGCGGTGATGAAAATGGCCGTGAAGCGGCAGAAGTCACTCCTTGCCTCGCTCTGGGAAAAGCGCAGCGGGGACCTTCAGGTCAATACCCCCTACGAGGCGCTCATTCTCGCCTCGATCATCGAGAAGGAGTCCGGGCTTGATGCCGACCGCGGCAAAGTCGCCTCGGTTTTCCATAACCGTCTCTCAAAGGGCATGCCGCTGCAGACCGACCCGACGGTGATCTACGGGCTTGGCCCCGGGTTCTCGGGCAATCTCACCCGGCGTGACCTTGCCTCGGAGACGCCCTACAACACGTACCGCATCGCGGCACTCCCGCCCACGCCGATCGGCTCGCCGGGCGTGAGTTCCCTCACGGCGGCGCTCAATCCGGAGCGCACCGCGTACCTCTACTTTGTCTCGCGCGGGGACGGCACAAGCGAGTTCACCACGAACCTCAATGCCCACAACCGCGCGGTGAACCGCTACATTCTCAACCGTCCGCGGACGGCGGCAAAGAAGGCGGCGCAAAGCGGGACGGCGGACAAAACCGGGGAAACTGTGAAGGCTGCTGGTGACAAAGCGGATAAAGCTGATAAGGCTGATAACGCTGAACGGCCGGCCGAAAAGGTCTCAGAGAGTGCCTCACAGTCTGCCCCCTGAGGGGGTTGCCTGACGCGAGGCGCAGCCGGGGTGACTTACGCTTAAGCTCACCGTGCTAGAGTATCAGCCGACAACACAAATGCCGTGCCTGCAGCAGCGGCCGCGGTAAGAGAATTTATCCCTCAGGAGCGGGTTTTCTGCCTGAGCCCGCCCTAAAGCCAAGGAAAATAATCATGACGTTATGCTACGAAACTGTTTTTACAAGTCCGGTGTCCCTGGGCGAAACCGCCCACGTCTCCTATAGCGTCCTGCACCTGCACGGGCGCGATACGCGTGACTTTCTCCAGCGTGTGCTCACGCAGGACGTGATGCATCTGGGCGCACGTGTTGCGCATGCGGGCTACTGCGACCCCAAGGGACGGCTCTTCGGCACGATGCGCCTCTGGCTCACGGGTGAGGACGGGGTGATGATGCTCATTCCGGCGGACAACGCCGACATGCTCGCGAAGCGTCTCAGAATGTTTGTGCTGCGCGACGATGTCAAGGTCGATGATGTGACGACCCAATACGATATCACCGCCATTCTCGGCAACCTCGATGCACAGCTCTCCGACTTTGATCTGCCCCGCCCGGCGGCAGGCGAAGCGATGGTGAGCGAAGACGGCCGCCGTCACGTGCTCATGATCGAATCCGTGCCGCCCGTCCCCGGCGTGTGCACCGCTGCCGCCCGCGCCCTCGTGCTGCTGCCCAAAGGCGAATGCGCCGCGCTCGAAGGCACCGAAGCCGCCTTCTGGTTCACCGAAGCCGCTGCCGGCATTCCCAGTGTCTGGACGGCAACCAACGGAAAGTTTGTTCCGCAGCAGATCAATCTCGATGCCATTGACGGGGTCTCGTTTACCAAGGGCTGCTACCCGGGTCAGGAAGTCGTCTCGCGCATGAAGCATATCGGCCGTCCCTCGCGCCGCATGTTCCTCGTTCGTTCAACCTCCGGGAGCACTCCTCACCCCGGGGATACGGTTTACTCCGAGGGCGCCGAGGCGGGTTTTGTGGTGCACGGCGCCACCGTGGCCGGCACTACCCTCGTCCTCGTGTCCGTGCTGATTTCGGCTGCTGAAAAAGGCCTCAGCCTGAGCGCTGAGGGCGAGGCGCTTGAGGTGCTCCCGCTCCCCTACAATCCCGAGTAAACACCTGAATGCCACCCCGGGCCGTTCGGCCCGGGGCTGCCGGCGGCAGCGGAAGAAATTCCGGCCGCCGGTTTTTTTTTCGCCCGCCCCACGGCCCGTTTTCTCTCACAGTCTGATGCATTTCTGCACAAATATATGCAAAATGCCGCGGCCTTCTGTAGACTAAAAGACCATCACAGCCTTTTCGGCCGGCTCTTCGCAGCGGGCACGCCAGGCTGATCGGTTAAGTGCGGGAGGAATCAAAATTGAACAGAACCCTTGAACTTCGTCTGACTCTCAACGAGGATACCCTCCGGCGAGCGCTTACGATTGTCCATGATGCCGGTTTCACCCCTGAGGCCTTAATGGTTCAGGTGCTCGAGCGGTGTGCGCGCGACGGGGAAATTCCGTTGAGCAGACCGCGTCCGCGTAAAAAAGCCGCCTACATGCAGGGGGTCTTCTCCCAGGGCTCGCTCTTTGGCAGCACCCCTGAGGACGGGACGGCGTCACCCGAGGGTGTGCTCGTACCGGTTCGCGATGTCGCCCCCGCCCCCACGCTCAAAACCCTGACCGCGCTGCAGGAGGCGCAGGCCATGCTGCGCTGGCGCGAGCGTGAACGCCGCAACATCACCGAGGAAACCGCCTCCACCGCGCGCGCGGGCGGGCTCACCGTTGACAGGAGCGCCCCGCTCGCTCTGCTCGAAACCCATCAGTTCCGCCAGGACAAGCAGGCGATTCTCACGGATCCCGAGCGCGAAAAAATCATCCATGCGCTCGAAGTGGTCTTTGCGGTGCTCACCCACCGCCGTACCCCGGAGAGTGCTCTCGCGCTCACGGGCGGCGAGAGCCCGGACGAGTATGTGGTGCCGCTCGCAGGACTCGCTGCTCCGCGTGTGCTCATCTACCAGCGCACCCCCGCCGAGGTCTGCTGCGTGCGCTACGGCGATCCGCGTGAACTTCTTGATGTGGTGCCGGAGGCGCTCACCGGTGAGGCTGATCAGGCAAAACCTGCCGCAAAAGACGACAAACCCGCCGAGCCCGTCGACCTCGGCAACCTGCCGACGGTTCCGCCGCTCTCCTCGCTCTTTGGTCCGCAGTAACGCTTACCCTTTCCCGCCCGGCCCGCACGCCGGGCCGTTTTTTTTGTCCCCGTTTTTTTATCCTTGCATTCCGGCGGCGCAAAAAAAAGGCGGCACCCAGAGACCCAGACTCTGAATGCCGCCGCCAAGGACTGCAGGTTGAAGACGCGAAGTCGCGGAGATTGACGCTTCTGGCCATAAGTGAGAAAGGATGGCTTTAACACCGCTCCGGACGACCCCTCATCCGGTGTTTGTCAGCAGTGTGTCCTCAACTGTTGAATTGAATATTAACGCAAATGAGAATCATTCGCAAATAGATGGATGTAAAAAATTATTGCCACGACTAAGAGCGCATAAAAAACCGGCCCGCACACAAAGGCGCAGACCGGCTGTATCAGTCAGTAAGTGTCAGAGAGCGTGTATCTCAGAACTTGTTGTTCTTTGACTCATCCTTGATGGCGTCACCTTCGTCAAGCCACGTCGTGGAGCCGACCTCCGGATAGGCCTCGATCAGCGTCACTTCGGCGCCCGTCTTCTTGCGGATTTCGCGCGGCGCATCCATGAACATCTTTTCCACCCACTGCTCCGGTGTGCCGACCATGGCGTAGGCGAGCTGGCGGGAGACTTCGGTGAGGCTGCCTGAGCGCTTCATAAACGTCGCGTACATATCGAGGTGGTAGCCGCCTTTGTACGGCCACAGGCACGCATAGAGGTGCGCACCGGACTCCTTGCTGTCGCGGTCGGCCACCGCCGTCCAGATGGCGCCTTCGCAGTCGGCGATTTTGCCCATCGTCTGGCCGCTCGCAGCCATCATGCGCGCAAGGCCGGAATCCGGATTGAGCATATTCTTGAGTTTGAAGCGGCCCGGTTTCTCCGGCAGTTCACTCCAGGCCGGGATATGACGCTGCGAGCGCGGCTGCGTCGTGTAGCTCAGGCCTTCAATCGCGGCGTTGACAACCGGTGTGATTTTCGCATCGGTGCGGATATCGTAGATACGGTAGTACTCTACCGTTTCCACACGTTCGTTCACAAGGCTGTTCACGGCGTTGCAGCCCGTGAGCGTGAGAAGAGCTGCCGCAGTGGCGACAGCTCCGAGAGTTTTTAACAACATTCGAGTCATCCTTCAAATGAGGCTCAGGTAGTCTTTGGGAGCACCGTGCTTCCATGCTGCCAGAGAATTTGCATTAACGTGAGCGATGCCCCGCGCGGCAGCATTTCGCCGCTCTCCCACTTGCTCACTGTGCTCGTGGCCACACCGAGTGCGGCGGCAAAGTCCCGCACGCTCATTCGGAGCCGGGCTCGCAGCTCGCGCACGGTCTGTCCGGTGAAAGTCTCCGGAACACTGGCTTCTTCCGGCGAAGGAGCCGGCCGGCGCCCGGTCTCAAAACCGCGCACCAGCCCCGGCGCAGGCGAGAGGCTGCTCTCGAGTTCGCGGAACGATCCTGTGCCGGACATCAGCTCAAAAATGCCCTCGCCCATACGGTCGAGCGCAGCAAGCGCAATGTGAACCGGCTGCGGAACTGTCTCGCCCTCGGTCTCCCAGCGCAGAACGGTCTTGGCGGATACGCCGAGCAGACGCCCGAGCGCCTCCTGTGTGAGCGAATGCCGCTCGCGCAGGCGGATAATTTCAGCAGCGCCGTACTGCGGCCAGGAAATTTCGTCCATAAGAAAGTCTCGAAACAGACACTCGAATCTGGTCAGTTTGCCTAGAGCATAGTCGTGCCAGCAGTCGCTGACGGACATCGCCTGGAGCCTGGACATCTGCATGGAAGAACCTCGAATGCGTTAAAGATAACTGCTGCCATCTTGAACGATTAACCGGTCCAATTCCTGTCTGATGTCTTCAGCCTGAAGAATTTTTACACAAAACGAAAATAATGTCCAATATTTTCTATTTTTTGTTCTACTTTATTTTTAAACCCTGCTCTCCAATTTCCGTTTTCGAATTCAGGCGGGGTCCGATAAAATCCGGATGCGAATCTGAATGTGGTTTTAAGTGCCCCTATTGTGAGCCTCTCCGGGCAAAAAGCCTGCGGCAGTCGTAAAAGGGGGTGAGTGGGTGCTCAGCTACGCCTCGCGCGGCGGCGCTCGCAGGAAATTGTGCTCTGAAACCGGATGCCATGCCGGGTTTCGCAGTGCGAAATCCGGGCAGACGGATTTGCGTGCGGCCGGATTCTGAAAAAGAAAATGACGCGGGAGACGGGCGGAAAAAACGGAAAAAAGCCTGCTGAATCAGACTTATAGAGCGGGAGAGGCTGAAAATCCGTTTGCGAATTTACCTGCGCCGCTTTTATTTTCCGTCTGCGAAATTTCGGGCAAAAAAAATCCTGCCTTCGCAGGCGGAAAAGGCAAAGAACAACATGTTCTGCTTTTTCCGCCGCTAACGGCAGGATCCGGATTCAGTCAGCCGGCGCTGCTTCTCAGCGCTTTGAGAAATCGTGTCCGGCTTCACGGGCCTTTTTCACGTCGCCCGCCATCACCACGGTGAGTGACTTCACATCCGTGAAGCGTCGCATCGCCGCGTTGACCTCCTCGAGCGTGAGGGAGGCGATTTTCTCATCGAGCGCCTTCGCAGTAAGCCAGTCCTGATCCTTTTCCATCAGACGGACCCACTGGGCCGCAAGGATGCGGTCCTGGGCACGGTTAATGGCACGGTAGTCGAGCAGACCGCGTTTGGCCTCATCGAGCTCCTGCTGCGTGACGCCGTTCGCATAAGCCTTGCTGATCTCATCGATCAGGCTCGCCTCGGCCTGTTTGAGGCTCTGCGGGGCGGCAATAAGGCCCACCGACCAGCGGGCGCGGTTTCCGAAGCGCGGCAGCGAAATCGTGCTGCCCACACCGTAGGAGAGGCCCTCCTTCTGACGGATGCGGTTCACCAGACGGTTCGAGAGTCCGGTTGAGCCGCCGAGAATCCAGTCGGCCACATAAAGTGCCGCGGCATCCGCATCGTCCTTGTTGGCGGGGAAGTCCATACGGGCAAAGAGCACCGCGTTTTCCTTCTCCGGCGTGTCAATCACGATACGCGCAGCCTCCACGGGCTTGTATTCAGCCACCGGACGCTCAAAAGCGACATCGGCAGTCTTTTTGCCAAGGAGATTTTCGCTCAGGGCCGCCGTCACCTCATCCGGATCAAAGTCCCCGACAAGCGCGATATACCCTTCACCCGTCTGGAAGACCTTGCGGATATGCTCACGCACGTCTTTGACCGTGAGATCCTCGATTTCACCGAGGAGCTCCTTGGAGGTTTCCCCGTGGCGGGCATCGCCGGCGGGGTACGTGTTGAAGTGAGCGGTGATCGCATCACGGGCACGGGTCTGCGGATCGTCCGAGGCGGCCTTCGTGCGGGTGGCGAGCTGCGTGGAGAGCACCTTGAACTCCTCTTCGGGGAAGGTGGAGTTGAGAATCAGGTGGCTCGCGAAGCGGATCGCCTCGATGAGGTGTTCACGGTCCGTGGTGAAGTCAAAGGGGTTGCCCTCCATCTTGAGCTTCGTGAACTGTGTTTCAATCTGCTCGCGCGTGTACTCTTTCGTGCCGCGCATGAACATCTCGGCCGCCACGCGGTTGAGCGCCATGTTGCCGGCGGTCTTCGCGTTGCCGTTGGTAAAGAGCATGCGCACTTCAACCGTGTCCCCGAGGCTCTTCTTGGGAAGGAGCGCCAGGTGCACACCGCCCGCCGTCACCATCCGGGTGCGTGCGTTGATGTTCTCGGGCGTTGCGTCAAACGCCTCGACCACCTTGCCTTCGGTCTTGAAGGTGTAGCCCTTGAGCACTTGGGCGGCATCGGGCGCCGGTGCCACCTCGGCACGCTTGAGATCGGTGCTCGGCAGATAGACGCCGGTCACACGGTTGTCGCGCACGAAATACTTCTTCGCGGCGGCATCGACCGCCTCGCGGGTGAGCTTTTCGTTTTCCTCGCGGTCAACAAAGAAAAGCCGCCAGTCACCGAGCGCAATATATTCGGAGAGCTCGATGCCGAAGGTTTCCGGGTCGGCGAGCTGACGCTCGAACATGAGCGCCTGATCGCGCTTTTCAAAGTCAAGCTCCTCTTCGGTGACGGGTTTGCCCGCAAAGGTGTTTTCCACAATTTCGATGAGTTTGGCCTTCACCGGCTCAACATCGGCATCCTTTTTGAGCATCGCGCCGAAGATCACAAACCCGGGGTGCTTGCCGGCGATCGTCCAGCCGAACACCTGGCTCGCCATGCCGGTTTCAACGAGCCCCTTGTACAGACGCCCCGTGGGTTCGTTCCCGAGAATCGACACGGCGGTGTTGACCGGTTCATAGTCCGCAGCGAGCGCCGAGGGGATACGGTAGCCGAGCATGATCATCTTCGTCTCGCCCGGGCGGCGCACCACAAAGTCACGCTCGCCGTCGGCGGTGGGTTCAACCGTCCATTCGTGCGGGAGTTCGCGCTTCGGGCGCGGGATCGGCCCGAAGCTCTTCGCGACCCAGCCCAGCACCTTCTCGGTGTCAAACTTGCCGGAGATCGTCAGCACGGCATTGTCGGGCTGGTAGTAGCGCTCGTAGAAGGCGCGCAGATTGGGAATCTCCACATTTTCGATGTCGCTGCGCGCACCGATCGTGGGACGCCCGTAGGCGTGCCAGTCGTACATCACGGCCTGCATGCGCTTCATGAGCACCGAGCTCGGGCGGTTCTCGCCCATTTCGTACTCGTTGCGCACGACCGTCATTTCCGTATCAAGGTCCTTGCGCGCGATAAAGGAGTTGACCATCGCATCGGCCTGCCAGGCGATGGCCCACTGCATGTTGTCATCGGTGGCGGTAAAGGAGACGTGATAGTTCGTGCGGTCAAGCCAGGTGCTCCCGTTCATGCGAAAGCCCCGGCGGGTGAATTCCGCCGTGGGGTTGGGGAAATTCCTGCTGCCCTTGAACATGAGATGCTCGAGCAGATGCGCCATCCCCGTCTCCCCGTAGTTCTCGTGGCGCGAGCCCACCAGATAGGTCATATTGACCGTGGCGGTGGGTTTGCTGCTGTCAGGGTAGAGCACGATTTTAAGGCCGTTCGGGAGGGCGTATTCCGTAATCCCCTCCACCGTAACCACGGCAACGGGTAAGGCGTTTTGTGACACAACTTTCTCCTTCGGAGCTGCACAGGCGGCAGAGGCTCCGAGCAGCGCGACGGCTGCCAGAAGCCCGTATTTTTTCATTGAAAACATTCGCTTTGGATCCTCACTTTGTCCGGCTGCCTCTCTGGCGGGCCGCGCAACAGGCACACTTTTCCCGTGTGCTCGCAGCAGCCTTGTGCAGGCAGCGTGAATCCGACAGTCTGAATAATACGCTACAGGCACCGTTTGCGTACCTGAAACCGGTTCAATAATATCAGTGCGCCTGCGCCGGCACACACGCTCATGAGCCCCTGCCTTGTCTGAGAAAGTAAACGATTGTTGTCAGGTCGGGCACCCGAAGGTTGCCGCCGTCACAATCTGCGGCATTTTCAGCGCATTTTTCTCCGGCACGCGGCTCTGAGTTGTGCTAAGGTTTTTTCCGCTAAAGAGGGCGGCCGTATGCGCTGCCTCTGCGACCTGCCGGCGCGCGGCCGGCGGGCGCGTATCCTGGGTCCATGGCAAGGAACACCAGTAACACGCCATGAATTTCCTTTCCGATCTGCTGCCGATTATTTTCTTTTTCGGCGTTTTCAAGTACGCGGAGGCCAACAGTGCCGCCTCAGCCGACTGGCTCAATTCAATCCTCTCGACGGGGGTGACGCCCGAGCTCGCGCCGATCATGCTCGCCACCGCCACAGCCATCTTCGTCTCCATCGTGCAGATCGTGTTGCTCGTCTCACGGGGTCGCCCCGTCAAACCGATGGTCTGGATCTCGCTCGTGCTTGTGCTGGTTTTCGGCGGCATGACGCTGTACTTCCAGAATGAAACCTTCATCAAGTGGAAGCCCACCATCCTCTACTGGCTTTTTGCCGGCATTCTGCTCTACGGGCGCATCAGGGGCAGAAACTTCGTCGCCGAGCTCCTCACGAAGGAAAGTGACGAGGAGCTTGCGAATATCCCGCGCGCGACCTGGGACAAGGTCGCCACGCTCGCAACCGAGTTTTTCATCGCCATCGGTGTACTCAACCTCATTGTCGCCTACAGTTTTTCGACCGATTTCTGGGTTTCCTTCAAACTCTTCGGGCTCGCGGGGTTGACACTTCTTTTTACATTTGGGATTGCCTTTTTAATCGCCCGTGATCAACGCGATCGGCAAAATTAACTCACATCAGCAATGCCTCGTTGCGCTTCACTCGCAGACTGCGGGTGTTTGTGTACCGTACATTTCGCTAAAATGGTCGTCATGCCGCACAGGTTGGACCCGTGCACGGTGTGATACAGAACCGTCAGTGAGACACACTGACACAAGTCACTCAGAACTGAGCCGCCCTGCCCCGGCAGACGGCACTGAGAATACGGAGAAATTTCTAAAATGGATAAAAAACTGATTGCCCTCGGTCTCGCTTCTCTGATGGGGGCTTCTGTCGCCCAGGCCCAGCTCGCCGCCTTTAAGGTCAACGGTGAGACGGTGTCCGTGTCCGAGCAGCAGGCTGTGTATGACCAGCTCGTGCAGAGCGGTCAGCCTGCCGGTGCCGATCTCGAACGCGTCGTGAAGAACATCATGATCGAGCGCACCGTCATGCTCCAGGAAGCCAAAAAGGCCAAGGTGGAATCCTCGCCCAAGGTCAAGCAGGCGCTCAAGAATGCTCAGGAACAGATTCTGATCAATGCGCTCGCCCAGCAGTGGGCTGAAGCCAATCCGGTCTCTGACGCGGACCTGCAGAAGGCCTACGACAACGAAAAGCGCAGCTACGGTGACACCGAATACCATGTCCGCCACATCCTCGTGCAGACCGAAGAACAGGCCAAGGACGTGATCAGCCGTCTGGGAAAGGGTCAGGACTTCGCCAAGCTCGCCGGTGAGCTGAGTGCTGACGCCAACACCAAGACCAAGGGCGGTGACCTCGGCTGGATCGTGCCCAAGGCCGTGCCGAGCACCTTCGGTGCCGCTTTCTCGGTTCTCAAGTCGGGTGATGTGTCCCAGCAGGCCATCCGTCTGCAGGACGGCTTCCACGTGATCAAACTCGAAGCCACCCGTCCCGCCCAGCTCTTCCCGAAGTTTGACCAGCTCAAGGCGCAGCTTCGTCAGGCGCTCATGAACCAGCGTGTTCAGCAGCACTTCCAGGAAGTGATCCGCGGTGCGGATGTCAAGTAATCTGACAAAATCGCATTAAGAGAGAAGGCCGGCCTCCCGCATGGAGGTCCGGCCTTCTTTTTTACCCTTTTTCCCCGGGGTGCGTGGCGCCCGTCAGCGCACGCGCTCCTCAGAAGGGATCGCAGGCCCCTCAGCGCCGAGCGACACCGCGAGCGGCGCGGAAAGCGCCGCCGAGCTCACCAGCGAGGCGTACCAGTCTTCCAGAATCCCCTCATCGGCATGCTTTTTAGCATCCCCCTGAATGAGTTTGTTCTCCGCATCCAGGAGCAGCACATTAAGCGCTCCCATCAGTGTGGTGGTCTCCGGATTGGCCACGAGTGTCCAGTCAGGCGATTTGTCCGAGGGGCCGCTGGCACTTTCCATGCAGTAGCCCGCGCGGGCGAGATCCGAGAGAATGTCGCGGGCCATCTGCGGGTGTGTACCCACCCGGGCACACAGCGTCGGGATGCTCACCACGGCGCGCTCGGCCTGGCGCTCTTCAAAGAGCACCTTGAGAAGCGCTACCCCCGTGAGAAAGCGGTTCCCGGCACGGTACGTGTCACGGAAGCGCTCCGAGGTGAGAAGCGGCATCGTTGCGGCCACCCCTGCCCCCATGAAGACGAGGTACCACCCGATATAGATCCAGAGAATGAGCACGGGCAGCGCCACAAAGGCGCCGTAGATGTTGCCCATCGTCCCGGCGCTCACATAGTGCTCAAACCCGATGCGCACAAGGCTGTTGGCAAGCACAACGAAGAGCCCGCCCGCGAGCGCGTGGGAAAACCGCACAAAGCAGTTGGGCACGAGCCGGAAAAGGAGCGCATAGGCGAGCGTCTGCAGCGCCCCCTGCACGTAAACGAGCACATTGGTGAGAATGCCCGCCTCGATACCCTGCGCAGCCGCCGAGAGCACCTGGGTGGAGACGGTGAGCGAAAACGCGACCGCCATCGGCCCCAGCGTGAGCAGCGCCCAGTACAGCAGCAGCCGCTGCGCCATGGCGCGCGGCTCATGCACGCCGAAAATCAGGTTGATCGTGGTGAAGAGTTTGTTGATCAGCATCAGGCTGGTGACCGCCAGACCGATCAGACCGAAGGCGCCAAGTCCCGAGGCGTGCTCGGAGAAGTTCCGCAGATACCCGACGATCACCTCGGAGTACTGCGCGGGGAGAAAACTCTCAAAGAGCATGGATTCGAGCGCGGCGCGGCTATCGGCAAAGCTCGGGAACGCCGAGAAGATTGCCAGACTCACCGCGAGCAGCGGCACGATCGAGAGCAGCGTCGTGAGCGTCATCGAGCTCGCCACCTCCGGCACATGCGTCTCCTGAAGCCGTGCGGAGAGAAAGCGCAGCAGATCCCGCACGGCGGGCCACTCATTGCGGCGCAGTGCCTCGATTTTTCCGGCAATCACTTCCTTTTTTGTTTCCGTATTCTCACTCACGTGCACACCTCGATTCAGTTGTGCCGGTTTTCTTTCAGGCCGATCCGGCACCTTACTCTGATTGTAGAGAAAAGCGCGCACGGAGAAAAGTTTTTATTTGTCGACAATTTATCCAACTACTCGACAAAAAGGACAAAAGTGTGTATGATTCACCCTATGCATCGAGTCTCTCTAAGCGCTCGGTGTTACGGGTTAATCAACCCGGCACCATTGTCTGGTGTGGGAAGACGGGCTGACAGAATTTTTTTCACCCGATCTTTCAGAGGGGGAAAAGGCCGGCATTTCGACGAGTGTCGGCCTTTTTATTGTCCGCTGCCTTGTTCGCTGCCGCCCCGCCCTCAGTCTCAAGCCCCTCTTTAAACTGCCTCCCTGCGCTCGCGGCCCTTACGAAACGCCCGCTGCGCGCGGAAATTATGTCGACAAATACCCGCTCTTTTTCAACCATTCATGGGCAAATAGGGTAAACCCCTAGCCCCGCTCATTCCAGCCCAAAGACTTGTTTCTTTTTCCGGCTTCTTGCCGAAAGAGTCCGTATATTTTCCTCATCGCCCGGGCAAAAACGCCCCGCACCGGCTCCCCTCCCCCTCGAGACGGCGGCGGCTCACCCGGGTTTACCGACGTAACCACGCCCCTCTTAGGCTGCCAGCAACTCCGGCGCCTTTGAGGGGTTCTCCAGACAATGAGGCAACCCGAATGATGAAGAAACTCACGCTTACCCTGCTCGCCGCCGGCATCGCTCTTTCCGGATCCCTTTACGCCAAAGAGTTGCGCGTGGCAACCAATCCCACGTTTGCACCGTTTGAGTTCGTCGACTCCAAGAGCAAACAGATCACCGGCTTTGAAATGGACATTATCCGGCTCATGGGTAAAAAAGCCGGCTACGATGTGGTGATTCAGAGCATCGACTTTGACGGCATTATTCCCGCGGTGATGAGCGGCAATGTTGACGTCGGCGCATCGGGCTTTTCCGTGAACGCCAAACGTAAGGAAAAAGTGAACTTCGTCGATCCGTTCTACAAGTCCGGTCTCGCCATCCTGATTCACAAGGATCAGAAGGGCAAGATCAAGTCCTTTGAAGATCTCAAGGGCAAGAAGCTTGCTGTGCAGCTCGGCTATGACAAGGCCAAGGAAGTGCCCGATGCCGAGATCAAAACCTTCAATCACTCTGGCGAGGCGATTCTCGAACTCGTCAACGGCGGTGTGGATGCCGTGATCAACTCCAAGCCCGCCACCGAATACATGCTCAACGTCCAGCCCAAGATTGCCGAAACGACCGAGCTGCTGCCCGGCTGGCTCACCTCTCAGCCCGTGGGTCAGATCGTCAACAAGAACAACACCAAGCTTCTTGCCGAGCTCAACAAGGCGCTCGCCGACATCAAGGCAAGCGGCGAATACGCTCAGATCTACAAGAAGTGGTTTAACGCCGAACCCGACATGAAGGCGCTCGGTCTGGAATAACGTACAGCCCCTGCTGAAACAGTAAAAAACTCTCCCCTGACCTTATCCGCTCATGTGTAGAGCGGATAAGAAGAGAAAAAAGGAACACATCATGAAAAAACTCCCCCTCTTCGGTCTTTTTGCCGCCGCTCTGATGACTGTCTCCGTTGCCGGTGAGGCAAAGACGCTGCGCGTTGCCACCAACGCCACCTACGCGCCCTTTGAATTCGTCAAAAGCGACACCGGTGAGATCGTCGGCTTTGAAATGGATCTGATCCGCGCCATGGCCAAACAGGCCGGCTACGACATCGAGCTGCAGAACATGGACTTTGACGGGATCATTCCCTCGGTGATGAACGGCATGGTCGACGTTGGTGCCGCCGGCTTTGCCATCAACGAAAAACGCAAACAGAAGGTCGACTTTCTGGATCCGTTCTACAAGTCGGGTCTGGCCATCATCGTCAACAAGTCGAGCGAAGGCAAGATCAAGACGATTGACGACCTCAAGGGCAAGAAGATCGCCGTGCAGATGGGCACCATCGGTCACGACAAGGCCAAGGAGATTCCGGATGCGAAGATCACCGCCTTCAATCAGGTCGGTGAAGCGCTCCTTGAGCTCGGCAACCAGGGTGTGGACGCCGTGATCAACTCCAAGCCCTCGACGGCCTACATGCTCACGATGCAGCCCAAGATTGCCGAAAAGACGACGATTCTCCCGGGTCTGCTCACGAACAATCTCTCGGCCATGATGGTGAAAAAAGGCAATACCGAGCTTGCCAATGAGCTCAACGCCGCGCTCAAGACCCTCAAGGACAACGGCGAATACGCCAAGATCTTCAAGAAGTGGTTCGGCGACGACACGATGTGGATGCCGTAAAAACGCCTCTGCAGGCGCCGGGCGCGACTGTGAGCCGGCGGCTGTGCCACCCGGACCCGGTTGCCTCAGTCCGGGCGGCAGTGCGCCGCGACTCTCAGAAGAGCCTCTGCGAGAAGGCAGCGCCGGAGTGCACCACCCATGACGGGTGGTGCACTTTTTATGCGTTTAAACTATAAGGTTATTAAAAATAGAGTCTTCATGCATGTTTGTGGTAACAGCTGAGAAGATACTGCCTTCTTAAAC
>CAJJRX010000028.1 GCA_905194315.1 uncultured Sutterella sp. | reverse complement strand
GCACCTAGACCAAAGTTAAAGTAAATTTTTGGTCCAAGTTTTTGTCCGCACCTCCGTTCTTTTCTGTGCGTTTTTTCTGTGGCTCTTTTGCGGTATTACCGCCTGCCGCGCAGTGCAGGACGGACGCTGCGCGCTATAGTTATGCCTTCGATCTTTATGTGAAGAGGGTTATATGCGCATTTCCGGCACCGACAGACAGTATTTTCTCGGCTTTTCGCTGGCCATTCTGGCAGGGCTCTGCTGGGGCTCCATGAGTGTGATCGGCCAGATGATGATGAGCGGGGAGGGGGCCTTCAGTGCGGAGGATCTCGGCTGTCTGCGTGTCTTTGGTGCCGGGCTGCTGCTCTCGGCGGTGGCCGCGCTGAAAACGCCAGGGCGTGTGCGCAGTCTTTTCTCAGACAGGCGCCGCTTCACCGGTGTGCTGATCTACGGGCTGGGCGTGCTGGCCGTGCAGTACACCTTTTTCCTTTCCATCCGTGCGGCAGGTGCCGCCACGGCGGCACTGATGGTGACGACCGCACCGCTCTTTGTGATTCTCACCCAGGCTGTGCGAGGAGAGCGGCGTGTGCAGCGCGCCGAACTTGCCGCTTTTGCGATGGCGCTCACCGGTGTGGCGCTGCTTGTGAGTAAAGGTGACTTTACGCGGTTTGATCTCTCGGTGGCCGGTGTGGGCTTCGGGCTGCTTTCCGCTGCCTGCGGCGCGTTCTGCACGCTGCAGCCACGGCGTGTCATTGCTGAGCTGGGCGTCATGCCGGTGGTGGGCTTCGGGATGCTTTTCTCGGGCGCCCTGAGTACGGTTTTCCATCCGCCCTGGGCGGTCTCAGGCACGCTCACGCCGCTCACGGTGGCGGGCCTTGCCTATCTGATTGTGGTGGGCACGGCACTCGCCTTTATCTTCTACCTCAAAAGCCTCTCGTACGTCCCCGCAGCCGTCTCGGTGATTCTGGTCGCCTTCGAGCCGCTGAGCGCCATTGTGCTCTCGGTCTGGATCCTTGGCGTTGACTTTAACGGCTTTGAGATTGCCGGCATTCTGACTATCCTTGCGATGGTCGGTGTGCTTGCCGCAGCGGCGCTCAGACAGCCGGCCGGCAGGTAAGCGGTCTCACCGCAGATCAGGCGCCGATTGCCTCACGGATGAGCGCGGCGACGTCAGTTTCAGGCATGGCGGCGGTATCGTAGAGCAGGCCGCTTGCGCCGAAAATCCGGGCGCTTCCGAGCGCAGGATCAGCGAGCACACGGGCGGCACTTTCCGGAAACTGACGCACGACCTGTAGAAAATGCTCCCGCGCGACGGCTCTCGGTGCGCTGCCGCAGGCAGCCATCAGATCGGCGCGCTCACGTGTACTGGCCCAGGCTTTTTCCTGATCAACCGCCAGGAGTGCCACTTCAGTGCGGTAGCCCAGCGTACGGAAGCGCCTGAGTTCCGCGAGCGGCACCTCAGCGGTGCGAAAAGTCCCCTCAATCAGAATGTTGAAGCCTGCGGCTGCTGCGGCGTCACGCATAAGACCGATCGCACGGGCGGCAAAGTCCGCTGTGTATTTCGGGCTCTCCTCGCCGTAGCGCGCAACAATCTCCTCGTAGTCCGGGTGGAAATGCCGGTACTCGTCACCGTTGATGATGAGAAGGTTGCCGCCGAGACGCTCGAGGTACTCGGTGATGAGTCCGGCCTTGCCGGAACCGGGCAGTCCGCCGGTGAGGATGACTACCGGTACGTCTTCGGCGTGAAGTCCGGCCGTGCAGGCGAGGGTAAGCGGCCAGAGAACACTGAGCGGGTCGGCAGCGAGCTTCCCGCGCATCGCTTCGTTCACCGGCATTTCGCGGGCCCGGGCGGAAAGGAAGCGGATCATGCGCACGGTGTCCTCAAAGTCAAGCTCAAAGGCGTCTGTTGTGTAGACCGTGCGCGTGAGCGCGGCGGCGGTTTTCAGCACGGGATTCCCGTCAAGTGCGTCGGGCGCCGTTCTGAGCGCCGCTGTGGCCCTCAGTCCCGAGAGCAGTTCAATGAGCACATCCTTTTGCATCGCTCGCGCCATTTTTAAATCCTCCTCACACATTTCCTGTTTATATCCGTCCTTCAGTCTAGCCGCCTTAAAGGGCACAGGACCGGGCGGCGTTCGCTAAAGTCTGTCACCAACTGGTGCTGTTTGTTTCTGCAGAGAGCGGGGCGCAGAAAAAGCAAAACGCCCGCCGGCAGTGTGCCGGCAGGCGTTTCAGAAAGGATTGTGGCCTCTTAGCGGCGGCGCCCCCAGGGCTGTACGTGTCCGCGCGGGAAGAACGTGGTGGAGCCCGCCGAGTGCATGGTCTGCTCTTTCTGACCTTCACACACCAGGCTCGAGCCGTCCCAGTAATCCTCTTCAACGCGGGCGGAGACCACCTCGGCGAGCGCGATACCGGTGCGCTCAAAGAGATCGCGATCCATCAGGCGGCATTCCAGATAGCCGATGGCGCCTTTGACGAGCGGGGCGCCGATCACACGCGAGGGCAGCTTTTCGAGCCCGGCAAAGTCAAACTTGTCTTCGGTGATCTCTCTCAGGTGCACACTGCCGGCCTTGAGAAGACCGGCCTTGAGCGCGTCGCCCGGAATCGAGATGCCGAACTGACCCGTGACGAGGATGTTCTTCGTCGAGTCGTGTTCAAGGTCGAAAACCACAATCACCTGCGTGGGATCCATGTTAAAGAGGGTGTTCCAGGCACAGGCCATCACATCATCGCGTCCGTCCTGGCTGCGCGTGGAGACGAGAATCGTGGGACCCCCGGTCATGAGCGCATAGGCCTTGTCAAGCGTTACATCAATCAGCATAAAGTCTCTTGCGGTTTGAGAAAACGAAAACCCCGGCAGCGCTGCCGGGGAGAAGGGCGGTGCACCTCGCGGGTGCACCCCGCATCCTGTTTAGAGATTGCGATCAAGCCAGTCCTTGAGTTCGGCCGGGGTCTTCACCTCGACGAGGCGGGCGACTTCTTCGCCGCCCTTGACCACCACCATGGTCGGAATGTTCACGACGCGGAACTTTTCCACCACGGCCGGATTGGCTTCACTGTCGGCGGCACCGAACGTGGCGCGGTCGGCGTATTCACCGGCGAACTTCTGGTAAAACGGCGCGGCACGGCGGCAGTCCACACACCAGGTGGCACCTACGGCGAGCACAAAGGGCTTTTCACTTTTGAGGACATCACTTTCAAGGGTGGCGTCGGTAACAACTTTAATCGTCATGATAAAAATCTCCGTTGACTGCAGTGCGCACAGCCCGCTGTCGGCAGCCCCGCAGAGAGCGGGGAAGGAGGCGCAGCCCCCGTATTCAGGGGAGGCGTTCTCCGGGCGGCACGCTGAGCGGGTGCGTCGCACGCTAGAATATCGATTTCTGTAGTGTATCAAAAGTCCGACAATTTTGCTAAGGTATTTGTTACTGATTGCGCCCGGGCGGCACGTTTTTGAGTGCCATCACAAAAATTGGTTATACCCGCCTCAAGCGCCCGCAACAGCGGGGTTTGAGGGGCTTTTACCACCGCAGTGGTGCAATGACTAGGTCGAAT
Organism: uncultured Sutterella sp.; assembly: GCA_905194315.1. Classification (GTDB taxonomy): domain Bacteria; phylum Pseudomonadota; class Gammaproteobacteria; order Burkholderiales; family Burkholderiaceae_F; genus Sutterella. The sequence continues at coordinate 21,172 of CAJJRX010000028.1, read as the reverse complement.
GAATGTCGGGGCGCTCTTTTCAACGCTCTTTGAAAAGGGTAGTATTGAACGACACTAAACACAAGAGCTTGTGTTTGAATAGGTATTTATACCCCATATACTGACCGGTATAGGGGGTAATTTTGCTGAAATATAGGTTATTAGGAAAGCGAAACAATGTCTGTGCAGATGGATTTGAGTCGAGATAAGCTGTTTGATGAGCTCGGGCTGATGCGCCTGCGTGAAAGCTATATGCGCCCGGAGGAGAAAAGCCCCCAGGAGCGTTTGAAATTTGTCGCAGAGGCGTTTGCTTCCAATCCTGAACACGCACAGCGTATTTATGACTACGCAAGCCAGCACTGGCTCTCGTTCTCCACGCCGATTCTCGCCTTCGGCCGCACGAAAAAGGGGCTGCCCGTCTCGTGCTTTCTCTCGTACATGGAAGACAGCGCCGAAGGGCTCGTTGACACGCTCTCGGAAGTCAACTGGCTCTCGATGCTCGGGGGCGGCGTGGGTATTCACGTCGGCATCCGTTCCGCGGACGAAAAGAGTGTGGGCGTGATGCCGCATCTGAAGGTTTACGATGCGGCCTGCCTCGCGTACCGTCAGGGCTCCACGCGCCGCGGCTCCTATGCGGCGTTCCTCTCGATTGACCATCCGGATATCATCCAGTTCATCGAAATGCGCAAGCCCACGGGCGACCAGAACATGAAGGCGCTCAACCTGCATCACGGCGTCAATATCTCCGACGCGTTCATGCAGAAGATTGAAGCCTCGATGCGTGACGAGAATGCCGATGACTCCTGGGAGCTCAAGCACCCGAGCACCGGTGAGGTGGTCGACGTGGTGAGCGCCCGCGATCTCTGGCAGCGTATTCTCGAGCTGCGCATGCATACCGGTGAACCGTTCCTCGTCTTTACCGACACGGCCAACCGCGCGCTGCCCTCCTGGTTGAAGGACAAGGGGCTCAAGATCAACGGCTCGAACCTGTGCACGGAAATTTTCCTGCCCACCTCGAGTGAGCGCACCGCCGTGTGCTGCCTCTCCTCGCTCAACCTTGAGTACTACGATCAGTGGCGTCATGTGCCGCAGTTCATCGAGGACGTGCTCGAGTTTCTCGATAACGTGCTGCAGTACTTTATCGATCACGCCCCGGATCAGATTTCGCGTGCCCGTTACTCGGCCATGCGCGAACGCTCTGTCGGGCTCGGTGCGCTGGGCTTTCATGCGTATCTGCAGAAAAACCGCATTCCGTTCGAGTCGGTGGTGGCCAAGGTCACCAACATGGCGATCTTCCGCCATATCCGTCAGGCCTGCGAAGAGGCTGACCGCAATCTGTGCGAGCGCCGCGGCGCCTGCCCCGATGCGGCTGCAAGCGGTGTTCGCCGCCGCTTCTCGCACTGGATGAGTGTGGCCCCCAACGCGTCCTCCTCGCTCATTATGGGCGGCACGAGTCCCTCGATCGAACCGTACCGCGCCAATATCTACCGTCAGGACACGATCTCGGGCGCCTACATCATGAAGAACCGCTTCCTCAAGGCTGAAGTGGCGCGTCTGGGGCTTGACACGGATGAGTTCTGGGCCGACATCATCGCACACGACGGCAGCGTGCAGCACCGCACGGACCTGCCCGAGCAGATCCGCAACACCTTCAAGACCGCGATCGAAATCGACCAGCGCTGGATTGTGGAAATGGCCGCTGACCGTCAGCAGTTCATCGATCAGGGGCAGAGCGTCAACATGTTCTTCCCGCCTGACGTGTCGATCGGCTATCTGCATGCCTGCCACTTCATGGCATGGAAGCGCGGTCTCAAGAGCCTGTACTACAACCGCTCGGACAAGCTCAGAAAGGCTGACCGCGTCGGTGTGGCTGTCGAGCGCAAGCGTATCGAGGACGAAATCGATATGACGAGCGTGGCTGACGACACGACGTGTCTGGCCTGCGAAGGCTGATCGCGCTGCACGCCCTTGCGGCCGCAGGTCTTTCACTGCGGCCGGCGTGCATGAGAGAAGAATCAATTTTGAAAAATCTGGAATAAAAATGGCTGAGAACAAAGACGATCTGGGACTTCTGGGTGCCCGCAACTACTACAAGCCCTTCAGTTATCCCTGGGCCTATGAGGCCTTTATGGAAAGCGAACAGATGCACTGGCTCTGGACGGAAGTGCCGATGCTCGAGGACGTCAAGGACTACAACAGCAAGCTTACCGACTCGGAAAAGGACTTCCTCACGAAGATTCTGCGCTTTTTCACGCAGGGCGACATTGACGTCTCGGGTGCGTATGTGAACAACTACCTCCCGCGTTTTCACCACCCCGAAGTGCGCATGATGCTTTCGTCGTTTGCCGGCCGTGAAGCCGTGCACATCGCCGCCTACTCGCACCTCATTGAAACGCTGGGTCTGCCCGAGAGCATCTACAACGAGTTTCTGCAGTACGAAGCCATGGCCGCCAAGCACAACTTCTTTAACGAAGTGAGCGAAAAGGACACGGAACTTGCTGCGCAGATCGCCGCCTTCTCGGCCTTTACCGAAGGCATGCAGCTGTTCTCCTCGTTCGTGATGCTGCTCAACTTCACGCGTAACGGCACGATGAAGGGCATGGGCCAGATCATCTCCTGGTCGATCGCCGACGAGACGCTGCACACCGAATCGATGACGCGTCTGTTCCGCGAATACATCAAAGAGCGTCCCGAACTCTGGACCGACGAACTCAAGAGCCGTATCTACACGATTGCGGAAATCATGGTTGACCTGGAGGACAAGTTCATCGATCTCGCATTCGGTGTGACGGAAATGAAGCGACTCACCCGCGGTGAGGTGCGTGAATACATCCGCTACATTGCCGACCGCCGTCTGCTCGGCCTCGGTATGAAGGCGATCTTCGGCGTCAAGAAGAACCCGCTGCCGTGGGTTGACGCCATGCTCGGTGTGACGCACACCAACTTCTTTGAAAACCGTGCCACCGACTACGCCAAGGGCGCTCTTACGGGCGACTGGGGTGATGTGTGGGGTAAGGCGAAGTCTGCTGCCGAAGAGCAGAAGAACTTTGATGCCATGCACGAGCAGGAGCTCCCGCTCAAGTAAAGCGGATATGCGTTCATCGAAAAACCCGGCTTACGGCCGGGTTTTTTCGTCTCTCAAAGAAAACGCCGCTCCTGCAGTTCTTTTTAAGTGGTCTAAATAACGGTGCCCGCAAAAGCCGCCCGTGCACATTAGGGTAAGGTCCAATATCGATTACCCCAAGAGGGGTTTCTCATCAGCACGCTGCGTGGCATAATGCGGTGACTCTAAGGAAAATCTCCTAATTCTTTGGAATGTTTTCCAAGAGATACCAACCATCTGTTTTGAGGAGACCACATTATGGCCAATTTAACACGTCGCCGTCTGATCGGTTCAACACTCGCCGGAAGCGCTGCTCTCGTAGCAGGTTCTGCCGTGGCGGCGGAAGTGCCCCAGCACTGGGACGAGGAATTCGATGTGCTCGTGATCGGCTCGGGCTTTGCCGGTCTGGCTGCCGCCTATGAGGCGCACAAGGCGGGGGCGAGCGTGGTGATTCTGGAAAAGATGCCGACCGCAGGCGGCAACTCCATCATCAACGGTGGCATTCTGACCGCCACCGGCTGCCCGCAGCAGAAGATGCACGGCATCAAGGATTCTCCTGAGCTGCTGATGAAGGACATTCTGGCCGCCGGTCTGTACATGAACTACATGGAAAAGGTGAAGCTGCTCGCTGAGAGCGCACTTTCGAACTACGAGTGGACGATCAAGGAGCTCGGTGTGGAATACCTGCCCGATGCGATCGGTCAGGAGGGTGGCCACTCGGTGCCGCGCTATGTGACGACGAAAAACGGCTCCGGTTCAGGCATTGTCAATCAGCAGCTTAAGGCCTGCAAGGCGCTTGGCATTCCGCTTCGCCTGAAGACCTATGTTGAGCATATCATCCGTGACAAGAGCGGCCGTGTGGTCGGTCTGCAGGTCCGTGAAGGCTACCGCTTCCCGAAGGCGGATTCGGGCAAGGTGAAATTCCTGCGCGCCAGAAAGGGTGTTGTGCTCTGCTATGGCGGTTTTGCAGCTGACCTCAAGTACCGCACCTATCAGGATCCCAAGCTCGGCGACAAGCTCGATACGACCAATCAGCCCGGTGCCACGTCAGAGCTGTGGCGTGAAACCTCGGCCATTGGTGCTCTGCAGGTGCAGAACGACTGGATTCAGTGCGGTCCCTGGGGTAACCCGCGTGAAAAGGGGCTCGGCATCGGCTGGATGTTCAACCAGACGGCTGCCGCCGAGTACGGTCTCTGGGTGAACACGGACGGTGTGCGCTTCATCAACGAGCTCGCCAACCGCAAGGTGCGTGCCGACGCGATTATGGTTGAACAGGTCAAAGGCAAGACCTGCTGGGCCATCGCCAACGAAGCCAACGTGGCACCGCTCAAAAAGCAGCGTCCCGGGTTCCTGGAGAAGATGCTCGAGCGCAAAGTGGTCGAGAAGTTCGACACCATTGCTGATATGGCCAGGGCCTGCGGCATCAATGCTGCCGCGCTTGAAAAGACCATCAGTGAATTCAACGGCTACGTCAAGGCCAAGAAGGATCCGGTGCTCGGCCGCTATATCAATAACGACCAGGTGCCGCTCACGGAAGGCCCCTGGTACATCGGTGAGCTCTCGCCCAAGGTCCATCACTGCATGGGCGGTCTCGTGACCGATATGGATACGCGCGTCATCGACGTGCGCACCGATAAGCCGATTCCGGGGCTCTATGCCGCCGGTGAGGCGACGGGTGGTGTGCACGGTGCGGTGCGTCTTGGCTCCGTGGCCATTCTTGACTGCCTGGTCTTCGGCCGTATCGCCGGCAAGAAGGCAGCTGCGGCAGCATAACTGATGCGCCGGCTGAGGCATTGAATAAGGGGCTCCCGCTGCGGGAGCCCCTTTGCTATCTGTAAACGCTCACTCACTGGCGCTCGTCCGGTGCTCTTCGCAGAACGCGAGAAAGCGTTCACGCCAGGGACCGGGATAGTCAAAGACGCCAAGCGACTTTTTCTTCTCCGCGCGCCAGATTTCCCGGTGTGCGGGCGCTTCACGCACGATGCGGTCGGATTCCTTTTCAGGAACACGCTGATCTTTTCCCGGAATCACCAGTGCGAGCGGGATACGCACCCGGGCAAGCTCCTCAACGGGATCGGTCAGATGTTCAGGGAGCAGGGCGGCACAAAGATGCCCGATGCCCGGTCCGTAGCGGTGCAGCATCCAGCCGCGGTAACTTGCTATGAGCGACTCAAGCACCACGGCATTAAATGTCACGGGGCTGTTTTCAAGCAGCGAGAGAGCGGCGCAGGCACCCATCCCCTGACCGAAGAGATAAAGCGGCAGCTCCGTGATGCCTTTTCGCTCAAGAAGTGCGTTGAGCGCGCAGCGGGCGTCGGCCCGGATGCCTTCAATTGTGGGGCGTCCCTCGCTCATGCCGGCGCCGTGCCAGTCAAACATCATCACCTGATAGCCTGAGGCGACAAGCCATACAATCTGCGGGAGGTGAAACATCATGTTGTGCTCCGCGGGCGGGCAGTAAAACACGGTGCCCCTGGTTTGCACAGGATTTTTCTCACTCGCAGGTCCCTCGGACGATGCCGCAGGGATAAAGGCAAAACCGAGCGGAGCCGCGCCCGGGCACTCGATGAAACCGGTTTCACCCGTGAGTCCGAAGTGCTCAAAACGCCAGTAGCGTCGTGACGTGCATTCAAAAAACAGTCCTTCCACCGTCCGATTCAGCAGTGACATGCCGCTCTCCTTAAGCTAATTGTTCGTCAACCCAGCGCTGGCGCAGGGCCATCTCCTCGACATAGCGCTGACGGAACCATTCCACAAAATTCTGCCCCCGCCGCTTTTTCATCGCTTCGTGTGCCACATACAGGCAGATCGTTGTTGCCGGCCGGTGCCAGCCGCGCATCACCGGAACCGCCTGTCCCGCCCGGAGCACGTCGTAGAAATAGGGCAGTGCGAGATCGGGAATCACGCCCGCGCCCATCACCAGTGCGTCACGCGCATCGAGCTGGCTGTTAAAGCGGGTGACATTTGCCCACTGAAGCCGCTCAGAGACACCGTTGCAGACCAGATGCTCGACGATTTTCCGGCCCGCGAGCTGAAGCAGAATCCCGGTGTGCCGGATGCAGTCAGCCGGGCTCTCCGGTTCACCGTGGCGCTGGATATACACGGGCGAGGCGCAGGCGAAAAAGGGCACCGCGGCGAGTTCGATGCGGTAGACCCCTTCAGGCTCCGAGCCTCCGGCGGCGTAGCGCAGCACGATATCGTTCTCCTCACCTTTGAGCGTACGCATAAAGTTCGTGCTGCCGTCAATGAAGTCGGCAAGCTCAAACTGCACGCCTGGGTGCTCGCTGAGATAACTCACAATCGCCGGTGTGATCGTATCGTGACGCGCCCCGGCTGTGGAGGCAATCCTGATCAGCCCGCCGTCGGCGTTGACGTCATCGCTGAAATTCTCCAGCAGATGCCGCTGCATCTCAAGCATCTGCGTGGCCGCCGCACAGAAGAGCTCCCCCTTGAGTGTGAGGCGCATCGGCCGTGTTTCGCGGTCAAAGAGCTGCACGCCGAGCTCCTCCTCCATCTGCCGCAGGCACCGGAACACGTTCGTGGTTTCGATGCCGAGCAGCTCACCGGTGAGCCTGGCGCTGCCGGTCTGTGCAACGCTCGCAATGATGCGGTAGCTTTCAAGATTATCGATTTTTCTCATGGTCCAAGTGATCAAAATTGATTGTAGTCTGATCGGATTATAGACTTTACCCGAGCGGTTTAGCTATTAATAATTAGTCGTAAGAAACGGAATCTCCGGTTCCTTTCGCGGGTGCGGTCTGCAGAATGCCCGGCACTCCGTATCCTCTCTGCCGCAGAATATCCCAATCAACAGGATTTTCAGGAGGCGGAGGAAATCAGACACTCCGGACGTTTGCGTATGACGGTCAGAGGCAGACGTCCGGTGTGAAAAATAATCTCAACCATGGAGCTGATGAGGAAATCCGTGATCGCATTTCTGATCACTCTTTCCCGTCGAATACTGACTATGTCTGCACTATTCTGGATTGAACTGGTGATCATGCTCGCCTGCATTTTCATCGGTGCGCGTTTTAACGGCGTCGGCCTCGGTATCTGGGGCGGGGTCGGTCTTTTTATTCTCAGTGTCTTTTTCGGTGTGACGCCTACAGCGCCACCGGTGGATGTGCTGCTGATTATTCTCGGCGTGGTGACGGCTGCCGCCACGATGGACGCTGCGGGCGGGATTGACTTCCTCGTGGCCGTGGCGGAAAAGATCATCCGCTCCAATCCGAAATACATCACGATTCTCGCGCCGCTCGTCACCTGGCTCTTTACGTTCCTTGCCGGTACCGGGCACGTTGTGTATCCGCTCCAGCCTGTGATCTATGAGGTGGCCATGTCCGCCGGTATCCGTCCGGAACGCCCGATGGCTGTGGCAACGATTGCCTCTCAGCAGTCCATTACCGCCTCGCCGGTCTCCGCCGCCACGGCTGCCATGCTCGGCATGTTCACCGCCTATCACTTCACCGACTTCGGTCTGACGGACATTCTGCTTATCTGCGTGCCCTCGACGCTGTGCGGCGTGATCGTGGCCGGTCTGATCTCCATGCGCCTTGGCAAGGAACTCGCTGACGATCCGGACTTCCAGGCCCGCGTCAAGGCCGGTCTGGTCAAGACGGCCGGCACGAGTGCCACGCGTGAAATTCCCGCCACCGGCAAGCGCTCTGCCATCGTGTTTCTCGTCTGTGTGGCGATTGCCGTCTCGGCCGGTCTGATTCCGTCGCTGCGCACGCTGCCCGGCGCTGAAAAGCCGCTCGGTATGGCTACGGTGCTTGAAATCTTCATGCTGGTGAACGCCGCTGCCATCCTTGTGACCTGCCGCCCGCAGGTTGACAAGATTGTTGCCACGCCGACCATGCGTGCCGGTGTTGTGGCCATGATCGGTATTTTCGGTCTGGCCTGGCTCGGTGACTCCTTCGTGGGCGCTCACAAGGCCGAACTGATCGCGCAGGTCGGTGACATTGCAAAGGCTATGCCCTGGACGTTCGCCTTCGTGCTCTTCTTCGTCTCCGTGCTTCTTTACTCGCAGGCCGCCACGGCCCGCGCTGTGATGCCGCTCGGTGCCGCGCTGGGCATTCCCTGCCAGACGCTCATCGCCATGTTCCCGGCTGTGAACGGCTACTTCTTCATCCCGACCTACGGTTCGCTCGTGGCTGCCATCGCCTTTGACGGCTCCGGCACGACGCGCATCGGCAAGTACGTGCTCAACCACTCCTTCATGATTCCCGGTCTCGTTGCCACGATCATTGCCGTGGCTGTGGGTCTCGGTATCTCGGGTGTGATGTACTAAGCCGCCTGCAGTAAACCGCTTCTGAGCAGAAGTACCCGGCTCAGAGAAGAGTGCGCCCGACGGAATTCCGCCGGGCGCATTGCACTTTAAAGCGCTGCTGCTATCAGTTGCCGTGCACGATCACACGCATGCCTGCGTGAGCCGCCTTGAGCACCGTGACCATATCGGCTTCATCAAGCGCGATGCAGCCGCCCGTGTAGGGTTTGGCGCCCTTGACATGCACAAAGATAGCGCTGCCCTTGGGCCAGACACCTTCCTTATTGAAGTCCGTGGCGATACCGTAGTTGTAGCAGGGGGTGATTTCGTACATCTCCTCCCCCTTGCACTGGTGGCCGGTTTTCTTCGTGTCGATGATTTTGTTGTAGTGCGGACCCTGCTCGTCACAGGCATAGGTCGTCGGCGTGACATCAATCCAGGGCAGGGCGGTGTCGGGGTTGGGCATGATGCCGAATGCCTCGAGCACACCGAAGTCACCCGTAGGCGTCTTCGCATCGCCTTCCTTTTCCTTGTCGATGCCTTGTTTGCCAACGTAACCCGCGGATTCAAACTTGAGATGCCAGATCTCTTTCTTACCCGACTTCACGTAGAACTGGATGCGGGCGTTGCAGCCGCCGAGATAACGGACAAACAGCAGTTCGGTGACTTTTTTGTCGTGACGGTATTTGTCGAGCATCTCACCCCAGAAATTCTGGTTTTCCACGTTAATCGTCGGGTCGATGGCGGGACTGACCGCCGCAAAGGCGCGCGGTGTGAGCGCACTGAGTGTGCCGAGCGCAAAAGCGCCTTTGAGTAATTCACGTTTTTTCATCGGGTCTTTTTTCCAGAAACCGGTTAATAGGAGTTGCGCCGCAAAGCGCGCGGCGTCATTTAACTATACCAGCCGAAACGGCCTTTACTCAGGCGTTTTGGCCGTGAAAAAGTCCCTAGAGTGTTTGGATTAATGACAATCCTGTATTTCTAAAACAGGTGTTAACCGTTTCCGCACAGTGCTCTGTGAGGGGTGCTCAGGCGGAGCATAAAAGAAAAGCCTCAGCGCCGGAGAGCCGGGGCTAAGGCTTGAAACTGGTGATGACGGGCGGACCCGCGCGGTTCTCAGTCGAGTCCGAAATTGACCACAGCGTCGCCGTAGGCCTTCAGGCGTTCGGGCTCGAGACGGTAGTACGTCCACTTGCCGATGCGCTGGCTTGACATCAGACCTGCCGAGACCATCTTCGAGAGATAAAGCGAGACGGTCGAGGTGGAAAGCCCGGCCTTGTCAGCAATCAGTCCCATGCACACCCCGACCCCGTTAGGCACACCCGTGCAGTTCGCAGGGAAATGTTTCTCCGGCTGCTTAAGCCAGCCGATGATCGCGAAGCGGGTGGGGTTGGAGAGGCAGTGGCTGATGGTGGCGATTTCTTCCGGTGTCAACATGGCAAACTAGAGTACTCAACTGTAAGTCAAATCACGTAAAGGATCTATCTTAGCGCAAGTCGTGTCAAAGCGGCACAAAAACCTGTAAGAAGTCGTTGAAAACGAGGCTACTTCACGCGCCGCCACCAGCGTTCAGTCATCCCGGGCGCATCGCTCGTGAGAAAGCTCTCGCCGATCACCGGGGTCACAATTGTGATGTCCGGCCGGACGCGCGCCGCTTTGATGAGCCGCTCGACGGGCTCGGTCCACGGGTGAAACGCCAGATCAAACCGGCCCCAGTGCACCGGCATGACGCGCTTTGCACCGACGTCGACCGCTGCCGAGAGTGTCTCTTCGGGTGTCATGTGAATACCGGCCCAGGCTGCGTTATAAGCGCCGTTTTCGATAAAGGCAAAGTCAAACGGGCCGTAGCGCTCACCGATTCTCGCAAAGTGCGCACCGTAGCCGCCGTCGCCCGAGAAATAGAATTTCTGGCTGCCTTCGACCACAAAGCCGCCCCAGAGTGTGGTGTCACGCCCTTTGAATGTGCGTCCCGAGAAGTGCCGGCTTTCGGTGAGGGTCACGCGCAGTCCGCCAAGACGTGCAGTCTCGTCCCAGTCAAGCTCGGTGATGCGATCGGGCGCAATCCCCCAGCGCTTGAGGTGCTCGCCGACGCCGAGCGGACAGTAGAACTGCGAGACGCGCGGCGCGAGAAAGCGGATCGTGTCCGCCTCGAGATGGTCGTAATGGTCGTGCGAGATGAGCATTGCGTCGATGACCTGCGGGAGCATCCACGCTTCGAGCGGCACGACCGTCTCAAAAGGTTTGCCGGTCACCGGAAGGGGCGAGGCGCGTTTGACGACCGGATCCACCACAATCGTTTCTCCGTCCAGATGAAGCACCACCCCAGAGTGACCGAGCCACGTGATAACGGCGTCGTTGGGGATATTGCGCTGGGCGCGCACCGGATCAAACCGCACGGAGGGCAGGGGTTCAGCGGGCTGCTTGCCGTCGGGCGGCATTACCACGGAGAAAAACCATGAGAGCATGCTCACCTTCGGCGCGTCTTTGGCTCCCGGGGTGTTAGCGAGCACGGGGTCGGTGTTGACAAAGTGCCCGTTAATATAGTTTGGCGAGCGCTCGAAGCGTTTGAGCGCTTCGGGCGACATTTCCGCACCGAACTCGTCCGTTGTGACATACCAGAGGCCGCCTGCGGCCGCGATGGCAGCCAGAGCGGCGAAAGACCATTTGAGAATTGTGAACATTTGCGCTTTGTGTTTTGTGTCGGACTTCGAGCCTGAAACTATAACCGACTTTCTCTCCGGGTGCTGAACGCTCTGAAACTGAAAATTTCCGACTTTTGAGCAGGTTTGCTAAAATAAAAGATTAATCTGAGACATTGTGAATGGGCAGTGTCCCGGAAGTGAATTAGCCCGGTAGGTGTGAGTAGAAAACAAATGCAGTTGTTGTGTATCCCTGAGAGTTTCAGTCCGAGTCTGTCCGCAAACCGCATCAAAGCGATGATTCAGGCTGCCAGTAAGGTTTTTGGCGGTTCTGTCAGTATCAGGACTCTGCACAGTGAGCTCTCCGGCATGGAGCTCCTTGAGCTGTACCGTGCCAGTAAAGGCGGTCAGTTCGTCGTGATGCCTGTGATGGGACCGTGCGGTGTGCCGGTGACGGCACGCTATCTGAGCGCGGGTGACACGGCCGTGATCGCCGCCTCGGAGGCCGCCGGCATGCAGCTGCGCCAGCCCGGGTTCAGTGCGCTCAACACCACAAGCTACGGCGTGGGCGAACTCCTTGCCCACGCACTCTCGGCCGGTCACAGAAATGTGATCGTCTCGCTTGCCGGCATCTGCTGCGCAGACGCGGGCTGCGGTCTGGCTGCCGCGCTTGGCGTGCGCTTTTTCAACCGTCAGGGCAAGCCCTTCCTGCCGATGGGCGCCTCGCTCACAGCCATTGACAAGATTCAGCCCAACCGCTTTTTCCTGAGCCCGAACGCGCATAAAATCACGGTGCTCGCAGAAGGTTCTGACACGCTCAACGCCCCTCAGTCGCTGCTCGCAAAGGTGGGCGCGGAGGACGGCGTGACGCAGGAGCACGTTGCACTTCTTGAGGCGGGCCTTCGTCACGTTGCCGCCACCATCCAGCGTCAGGGCGGTGAAAAACTCCTCGGCCTCGCCGGGGGGCTCACCGGCGGCGGTGCCCTTGCCGGTATGCGCGGCATGCTTTACGCTCAGGTTGAAAACGACCCCGCTGCGGTTTTCGCCACTGAGGGCGAGAAAACGCCGCAGTGCAGTGCCGACCTTATTGTGGCGGCACTCCCCGAGGTGACGCTTCAGTCGCTTGAGTCGGGACTCATTGCCGGGGTGCTCAGGGAAAAGGGGAGTGCGCCTTTTGTGCTGCTTACCCGTTTCATGCCGGAGAATGCCGACGATTTCTATGCTGCCGGGGTCAGTGCGATTTTCCCGGTCGCGCCAGTTTCCTCTTCCGATACGCCGCTCGGGCAGGATGCCTATCGTGAAGATCTGATGCTCAAAGCAGCATTGGAAAACATTTTCCGCCTGCTCTCAACGTTCGGGGGTGAGTCTGCCGCGCCGTGCGAGCCGTAATACCGGCTCAGGTGCTGTGCAGATGCAGCCCCGGGACACATTTGTTTTTGTATAACTTTTAGCGAACTTTTACTATCATGCGTCAGTTTTTGAAAGAATTTCAGGCCTTTATCTCCAAAGGCAATGTGATGGATCTGGCCGTTGCCGTGATCATCGGTGCAGCCTTCTCCAACATTGTCAACAGCCTCGTGAAGGACATTGTGAACCCGCTGCTCGGCGTGCTCGTCGGCCGTCCTGATTTTACGAATCTCTTTGTCGTGCTCAAGCCCGTCGAAGGCTATACGGGTCCGCAGACCTATGACGCATTGGTCAAGGCCGGTGCCACCGTGTTCGGCTACGGCGCCTTCCTTACCGCCATTGTGCAGTTCCTGCTGCTCGCCTTCGTGATCTTCTGGCTCATCAAGGCCGTGACCACGCTGCGTGCCCGCCTCGAGGCTGAAGCTGCCCGCCTCTCGAAGAAGAAAGAGGAAGAGGAAAAGGCCAAGCCCGCTCCCACTCCGGAAGATATTGCGCTGCTGCGCGAAATCCGCGATTTGCTGGCCAAGCAGAAAGCTCAATAAGAGCAGTCTGAACGTTGAGAGCCTTTTTAAGCCGGATGATTCCTGTGACGGAACGTCCGGCTTTTTGTGCTCTCAGCTTTTTGCCGCTTCTTAGGCGGATTAGTCCGCATTGGGTATTTTCAGAGGCGTTATGGTGCCTGCAGACGGTCTATACTGCCTGCGTCGTAAAACAAACCAAACGTTTGAGGATAATTTTTCAATGAAGATCAGAACACTTCTCGCAGCGCTTCTTGCCACCTCCGTGATGGCCTCGCAGTCGATGGCCGCTGTTCAGGTCGGTGACGCGCAGTTTGAGGAAAGCGCCGCCGTTGCAGGCAGCACGCTCAAGCTCTCTGGCGCCGGTATGCGCACCAAGGTGTTTTTCAAAGTCTATGCGGCAGGGCTTTATTTGAACGGTGCCGCCGCGAGTCTTGATGCCATTGCCAAACTACCTGCACCGATGCGTGTGCGCCTTGTGATGGCGCGCGACGTGGGGGCAAAGACGTTTGTTGACGCACTGGTTGAAGGCCTTGCCGACAACACGCCAGAAGCGACCCGCAAGCATATCCAGAGTGAAATCGATGCTCTCGTCGCGTGCATGAACAGGATTGGCGACGTGAAAACGGGTGATGTGATTGACTTTGACTTCACTGACGCGAACAAAACAGCTGTCTATGTCAACAAGAAGCTGATCGATCAGAACCTCGGCGGGCGCGACCTCTATATGAGCGTGCTCGGCATCTGGCTCGGTCCCAAGGCGATTGACTCGGGGCTTAAATCCGCGATGCTTGGCGCAAAATAACGGGTTTCTGTAACCGGTTCACCACCGACGGGTCAGATGCAGTTCGCTCTGACCCGTTTCTGTCTGCAGCCTGGTCAGTGCGAGAGCACCCAGCTCAGCGTCAGGAGCGTGGCAAGCAGCACCGGGAGCGTGAGCACAATGCCGATGCGGAAATACAGTCCCCAGCTGATGGTGAGATTCTTCTTTTCAAGCACAAAAAGCCAGAGCAGCGTGGCAAGACTCCCGATCGGGGTGATTTTCGGGCCGAGATCGCAGCCGATCACGTTGGCGTAGATCATGCCTTCCCGGACAATGCCGTCCGCGGCGGACCCGTCAATGGCGAGCGCGCCGATGAGCACAGACGGCAGATTGTTCATCACGGAGGAGAGGAACGCGGTGATCAACCCGGTTCCCACAGTGGCCCAGGTGAGTCCCAACCCGGCGAGCGCAGTCAGCACATCGGAGAGCAGCTGCGTGACGCCGGCATTTTTCAGCCCGTAGACCACCAGATACATGGCAAGCGAAAAAATCACGATGTGCCATGGCGCGGTTTTAAGCACCGAGCGCGTATCGATTACCCGTCCGCGCACGGCCACCAGGAGCAGAGAGAGTGCAGCAGTGCCCGAGAGAACACTCACCGGAATGCCAAGCGGCTCGAGAATGAAAAAGCCTGCAAGCTGCAGCGAGAGAACAATCCAGCCCGCTTTGAAGGTGAGCGGATCGCGGATCGCCGAGGCCGGCAGCGCAAGCCGGCTGACGTCATAGCGCGCGGGGATGAAATGCCGGAAGTAGAGATAAAGCGTGAGCAGGGCGGCGGCAATGCCGGCGAAGTTCACCGGCACCATCACAGCGGCATATTGCGCAAAATTGAGTCCGAAAAAGTCGGCGCTCACGATGTTCACCAGATTCGAGACGATGAGCGGAATGCTTGCCGAGTCGACGATAAAGCCTGCCGCCACGACAAAGGCGATGGTAGGGCGCTTGTCAAAGCCGAGTGCATGGAGCATGGCCATCAGGAGCGGTGTGAGAATCAGCACGGCGCCGTCATTAGCAAAAAAACACGAGAAAACGGCCCCGAGAAGGATCACGAGAACAAAAAGCCGCAGTCCCGAACCGCGGCCCCAGCGTGCGACGTGCAGTGCCGCCCATTCAAAAAAGCCCGCCTCGTCAAGCAGAAGGCTTGAGACAATAATCGCAATCAGCGTGGCGGTGGCATTCCAGACAATGTTCCAGACAACCGGGATATCCTCGAGGCTGACAATGCCGGTGGCCAGCGCGAGGAGGGCGCCTGCGAGCGCACTCCACGCGATATTGAGTCCTTTAGGCTGCCAGATCACAAACGTGATGGTGAGCGCGAAAATCGCAAAGGCGGCAAGCATAGGAAGGCAGTTTTACCGGTTAAACGCAAAGGCGGCGATAAGGGCGAGCACGACCAGAACGCCAAAGAGCACATTCTGTGCAATCGAGCGGTCCATCCGCTCAAAGCCCTCGTCGGCGCGGATTTTCTTTTCCGAGCGCTGAAGATCACGGGCGCGGCGCTGATAGGCCTTCACCACGGCAGGATTGGGGAAGTGGCGGATAGCCATTGATTTGGAGACCGCAGACGGCGCGCGGGACTCGGCGCCGACAATCGCCGGCGTCCCTTTGATCACAAAGCGGCGGAAGACCTTGCCGCCGTACTGTTCGCTGTCTTCACGGGTGGTGATGTTAAGCACGGCATTCGCCCCCATATCCCGGGCAAGACGTTCAAAGGCGTCTCTGGCGAGATTTTCACGGCTCTCCGTAATGATGTAGACATGATGGGTACGCGCGAGCACCTTCAGGCCTTCAGGAAGAGACTCTCCCTTTTCAAACTGCAGCAGACCTGCAGGCAGCTGGTAGCGCAGTCCGGACTGACGGTTTACCTGACGGCGGCGACGTTTGCGCTGCCGTTCAGGCGTGAGTCCGTGCTGGTTGTCGTTCCGGGAAGGCTCCCCGTTTGTCTGGCGGGCTGAAGGATCCGGGTCATCGGTCTGCGGATGCGACGGCATAGTGTTTAACAGCTCCTCTCTTTACACATACTCTCTTTTTAGCACAGTTGAGGCGTTCCGTGTAGCGACAGAGCACAAAACCGCAGGCGGTATCGGATTTTGCACAGCGCCGGCACGCCTGTGGCAGGCGTAAATCCAGTATGCTATGCGCAGTTCAACAAGCAGGCCCCATCACCCACTATGTTTTCCTGGTTAGCCGGCATACTGGCCGGACTCGGCGCCCCGTTTCAGACAGGCATGAATCTGCGGCTGCGGCTCAAATTCGGCTCGCCTTTTGTCGCGAGCTGGATCTCTTTTGCCGTATCGCTCCTTTTTCTGCTCGCCGTGCTCCTTCTGAGCGGCGAGACACTGGCGTATCCGTGGGCCAGACTCTCCGGCGAGCCTGCCTGGATCTGGCTAGGGGGCTTTTGCGGGGTGGTGTTTCTCACAGGAAACGTGCTGCTCCTTCCGAGGCTGGGCGGCGTGCAGACCGTGATTTTTCCGGTGTTCGGACAGATTCTGATGGGACTTATCATTGACCATTTCGGGCTTTTTCACGCACCGGTTTCGCCGCTTTCGCTCTACCGGATTCTCGGCGCAGCGCTTCTGGTGGCCGGTGTGGTTTTCACCGCGCTCGCAAGGCAGGGCGGGGGTGCGCAGCCTGCCGTTGCCTCAGGTGAGCTCTCGCTCTGGCTCTGGCGCGCTTTTGCCGTTGCCTCGGGCACACTGGGCGCGGTGCAGGTGGCCGTGAACGGCTACCTCGGCCAGATTGTCCACTCGGCGCTCAAAAGCACGGTCGTCTCGTTTGTCACCGGTATTCTTCTGCTGACGCTGATCTGCTCGTTTCTTATCCTGAGCGGAAAAGTGCCTCTGCGGCGCCCGCAGCACGAGGGTTTCGGGCCCTGGTGGGCGTGGCTTGGCGGCGTGCTTGGCGCAATTTATGTCTATGTGAATGTGACGCTCTCGCACGTCATCGGCACCGGCGGAACGGTGATGGTGCTTCTCATCGGGGCGACGCTCGGCGGCGTACTGGTGGACCATTTCGGCCTTTTCGGCACAGCCCGCCGGCCGGTCAATCTGAAAAAGAGCGCCGGCATCGCGCTGATGCTGCTTGGTGCGGCCGCAACAAAACTCTTCTGAAAAAAAGGAGACGCTCAGACGCCTCCTTTTTTCGTTTGGGTTCCTTTCGCTGATCAGTCCGGCACGTGAATGGTGCCTTCGCTAAAGAGGGCCACCTCGCCCTTGAGTGTGATGCGGTTCGCATTGTCCTCACACCAGAGCACACCACCGCGCTCGGAAGCCTGACAGGCGAGGAGGGCGGTCTTGCCGAGGCGGTTTGACCAGTAGGGAACGAGATGGCAGTGTCCCGAGCCGCACACCGGATCCTCATCGATGGCGATTTTGGGCGCAAAGCTGCGAGAGACCATGTCAAAGTCTCTGCCGGGCGCCGTCACATGCACAAGAAGCCCGGGAATGGCCTTTAAGGCCTCAAAATCCGGTTTCATTTCACGCACAATGCGCTCATCGTCAAAGACGCACACCAGGTCGCGGGCGCTGTAAACCTCAAGCGGCACGGCCCCGAGCGCCTTGAGGAGGCCGGATTTGAGCCCGTCGGTGAGTTCGACTTTCTCAAGCCGGTAGGCGGGAAAGTCCATCGCAAAGCGGTTTCCTTCCCGTTTGACGGTAAGCGTGCCGCTCAATGTTTCAAAACGCACGGACTGTGCCTCGGGCGTGAGGTAGTTAAGTGCCACAAAAGCGCTTCCGAGTGTGGCATGTCCGCACAGATCAACTTCAGCGCCCGGCGTAAACCAGCGCAACCGGTAGTGACCGGATTCAGGCAGCAGAAAAGCGGTTTCCGAGAGACGGTTTTCCTGAGCGATTCTGAGCATGAGCTCATCGCTCAACGGCGCGGTAAGGATACAGACCGCGGCCGGGTTGCCGCGAAAAACTTCCGCACAGAAGGCGTCGACAATGTACTGTTTAATGGCTCGCATACATCCGGATTCCTGAAAAGAAAAAAAGCGGGCGGATCGAAGGAAATCTTATCAGTAATCTCACCGGTTTTGCAGACGCGAGGAAAGGGAACGGCTTAAAAACCGTCGTCCGTGACGGCTGAAGTTCGGTCAGGCGCAAAAGTGCCTGAAAGCATCAAAACCGGCTGAAAATTGAAATATTCAACATAACTACTATTATGTTGAATAATTTTTAAGGCTGAAAAGTACTTTTTTGCCGCCGGTTCTTCGCATTCCGGTCTCGCCGTATGCTCAATCGCATCCTTTCTGTGTGACTTCTGCGTGTTGGTGCATGAATCTGTGATTTCTTTTTGCGGCTGCTTTCCGTTCAGTCTGCCAGGCAGTCATACCGCCGGTTGCCAAGAAGTTTTTTTCTTTTCTTCTTCCATATCCGTCCGTATCCCGTCACGCACCCGGTCTGTGCAGCAGCGCTCCGGCACGATGACCGCTGCCGGCGCCGCTGAGGAGATCCCGCCCGGACCGGGGGCTCTAGAGTCGCGCGAAAAGCGTCTGGTGTGCCTGCTGCCTGACGCAGATGCTCCGCATAACCGCTCGGTTATCTCTGAGCGTGTGAAAGCGACCGGGCGGGAACAGGGCGGCTGCAATCTCCCCTGCTCTATTTGCGCAGCCAAGAAAGAAGCACAGCGTTTTCACACTGTGCTTAGAGGTTAACTGACGCTCAGAGCGCTCAGAAGAGTCCGCTGTACTTCACAACAGAGAGACCGATCACTGCAACAAAACCCGAGAGCAGCGGCACGCTCGTGCGTTTGACCAGGGTGAGCGGATTGATCTTCAGAAAACCCGCCACGATAATCACGACGGCTGCCACAGGTGAGACCGCACGGATCAGGTTGGAGGTGCACTGCATCGGCAGCGCAACCATGATCGGATCAATACCGGCTTTATGGGCGATTTCTGGAATAATCTCGATAAAGCTGTAGAAAACGGCGTTACCCGAGCCGCTGATAAAGGTGATCAGCGCAGTAATACCGGAGAAAGCGAGCATCAGACCGGTTTTTGCGTTCTCGAAGTTCGCAATCGAGCTTGAAATCGTGTCAATCAGTCCGAGCGACTTCAGGCCGGCGACCGCTGTTGAGGCGGCCACAATCAGCACGACCACTTTGTGGAACCCCTCCCCCATGCCTGTGAAAAAGAGGCCGACGTCAGCGGTAGCGCTGCGAAGGTTACGCTTGCGGATAACCTCAGCAGCCAGTGCAAGGAAGAACGAAAAGAGTGTGATTTCCACGAGCCCGATCTTCACTGACTTGGCAAAGATCCAGAACACGATGGTGAGGATGAGCGGAAGCACAGGAAACACGGCGTACCAGAGCGGAACATGCGAAAAGTCGCGCTTCTCAATGCCTTGTGCGGGATCTTCGCCTACCACACCGCCGTCTTTTCTGTCCATATGCTTCTGCCAGAAGTAATGCACAACACCCATGATCAGAATCGCGGGAACAGTGATCGGTGCGTGGTGATAAAACACGTAGTCAACCACGTTTTCAAACCCGAGCACACGGGCGGCAACAACATTATCGCCCCCGAGCGGTGTCGGAACGATGGTGGCCGTGGTGGCAATCACTGCGCCTGCCGTGAGCGGTGACATCTTTGCGGCCCGCAGAACCGGATAGAGCGTGGACATCAGGACAACGGCCAGCGAGGCGGCGCTCGGGATGATGATCTGTGCGAGTGTGCCGATCCAGAAGACAAACGGCACCAGGATGTACGGCGAGCTGATCCCTGAGAGCGGGCGCGACAGCACGCGGATAACCATTTCGTTGGCACCGATATGCGACATGTAGGCCGCAAAGCCGAAAAGCGTCAGAATGATCAGACCGGCATTGGAGTACTGCGACACAAAGAGGTTTTTGATCACTTTAAAGGGATCCGCCCATACAAGCCCGGAGGCTGTTTTGGCGGGCAGCACATCGTGGCCGAGCCCAACCGAAATATACAGAAGCGCCAGACCGACTACAAAGAGCACGACCACGGCGTTGTAGTTTCGCGCAATGCCGTAGCCGGCAATGATCAGTGCGATGACGCAGATAAGCGTTTCAAACATCTCCTCTGCCCTCCTTTAGCCGATGGCAGGCAGTCCGGCTGCCAGTGTGTCAAACGCTTCAGGCCACTCTTTGCGCCAGCGTGCTTTGAGTGTTTCATCGACCCAGGCGGCTTCGATACTGTTGAGCAGAAAGCCGCGCAGATCGGAGAGCGAGAAACCGAGATAGTTGAACATCAGCATCCATGCCTCACTGGCATTGACCTGATGCATGGCAGGATCGTCTGTGTTCGGGAATACGCGCAGGCCGAGCTCCACCATTTTCCGGATCGGATGGCGCACTGCCCACTCCTCGTCTGAGAATGTTCTCAGATAGTAGGAGTTGGTCGGGACGACAGAAAAGCAGGTGTTGCGGGCAGCCTCTGAAGCGGCAAGCGCCTCGTTGTCGACAATCGTGTAGCCGTGATCGATTCTGTCGCATTCAAGCAGCGTAAGCGCGGTCTCGACATTGCGCCAGTGCTCACCGAACTCCCCCGCATGCGCCGTCGTCCGGAAACCGGCCTCTTTTGCCAGACGGTAGGCTTTCCAGAAGTTTTCGGGCTCATGAGCGGTTTCGCGGTAGTCGATGCCGAGACCGATGGTTTCAGGCTGCCGGTGAGCGATCATTTCGCGCACGAGCTCGACCGCCGCTTCAGGCGTATCCTCGCGGTCGATCGAGGGAATCAGACGGCCGGTGATGCCAAAACGCCGCTCACCTTCCCTGAGTCCTTCGACAATCTGAGCCTGTGCGGCTTCAAAACTCATCGAGTGCGCAAGGCCGGTCCAGTTCCAGAAAAACTCAATGTAGCGCACACCGAGTGCAGCGGCCCGTTCAAGATGCTCAAGCGTGATGCGGCGGAGAAACTCCGGCTTCGTGAGAATGTCCTTCTCAAGCGCACGGAAGATGCGCAGCACGCCGACGGGCTTTTCGCCGCGCGTATAAAACTCGTCGATTTCGGCGGCTGTCAGGGCCGTCGAGCCTGAGAGCCTCACAAGGTCGCGGAAGGTTTCTTTTGTGATGGTGCCAAGCAGGTGACAGTGCAGTTCAGCCTTCGGGAAACGGGCGAAAAAATCAAGCCATTCCGGCGGCAGCGGGCGGTAAAAAGGAGAGTCCGGGACAAAGCCGGGATTGGTGCTTCTCATGGGTTTGCCTTTAGAAGTGGTTTCAGATAGCGGCGCGACCGCCTTTCAGATTTATGTGAAAACAGCGCCTGAAAGCGTGTTTTCGGACGGTGCAGTATTTCCAATACTCCTACCGGCGGTGGTGTGCTGTCTTGGCGCAGGCGCAGAAAATTTTCTCCGTCTCACTCACCTTTGATAAAACGCAAGGATCCGGGCGCCTTTAACAGGCGGGCGCTCCCGGCAAATCGGATAGGGGAAGTGAGATTCCCCACTTGCCCCTTCCACACCACCCACC
>CAJJRX010000027.1 GCA_905194315.1 uncultured Sutterella sp. | reverse complement strand
GCGTTTAAGAAGGCAGTATCTTCTCAGCTGTTACCACAAACATGCATGAAGACTCAAAATTAAATAGTCAAACCGGTACGCAAAAGGGCGCCCGCCCGATCGTATTGTCGTGAAAGTTCGCACCGCACGCGTGTTTCCGTGAAACGCACTGCGAAGCACTCGCCGTTTTCCCCGCAGGCGAGGCCACGGGCGCTCCGGAGGCGAATGAAGGGTTCGCAGAATCGGGTTGAAAAAGGTGTCTCAAAGCAAACGATTCTCTAAGAGGCGTTTATCGTGAGTTACGAAATAAAGCTGTGCCGGTTTTCTGTAGAAATAAAGCTGTTGAAATAAAGCGGTTCGCGGCCGGCAGCAGCGCGTGGCGCACCGGCAGGCATCCCGGTCACCCGCACTGTCTGTACAGAGTGGTATAACGCGGCCTTAGCCGGATTAAATAAAACGCCTGTGCCGGAAGGAGAGAAGTGTGGAAGAGAAAATTTCACAGATTTTTACGCGCTCTGCGGCGCTGATGCCTGTAAACTTCACTTACCTTTGTTTGCGCTTCACAATATATAAACAGACAGGCAGACCTGAATGCAAGTACTCGACGAACGCTACACCTGCGCACTCGCGCTTCTCAATACCATTCTCGGCGGAAAGTGGAAACTGCGTATCCTCTGGCACATTCACCACGGCGATACCCGCTTTTCGATGCTCAAGCGCGGGATTGCGGGTATTTCCGAAAAGGTGCTCAGCGAACAGCTGCGTGAACTCGAGGCGCACGGCCTGATCACCCGCACGGTCGTCTCGCAGGTGCCCCCGCATGTGATCTACGGCATCAGCAGTCAGTGGCCGCAGCTCATACCGCTCATCAGCACAGCCTGCGACTTCTCGCGTGAATACGCCCGCGTACACCATATCGAACTCGAGAAATAGAGCCGGGCCGTCCCGTCGGGCGGCTTGCCTTATAATGGATTCACTTCTGCGTGCGGTGAATGCTGCACGCGCATTGATTAATTATCTGTAGTGTGGTGAACAGCGTGGAAAACAGACGAAAGTACGGTGCAACAGGCATCCGGTGGGTTGAACGTGCCATTGACGCAGTCACACTGGGCTACCCGATGGACAAGCTCCCCACTACGCCGATGCTCTTCAAGCAGTATCCCTTCCTGAAGGACTCCTTTGCCACGGTGGTTCTTCCCTGGAATACAAAAACCATCTCCATCCGGCTTGCCTTTGCCGACTGGCTGATTATCTGCCGCGGCGGCACGATCAAGACGCGGTTTGACTTTACCTATCGCCGCCGCCACTATAAGGGCGTGGTGACTTTCTCCCAGTACAACGTGCAGGTGCTCTGCGAGGACGGCGAGTCGCTCTTTGACGCCCATATCCGTCACGCCGACAACGTGGTGGGACCGCGTTTCGGCACCCAGGATCTGGCAGTGCTGGTTCTGCAGGGCGGTGTGCGCGGTACCGCGACTGACGAGGAGGAGGCCGAGCAGGTCGCCATCGCGCAGCGTGAGTACGAAGAGGAAATGGCCGATCCGAACCGCAAGATGACGCTCGGAGACCTGCCGCTCTGTGATGATCTGTACAGAGATCCGCCCAAACGCGGCAGCAAAGAGAAGACGGCGGCAGGCAAAGAGCCCAAAACCGGAAAATAGCCGCCAGAGAATGTCCCGGAGGCGCCGGGAGACGAACTAAGGCACAGCCGGCAGTCACGGTCTGTGCCTTTCTTTTATCGATTACCCTAGGTTTTGGCCGCTGCCGGAGAAAATCCTGTCGGAAATGCAGTCTGACGGCTAGAATAAAAGGATAACCACTTCAAAAATAAGAACCCGCACACTCACTTTGTGCACCGTCCGCCGGGCGCCAGGCCGCCTGCCGGCCGGCCCTCGCAGAGAAAGGAGACACTGTGGACAGACATCAGAATTCTCTGTCGGTGAGGCAGATGCCGCTGACAGATTTCTTCAGGACCTTCACCACGGGCGTGACGATCGCCCCCGATCAGCGCCCCTTCGTCTGGCGCGCCTCTGCGGTAGTGCGTTTCCTCACGCAGCTCACCGCCGGCACCCACCTCGGTACCGTGATTCTCGAGAAAACCCCCGACGGCTTTGTGCTGCTTGACGGGCAGCAGCGCCTCTGCTCGCTCCTGGTGTGGCTCTACACACACGAGCGCCGCGGAAAAGACGTGCGGGTGAAAATTCCCGACTGGCGTGTTCCCTCGAGCGAAACCCGTCAGACACTGCTCGCCGTGGCAGAGGCCACCCGCGCCAAAATGGATGCGATCCGTCTGCCGATGGACGAACTGACGATTGCGGTGCTTGTTGTTGAGAGCCGTGCCGAGGCGGCAGCGATCCGCCGCTCGCTCAACCAGAATCCGGATCTCGTGCGGGTGCCTGTGATGGCCGCGGACCGCCTCAAAGCGCACCACTACCGTGAGTACGTGCTCTACGGTGACGATGACAGGAGTCCGGAGAAAAAACTCTCGCGCTTTAACGCGTTCCTCGAGAAACTGGCCGGAAAGATTGCCGAGCGCGCTGCGGCTGCCGGGGCGTTCCCGCCCTCGAGAAAAGAGCATTTCCTCTGGCAGGGGCTCACACTGGAGAAATGGATTGCCGGCGATATCCGCCCCGACTGGGTGGTCACGCACGGTTTTGTTCAGCTCCTGCAGGCCGAACTCATGGGGCACACCGGTGCCATGGCCCGTCAGTACTGGCAGAACCAGTACCGGCTGCCGCTTGACGAGCAGACCGGGACCGGTCTGATGAGCGATCCGATCAGCCGGCTCAAGGGACAGCGTCAGACGTTTTATGACGATGATGACGAGTGGCATCCGTCGCTTGCCGAACGCTTCAAGAGCGGGGAGGGGTATTTTGAATTCCTCAAAAAGGCTTTTGAGCTGCAGGACGTGTTCCTGGAGGGCGTGAGTGTGCTCGAAGGCGAAAAGGCGCTCATTCCGCAGAGCAAGGTCAAGGATGATGAGCGAAGTCTGCTCACCGACCTCTGGTGCTCTGGATGCCGGCTCTTTGATGACTATGACGAACTGGTGGGCTTTACCGCCGAGGTGACCGACCAGAAGCAGACCATTGCCAACTTCTACCGTGAACCCTGGGTGGTGACCGCGTTTGCCGTGCTGCTTCGCACGCTCGACACGTACTACCCGGGCTGGAGTCTCAAGAAAAAGGCCACCCGCAAGACCGCCCGCGAACACCATGCCGAAGAGGACATGATGGCGCTGGAGATTCTCGTGGCTATGATGCTCGGCGCAGGCGCCAAGGCGCTTCGTGCGCAAGGCGGCAGCGAAGAGTGGGCGGTGATGCGTGCACTGCGTGCCGAGGACTGGTACAGCCTTCTGCCGCTGCACAGCAACGCCCGGGCCGCGCTCGACAGCTTTGCGTTCGTGGTGGCGCCCGATATGGTGAGCAAGGCCTTCTATGACTTTGCTTCAGGGAGAAAAGTGCGATGAGTGAAGGCAGGCAGATGATGACAGAAAACGAAGTGAAAAAAGACGCCGGCACAAAGAGCCGCACGCCTGAAATGACGCCCGAGATGCTCGCGCAGTTCGGCAAAAAGGCCAAAGAGAAAAAGGAAAAGCGCTCGCTCAAGGGCGACCGGCTTGATGCGCGCTCGCGCAGTGCCGGCAGCAGTGAGCTGATGAGCCTCGGAGAGTTTCTCAAACGCTTCCCCGAACCCGCCATTCCGATCTATCAGCGTGTCAACGGCTGGACGATGCGTCAGAAGACAACCTTCAGAGAGACGGTCGAGGCACTCTCGGCCGATCCGAAGGCCGCCCCGTTTTTCATCGGCACGGTGAGCGTGGCCACCTCGCGCACGGATGCCGGAGAGGAGCGGGTATTCGTGATTGACGGCCAGCAGCGCTTCATCACGCTCTCGGAACTGTTCCCGAAGGCTTTCCGGGTGGTGTGTGAAAACCGCCTCAGTACGGCGGTGACCGAGACGGCCGCCCCGCTTGAGGCAGGGGACCGTGCCGCGCTTGATGCGCTCTTTTCACGGATCGTTTTCGTGCTGCACAATTTCGGCGAGATTCCGCTCGAGGAGCAGATTCGCGCCTTTGATGAACTCAACCGCCACGAGGAGGCCTACCGTCTGGCGGACCGCTACCGTGCCAGTATGCTCAGTGCGCTGCGCCAGAAGGATCACGATCTCTTCTCGCGCGAGCTTGACCGCGCCTGGCGTCTCTCGACAGTGCTCTTCCGCCTTGCCAACCACGAGGACTACGAGCTCTCCTTTGACCTGAAGGATCAGGAAAAGCCTGCAGAGCGTCCTTCGCTCTTCAGACTGGCGAGCTCTGATGAGATCGCCGCACGCATTGCCCCTTCGGGCACGCCGCGTCCTTTTATTCCTGTGGAAAAGAGCCCGGATGTGGCACTCGAACCGCTCCCTGAGCCGCTGCCCGAGCCGAGTGAGGCTGAGCGCGAGGATGAGGAGCCGCTTGTGAGCGTGCGCGATGCCCTCTCACGCGAGCAGGGTATTCATGCGCAGATCATGGCGTTTCTTGAGGCGCTCGTGCCGGAGGCCGGGGCGCAGAACACCTCCGCCTTCCTCGGGAAGGACCGGATTTTTGCCGCAAGAAGCGAGCTCGATTTTGCCGAGCATCTCTCGACCAAAGCCAAATACTTTGCCTATCTCTGTTACCTGCGTCTTGCCAATCCCAACGGCCGTGTGCCGGTGGCCTGGGAGGATGCGTTCGGACGCACGCTCGCCGGCGGACTCGAAAAACTGCTGCCGGTGAGAGACACCGAGCCGCTCACCGAACGCGAGGCGCGCCGGGTGCTCAAGCGGCTGACGGCCAACAACGACTGGCTCGTGCAGCTGCTTGCCGCCTACCGCGGCCGGCTTGATGCCGCCCGCACGAAAGGTGCGCAGCCCGGGGCCGGGGAAACCTGGCTTGCCGTGATCCGGTTCCTTGGCGACGGCTGGCTGCAGCTCTCCGAGCGCGGTGAGACCACCTTTGCGCTGCAGATGATGGATGAGAGCGTGTACTTCACCCGCTCCCGCGCCTCTCAGCTCTGGCACACGCTCGAGACGTGGGCCGCGAAAAAGGACGGCGCCGATGAGACAGAACGCATGCTGATTCTGCGCGCAAGAGAGTGCGTGCTCTACCGTGCACTGATCTCGGATGCCGGGGCGCTTGAAAAACGCATCGCTCACGTGCTCGCACTCTTCAGAGAGGATCCGAGACTCGTGCGTGCGCCCAAGGATGAGAAAAAAGCGGCTCGCCGCATTGTGCGCTTTATGCGCGAGGCATTCGCCCGGCGTTCGCTTCCGGCGGCGGGCGGCGACGCCGTGGCGGCACGCTGGATCGCCAGAGATCTCTTTGAAGTGCAGGGGAAGGTGCCCTTTGCGAGCGTGGAAAAGCTCGCCAACACCATGCTCATGGACAAGGCCTCGGTGGAGCTGCTCGGGAGCATTCATCCCGACTTCAAGTGCACGATCCTCGAGGCGGGTCTACCGCAGTCGGTGCCCTGGCCCAATACCCTGCTCACAGCAGGTATCCAGAAGGTTTTCAGCGGCGCGAAAACCGCGGGCGAACTCGCTCTTGTGATTGACGTGCTAGAGCGCTTCTGGTCCGAGGGCTAATCGCTTCAGGTTCTTCTCTGCCGGCGGCATGCCTCCTTTTGTGAGGATGCCGCCGTTTTTTTGCGCACGGTGAAAAGTTCTTTCTAAGCCTTTGGTGGTAGAGCTCTTCTCTGCCATATGGGAGAGACGGGAGAAATAAAGTGAGTCGATGATACTGATTTAAGGTTTGTATAACCTAAGGTGTTTCTAATACAGAGACCTGAGACTGAATCTCTGTGAGCAAATGAGCTATGTTCCGCTTTAATGTCATCCTTTTTGCAACCCTGATTGTCTGCTACCTGATCGGCATCTGGGTTTTTCCCTTCCAGTTCACCTCCCGCGAGACACTGCACCAGATCTTCGTCGTCACCGGCGTCGCCGCCTGGTGGCTGATGGCCGAGTGCATGGTCATTGCCGCCCGTCCGCGCTGGCTTGAGTCGTTTTTCGGCGAGCCGCTCGACAAGCTCATGGGTGCGCACAAGGTGCTCGGCTGGTGGATGTCGTTTTTTGCACTGCTGCACTTTACGGCGCCGCTCTATGCGATGCTGCTGCCCACGATTCCCGTGCCGATGATGGAGGGCGGTCATGTGATGGACACGCTCTGGCAGAAGATCTGGATCATCTCGCATCCGGTCGGTGCGCTGCTCGGGATTTTCGCCTCGCTCTACATGCTCACGGTGGTCTGGCGCGACATGCGCTACCGCAAGGGCAAAATGAGCTGGGACCGCTGGGAGAAGGTGCACCGCATGTGGGCCTGGATTTTCCTTGCGCTCGCGCTGCACTGCACGCGACTCTTTAAAGAGACCGAAATGATCATGCCGCTCGGCTGGGTGAATCTCGTGATCACGATCATCGGCGTCTGGGCCGCGATCCGGATTCTGCGCCGCAAGCCCGGCACCGATCTGCGCAAAGAGGCCACGGTGGAAAAGGTTGAGACAAACGATGCGCTCATCCGTCTGACGGTCAGAAGCGATCTTGCTCAGGTCACAACGGCCGGTCAGTTCGCCTACCTCTCGTTCAAAGGCGATCGTGAGGATCCGCATCCCTTTACGGTTGCCGGGGTGAATGCCGCGAAAAACGAACTCTTTTTCTGGATCAAGAACGTGGGCGAATGGACGCAGTCCATCGTCGGGAAAAAGCAGGGCGACGGTATCGAAGTCGAAGGCCCGTGGGGGACGTTCCTGCCCTCGTTTGACAACACTGCTGACGCGCAGCTCTGGGTTGCGGGCGGCGTCGGGATCGCGCCTTTTATCGCCTGGATGGAACTCGCGGAAAAGCATGTGGCCGCTGGCGGCACGCTTCCCCCCGTGAAACTGGTCTGGTCGGTTCACGCTATCCGCGAGGAGGGCGGCGTGGAGCTCGTGCGCGATATGGCTGAGAAACTCGGCATTGACTTTGTGCTCTACGAATCCGGCGCGAAGAAGTGCCACATGAAGGGTGAAGAGGTCATTGAGGCGGCCCACCGGACAATGTCGGTGTGCGCCAATCCGCAGATGACCCGTGCGATGAAGGCTGCCTGGGTCGCAGTGAAAGGCTCGGAGAAGGGGTTCCACTCCGAAATCTACTAAGGCGCAGCGCTCTGCGGCCACTCAAAAAAACGGCTCCCGCCCGTGTGCGAAGGAGCCGTTTTTTTCCTCTCTCTACGATATCCGCCTGATGGAGCGGCACGGCGCGCTGTGATAGGCTTTGGAGAATTACGACTGTTATCCGAGAGAGGGGTTTCACTATGTCCGCTTCCGCCTTTTCCGCCAAACTCATGCTGCTCTCTGCGATGGGCATCTGGGGTTCGATCGGTGTGGTGCGCCACTACATTCCGATTGACTCCGCCCCGCTGGTGACGATGCGTGCGGTGATCGGGGCGCTGTGCATGGCGGCTTTTCTTCTGCTCACGGCCCGCCGACCCGACTGGAAGGGCATCCGGAAAAACGCCTGGATGCTCGCGTTCTCGGGTATGGCGGTCGGCATCAACTGGCTGCTGCTCTTTGAGGCCTACAAACACACAACGGTGGCTGTCGCGACCGTGTGCTACTACATGGCACCCATCATCGTGATGCTGCTATCGCCCGTGCTGCTTCATGAGGCGATCAGCCGGCAGAAGATGACCGGTATCCTCTCGGCCTTTCTCGGCATCGCCTGCATCTCGGGGCTCTTCAGCGCCGGGGCGGCCGGCGGGGCGACGCTCTCCGGTGTGCTCTACGGTCTGGGGGCGGCATTTTTCTACTCGACCCTTGTCTTTTTCAACAAGCGCATGGCGCCGATGGATCCGACGGCCAAAACCGGTGTGCAGCTCTTTTTCGCCGCAGCCGTTCTGATTCCGTATGTCTGGGCGGCGCCGCTCCCGCCGCTCTCGGTCTTCACGCCGACCGTCACAGCACTCGTGCTGGTGCTCGGCATCGTGCACACGGGGCTTGCGTGTTTTCTCTACTTCGGCTCCATGGATAAGCTCCCCGCCCAGACCGTGGCGCTCTACAGTTACCTCGACCCGATTCTGGCAGTCTTTTTCTCGGCGTTTCTCCTGCACGAGCCGCTCAATGCGATGACCGTCGCCGGGGCTGTGCTCGTGCTCGGCGGTGCCTTTATCGGGGAGTTTAAATTCTCCCGCCGCTAAAACCCTGTGCGGCAGCCGTTTAAGAGGCTCTCTGATACTGCCCGGCCGTATGCCGTGCGCCTTGGCTGGCGCGCTGCATGCGGCTTTTCTTTTGCCCGCGGCAGAAAAGGGCGGAAGAGGGTGTTTTAAAGATCAAAAAAGTATCCTTCTATCACGCCGGATGTGCTAGACTATCACTACTGCGAGTGCTCCGCACTGTGGCGCTCTCAACCGGGCTCCCGGCCACCCGCACCTGAACCGCCCGCTTAAACCGTATTTCCGACTGACTGACTATGATTCATACCGTCTACTCCAACACGTACGAAGTGTTGCGACTGGTGCTCCTCAACAATCTCGACGCCCTTAATCCCGATCCTGCGGCCGGTGTTTTCGCCTCCACGCCGGTGCTTGTGCCGAGCAATGCCGTCGCGGGTGACCTCTCGCGCGAGATTGCACGCGAGAAGGGGATTTTCGCGGGCTGGGACTTTATGACCCCCTCGGCCTGGATGGGCTTTTTCGCGAAAGCGCCGCTCGCCAACGTGGTCGGAAACGAGGCTGAGTGGATGATCTGGCGGATTCTGCGCGAAGACGGCCCGGGCAGCTTCCGTGAGGTGCCCGAGCACCGCCGTCTGCGGGTGTTTCTCACCGGCAAGAGCGATGAGGAGATCTATGCCTTCTCGCGGCGTGTGGCGGCACTCTTTGTGGTTTATGCGAGCTACCGTGCCGACTGGGTGCTGCGCTGGCTCGGCACCGGTGCCTCGGTGGTGGGGGATGCGCGGATCTGGCAGCGCGAGGAGGCTGCGCTCAGAACGAGCGAGGACTACCTCTGGCAGGTGCACCTCTGGGAGCGCCTGGCAGAAAATCCGCTCTGGCAGGGCAAGGGGTTTATGGAAAACTTTGTGGGCAATCTTGAGAAGCTCTCGCGCTCTGCGGGACCTGCCGAGACCTCCCGCACGGTGCCGCTTGTGCTCGAGGACGGCCGCACGATCCGGCTCCCGGGCACGCTGCACGTTTTTATGCCCTTTGTGATCCCGCCGCTCATGCTCCCCATTCTCAAGGCGCTGGCACTCTCCGGGCGTGACATCTGGTTTTATATTCTCAACCCCTCGGCCGAGTACTGGTTTGACAGTGTGAGCCGGCTCGGGGACGGCACCGGGGACATTCACCCGCTGCTCCTGTCGGATGCGGCAAGCATGCGCGCCAATATCGACCGCCTCTGGCAGTTCACACAGGAGCCCGACACGGCACCGCTGCTCGATGACAGAAGTGAGGCCGGCCTTGCACCGCGTCCCGCGCGCGAGGAGAAATTTGATGTCGCGCGCTTTAACGAGATCGCGCAGCGTCTGAGCATTGACGGGGATATCGCTGTCGAGCGCCAGAGCTACTACATTGAGCGCCGGGGCGGCACGCTGCTTAAACGTGTTCAGGACAGTCTGCTCAACAACTCTGATGACGATGTTGTGGGCAACGACGGCACGCTCGGGGCGGAGCACGACGACTCGATCCGCTTCTGGAACGCGCCGACGGAAATCCGTCAGTGGGAGGCGATTGCCGATGCGATTGAATCGCTTTTTGCCGCCGACCCTGATCTGAAGCCCTCGGACATTGCCGTGCTCACGCCTGATGTGGATCGTGCGGCGCCGCTTGTGGACAAGGTTTTCGGGTCGATTCCCGCCTCGCGCCGTTTTGCCTTCTCGATCAAGGGGCTGGCGCCGATCGCGAGCGAAGAGCTCGCCGGCGGGATCAGCGGTCTGGCGAACCTGATGACTTCACGCGCCTCACGGGAGGATTTTGAGGCCTGGCTTGCGCTGCCGCCGGTGGCGCGCCGGTTTTCACTCACGGCCGAGGACCTTCATGTGCTAGGCGACTGGCTGCGGGCCGCGGGTTACCGTGAGGGACTCTCGGATGAGCATCTCAAAGCACACTCGCCCGATGTGTTCGCCTTTGACACGGACATGTGCCTGATGCGGGCTGTCGAGCGGCTCACGCTCGGCTACACGCTCCCTGAAATTGAAGGCATGCCGCTGGGCGGCATTCTGCCCAAAACGGGCGACGAAACCTCGGGCTTTACCACGGTGGCTGACCGCCCCGATCTGCTCTCGACCCTGCGCACGCTCGCACTCAGGCTTGAAGACTGCCGGCAGATGACCGCCGGAGAGAAACCGGCCTCGGAATGGGCGGCGTGGCTGAATGTGGCGGCAAAGGAATTCTTTGACTCCCCGGTGATGCTTGCCGGGCTCAAGCGCTCGCTTGACGAACTCATGCATGAACTGAGCCTCGCCGCGACGACCGATGCGGAACGTCAGTCGGGGATTGTGCTCAGCTTCTCACTCTTTATGAAGGCGCTGCGCGCCAAACTCGATGTCCCGGCGGGCTCGGGGGACGCCGGCAGCGGCGTGACCGTCTGCCCGATGGAAATGCTGCGCGGCCTGCCGCGGCGGATTATCTTTATCGCCGGGCTCGATGCCGGGTGCGGCTTCCCCGGGGAGGTGAACCGTGAGGAGTTTGACCTGACGGCCTTTGCGCCGCGACGCGGTGACCGCGACAGCCGCCGTGACCGCCGCAATCTTTTCCTTGACTGTCTGCTCGCTGCCCGTGAGAAGTTCATCGTCACGTATGTCACCTCGAGTGAACTTGCCGAGGCGGCTGTGCTGCAGCCCTCGGTGGTGGTTCAGGAGATGCGCGACTGGCTGCTCGGGCTCGTGCCTGATGCCGCCGTGCGCGAGAGGGAGGCAGGTGCGCTCACGGAAATGCTGCCGCTTAACAGCTTCTCGGCGGAGAATTTCAGCCCGGTGCCTGCGCTCTGGCACTCGCACGACGGCGAGGTGCTCGATGCGGTGCGGGCGGTGCTCTCGGGCGCGCAGAGTGTGAATCCGCCCGCGGTCTTTGACAGCCCGGTGCCGCCTGCAACGGGTGTGCCGGCAGGCTGGACGCCCGATCAGGAGGGCGTACTCGAGCTGCCGCTTCCCTCGCTGGTGTCGTATTCGAAGGCGCCCGAGAAGTGGCTCGCCCGTGAGGCGGGCATAGCGGTGCTGCAAAACGCCGAGGCTGATGCCGATTCGATCTGGCCCTCGCAGGACGGCCTGCGCACCTGGTCGCTCAACCGCGCGGTGAGTGAGGCGGTCGAGAACGGTGAGGCGGGCTCGTCTCTGATTGCGCGCCGTGCGGCGGATCCCGCCGGCGGTGCCAGAAAGCTTCGCGAGTGGCTCGAGCTCGAACCCATCCGCGATACGCTCAATGTGCTCAGTGAGCTCGAGCTGCTGAAAAACACGTATGCACCCTGCGGCACGCGAGCGGTGTCGGTGCCGCTTTTTAACCGCAAAGTGATTGTCACGGGTACCATCGATGCGCTTTACCGGGATCCGGCCACGGGAGAGGAGCTGCTGCTTTACTTCAGCCCTTCGCGCCATCTCAAGCCCGGCCCTCTGTTTGACCTGGTGATGATGGCGGCAGCCGGGTCTGCAGCCGGACTGAGGCTCTTTAACCCGGCAGGGAACATCAGTCTTCCTGCGCTCGCGCAGCAGGAGGCCCTTGATGCGCTCGAGTATGCCGTGAGAAGCTTTCTCGGCGGCTGCCTCTCGCCCATGTCGGTTCCGCCCGACGCGCTCTACGAGGCGAGTCTGGAGATGGTCTTCGGACGGGAGCTCGGCAGCCTCAGTGAGGGTTTCGGCAGGAGTTTGCGCAGCGACGCACTCGCCGCGATTGCAGCCGGGAAGTGTTTCCCCGAGCTCTGGAAGGCGTGGTGGGACATGCTCGGTGCCCCGGCGCTCATCCGCGTTCCGTAAGCAGAGCTTCCCGCGTTAGGTAAGGCAACAGTTATGACAGTACAGAGTTTTGATGTGAGTACAGCCCCGCTCGGGCAGGTGACGCTGGTGGAGGCATCGGCAGGCACCGGGAAGACGTTTTCGATTAAGCACCTCGTGCTGCGTCTTATTGTCGAAGAGGGAATCGCGCTGGAGAAGATTCTGGTGATGACCTTCACGACCGCTGCGACGGCGGAGCTCAAACGCCGTATCGAGGAGCATCTGCGTGAGGCGCGTGATCTTGTGAAGGGAACGGCCGGCAAAGCCGATCCGCTGCTGCAGACGCAGCTCGGTCTCTGGGAAAGCGCCGGGCTCACGCGTGAGAGCGTGCTCGAGCGTCTTGAGGCGGCACTCGCCACCCTTGACCGTTCGAATATTCTGACGATTCACAGTTTCTGCCGCCGGATTTTCCAGCGCCGCGCGTTTTCCGCCTCCGCTCTTGACGAGGGGGAACTGATGACGGATACCGCCGGGCTCGCCGAACAGGTGGTGGAGGATTTTCTGCTCACCCGCATTCCCGACGAGATGCAGTCGGGCGGCAGAGGCGCGGTTTTCTTTCCCGGCGGCAAGCCCGTTTCCGCACAGGCTTTTGTGGCGCTTCTCAATAAGCTCGAGGAAAACCCCGAGGAACTGGTGCCGCGCGATATCGTTACAACGCCAGGCAGCCCCGAGGATGAACTCATCCGCCGCTTTCTCGCACTCTCGCCCGGTGCCTTTGAGGCGCTTAAAAAGGAAAAGGGACTCTACAGCTACAACGACATGGTCAAGCAGACCTGGTGCGTGGTGAGCGCACAGGGCAGCGGCGCACAGCAGAGTGCCCTTGCGCAGAGTTTCATCCGGGCCGTGCAGGAGGACTTTGAGGCGGTGCTCATTGACGAGTTTCAGGACACCGACCCTGTGCAGCTTGACCTCGTGGAGCGGCTCTTTTTCAGGGAGCTAGAGGCGGGACAACACCCGGCCCCCGGGATCTTTCGCCGGCCGCCCCGGGCGCGCCGGCCAAACGGCTTGCCATCCGGTCGCTCTTTTTTGTGGGGGACCCCAAGCAGGCCATCTACCGCTTTCGCGGCGCCGACCTGCAGGTCTATCTGATGCTGCGCTCGCGGCTATCGGCAGGGTCGGTGGCAAGTCTCACAACGAATTTCCGCTCGGCGCGCCCGCTCGTTGAGGCGCTCAACGACCTCTTTGAGCCTTATGACCCGGTCAGAGGCAGTGTGTTTCTCAACCCGCAGCTCGACTACACGCCGGTGTCGGCGCACCACTCGGGAGCCATGCTCTTTTCCCTGAAGGATGGGGTATTTGAGAGCGTGAGCGCCGTGGAGATTGTGGGCGGCATTGAGCCGATGGCCGGCGTGAAAAAGGCCGATGCGCAGGACTGGGTTGTTGCCCGCGTGCTCGAGCTGCTCACAGAGGCGGCCGCAGGCGCGCTCTGGATAACGGCGCCCGCCGCCGAGGCGCAGACCCCGCCCGAGGGAGCCGTCGGGCTGCCCCCGGGCACACCGGTGCGCCGCGTGCACGCCGGGGATATTGCCATTCTCTGCCGCTCGCGCTCGGAAATCGCCGACTTCCGCCGAGCCTTTTCAAAGCTTGGTGTACGCACACTTGCCCGCGGTCAGGACGACGTGTGTGCGACGCGCGAAGCGCAGGAAATCCGTTATGTGCTCGAGGCGATTCAGAACCCCGGGCATGAGGGACTGCTGCGGCTTGCGCTCGCTACGCGCATTTTCGGCATGACGCTGAGCGACATTGAAGCGCTCACCGACAGCGCCAAGAGTGAACTGCGAACAGAATTTCTCGAAGCACGCCGGCTCTGGGTGCAGATCGGTATCGCGGCGGCGTTTCGCGATCTGTTCTCGCACCACCGCACCACCGCAAGGCTCCTCTCCACGCTCGAAGGCGACGAGGCGCTCACGAACTATGCGCATATCATCGAGCTTCTGCACGCCGAAGGGATGCGCTACCGCACACCCGCGGGGCTCCTTGAGCGGTTTGTCGCCATGATGGAGCAGAAAAAGGAGGAGCGCGCCTGCCGGCTCACCGCCAACCGCGGTCTTGTTGAAATCTCCACGATTCACGCCTCCAAGGGCCTGGAATACCCGATTGTGTTTGTGAGCTCGGTACTTTCGCTCTCGGCGCGACCCGACGGCAAATCGCTTTTTGCGAGCTCGCGCCGTCAGCAGGGGGCGGCTGTGGAGCGCGTGCTCAAAATCGGCTACCCCGGCGTGAAGGATGAGGAGGCACAGCAGGAAGACGAGGAGGAGCTCGCACGGCTTCTCTACGTGGCCTTCACCCGCGCCAGAGCCCACCTTGCGCTCTGCTGGGTGATGAAGGCCGCCTCCGCCGCGAAAACCGACACGATTCACGGCAGCGGCCTCAAGGTGTTTGCCCGCATGCTCTGTGAGGCTGAAGGCGTTCAGAAGGTGGCAACCCGCCCGCTGCTCGACGCCCTTCAGAACTGGATCGCCAAAGAGGCGGGTGAGGTTGAAGTGATTGACGTCACGGCCCTGCCGCCGCCCGCACCGCTTGCGCAGATGAGCACGCAGACCCCGCCCGCGCTCACGCTTGCCCGCTCGCGAGGCAAGCCTGTACCGGCTGCCTGGCGGACCTGGAGTTTTACCGGGCTCTCGCGTCAGGTGCTCGACCCGGGCAGCTACCCGCGCTTTACGATGAAAGAGAGCGCCGGGCGGAGCGAGGCTCAGGCGACTGCGGCGCCCGACGATGAGATCGCGCGTTTCCCGCGCGGTGCCGAGCCCGGGCAGTGTCTGCACGAGATGTTTGAGAAGGCGGACTTTGCGCTTCACGCCCGTGAGGACAGCGAAGGGGAAAAAGCGCGCCAGGCGCTGGCCGAAGCGTGCATTGCCGCCCGCCTTACGCTTTCCGGCGAGGCACGACGCGAGGCGGTGAAAACCGCAGCGGATATTCTGCGCCATGTGCTCAACGCACAGATGCTCCCGGGGTTCAGCCTCAGCATGCTCGCCGGAGCGGAGAAAATCGCGGAAATGTACTTTCTTATCAGCGCGGCCGAAGGGGTGAGCACCGCCGGCCTCAGGCGGCTGCTCGCCGCCATGGGGCCCGAGTATGAAATCAGCAACCTCTCGGACAATATGCTCGAAGGGTTCCTGCAGGGCTTTATCGACCTTGCGTTTTGCGCTGACGGCCGCTACTGGATTCTCGACTGGAAGAGTAACGTCTGCGGGGCGCTTACCCGGCGCGATTTCACACAGGCCGCCATCGCTGAGGAGATGACGAAAAAGCATTACCGTCTGCAGTACCTCATTTATGCGGTGGCACTGCGCCGGCTTTTGAAAAACCGGCTCGGGAGCCGCTTCAGTGACGACATGGTGGGCGGGGCGCTTTATGTGTTCCTGCGCGGTGTGGCGCCCGAAAATCTTACCGACGACGGGCTCGCAGGGGGCGTGTACCGGGATACGGTGTTCCCGGCCGTCCTCGATCTGCTCGATGACTATCTTGCGGGCAATATCAACGAAGAGAGTGCCGTGACGGAAATCCGCACCCGGCTTGCACAGACAGAAGAAGGTTAAAGCACTATGGCAGAACGAAAATCCCGTCGCGCTGTCCCCGAGGGGCAGCTCAGTCTGGAAGGCCTTTTTGAGGCCGGGGAGCAGGGGGAGGCAG
Organism: uncultured Sutterella sp.; assembly: GCA_905194315.1. Taxonomy (GTDB): domain Bacteria; phylum Pseudomonadota; class Gammaproteobacteria; order Burkholderiales; family Burkholderiaceae_F; genus Sutterella. The sequence goes on along the minus strand of CAJJRX010000027.1, from coordinate 13,184 downwards.
ATACGGCCAAGGGGGCGAGCGTGGCGGCTCCGGTCGCCATGCCGCCGGCGGCAGCCGCGGTGCCGGGCTCGCCCGCGACCGGTCAGTGGCGCTCGACGCTCGCGCGGCTTCTCGCGCAGATTCACGAACGTGAACGCAGCACGACGCTTGACGACGAACTTAAAGACACACTCGATGTGCTGAGTTGTGCCGTCGAAGAGAGTGCACGGCTGGGGAGCGTCTGCACGACGCCCGCCGAGATGACGGAGATTGAGCCGTCCGTCACCCCCGCGCACTGGGGAGCGAGGCTTGACCGGCTGGTGAAGGCCGGACTGGCCGCCGATGTGCCGGGCTACATGGTCATTGAGAAAAACCGCGCCGGCCGCGGTCGCCAGAACACCCCTTTTACCCCGATGCCGCCCTTTGTGCGGGACGGGGAGGGTGAGGGGGCAAGACTCTATCTCACACGCTTCTTTGAGGAGGAGCTGCGCCTCGCCGGCGCCCTTGCGCGGCTTGCGGGCAAAACCTTTTCGCTCAGCGCAACAGCACAGGGGGCCGTGAAATCGGTGTGCAGCCGCTCGGGGTGCGATGCCGCGCAGCAGGCCGCCATTGAACTCGCCCTCACGCATGCGCTCAGCATCGTGAGCGGGGGACCGGGCACGGGCAAGACCCGCACTGTCGGGGTGATGCTCGCCCTGATGGCGATCCTGAATGCCAGTCCGGACCGGGCGCTGCGCTTTTATCTGGCCGCCCCCACCGGCAAGGCCACGGGGCGGCTGCACGAGTCCATCACGGGGCTTCTCAGCGACAGCACGCTTGCGCAGGAGCTCAGCGTGCTCAGTGACCCCGGCAAGGTGAAAATTGTCGAGCGCACCCTGCACAAGTGGCTGGTCACCCCGATGCCCAACGGCGAGCGCCCGGGTCCCGGGAACCCCCTTGACTGCGATGTGCTCGTGATTGACGAGGCGAGTATGATGGACACGCATCTGGCGACACGGATTCTGAGTACCGTGGGCGGGGATACCCGCGTTGTGGTTCTGGGCGACAAGCATCAGCTCGCCGCCGTGGGACCGGGGAGTGTTTTTGCTGATATTTCCGACGCCACCGGACCGCTCAGTGCCAACACCACAATGCTCACCACGAGTCACCGTTTCCGCACGGGCGGGCTGATCGATCAGGTCGCCCGGCGCATCAATCAGGAAACCGGCGAGAGTGTTGCAGAGAACACCCGCGCGCTCGTCAGCATGCTTGGCGGGCCGGGTGGCGATGACGGCACCTACCGGGCACAGTGGCATGAGCTCCCTGCCACGCTTGAGGCCATGGATGAGAAGGCGCAGCGTGATTTTCGCTTCTACGGACTTACCCCTGAGGAGCTCACGTGGCTTGACGGGTATTTCGAGAACTACTGGCAGCCTCTGCTCACGCTGCTCAACGCCCGCAGCGCACAGGCCTACCGCGACGCCTACGACCCCTTTATCCGCGCCGTGCTCGAGCGGCGTGCGCTTTGCGCACAGCGCGACGGGGCGCACAGTGTGAGTGCCATCAACGACTACTTTACGATGCGGCTTCTCGGGCAGCTGCAGGCGGCCGGTTTCTATGACGAGAACGCCTCGCCCGAGGTGGGAGCGGACGGAGACGGCGGGCGGCGGAGCGCTTTGCCGGGCGACTTCCCGGGACGTCTTCTGATCGTGCGACAGAACCACGACCTGCTCGGGGTTTTCAACGGAGACGTGGCGGTGATACTGCCCGCGCTCGATGAGAGCGGCACGCCCACAGACGAATGGGTGGCCGACTTCATGGACGGCAGACGCTTCCGTCCGGTGCTGCTGCCGCGCCACGAGACCGCTTTCGCCATGACGATTCACCAGTCCCAGGGCTCGGACTTTCAGGAGGTGGGGGTGTTTCTTCCGAATCCCGGCGTGCGCAGGCTTGCCTCCCGCGAGCTGCTCTACACGGGGGTGACCCGCACCAGGGGTGTTGTGCACCTTTTCGGGGAAGAGCGCGTGCTCGCACAGTCCATGGCCCGCTCGCTTGAACGTACGAGCGGCCTGAACGCAAGACTTGGTGAAATACTCCCGTAAGGGAACGCTTTTGCGATAAAGCGCAAAAAAACGGGGCGCCTCTTTGTGAGCGGCGCCCCGAACGTTTGTGTGCGGCATCAGCCGCCCGGTCACCCTTTGGTGCCCGAGCGGATAATAAGGAGCGGCGCTTTGGCCATGGAGGCGATACGCGTGGCAACGCTCCCGAGAACGGCAGCCTCAAAGTTGTCGTACCCGTGAGAGCCGAGCACCAGAATGTCGAGCGCCTCACTGTCGGCAAGCTCAGCCATCTCCACGCCCGGTTCCCCGCAAAGGCGCTTGAGCGTCACGGGAATGCCCGCCTCATCAAAGAGGGCTTTTGCGGGATTGACCGCTTTGTTGAACTGCGTGTTCTGATACTCCAGCACCTCCTCTTCACTCATCACTGAAATCGGCACACCGGCGCGCGAAGGCATGGCGATCGACTTGAAGTCGGGCACCACATTGGCAAGGATGAATTTCGCCTTCGGGCCAAAGAGCTCGCGGTTGTCAATCACAAAGCGCGCGGCGGCGAGACTGTACTCGGAGCCGTCAACGGCAAGCCCCACCTTGATGGCGTTCTGATCGGGCGGAATCACATCGCGAATCACAAGCATCGGACGGTTGGTCGTGGCGAGAATGCTGTTGGAGACGCTCCCGAAGAGGAAGCTGCGCAGCGTGCCGCGGCCGTGTGTGCCCACAATCACCAGATCCGGGTCAAAAGCCTCGATGGCCCTGTCAATCGCCTCGACCGTATCGCCGATCCCGTAGCTGTAGTGCGGCTTCAGGCTCGAGCCTTCGAGCACGTGACGGACCTTCTTAAAGACGGCCTGAGCCTCTTTTTCGTAGTACGCGTCGAGCTCCTGCTGCGTTTCGTGCGCATAGATGCGCGCGGGCACGGGTTCAATCGCGAAGAACACCTCCACCTCCGGGTTATCCCAGGGCAGCTCGGACTGAATCTTCAGGTATTCGAGTGCGCGCAGACTGTATTCGGAGCCGTCGACGGGGACAAAAATTTTCATCAGGTTTACCTCCGCATGCCGCCCGTCAGGTGAGAAAGTCGTCCGGCGCGGCATGTCCGTTGAGTTTGTCGGTCTATGCCTACCATCTTATCCGAGTTTTTCGGCCGCTGTCGGAGTTTTTGCGCTCTGCGCTGAAGAAAACGCCTGCAGCAGGCGGCTTTCTCCTAAGTCTCAGGCATCAGCACCGGTACACTTTCAAGGAGTTTTCCGGTGTAGGGATGGCAGGGCGCGGAGAGTACCGTCTTTGCGTCGCCCGTCTCCACTATCTCTCCCTTTTGCATCACGGCAATCCGGTCGGCCATATAGCCCACCACCGCAAAATTGTGCGTGATAAAGAGATAGGCAAGGTTTTTCTCACGCTGCAGGCGGCGCAGAAGATTGAGAATCTGGGCCTGCACCGAGACATCAAGCGCGCTGGTAGGCTCGTCACAGATGATGATCTCGGGCTCGGGCGCAAGCGCACGGGCAATGGCCACACGCTGGCGCTGACCGCCTGAGAAGGCGTGCGGGAGCCGTTCGAGCGCATCCTGCGGAAGCCCCACCGCCTCAATGAGCTCAAGCAGACGGGCCTCGCGCCTGGCGGCGTCCCACTCGGGGCGCAGACTTCGCATGCCTTCGGTGAGGGACTCGCGGATTGTCATTCTCGGGTCGAGGGAGGCAAAGGGATCCTGAAAGACCACCTGGATACGGCGCCGCAGCGCCGCCAGATCACGGGCGCGTCCCGGGTCATAGGTCACATTGTCAAGCGTGACACTGCCCGCAGCCCGGGCACCCCGGCCGAGAAGTCCCAGCACGGCGAGCGCCGTGGTGGTTTTGCCCGACCCGGATTCGCCGACGAGCGCAAGGGTTTCACCGGCGGCAAGCGTAAAGGAGACGTCACGGACCACAGGCGCAGGGGGTGGGGCAAAGAGTCTCGAGCCGTAGCGCACGGTGAGATGGCTGACAGCGAGTCGCGCGGGGGCAGGCTCGCGGGCGGCGTCTGAAACCGGCAATTCCGGTGCCTTCCGGCGCAGACCCTCCGGTGCGGCGGCCGCCACCGGGCAGCGTAAGAGCCGTTCGTCTGAGAGTGCGGTGAGCGCCGGGGCGCTTCGCCGGCACGCCTCTCGGGCAAACGGGCAGCGCGGGGCAAAACGGCAGCCCGCGGGCGGGTTAAAGAGGTCCGGCACACTGCCTTCGATCGGACGAAGCGGCTCTGTGCGGTTTTCCCCGGGCAGCGCTCCGAAGAGCGCCTGCGCATAGGGGTGCAGGGGACGGCGGAAAAAGTCCTCCACCCGGGCGGTCTCGATCGTCTCGCCCGCGTAGAGAAGGCTGAGACGATCAGCGCTGCTGCGCACGACCGCAAGATCGTGGGTGATAAGCAGAATACTGAGCCCGTAGGCTTTCTGCAGGTCTTTAAGGAGCTCGAGCACCTGCGCCTGCAGTGTCACGTCAAGTGCCGTTGTCGGTTCGTCCGCAATGATCAGCGAAGGCCGGGCCGCGAGCGCCATGGCAATGAGAATGCGCTGCTTCTGTCCGCCCGAGAGCTCGTGCGGGTATTTGCGCGCGGTCTGCCGAGGCTCGGGCAGGCCGACCCGCTCGAGCCAGTGGAGCACATCCTCCTTCACACTCACCCCTGCGGGCAGCGCGCCCGGTTCCACCGCTTCGGCAATCTGATCACCCACCGTCATCACCGGATTGAGTGCCGTGCCGGGCTCCTGGAAAATCATGGCAATGCGCCGTCCGCGCCAGCGCCGCATCTCGCTTTCGGTGAGTGCGGCAAGCGACACGCCCTCAAAGCGGATATCGCCGGCGACAAGTTTCGCCCCGTCGGGCAGCAGCCGCATGATGGCCGAGGCGGTCAGACTCTTGCCGCAGCCCGACTCGCCGGCGAGTGCATAGGTTTCGCCCCGGCGCACGGTAAAGCTTACGTCCGAGAGCGCAAGCACGTTCCCTGATGCGGTGGGCAGGCTGAGCGCCACGTGATCAAGCTCAAGGAGCACGTTCCGGCAGGGGACGCCTGCGGCTTTTGTCTGCGCTCGGCTCATTTTGATTTCTCCTTACTGACGCGGCCTGCGGCGCGCGGATCGAACGCATCACGCACGGCCGAGGCGAGCACATTGGCGCAGAGCACAAGCGTGAGCATGAAAAGGAAGGCCGCGAGCAGATTCCACCACACCATCGGGGTGCGGGACATCTCACTTCGCGCGGCATTGATCATGGTGCCAAACGAGTTCATCGAGGGGTCAACCCCGACGCCCACATAGCTGAGCACCGCCTCGTAGAGCACAATCCCCGAGAAGTCGAGCACGGCCACGATCAGCACGATGTGCCAGACGTTCGGGAGAATATGGCGAAGCAGAATCCCTGCGTGACTCACGTTGAGCGCCTGCGCGGCTTTGACATATTCGAGCGTGGAGAGTTTGAGCGCCTCGGCGCGCAGCAGCCGGGCAAGCGTTGACCAGCCCGTGAGCCCGATAATAAGCGAGAGCGCAAAGAGTCTGACGTCGGCGCGCTCAAGCCCCGTCTGCCAGAGATCGGGGTGCGAATCCATATAGCCCTGAATCATCAGCACCGACGCGGCGATGAGCAGCACGCCGGGGATGGAGCTGAGCGTTGTGTACAGGTACTGAATCACATCGTCAACCCAGCCCTTGAAGTAGCCTGCGGCGAGTCCCAGCACCGTGGCAAAGGGCAGCGTGGAGAGCGTGGCAAGCGTCCCGATCACCAGCGCGGTTCTGATCGAGGAGAGGGCCTCAAGGAGCACGTCCGCGCCCACGGCATCGGTCCCGAACGGATGGCGTGAGGGCCAGACGGCAGCGACGGCGCCCGCCGCGGCACACAGGACAACGGCCGTGATGATGCTCGCGCGCTGAGCGCGGCTGCGGTAGGGGGATTTTCTGGTGGCAAGCGCAAAGATCACCCAGAGGACAAGGTCCGCGATGAGCGCACCGGTGAGAGCCCCGACGCCCGCGTGAAGCGTCAGCGTGAGCGTGTCGGCCGGGTGCGCCGCCGGCGCCTTGAGCGGCTGAAAGTCCCGGATTTTCACGCCGTCTCGCACAACGGTGCTCTTATCGAATTCACGAAGCGCAAAGGGCTTTGAGTAGCTTCGCTCCGGATGGGCGGCATCGAGCTTTTCGGTGATGAGGTATTCGAGCGCGGAGCGGGTCACGGGCGAATAGACGGCGGGGGCGCCGGGTGCGGGCGTGCCGATGGCGGTGCGAAAGTGCACCGAGTCAAGGGCGGCAACCCCGGTGAAAAGTGCGAGCACTGTGGCGGCCACGGCGGCCGACGGGCGCGAGAATACCCGTGCCCAGGCCTGACGCCGCACGGGCTCGCGTGCAACCCATGCGCAGTAGAAAACGAGGATCGCAAGGAGTGCGGCCACCACCAGATCTGTCGGAAGAATCACCCATTTCATCGTCAACCCTCCTTTACCTGCTCAGACGCACACGCGGATCCGCGATGGCGTAGACAATGTCAGTGAGAAGGAGCCCGACGATGTAGGCGAGCGTCCCGAGAAAGACCATGGAGCGCACCACGGAGAAGTCCTGCGCGTTGAGCGCATCGATCGTGTAACTTCCGAGACCGGGAATCCCGAAAAAGCTCTCCATGATGAGGCTTCCCATAAAGAGCATCGGCAGCACGGCAACCGTGCTGGTGATGATGGGAAGGCTCGCGTTGCGCAGCACATGCGCAAAAAGAATCCGCACCTCTGTGAGTCCTTTGGCGCGCGCCGTGCGCACGTAATCCTTCTGAATCTCTTCGAGAAAGAGGGCCCGGTAGAGCAGGGTGTCGCTCCCGAGGCGCGAAAAAACACCGATGGCAACGGGCAGCACGAGAAAGATCCAGGCGCCGGCACCGTTCTCCCACCCGGAGACGGGCACAAGCCGCATCACTTTCGAGAAGAGCCACTGTCCGGCAATGATGTAGAAAAGCCCCGAGACACTCATGAGAAAAACCGACAGCCCGATCGCCGCGCCCTCCAGTTTTGTCGAGCGGTAGAGCACCACGATGAGCGACCAGCTCACCATCACGATAACGCCAAGCAGAAATGTCGGCAGCGCGAGCATCAGCGAGGGGACCATGCGGGTGCGGATTTCGTGGTTGATCGAGCGCCCCGTGTCGCTCACCCCGAAGTCAAAGGTGAGAAGCGGCACCGAACGGGTATAGAAAATGGTTCTGGTGAACTTTTCCGTGCCTTCGGCCGCCGTATTGACAAAAAGCGGCAGATTGTAGCCGCGTGCGGCCTTCCATGCTTCGATGGATTCAACACTCACGCGTTTGCCCCCGAGGTTGAGCCGCGCCATATCGTCCGGGGTGTTCACGGCGAAAAAGAGCGTAAAGGTGAGCAGATTCACCCCGAGCAGAATCAGCACGCCGTAAATGAGGCGGCGAAGGAGGTAGGTCATCATTGCTCAGTCTCCTTCCCGGCCGTTTTGGCGAGCAGTGTGCGGCGGTCACGCCGGCGCAGAATCACGCGCGCGCCCGCAACGAGTGCCGCGAGTGCGGCGGCAATGAGCGCGAGCGGCCAGAGCACGGGCCGGTTCCATTCCCGGATTTTCTCCGTGCGAAGGGCGGCATCCACCCCGAAGTACTGCAGGGAGTTGCGCACCATGCCGGAGGGCTTGGCGCCGTTGACCCAGGCGTGATACGCAGCCACGTCCGAGGGGAAGAACCCGAAGAGGGCCGGGGCGTCATGCTGCAGAATCTCAGTCATCTCGTCGACGAGCCGCTGCTTTTCGGGGCCGTCCTCGAGGTACTGCAGCTTCGCAAAGCGCCGGTCAAATTCCGCGTTACGGTAGTTGGTTTCATTACTGCCGCCATGCGCGACGCGGCTCTGCGGGCTGTAAAAGAGAAAGAGGAAATTCTCCGCGTCCGGATAGTCCGCGTTCCAGCCCGCGAGAAAGATCTGCACACCGCCGCTCGAGAGCTTGTCCTGAAAGCGGTTGAAGTCGGTGGCACGGATTTCGAGCTGAATGCCGATGGCGGCAAACTGCCGCTGGAACCACTCGAGCAGACTTTTTGAGCCCTGACTTGCACTCTGGTAGTCAAAGTTAAGCACCAGCGGTTTGCCACTTGTCTCGTCAATGCCGCCCGGATAGCCCGCTTTTTTCATCAGCTCGCGCGCCTGCTCAATCGGGCGGCGCACGACAGTGCCGTTTTCTGTTTTGCGAAACACCACCGGGTTAAACGCCTCGGGGCCGTCCTCACGGTAGCCAAAGAGCCCGGGCGGCACGATGCCGTGGGCCACCACACCGAGGTCTTTCTGGAAAATAGCGACAAACTCCTCCCAGTTGACTGCAATCGAGATTGCCTGACGCAGATAGCGGGCGCGCTCTTGCGATCGGGCGTCGCCGCTGCCGCCGAGCACCGGGTCGAGCCAGTTAAAGCCCAGATACTGGATCGTAGGTTCGACACTTCGCGGCAGACGCAGTGCCTTCTCGCGGTACTCTCTGGCCTTCTCGGGACTGTCGCCCATGGCGACCTGAAAGCCGCCGCCCATGTCGACACGGTCGATGAGCGGACTGTCGTAGTAGCCCTGCAGGAATTTGCTCTGCAGCGGCACGGTCTCTTTTTCGATGTCAAAAACGACTCTCTCCACACGCGGAAGTGCCTCGCCGCAGGGGGTGAGAAAACCGGCTGAGCGGTCACTCTCCTCGCCCTCGCAGGGGTAGGTTTCCCCGCGAAAGAGGGGATTTTTCACCATCACGTGCTGACGGTTCTCAAGAAACGTCTCCATCATGAAGGCGCCTGTGCCGACGGGCCAGGTGTTAAGCGTGAAGTTGTTGGCGGCAAGAGAGGGCTGCGAATAAAAGCGCACGGCCTCAACAGGGACGGGCGCGAGGAAATTCATCGTGAGCCAGTAGTTGAACTGCGGATACTTGCCCCGTACGCGGTAGCGAACCGTGTAGCGGTCAAGGGCCTCGACCCCCGTAAAGGGCACTCGGTCAAGGTCAAAGTAGGGCTCTGCACGGCCTGCGGCCTGATCGGCGGCTTCAACTTCGGCGAGCGCCCGGGCGTACTCGGCGAGCCCGGAAATGTGCTCGGAGAGCAGACCCAGAATCGGGCTCGCAAGCCGCGGGTTCGCAAGACGTTTGGCGCCGTAGACATAGTCGGCCGCGGTGAGCTCACGCGTGGCGCGCTCCGGGAAGTCCGCCACCGAGCGTTTGTCTGCGGCCTCTTCTGGCGTCAGGTGCCAGTAGCGTCCCGTGCCGTCGGCGTTTTTCACAAATGCCGGGTGCGGCGCATACATGATGCCCGGCTTTATCCGGATGTCATAGACCGATTCGGCAATCTCTGCCGGCGGCGCATCGGCGGGGAGCTCCCGTCCGTTGCGGTCATAGTAGCGCGGCACGGCCACTTCTTCGGCTGTGCGCGCAACCACCCGGTAGGGGCGCTCGAGGTAGTGGTACTGATAGAGCGGCTCGTAGATCGCGAGCACGTACGTGGCCTCATCCGAGACGTAGGAGCGCTGCGGATCAAGGGTTTTGGGCGAGCGTGAGGAGAAGGCGGAGAAAAGCGTGTTCTCTGCGTAGGCCGATAGCGGGTGCGGCGCATTGAGCGTGAGCGCATGCGCGCAGAAACTGCCGCCCGTCATCAGTGCGGCAGCAGCAAGCGCGGCACTCAGGCGGCGATATGAGGTAATGGTAATGCTCCCGGCGCGTCTCACACTCTCTCCTGATAACACTTCACGGGCGGCCGCAGACGGATGTCGGACCGGTAAAAACGATTATAGCGAAGGCGCAGGCGTTTTTTTGCGCAAGGCGTTCCGCGCCACCGGCCGCCCCTGACATTTACGCGAAACGACTCTCGCAGTCTAAATTTCACAGCGTTCGACATATATCAAACGAAAAGGGCGATCTTTACAAAACTAGGGTTACCCCTTACCTCTATCTAGGTATATAATCGGTCTCAATCCTCCGGGATGCTGACCTGAGACATCAGCATCAGACGTATCTCCAACGGGAGAGGGTCCCCGGAGTATTACCCAATTTTTCAATCTCGGAGACTCAAGACATGAAAAAACTCCTCGTCGCCGCGGCCCTGTCCGCTGCTTTCGGTACTGTTGTTGCCGCTGAAGACGCCACCGCTGATATCGTTGTGATCGGTGGCGGCGGTGCCGGCCTCTCTGCCGCTGTGGAAGCTACGAACCTCGGTGCCAAAGTGATCGTCGTTGAAAAGATGCCGTTTGTCGGCGGTAACACCATCCGCGCCGCCGGCGGTCTGAACGCCCCCGGTACCGCTCTTCAGATGGCCAAGGGCACGTTCGATACACCGGAAATCGCTTTCTACGACACGATGAAGGGCGGCCACTGGAAGAACAATCCCGATCTCGTTCGCACGCTCGTGACGAAGGCTGCCAGCTCTGTTGAATGGCTCCTCGCGCTCGGCGGCGACTTCCGTGACGTCGGCCTGATGGCCGGTGCCTCCCAGCCCCGTACGCACCGTCCCACGGGCGGCGCGCTGGTCGGTCCTGAAGTCATCCGCACGCTCTTTACCGCCGCCAAGGCCCGCAATATCGATATCCGCACCAACACCACCGCCACGGAACTGCTCAAGGACAAGTCCGGCAAGATCACGGGCGTGAAGGTCAACTCCAAGAAGGAAGGTGCCTACACGATTCACGCTACTGCCGTGGTTGATGCCGCCGGCGGTTTCGGTGCCAACAACGCCATGGTCTCGAAGTATGTTGCCCGCCTGAAGGGTTTCGCCACGACGAACCACCCGGGCGCTCAGGGTGAAGGCCTTGTGCTCGCCGAGAAGGCCGGTGCCCAGTTGATCGACATGACGGAAATCCAGACGCACCCGACCGTGGTGCCCGGCAACGGTGAAATGATCACCGAAGCCGTTCGCGGTAACGGTGCCGTGCTCATCAACAAGGACGGCAAGCGCTTCTTCAACGAACTCGAAACGCGTGACGCTGTTTCCGCCGCCATCCTCAAGCAGAAGGACGGCGTGGTTTTCCTCTTCTTTGACTCCGATATGCAGAAGTCCCTGAAGGCCACCGACAACTACATCAAGCAGTCCTACACCCTCACGGGCGAAACGCTTGATGATATCGCCAAGAAGATGGGTGTGGATGCCGCCACGCTCAAGGCAACGATGGAAGCCTACAAGAAGGGCCGAGCCTCCGGCAAGGATGCCTTCGGCCGTGCCGATATGGCCCGTGACCTCGACAAGGGTCCGTTCTACGCCATCACGGTCACCCCGGCTGTGCACCACACGATGGGCGGTATTAAGATCGACACCAACACTCAGGTCTACAACGCCGAAGGTATGGTCATTCCGGGGCTCTTCGCCGCGGGTGAGGTCACCGGTGGTGTTCACGGCGGCAACCGTCTCGGCGGTAACGCCCAGGCTGACATCGTGACCTTCGGCCGTATCGCCGGTCAGCAGTCCTACATCTATGTGAAGAAGGCTCAGGCCGCTGCCAAGTAAAAAGGCGTTTTTCACATTGTCCGGGCGGGTTTGCCGGCAGAGGCTGCCGCCCGGGTCCCATACACCGGTTCGCTTCTCTCAGAGGGCGGACCGGTTTTTTATTGCCGGAAAAATATTCGCAGCGTGCTCTCAAAAAAAAGCACTCTATTTATATTTTTGAATTTGCAGATAAATGTTTCTGCTGAAATAATATGACGGATTTACGAAATAGGGTGGTGTGCGGAAAAAGTGAAAAGACCATAGCAAAGGGTCTTTTAAAAATAAAGGAAAACCCTATTAGAGAAAACCCGTCGTGGTTAACGCTAATACCGCAGTTACTGCTGCGGGCGTATGATAAAGTCTCAGGTCAAAATGAGTGACATTTCCGCCCCGAGCGGCATTTTCCGCCCAGCGGCTCTCAGGTCTGAGTCGGTTCCGATTCTCTCTTTTGTGTCACCCTGCAGCAGAACCGTTCAGCCGAGGCGTCTGAATCAGATTTTTTTCGCGTCTCTCCAAGAGAGGACAACTATGCATACAGCTCTTCCGTTAACTTCCCGCCCGGATTATGAGCGGTTCCTCGCGCAGGAAACCGCTTATTTCCCCCGTGCCACCCGGGAGGCGGTCGCGCGTCTGCTCACTTCCTCCCTTCCTGCCGAGGCTGAATGGATAGCGCGTGAGCGCGAGGGCTTTCCCGACGATCTCTCGCTTATCGGCGATGCGCCCGATGTGCTTGTCTACGAGGGCGACATCCGTCTGCTCTCGCGCCAGGTCCGCCTGGTGGTGGCAGGCTCGCGTGAGGCGCCTCAAGCCCGGTGTGAGGAGACAGAGCGCCTTTGCACAGCACTCTCGCGCCACGGCATCACAGTGATGAGCGGCCTTGTTTCCGCCATCGATATCGCCGCACACCGCGGCAGTCTTGCGGCGGTACGTGAGGATGCTGCCGCGGCGAGCTCGTGCGCCATTGTGGCGGCGCCGCTCGGTGCGCCCTGGCCCTACGGGCGGCATGAATTCGCCCGGGAGCTCTGCGATGCGGGCGGCCTTATTGTGAGTCTCACGCCGCAGGTGAGGGGACTCTCGATGTCGGAGGCCGAACGCGTTGAGGTTCACAACTACCGTCAGCGCGTGACCGCGGCGCTCGCCACGGCCGTGCTGATCATGCATGTCGAGGCGGGCGGCTTCACACAGAAGCTCATCGAAGAGGCCGTTGCGCTTGAGCGTCCGGTGATTATCTGGGATCGGGCCTTTGAGCCCGGACGGGTTCCCGCCGTGGAGGCGCTCCTTGAGAATCCCCCCGTTGACGCGACAGGACGCCCGCTTGTGATGCGTGCCGGGGACGCCGGCACCATCGAAGAGGCGATCAGCGCCTGGCAGCTTGTCTGGTGGCTCTGAGGCGCTTTTGCCTGACGTCAAAAAATCCTATACGATGTCAGGGTATTCCCCGATGTCAGGATTGATCGGGTGTTGCTAATATGATTCTGCAAGCTTAAGGGCTTGAGCTCCTCGAGCGCGATTTTCACCTCCCATTCGTCAGAGTGATGTTCGCTTTTAGGCTTGCATTTCTCCTTGACCGCAGTGCCGGACTTCTCTTGAGTCCGGCTGCGGTTTCAAAAAAGGCGCTTCTACTTTGGCCCGCTGACACTAACCGGTCGCGGGCCGCTTTCTTTTCTGTGCGTTGGAGGTGCGGACTTTTTTTGGACCAATTTTGCATATCCTACCGTTTTCCGCTAGT
>CAJJRX010000026.1 GCA_905194315.1 uncultured Sutterella sp. | reverse complement strand
AACCTTGCCAAGGTTGAGGTCGCGAGTTCGAGACTCGTTTCCCGCTCCAGAATTCCATAGAAAGGGGAAGCGATGAGCCTCCCCTTTTTACTTGAGGCAAAGAGAAACAAAAAAATCCCGACTTGTCGTGATACCTTTTTGTTTTTTTGCTAAAATCCAGTTCTTTCTGTTTGGGTGGCGATTGGTCGGTAAACTGCCGCCACGGGTGGTGTACGATCCATCAGCAGTGAGAGTTATCTCACTCGAGTCCAGACAGAGTTTTTTCCGGAATGTCTGTAAGCGGGGGCGAGTGCAAGCTTACTGACAACAGAAACTGCACTCGCTACTAACGTGGGGTTTGCCATGGCTGTTCAGCAGAACAAAAAATCCACCAACAAGCGCGGTAATCACCGTGCTCATGACTTCCTGACCAATCCGCCTACCGCCGTCGAAGCTACGACCGGCGAAGTGCATCGTCGTCATCACATCAGCCCGACCGGTTTCTACCGCGGCAAGAAAGTGATCGCCACCAAGGCTGACGAATAATTGGCCGGAACTGTCCGGGATTCGGCGACAAAGAAGCTTCCTTTTGCGGGGTGACCCGGAAAAGTTGTCAAAGAGTCCGGTGCGAAAAGTTCAGAAAAGAGGATTTACCTGTCAAAGGTAGATCCTTTTTTTATGGCCGTTTTAGGGGGCCTTCTTACGATTGGTTGCCAATGATCCTGATCCGGCAGGCAGACCTGGGATATGCTGTGACATGCAGGTACCGCTTTTGTGACCTGTACGTTTCAGAAAGGAGATCTGACCCATGAATCAGATGTTTAAAGCAGGTCTGCTCGCGGCAGTCATGGCGCTGGCCGCCGGGCCTGGCGCGGTTTATGCCTCACCCGTGGAGGTTGCACAGGCCGCCGGTGCAAGCTACAAGGAGATTTCCGCCGAACAGGCCCGTGGCATGATGGGCCAGCCCGGTGTGGTGGTACTTGACGTGCGCACGCCCGAGGAGTTCGCCGCGGGGCATATTGCCGGCGCACATAATGTGCCGCTCAATACCCTGAAAGCGGGAGAGAAAATCAGCCAAGCGCCTGATCAGAATGGCACTATACTCGTGTACTGCCGTTCGGGTAAACGCGCAACGGCCGCCTCCGAGCTGCTGCTCAAATCCGGCTACAGCAAGGTCTACAATTTCGGCGGTGTTCAGAACTGGCCGTTTGAACTGGTGAAGTAACATAACGGACAGTGCTTTGCCCGAAGACGGTGTCAAGGCAGTTTCGCTTTGACACCTTTTCAATTTTTGAGGAGTCTCCCAGACGATGTATACCAAGGTCGTTGGAACCGGATCCGCTCTTCCGGAGCGTCGAATTGACAACGAAACACTGGCCCGGATGCTTGCGGCTGACGGCATTGAAACAAGTGATGAATGGATCCGCACGCGCACCGGCATTGAAAGCCGGTATTTTGCCGATCCGGCAAAAGGTGAAAGCACCACATCGCTTGCCACGCTTGCCGCCAGACGTGCTCTCGAGGCAGCAGGTATACCGGGCTCGGAAGTGGACCTCATCATTGTTGCCACCACCTCGCCCGATATGGTTTTCCCGTCCGTGGCCTGCCATGTGCAGAGCGCACTGGGGGCTGCCGGCTGTGCCGCATTTGACGTGCAGGCGGTCTGCGCCGGTTTTATCTACGGACTCAATGCTGCTGACGCGATGCTGCGCGCAGGTCCCTACCGCACAGCGGTGGTGATCGGCGCCGAGACGATGTCAAGACTGCTTGACATGAAGGACCGCTCCACCTGTGTGCTCTTCGGTGACGGCGCCGGTGCGGTGGTTCTGCAGGCCTCCAAAGATCCCGGCATTCTCGCGGCCCGCATGTACGCGGACGGCCGCTATGACGAAAATGTGCTCGGTCTGACCGCCCATATCGATCACGGCAGAATCTGCGGTGACCCGTTCCTGAGAATGGACGGGCGCATGGTATTCAAACTGGCTGTTGACGGCCTTACCACGAGTGCTCAGGAGGTTGCCGACCTCGCCTGTGTGCGTACTGAGGATGTGGCACTCTTTGTGCCGCATCAGGCAAATCTGCGCATTATGAGCATGGTTGCGAAAAAGCTCGGCATCCCTGAAGAGCGGATGGTGAAGACGGTGGCCGAACACGGCAACACCTCTGCCGCCTCCGTGCCGCTCGCCCTTGACGCGGCGGTGAAGGCCGGCCGCGTGAGCTCGGGCGGGCTTGTGCTCCTGCAGGGGGTCGGCGCCGGCATGGCCTGGGGGTCCGCGCTGATCCGCTGGACCTGCTGAAGCGCCGTGCCCTAAAAGGATTATCAGAAATCATCTTTTTTGCCGACCTGTGTCCTGCTAGACTGTCGGCAGCTTATCAATCAAGAGGTCTGCTCATGTCAATTGCCTTTGTATTCCCCGGTCAGGGAAGCCAGAGTGTGGGTATGCTCAACGGCTTTGCTCACCTGCCCGAAGTGGCGGCACTGATGAATGAAGCCAATGAGGTGCTCGGTTTTCCCCTCACAACACTGATCGAAGAGGGACCGATCGAGACGCTCTCGCTCACGGTTAACACGCAGCCGGCGATGCTGCTGGCGGCCTGCTCGTACTGGAAGGCCTGGCAGAACGCCGGCGGTCCGATGCCTGCCATGCTTGCCGGTCACTCGCTCGGTGAATACAGTGCGCATGCCGTTGCCGGCACGTTCTCCTTCAGAGAGGCTGTGGCACTCGTGCGGTTCCGTGCTGAATCGATGCAGGCAGCCGTGCCGGTCGGTGTGGGCGGTATGGCCGCTCTTATCGGCCTGGATGCACAGAGTGTGGACGAGGTCTGCCGTGAGGCTGCCGGAGCGGGTCTCGTGGTGCCGGCCAACAAAAATGCCCCCGGCCAGATTGTGATTGCCGGTGAGGTGAAGGCGGTTGAGCGCGCCTGTGAAATTGCCAGGGAAAAAGGATGCCGCCGCGCGATGGTGCTGCCGGTTTCCGCGCCGTTCCACAGCCCCATGATGAAGGAGGCTGCAGAGGCGATCCGTGAACGTGTCGGCGCGATGAAGCTCGGCGAGCCCCGCTTCCCGATTGTTGCCAATGTTGATGCGGCAGTGCATCCGGTCGCCGAAACGGCTGATGTGCTCGCCCGTCAGGCCTGCAGCCCGGTCGAATGGATCGCGAGCGTTGAGGCCATGGCCGCCGCCGGCGTCACTGATGTCGTCGAGTGCGGTCCGGGCAAAGTGCTCACTGGGCTGATCAAACGCATTAATCCGGAACTGCGCCTGCATAACTTCTCTGATGAAGAGTCGATGAAGGCTGTGATTGAAGAATTGAAGGCTGCCGGTGCGGCCTGATACCAGTAGGGAGTTAAATAATGACTGAATCCATGCTTTTTGCACCTGACGCCCTCAAAGGCAAAGTCGCCTTTATCACCGGGGCGAGCCGCGGTATCGGCCGTGCGGTGCTTGAGCATTTTGCCCGTGCCGGTGCAACCGTGGTGGGCAGTGCAACGAGTGAAAACGGTGCTAAGGGCATTCGCGATCTGATTGCAGAGCTCGGCGCAGCCGGCGACGGTATTGTGCTTAACGTCACCGATGCGGAACGCTCTGAAGCCGTGATCGGTGAGATCGTTGAACGTTTCGGCGCCATCGATGTGCTCGTGAACAATGCCGGGATCACCCGTGATACGCTCGTGATGCGCATGAAGGAGGAACAGTGGGCGGAGGTGATTGACACCGACCTCACGGCCGCCTTCCGTCTGGCAAAAGCCTGCGTGCGCCCCATGATGCGTCAGCGCTCTGGCCGCATCATCTCCATCAGCTCGGTTGTGGGCGCGATGGGTAATGCGGGTCAGGTCAACTATGCCGCCGCCAAGGCCGGTCTTGTGGGGATGAGCATGGCGCTCGCCCGTGAAATCGGCTCCCGCGGTATTACGGTCAACTGCGTTGCGCCGGGGTTTATCGATACCGATATGACCGCCAGCCTTCCGGAGGAACATCGTGCGCATCTGCTCTCTCAGATCCCTCTGGGACGTCTGGGCAGTGCCGCTGACGTTGCACAGGCCTGTCTCTTCCTGGCGTCCGATGCCGGCGCCTATATCACGGGGACGACTCTGCATGTCAACGGCGGGATGTATATGGGGTAAAAGCACCCCACACAAAGCCTCTTAGTCTTGATACAATAGAGAGCTATACTTTTTTAGGGAAATTTCCCTCAACCACATTTCCCCGCATCAGCGGGGGTAACCCCTTTGCGGAGTAAAGAGAAATGGACGAAATCGAACAGAAAGTCAAGAAGATTGTTGCCGAACAGCTGGGCATTAAAGAAGAGGATGTGCGCAACGAAGCCTCCTTTATCGATGATTTGGGCGCTGACAGCCTCTCTACCGTTGAACTGTCTCTCGCTCTTGAAGACACCTTCGGTATTGAAATCCCTGACACCGATCAGGAAAAGCTCCGCACTGTGCAGCTCGCTATCGACTACGTTCGTGAACACGCCAACAAGTAACTGTTGAGCGCTGGCTGATCAGTCAGACACATACAGACTCTTTTCTAAAAAAGAGCTCTGCCGAACGGGATCCACGGCAAAAGTGGATCCCTTCGTTGTTTTAAGACGCGGAAAATACTCTTTTTGCGTTAATCCGGAGGGATGAAACAGGTTTCTAAGGGTTACAGAAAAACTGAACCCGCCTGATCCGCCTGTTCCCTCCCGGCTGAGCGTACTGTGTTTTGAGCTCCCGCAACGCTCTGTGGCGGCAGCGGAAACTGCGCTCTGTGTGGCGCCCGATGCGGCGCAGATCGAATTCAAACAACCACCGGAAAATATAGTTATGCAGGAACGTAGAGTTGTTGTCACGGGTCTCGGGATGGTTTCCCCTCTCGGTAACGATGTGGAATCGAGCTGGAAGGCTGCCCTGGCCGGCGAAAGCGGCGTTGGTCCTATCACCCAGTTTGATGCCTCCGCCTTCGGCTGCCAGATCGCTGCCGAAGTGAAGGATTTCGATGCGACGAAGTACCTTGAGGTCAAGGAGGTTCGCCGTTTTGACCGTTTTATTCATCTCGGTGTCGCCGCCGGTCTGATGGCGCTCGAAGATGCCGCCCTCGAGATCACCGAAGCGCTCAGCCCTGAAATCGGCGTGGCGATCGGCTCGGGCATCGGCGGGCTGCCGATGATCTGCACCAATCACCAGGCCTATTCCGAACGCGGTCCCCGCCGCATCTCCCCGTTCATGATTCCCGGTTCTATCGTGAACATGGTCTCGGGTCAGCTTGCGATCATGAAGAATCTGCGCGGTCCGAATATCGCGCACTCCACGGCCTGCTCCACCGGTCTGCATGCCATCGGCGAAGCGATGCACATGATCCGCCGCGGGGATGCGACGGTTATGGTTGCGGGCGGCGCCGAATCGACGATTCATCCGCTGGCCATCGGCGCCTTTGACGCCATGCACGCGCTCTCGCGCCGTAACGACGATCCCAAAACGGCCTCGCGTCCCTTTGACAAGGACCGTGACGGCTTTGTGATGGGTGAGGGTGCCGGTATTCTCGTGCTCGAAGAGCTCGAACATGCCCGTGCCCGCGGTGCGAAAATTTATGCGGAAATTGTGGGTTACGGTCTCACGGGTGACGCATTCCACATCACGACCCCGTCGACCGACGGTCCGTCGCGCTGCATGCGCAATGCGCTGCGTCATGCCGGTCTCAGCCCCGAGGATATCGATTACCTCAATGCCCACGGCACCTCGACGCCGCTCGGGGATGCCAATGAAGTCAAGGCGATCCGCGAGGTCTTCGGCGAACATACCGCGAAGATGGTGGTGAATTCGACCAAGTCGATGACCGGCCATCTGCTCGGCGGCGCCGGCGGTATTGAATCGGTCTTTACCGTGAAGGCCATTGAAAATCAGATCTCGCCCCCGACCATCAATGTCGTCGAGCAGGATCCCGAGTGCGATATCGACTGCGCTGCCAACGCAGCCCGTCCGATGCGCATCCGCTATGCCATGAAGAACAGCTTCGGCTTCGGCGGAACAAACTCCACCGTGATTTTCAAGGCTTTTGAAGCCTGATGAGCCGGCAGGCTGTATGCCCTTGCGAGGGTCGGCAGCCGTGAGCGTGCACTGATAGAGAGGCAGCCTGTGCCCGGTGTTCAGAACACCGGGTCAGCCGGAGGCCTCTCTATTTCTTTTTCCGGCCTGCATAAGTTCAGACGCCGGGGCCGCAGATGATACAATGACTCCTCTTAAAGGTTGGTAAAAGAACGGAATCACCGGTCTTGCCAATTTCCAAGTGATCTGACTCTTTAATCATTCATGAAAAACATCCGTAATTTTTCCATCATTGCGCATATTGACCACGGTAAGTCCACGCTCGCCGACCGTCTGATTCAGCGCTGCGGTGGGCTTTCTGACCGGGAAATGAGTGAGCAGGTCCTCGACTCGATGGACCTCGAACGCGAACGCGGCATCACCATCAAAGCTCAGACGGCTAGTCTTCGCTACAAGGCTCGGGACGGTGAGGTGTATCACCTCAACCTGATTGACACCCCGGGGCATGTGGACTTTTCCTACGAAGTGAGCCGTTCTTTGTCAGCCTGCGAAGGGGCTTTGCTGGTGGTCGACGCCACACAGGGGGTGGAGGCACAGACGGTTGCCAACTGCTACACCGCCATTGATCTCGGTGTGGAGGTGATCCCTGTGCTCAACAAGATGGACCTCGCCAGTGCCAATCCTGTGGCCGCTGCCGAGGAGGTCGAGGACGTGATCGGGGTTGATGCAACTGACGCCATTCCCTGTTCGGCCAAGACCGGCATGGGTATTGACGACATTCTCGAGCGCGTCGTACGCGATGTGCCGCCGCCCAAGGGTGATCCCGAAGGGCCGCTGCAGGCGCTCATCATCGACTCCTGGTTTGACAACTATGTGGGCGTGGTGATGCTTGTGCGTGTGGTCAACGGCACACTTCGTCAGAAGGATAAGATCCGCCTGATGGCGACCGGCGCGACGCATCTGGTCGAGCAGCTCGGTATCTTCACCCCGAAGTCCCAGAGCTGCACGGAACTCTCCGCCGGCGAGGTGGGCTTTATCATCTCCGGGATCAAAGAGCTTAAGGATGCCCGCGTGGGGGATACCGTCACACTCGCGACCAAACCCGCCGAACGGCCGCTGCCCGGCTTCAAGGAGGTCAAGCCTCAGGTGTTTGCCGGTCTGTATCCGGTTGAGTCCAATCAGTACGAGGCGCTCAGAGACGCGCTCACCAAGCTCCAGCTCAATGACGCTGCGCTGCACTTTGAGCCGGAAGTCTCCCAGGCGCTCGGTTTCGGATTCCGTGCAGGCTTTCTCGGTCTGCTGCACATGGATATCGTGCAGGAGCGTCTTGAACGTGAATACGACATGGATCTCATCACCACGGCCCCGTCCGTGGTCTATGAGGTGGAGATGACCAACGGGGAGGTTGTCCAGGTGGAGAACCCCTCGAAGCTGCCGCCGGTTGACAAAATCGCTGAAATTCGCGAGCCTATTGATACCGTGACGATTTTTGTCCCCAACGAGTATGTGGGCGCCGTGATGAAGCTGTGCCAGGAAAAGCGCGGCATTCAGACAAATCTTGCCTACCACGGCCGTCAGGTGCATCTCACCTACGAGCTGCCGCTCGCGGAAATCGTGCTTGACTTTTTTGACCGCATGAAATCCACCACCCGCGGCTACGCCAGTATGGACTACGAGTTCAAGGAGTACCGCGCGAGCGATGTGGTGCGCGTGGATATGCTCATTAACGGCGACAAGGTTGATGCGCTCAGCACCATTCTGCACCGCAGCAACGCGGTGAGTCGCGGTCGCGAGATTGTGACGCGTCTGCGTTCGCTCATCCCGCGTCAGATGTACGAGGTGGCGATTCAGGCCGCGATCGGCGCAAACATCATCGCCCGCGAAAACGTCAAGGCGCTTCGCAAGAATGTGCTCGCGAAGTGCTACGGCGGTGACATCACCCGTAAGCGCAAACTGCTCGAAAAGCAGAAGGCGGGTAAAAAGCGCATGAAACAGGTGGGCAGTGTGGAGATTCCGCAGGAAGCGTTCCTGGCCATTTTGCAGGTTGAAGAAAAATAAAGCATCCCTCCGCTTTCCGGGAGCGGGTGCCGGGTTTGAGTTTTTGTTGATTTTCGGACGGTTTCCTGCCCGGCAGGCACCGTCCCGGTAAAAGGAATATATGAATTTTCCGTTAATTCTGACCGTTCTCACGGTCGTGACATTCTTCTTCTGGGTTGCGGATAAAAAGGTTTTCCGCAAAGGCCGTGAACAGGCCGCCGAGAAGGCCGTGAGTGAATTCCGTGAAGCCAACGCCGAGGCGATCGCCCGTCGTGACATGACGGTGATGGAGGAGATGCACCGCATTGAGGAAAAACACCTCAAGCAGCCGGTGTGGCTCGAATACACGGCCGGGCTTTTCCCGGTGATCTGCGCCGTGTTCCTGGTGCGCAGCTTTGTGGCCGAGCCGTTCCGCATTCCCTCGGGCTCGATGCTCCCGACGCTGCACATCGGTGACTTTATTCTGGTGAACAAATTCGATTACGGCATCCGTCTGCCGGTGCTCAACACGAAGATCATTCCGCTCGGCAGCCCCGAGCGCGGCGACGTGGTGGTCTTCAAGTATCCGATGGATACCGAGGTGGACTACATCAAGCGTGTTGTCGGTCTGCCGGGCGACACGGTTGAGTACCGCAACAAGGTGCTCTACATCAACGGCAAGGAACAGGTTCAGAGCGGCAAGCGTGACTTTGTTGACGAACAGAGCCGCCGCACACTCCTTGAGCGTGACGAGATGCTCGGCAGCGTGCGCCATCTCATGGCCGTTGACAGCGCCCGTCCCTCCTGGGTCTTCCCGCAGGCGATTCTGAAAAAGGAACCCGACTGCAGCTACAACGAGGCCGGTTTCGTCTGCAAGGTGCCCGAGAACAGCTACTTTGTGATGGGGGACAACCGCGACAATTCCGAAGACAGCCGTTACTGGGGGTTTGTGCCTGATGAAAACCTGGTCGGCAAGGCCACGTTCATCTGGGCGAATTTCAGTGACATGAGCCGTATCGGTTCGTTTGACTAACGGAGAGACTGGCAGTGAATGCACATAAGGATTTAGCGCTCCTCGAAGAGCAGGTGGGCTACAGATTTAAAGACAGACGACTGCTTGAACGCGCGATGACGCACCGCAGTTTTTCCTCCGAGCACAATGAGCGCCTCGAGTTTCTCGGTGACTCGGTGCTCAACTGTGTGGTGGGTTATGCGCTCTTTCTGCGTGACAAACACTTCACCGAGGGTGAGCTCTCGCGTGTGAGATCCAACCTTGTCTGCGAGAAGACGCTTGCCGGGATCGGGCGCAAGGTCGGTATCGCCGAGTACCTTTTCATGGGTGAGGGCGAGGTGAAGATGGGCGGTCGCACCCGTACGTCGATTATTGCCGACGCGATGGAGGCGCTCTTTGGGGCCGTGTTCTTTGACGGCGGCTTTGAGGAGGCCAAGGGCGTGATCATGCGCCTGTTTGAACCGATTCTCTCGAGCCTGACGCCCGAGCAGCTGAGCAAGGACGCCAAGACCCGTCTGCAGGAATACCTCCAGGGGCGAAAGATTGCGCTGCCCGAGTACTCGGTTATCAGTGTCACCGGTCTTGCCCACGCACAGCACTTCGAGTGCGAGTGCCGTGTGCGCGAGTTCGGCATCGCCACCCGCGGCAAGGCGCTCACCCGGCGCGGTGCCGAGCAGCTTGCTGCAGCAGAGGCACTTGAAAAACTCAAGGCGCCTGTTCAGATAATTTCCGAGGATCCGCATGACTGAAAAAGAAACTCCCGATCTCGAGGCGATGCTCGCCGCGCTGCCGCAGCGTGCGCTGCAGAACTTCCCTGAAGATTTCCGCTGCGGCTACGTTGCCGTGATCGGCCGCCCGAATGTGGGCAAGTCGACGCTGATCAATCACCTGATCGGGGAAAAGGTCTCGATCACCTCGAAAAAGCCCCAGACAACCCGTGACCGTGTGCTCGGGGTGGTAACCCGTGAGAAGGCCCAGTTTGTCTTTATGGATACGCCGGGCTTTCAGACAAAAATCGGCAATCAGCTCATCCGCCGCATGAACCGCACCGTGCGCTCGACGCTCGGCGAAGTCGATGCCGTGATTTTCGTGATCGAGTCTCTGGGCTGGCGTCCGGCGGACCTTGAGGTGCTCAGGCTCCTTAACCCCGCCCAGAAAAATGTGATTCTCGCCATTAACAAGACCGATCTCAACAAGAGCAAAGACACGCTGCTGCCGCTGATGGCCGACTCGATGAACCGCTTCCCCTTTGCGGCGATCGTTCCCGTGTCGGCAGAGAAAAACCGCCAGCTCGACGAGCTGCTCGATGAGGTGGAAAAGCTTCTGCCCGAGAGCGTGCCGTTCTTCGATCCGGATATGTACACGGACCGCTCGCCGCGCTATCTCGTTGCGGAAACCATCCGTGAAAAGGCTTTCCGCCTGCTCGGTGACGAGCTGCCGTACGGCATCGCTGTCACGATTGACAAGTGGGTCGAGGATGAGCAGCACGCCGACATTGTCGCCACGCTGATTGTCGAGCGCGAAAGCCACAAACCCATCGTGATCGGGGAAGGGGGCGCGAAGCTGCGCGAAATCGGCCGTCTCGCCCGCCAGGACGTCAGTGACATGCTCGGCAAGGGCGTGCACCTTGAAGTGTGGGTGCGCGTGCGCCGCGGCTGGTCCGATGACGTGAAGGCCCTCAAGACCCTCGGCTACGAATAAGCCAGAGAAAGGCTTGAAGCTGATGAACCCGAAGGCCGATATTCCCCGCAAAAGTGCAGGGCGTCGTTTGACGGCGTCCCCGGGCGCTTCAACACTCGAAAAACAGCATTCGCTCAGAGATATGATCGCCCGGCGCCAGAGCGCGGGGGCACTGCTTGAGAGCTACATGGGCGAAGTGCCGCCCGATGAGGCGATGCCGGCACGGGTGCAGATGGAGCCGGGCTTTATTCTGCACACCTGGGAGTGGAGCGAGTCGAGCCAGCTCCTTGACGTGCTCAGCATGAACTACGGTCGGGTGTTTCTCGTTGCCAAAGGTGCCAAGCGGCCTTCCTCGCAGATGCGCGGTCTTCTGAGCGCCTTCTGCCCGCTGCTCTTTGACTGGAGCGGCAGAAAAGAGGCGAAAACGCTGCAGCGCGTTCACTGGCTCGGCACCCTTGTGCCGATGAGCGGCGAGGCGCTCATGTCGGGGTTTTACGTCAATGAGCTTGTGATGAAGCTCTGCGCAAGAGAGGAGCGCCACCCGGGGCTCTTCAGAGCGTACCTTGAGGTGCTTGATGTGCTCGCGCTCGGCCAGCGGGAGAGCACCGCACCGGCGCTTCGCTCTTTCGAGAAACTGATTCTGACACTCGCGGGCTGGGCGCCCGCCACTGACGGCTACCCCGCAGGGGAGCTCTACTGCGTGCGTGAGGGTGTCATCTGCGCGACAGCCCGCAGCGCCGGCGTACCGCTCTATGAGCGCTCCGCGGTCAGTGCGCTGCTCGAAGACCGCTTCACTGAGCGTGCCTCGCAGCGTGCCGTGCGCGACCTGCTGCGCGATCTGATTCACTACCATCTGGGCACGAGAGAACTCAATACCCGCCGTATTCTCAATGAGCTCAACGCGCTCAAACGCGAGAGTGAAGTTGTTGCATAGTGTTTTTCCGGCCGTACCGCGGCCTATAATAATGGTTTGATTCTGCTCGCTGCCGTTCGCCCTCAGGAGGTGCGGCGCGGGCGTTTATGGAGCATTTGCCTGGAATGTCTGAGACCTATCTTGCACCGGGCCCTGTCTGTGTTGATGTGGCAGGGTTAACGTTGACTGAGCACGAACGCGAACGACTGCGTCATCCCCTCACCGGGATGGTGATTCTTTTCACCCGCAACTATGCCGATCGCGAACAGCTCAAAGCGCTCTGCGAGGATATTCACCGGACGCGTCCCGGCATTCTGATTGCCGTTGATCATGAGGGCGGCCGCGTTCAGCGCTTCCGCACCGGGTTCACCGAAGTGCCCGCCATGGTCGACATTGCCGGGCGCGCGGACAGGGCGCAGGCGTTTCATGCCGCCGGCTTTATTCTCGCGCGTGAACTCCTCGAGGTCGGTGTTGACTTCACGTTTGCCCCGGTGCTTGATGTGAACTACGGCCGCTCGAGCGTTATCGGCAACCGCAGTTTCGGCGCGAGCGCCACTGAGGTGATCCGTAACGCGGGCGCCTTTATCGACGGGCTCTACGAGGCGGGGATGGCCAGCTGCGGGAAACACTTCCCGGGGCACGGCTGGGCCGAGGCGGACAGTCATGTCGCGCTGCCCACGGATGAGCGTGAGATCGAGGCGCTTCAGCGGGATATGGAACCGTACCGTGCGATAGAGCGCCTGGCGAGCGTGATGACCGCGCATGTGAGCTACGAGGCGTATCGCGGCGAACTCGCCACGTTCTCGCACACGCTGCTCAAGGATGTGCTGCGTGACGAACTCGGTTTTCAGGGGCTGGTGTTCTCTGACGACCTCGCCATGAAAGCGGCTGTGGTTGACTCCATTGTGGATCGTGCCGAACGGGCGCTTGCGGCGGGCTGTGATATGGTGCTCATCTGCAACAGCCCTGATGAGGCTGACGAGCTGCTCGCCGGACTCTCCTGGGAGAGAACGGCGGAATTCGACCGCCGCTATGAGGCACTGCGTCCGCGTGCAACTTCGCCGTCGATGACCCTTGCCGCGGCAAAGGCGCAGCTTTTCGCCTGAGTGTTTTCCGAGTCCGTCCGGGCAAGTCCTTCCGGCGGACTCTTTGTTTTTGCAGCCGTTCCTGTTGAGGACGTTCTGCAGGAGTCTGAAGTGATCATTCAATCTCTGTTGGATACAGACCTGTATAAATTCACGATGCAGCAGTGCGTGCTGCATCAGTTCCCGGGGGCTGATGTGCAGTACCGCTTCAAGTGCCGCACACCCGGCATTGATCTGCGCCCCTGCCTTGATGAGATCAATGCGGAGATCGACCACCTCTGCAGCCTGACGTTTTCCGATGAGGAGCTCGACTATCTGGGCAGTCTGCGCTTTATCAAACCCGACTACGTGGACTTTCTGAGTCTGTTCCACCTCAAACGCAAATACATCAGCGTCACAAAAAGCGATGACTATCCCTGCGGTATTGACATCTCAATCAGAGGGCCGTGGCTGCACACGATTCTGTTTGAAATCCCGGTGCTCGCCATCGTCAACGAGGTCTATTTCCGCCGGCACTTCCCCGACCTTGACAGGACAGAGGGCTACAGACGGCTTGATGAGAAAATCCGGCTCCTGCTGGAGGAGCCCGACAACGGGCAGCTGCGCATTTCCGACTACGGCACGCGCCGCCGTTTCTCGCTCGCCTGGCAGGAGGAGGTGCTCATCCGGCTCAAGGCGCGTCTGGGCGAGATGCTCTCCGGGACCTCGAATGTGCTGCTGGCGAAAAAACACGGTCTCACGCCGCTCGGCACCATGGCACACGAATACCTGCAGGCCTGTCAGGCGCTCGGACCGCGTCTGCGTGACTCTCAGGTCTACGGCTTTGAGATGTGGGCCAAGGAGTACCGCGGCGATCTGGGGATTGCGCTCTCGGACGTTTACGGCATGGAGCCGTTTCTCAAGGATTTCGACATGTTCTTCTGCAAGCTCTTTGACGGGGCCCGTCACGACTCGGGAGATCCCTTTGTCTGGGGCGAACGCATGATCGAGCACTGGGCCCGCAACAAATGCGACCCGCGCAGCAAATCCCTCATCTTCAGCGATGCGCTCACGATTCCCCGCGTGATCGAACTCTACCGCCGCTTCCACGGCCGGGTGGGCATCGGGTTCGGTGTCGGCACCAATCTGATGAACGACCTGGGACCCGCGCCGCTTAATGTGGTAATCAAGATGGTCAAGGCCAACGGTCAGCCGGTGGCGAAAATCTCCGACGCACCCGAAAAAGGGATGTGTGAGGATGAAGGCTATCTGCGCTATCTGCGACAGGTTTTCGGTCTCAGAGAGAGTGTGTAGAAATACGGATGGTGCAAAGTGAAACAGACCCGCTTTGCACCATTTTTGTGCCCTCAGACGGGCTTAACTAAAGAAAATCGCCTAGGCTGAGAGAAAAACTTCAAAGTTTCTGTAAAAAAATCACACAAACCGTCAAAAAAGTGTATTTTGTTGTGTACCCCTCTCGATTTAAGCCGAGGGGGTGAGGTTCTGTTTCAGAGAAGTGAGGCGCGCATCGGAAAAGTTACTTCCGTCAGCGTACGTTCAAGCGGCTCTTCCAACGCACGCCTTTCTCAGTGATTTGTCTCACGGTTCCGGGGCCCGACAGAGGGGCCGGAATTGCGAGTGAAGGGAGTTTAAGTTTATGTTGCTTGCTGCTGTTCGACGAGCTGCCGCCGCGGGCGGGCTTTTGTTGCCGATGGCTGCTTTCGCCTCGGCCGGGCTTGATGGTTCGTCTCTGGGGCTCACCTGGGCCATTCCGTTTGCGGGGATTCTCCTCTCCATTGCCCTTTTTCCGCTGCTCGCCCCTCATATCTGGCATCATCACTTCGGCAAAATCGCTGTTTTCTGGGCGCTCTGCTGTGCCGTGCCGATGTGGATCTTCTATGGCAGCCACGTGGCATTTGACTCGATTGCGCATATTCTTCTCACTGACTATCTGCCGTTTCTGATTTTTGTCGGCTCGCTCTTTATCGTGGCAGGTGGTATTCATGTGCGCGGCAGCTTTGTCGGCCGTCCGGTCGTCAATACGGCCTTTCTTGCGCTCGGTGCGGTGCTCGCGAATTTCATGGGGACGACGGGGGCGGCCATGCTGCTTATCCGTCCGCTCATCGGCGCAAATGAAAACCGCAAGCGCAAAGTGCATACCTTTGTCTTCTTTATTTTTCTGGTGGCCAATGTTGGCGGTGCCCTCACGCCGCTCGGTGACCCGCCGCTCTTTCTCGGCTTCCTCAAGGGCGTGAGCTTTTTCTGGACCTCGGGCCATCTGCTCGCACCCTGGCTCATGACGGTCGGGATTCTGCTGGCGGTCTACTTCCTGATTGACTCGATGATGTTCCGCAAGGACGTCGCCGAGGGCTTTAAGGCGCCTGAATCCACGAGCCGCTTCGGGATCGACGGCGGCATCAACATTCTGTTCCTCGCCCTGATTATCGGTGCGGTGCTTCTGGCCGGTTTCTGGCGCTCCGGGATGCAGGTCCACTTCCTCGGCATTCACTTCCCGGTGGAAGGTCTTGTGCGCGACGTGCTCTTTATCATTGCCGCACTGCTTTCGCTGCGCTTTACCACGCGTGCCACCCGTGAGGCCAACCGCTTCACGTGGGATCCGATCATGGAGGTCGCCAAGCTCTTTTTCGGCATCTTTATCTGCATCGTGCCGGTGCTCGAGATGCTGCGTGCCGGTCATCTCGGCGCGTTTGCGCCGGTGGTTGCGCTGGTGACCAACGCTGATGGCACGTTCAACAACACAGTGTTTTTCTGGCTCACGGGTATCCTCTCGGCATTCCTTGACAATGCCCCGACCTACCTTGCGTTCTTCAACCTCGCGGGCGGCGATCCGCTGGTGCTGATGACCGAGGATGCGCACACCCTGATGGCCATCTCGCTCGGCTCCGTCTTTATGGGTGCGGTGACCTACATCGGTAATGCGCCGAACTTCATGACGGTGGCCATCTGTAATGAACGCGGCATCAAGATGCCGAGCTTCTTCGGGTACATGATCTGGTCGGTCTGCATTCTGGTGCCGACTTTCCTCGCGATGGATCTGATCTTCGTGGCCTGATAGAGACGTTTTCTTTACCTGACTGCGCTGCAGGACCGTGCTGAACGGCCTGCAGCGTTTTTATGGCTGGTACAGTTTTCCCGTGGCGCGAAAATTCCGTCAAACAATAATGCTGATTCCTGATAAATAAGACTTTATTTTCAGGTAAACTCAATATATTCCGCCGGGAAAAAGTTCTGCCGGCCGGGTAACACTGCAACTGAACAAAGGAGACGAACAACATGCCTGTGCATTGTATTCGCCGTGCCGTAGTGCTCTGCGCTCTGTTTACCTCAAGTGCCGCTTTTGCCGCCTCCGGGCTTGACGGTGCCACACTCGGACTGATGTGGGCACTGCCTTTTGCCGGCATTCTGCTTTCGATTGCGCTTTTTCCGCTGCTCGCTTCACATTTCTGGCACAGCCACTTCGGCAAGATTGCTGTTTTCTGGGCGCTCGCCTGCGCAGTTCCGCTCTGGCTCGTGCACGGCTCTCAGGTGGCTTTTGACTCGATTGCGCATATTCTTCTCACCGACTATCTGCCGTTTCTGATTTTTGTCGGTGCGCTCTTTATCGTGGCGGGCGGTATCCATGTGAGGGGCAGTTTTGTCGGCCGCCCGGTTGTCAACACAGCCTTTCTCGCGCTCGGTGCGGTGCTCGCGAATTTCATGGGCACCACGGGTGCGGCCATGCTGCTCATCCGTCCGCTCATCGGCGCCAACGAGCAGCGAAAGCGCAAGGTGCACACCTTTATCTTCTTTATTTTTCTGGTTGCCAACGTGGGCGGCTCTCTCACGCCGCTCGGTGACCCGCCGCTCTTTCTTGGATTCCTGCGCGGCGTGGATTTCTTCTGGACCACGTCGCACCTCTTTGCCCCCTGGCTGATGACTACGCTGGTGCTGCTTGGCATTTACTATGTTTTTGATACGGTGTCCTACCGCCGGGATGTTGCCGATGGTTTCAGAGCGCCCGACGAGACAGCGCGTTTTGGCATCGATGGCGGCATCAACGTGCTTTTTCTGGCCATGATTGTCGGTGCCGTGCTGCTTGCCGGTTTCTGGCGCTCGGGCGTGACGCTGCATTTTGCAAGTGCGCATTTCTCGCTGGAAGGTCTGGTGCGCGATGCGATTTTCATTGCCGCGGCAGTGCTTTCGCTGCTGCTGACCACCCGCGAGACCCGTGCGGCCAACCGCTTCACCTGGGAGCCGATTCAGGAGGTTGCCAAACTCTTTTTCGGCATCTTTATCTGCATCGTGCCGGTGCTTGAGATGCTTCGTGCAGGCAGTGAAGGGGCTTTTGCGCCGCTTGTTGCCCTCGTCACCTATGCCGACGGCACGTTCAACAACACGGTCTTTTTCTGGCTCACCGGTGTGCTCTCCGGGTTCCTCGACAATGCTCCGACCTATCTTGCCTTCTTTAATCTTGCCGGCGGCGATCCGGCCGTGCTGATGGGTGCTGATGCGAAAACGCTCATGGCCATCTCGCTCGGATCCGTGTTTATGGGGGCGTGGACTTATATCGGCAATGCGCCGAACTTTATGGTCGTCTCCATCTGCAAAGAGCGGCAGATCAGCATGCCGAGCTTTTTCGGCTACATGATCTGGTCAACGCTCATCCTGGTGCCGGTTTTTATGGTCATGGACCTTATTTTTGTCGCCTGAGCGGCCGGAAAGTACTATAGTGTTGCAGTCGCGCCGCCTCGCGGCGCTGCTCCACGTTCCGGTTTCACTCATGCAATTACGACTCCTGCCGCTTTTATCCCGCGCCTGGCTGCCGCTTGCCGCCCTCGCACTCTGGTGGACTGCAACCCACCGGGGCTGGGTGCCCGCGCTGCTGCTTCCGCAGCCCGAGACAGTGCTCGCACGGGCACTTGAGCTCGCACAAAGCGGCGAGCTTGCCCGGCATGCGGCAGTGAGTCTGGGTCGTGTGCTTCTGGGGTTTGCCCTTTCAGCCACGCTTGCCCTCTGTCTGGCCGTGCTCACGCACGCCTCAAAAGGGCTTGAGGCCGCTCTGAGCCTTTTTCTCGGCGCGCTGCGTGTCATCCCGCCGCTCTCGCTCGTGCCGCTTCTCATTCTCTGGCTTGGTATCGATGAGGCCTCCAAGGTGGCTATTGTCGTGCTCGCGACATTTTTTCCCGTTTTTCTTACCGTACGTGCCGGCTTTGCGGCGCTCGAGGCGGAGTATGCCGAACTGCGCCATGCCTTTTCGCTCACTGCCGGTCAGTACTGGCGGCATATTCTGCTGCCCGGTGTGGTGCCTGCGCTGCGCACGGGGCTCTCTATCGGGTACGGCTACGCCTGGCGTGCGCTTGTTGCCGCCGAACTCATTGCGGCAGCCTCCGGGCTCGGGTATCTGATCGGGGATGCGGCAGTGTTTATGCATACCGACACTGTGCTGGTGGGCATCTTCACGATTGCGCTGCTCGGCGTGGGCTCACAGTGGCTCCTCACAGCGCTTGTGCGCGTTCTGTTCAGGAGGCGGGCATGGTTACGCTAGAAGGGGTCTCAAAAGCGTTCAGCAGCGCACAGAAGCGGATTGAGCCGCTCAGAGCGCTCGACCTTACCCTTGCCGCCGGCGAGGTGAGCGTTCTGATGGGGCGCTCGGGCTCGGGTAAGAGCACACTGCTGAAAATCGTCGCCGGTCTCATCAAACCCGACAGCGGCCGGGTGGAAGTGAGGACTGCCCGTGAGAATATCGGCGTGGTCTTTCAGGAGCCCAGACTGCTCGCCTGGAAGACGGTGCTCGGCAATGTTGAACTCAGCCTGCTCGGGCTCGCCCCCGGGGAGCGTCGTGCCCGCGCACTTGAGGCGCTCAGAAGCGTCGGACTAGAAGAGCGTGCCGGCGACAGTGTGCTCACGCTCTCGGGCGGACAGGCGCATCGCGTAGCCCTGGCAAGAACGCTTGCCCGCAAACCGGCGCTGCTTCTGCTCGACGAACCCTTTGCCGGGCTCGATGCACTCACCCGCACGGAGTTCATCCGTGAGGTGCTGCCCCTTCTGCGTTCGGGTGCCATGACCACACTCCTTGTCACACATGACGTGCGTGAGGGTGTAGAGTTGGCAGACCGGCTTTATATTCTGGAAAACGGCCGCGTCACGGCACCGTTTCACATCAGTCTGTCCGCGGGCGAGCGGACTGATCCGGCCATGACAGGCCCCTTTGAAAAACAGGTTTTATCACGATTACTGACACTGGACTGAAGAATGCTTAACCGTCTGAAGAAATATGCAGCCGCGCTGCTGGGATTTGTTTTACTGTGCACAGCGGGCTCTGCCGCGGCGCAGATGCCTGAGCGCATCAACATCACCTACGTCAAGAGCCCGTTCAATCTGCAGAACATGGTAATGAAGGAACGCGGTCTGCTTGAGGCGGCCTTTGAAAAGGAGGGCACCCGGATCGAGTGGCGCAACATCACCTCCGGTGCGCAGCAGGCGCAGGGGCTTGCCGCCGGCAACCTTGACGTCTCCTCGGTGATGAACACGGCCAGTCTGCTGCTCGGTGCGAGCAACGGCGTGCCGCTCAAGGTGATTAACGGCGTCTCGCATCCTGACGGCATTTTTGCCGTGGTGGGCAAGGCGGGCGAGCACTTCTCGGTGAAGGATCTCAAGGGGCGCACGATTGCCGGCCCCAAAGGCACTGTGCTGCATCAGCTGCTCGTTGCCGCCCTCAGGGATGCCGGTCTCGCCCCCTCGGATGTTCGTCTGGTAAGCATGGATCCGGCCAGTGCACTCTCTGCGCTGCTCTCGGGCAACGCTGATGCGGCGCTGCTCGCCGCCAATCTCATCACCAAAGCGCGCACTGCGGGCTGTGAGGTGATTGCCGAGGCTCGCGGCCATATCCGTCCCAATCTGGTGATGGTGGCTCGTAGCCCCTTTATGAAGGCCTATCCGGAGGCGGTGGCGCGTATTGTTGCCGTGCAGCGTGAGACGCTTGCCTGGATCGGCACGCATAAGGATGAGGCGCTTGAAATTGCCATGCGCGTGCAGGGGATCAGCCGCGAGGAGGCCGAGGCGCTCTACGAGGGCTCGCGCTTTTATGATTTCCTTACTGAGGATGATATCCGCGGCATGCGCGAAGATCAGCGTTTTCTGATTGAGAACGGTCTGATGGCGCATGAGGTGAACGTCGGGGATCTTATTGATCCGATGGCGCTTCAAAAGTAACCGGCAGAGCCGGCACCCGCAAAAAAAGAGAGCCCGGCGGCTCTCTTTTTTTCAGACCGGACTGATCAAAGTCTTTCAGTGCTCATGCGGGTGGTGGTGATCATGGTCATGGTCATGGTCATGGTCATGGTCATGGGGGTGCCCTGTGGCAGCTGCCACCGGCATGAGGTTCACTTCGCCGTGACGGATGCCCGGCTCGGCGATAAGCATTTCGGAGAGCTGTTTGACGTCGTTGTAGGGACCGCGGATCACAACGGTTTCAGCGCACTCCTCGGGCGTGACATGCACATGCATGGTGGAGATGACCATGCCGTTGTGATGATGCTGATGTTCCGTGAGGCGCATCGCGAGCTGACGTTCATGGTGGTTGTAGGTGTAGCTCACAACCCCGACACATTCCGCCTCGGGATTGATCGTGAACTCGTCCTCGGAGAGCATTTCATGGAGCAGGTCGCGGATGGCTTTGGAGCGGTTCCGGTAGCTCTTGAGCCGGATGAGTTCGTCAAATTTGGTGGCCAGGTCGTCGTCAAGTGATACAGTGAAGCGTTGCATAGAGGAGCGGTCCTCGAGATAGATACTCGTTCAATTGTAGCAATGTTCAGAAAAGAGGAGAACCGCCAAAAGGAAAAAGCGACCAGTTAGCGTACTAACTGATCGCTTCTGTGACTGGCAGGGGTAGTAGGATTCGAACCTACGAATGCTGGATTCAGAATCCAGTGCCTTAACCAGACTTGGCGATACCCCAGTCATTTGTGGTGCGGTCGATGAGAGTCGAACTCATATGGATTGCTCCGCTACCCCCTCAAGATAGTGCGTCTACCAATTTCGCCACGACCGCAGAAATCTTTACTTTTTTACTTCCCTGCAAACGTTTATGTGCTGTGAGAGTCAGCGCGTTTACAGAGAAGGGCTATTTTAGCGCGGAATTTCTTTTTCGGGGGAACTCTTTTCAGGATTTGCCCCGTTAGTACCAAGTTCTTGGGATGCTGCCGGCTGTTCAACCGTGGAGAGCACACCACCGGGCGCCGTACGGGCCGTCTTGTTGAAGGCGCCCGAAGCGAGCGTGAGCATAATCGTGGCAACAAAGAACACCGTGGCGGCGATAGCCGTCGAACGGGAGAGGAAGTTGGCGCTGCCTGCGGCACCGAAGAGCGAGCCGGAAGCACCAGAGCCAAAAGCGGCACCCAGATCGGCGCCCTTGCCGTGCTGCATCAGAACCAAAACGATCACGACCACAGCGGAGATGATCTGCAAAACAAGCGCAATGCTGAGTAAAAAATGCATGGCTGAAAAACCTAATTAAGGATAAGTTACGAAAAAATTTTAGCATTTAGCCCGGACAACCGCCAGAAAGTCTTCCGCTTTCAGGCCGGCACCGCCGAGCAAACCGCCGTCAATGTCCTTTCCGGCAAAAAGCGAAGCTGCATTGTCGGGTTTCACACTGCCGCCATAGAGAATGGGCAGTGTCTCGCCGACTGCGGCATCGTATTTTGCCACAATACCTCGCAGAACCTCATGCACGTCCTGTGCCTGCTGCGGGGTGGCGATCTTTCCGGTGCCGATGGCCCAGACGGGTTCATAGGCAACGGCACCGAGGGCCTTAACCCCCACCGCATCAATCACGGCCGTAAGCTGCTCTGCCACCACTTCCAGTGTTCTGCCGGTCTCACGCTCGTGGAGGCTTTCCCCCACACACAGCAGCGGACGGATACCGGCCTCTGCGCAGCGTTCTGCCTTGCGGGCGACAACGGCATCTGTCTCACCATAGAGCGTGCGACGTTCCGAGTGTCCGATGATACACCAACGCACGCCAATATCAAAGAGCATAGCGGCAGAAATTTCGCCGGTGAACGCCCCTTTGACTTCGGCGCTGACGTTCTGTGCCCCAAGCATCAGCGTCGAGCCGCGGATCATTTCCGCGAGCGAGGGCAGGTAGACGTAGGGCGCGCACAGAAGCGTGCTGACACCGCCGGCCGGCAGCCCGGGAAGGACACGGTCAACCCATGCCTTATTCGCGCTCAGGGAACCGTTCATTTTCCAGTTGGCAGCAACAAGGGATCTACGCACGTCATTCTCCTGATAAGTGATGCTCATGCCGGGGGAAGAGCCTCTCCGGCAGCAATACGACAAACTATGTGGGATTTTAGCGGTTTTCGCCGCCACATTCAAAGTGAGGCCGGAAATCCGGCAAAAAAATGCGCCCGACACTCTTGAACGACTGTCGGGCGCGCTCAGACTTAGTGTGAGATCACAGAGACGTTATCAGCCTTCCTGACCGATGAGCGCCTTCATGGAAAGACGCACACGACCCTTGTCGTCGATCTCGATGACCTTCACGCGAACCTGCTGGCCTTCCTTGAGGTAGTCGGAGACCTGGTTGACGCGCTCGTTGGCGATCTGGCTGATGTGCAGCAGACCGTCCTTGCCCGGGAGCACTTCGACGATGGCGCCGAAGTCGAGCAGGCGGGTCACCTTGCCTTCGTAGACCTTGTTGACTTCAAGCTTGGCCGTGATCTGTTCGATACGGCGGCGGGCTTCTTCAACGCGGGCCATGTCGGGGCTAGAGACCGTCACCGTGCCGTCATCTTCGATATTGATGACCGTGCCGGTTTCTTCGGTCAGCGCACGGATGGTGGCGCCGCCCTTACCGATGACTTCGCGGATCTTGTCCTGGTCAATCTTGAAGGAGACCATGCGCGGGGCGAGGCTGGAGAGTTCCTTGGCACCGCCGCCGGCCATTTCGTGCATCTTGCCGAGGATGTGCTGACGGCCTTCGTGGGCCTGAGCAAGCGCAGCCTGCATGATTTCAGCCGTAATCCCTTCGATCTTGATGTCCATCTGCAGTGCCGTGACACCGTTTTCGGTACCGGCCACCTTGAAGTCCATATCGCCGAGGTGGTCTTCGTCACCGAGAATGTCCGTGAGCACAGCGAACTTGTTGCCTTCCTTGATCAGGCCCATGGCCACACCGGCCACGTAGTCCTTCAGGGGCACGCCGGCGTCAAGCATCGAGAGGCAGCCGCCGCAGACGGAAGCCATCGAGGAGGAACCGTTGGATTCGGTGATTTCGGAAACCACACGGATGGTGTACTGGAATTCCTCTTCGCTCGGGAGCACCGCCTTGAGGGCGCGCTTGGCGAGACGGCCGTGACCGATTTCACGACGCTTCGGGCTGCCGACACGACCCGTTTCACCGGTGGCAAACGGGGGCATGTTGTAGTGCAGCATGAAGCGGTCATGCGTTTCGCCGCACAGGCCGTCAACGATCTGTTCGTCCTGCTTCGTGCCGAGGGTGGTGAGCACCAGCGCCTGGGTTTCACCGCGGGTGAACAGAGCGGAGCCGTGGGTGCGCGGGAGCACGCTCTGACGGATTTCGATCGGGCGGACCGTGCGCGTGTCGCGGCCGTCAATACGGGGTTCGCCGTTGAGAATGTTGGTGCGAACGAGCTTGGCTTCGAGTTCGAAGAGAATGCCGTGAACTTCGTTCATATCAGCGGGTTCGGTACCGGCAGCTTCAGCATCAGCCGTGAGCTGAGCTTCGACAGCGGCATAGACTTCACGCAGTTTTTCCGTGCGCAGCTGCTTGGAGCGGATGCTGTAGGCTTCGTGCAGACCGGCGTCGGCGAGTTCGGTGACGCGGGCGATGAGTGCTTCGTTCTTCGGAGCGGGTTCCCAGTCCCAGGCGGGCTTGCCGGCTTCAGCAACGAGTTCGTTGATGGCCTTGATGGCAACCTGCATTTCGCGGTGGCCGAGCATCACGGCATCAAGCATCGTCTTTTCAGAGAGGCAGTCGGCTTCGGATTCAACCATCAGCACGGCGCGTTCCGTGCCGGCGACAACGAGGTCGAGGCGGGACTTGGCGAGCTGGCTGGCAGTCGGGTTGACGATGAACTGGTCATCGACATAACCGATACGGGCGGCACCGATAGGACCGCGGAACGGAATGCCGGAGATGGCCAGAGCGGCGGAGGCGCCGAGCATGGCGGGAATATCCGGATCGATTTCAGGTTCAGCGGAGATCACGTGAATGATGACCTGAACTTCATTGAAGAATCCGTCCGGGAAGAGCGGGCGGATCGGACGGTCGATCAGGCGGGAGGTGAGCGTTTCCTTTTCGGAGGGACGGCCTTCACGCTTGAAGAAACCGCCGGGGATACGGCCGGCAGCGTAGGTTTTTTCGATGTAGTCAACCGTCAGGGGGAAGAAGTCCTGACCGGGCTTGGTTTCTTTCTTGGCGACAACCGTGGCGAGAACGACGGTATCACCCATCTGGCAGACGCAGGCACCGGTGGCCTGGCGGGCGATTTCACCCGTGGTCAGCGTGACCGTGTGGGCACCAAACTGGAAAGATTTGGAAACTTTGTTGAACATTGTCATAGACGATAGTGTTCCTGTCAGAAAAATAGTGGAAGACCTGTCTGTACTACGACAACTGTCCGCACGAGCGAGGTAGACAATATTCAGAACTGTCCGGCACGCTGCGGCAGAAAAAAATGCTGATCCCCGGAGGGGGCTGATTCGTTTCTGTCGCAACGCGCATGCCAGCTTTAGCAGAGCAGTTGTGTGATACGGTCCTTTTGTTTGTGACAACGGCCTGTCAATATAGGCAGGCCGTGTCGGGAAATATGTGCCGTTTTACTTACGGAGGTTCAAGTCCGTAATCAGTTTACGGTAAGCATTGAGATTCGTGCGCTTGAGGTAGTCAAGAAGCTTGCGGCGACGAGACACCATGCGAAGGAGACCACGACGGGAGTGGTGATCCTTGTTATGAAGCTTGAAGTGCTCGGTGAGGTGATTGATACGAGCAGTCAAGAGAGCAACCTGAACTTCAGGAGACCCGGTGTCGCCTTCAGCGCGCTGGAACTTGGCAACGATCTCAGTCTTGTTCATTTCAACGGACATTTGATTTCCTGTAAAAGAAATATTGATAAAAACTGGCGGACAGGAGCGTTGAAACTCGAGCCGTGAAAGTGGGCATTTTACTCATGCACCAAAGTTAATGCAAGTGCTTTTAGCGGTTTTTGTGTGCCTTGCGCACCGGGGCGGGCAAATTTTTCCGCAGCCGCTGTGCCGCCATCAGAAAAAAAGTGAAAACCGCAGGTCTTCCGGTGAGGAAAATCTGCGGTTCGGGCCGGATGGCATCCGGACGCTTTTAGCGTTCAACCAGACGCAGGCGGCGTTCAACAAAACCCACCAGCTGGGTGATGGTCAGGGTCATCACAAGATAAAGGATAGCCACACAGGTCCAGATTTCCATCGTGGCGTACGTTTCGGCGATGATGAGCTGACCGGAACGGGTCAGTTCTTCGAAACCGATCACCGACACGAGCGAGGAGTCCTTCAGCATGGCGATGAACTCGTTGCCGAGCGGCGGAATGATGCGCTTGATGGCCTGCGGCAGGATGATGTAGCGCATCGTCTGCGCATTGGTCATGCCGAGCGAGAGACCGGCACGCATCTGGCCGAGAGAGATCGACTGGATACCTGCACGGAAGATTTCCGCGACATAGGCGCCGGAGTTGAGCGAGCAGGCGACAACAGCAGCGACGAACGGGTCAATACGGTGACCGATGATGTTGGGCAGAGCGAAGTAGATAATGAAAATCTGCACCAGAAGCGGGGTACCGCGGATCACGTCCACATAGACTTTGCAGGGCCAGCGCAGGAAGTTGGTTTTGGCAAGCTGTCCCAGACCGAGAAAGAGCCCCACGATAAGCCCCAGGCCAACGGACAACGCTGTGATTTCCAGTGTAACGCCGGCACCCTTGATGAGCAGGGGAATGCTGTTGTAGACAAGCGATAAGTCGAATTCCATCTCGTAACCTCTAAACTGAGCAAAATGATGTCTGAACGGGGAAGCGCGCTGCCGGCTTGAGAGAGGGAGAAAAACCGGCAGGCAAAACGCCCATCATTCTACTTGGAGCTTCTGTAAATGTTCAACGGTAAAGTGCCTCTGAATTGCGCGGGCTCTTTCCGTTTAGGTAGTTGTAGTTATCTGATCCAAAAACGCCGTTTGTCGGTTCTGCGAAGCAAACGGCGTTTCCGGCTGTTCATTTATGCTGGCGCAGGCAGAGATTACTGAGCAAACCAGTTGTTGTAGATCTTCTGCACTTCGCCGCTGGCCTTGAGCTCATCGTAGGCCTTGTTAAGGGCGTTGAGCAGCTTGGTGTTACCCTTCTTCACAGCAAAGCCGTACCATTCGGCGTCAGCAACCTCCTTGGAGATCTGGAAGTTCTTGGCCTGAGAGGGCTTGGTCTTGAGGAAGTAGCCGAGCACGGGGCGGTCAAGCACCACGGCAACGGAGGAGACGCCCGAAGAGAGGTCCATAAAGGCTTCACTCGTGGTGTTGAACGTGAGAACCTTCGCATTGAGGTTCTTCTTGGCGTATTCAACACCGGTGTTGCCGATCTGACCGGCCACCGTCTTGCCCTTGAGCGAGTCGAACGTCGGATACTTGTCGGCGTTGCTCTTGAGGGTCATGTAGGACAGACCGGATTCATAGTAGGGGGTGGTGAAGTCCACTTTTTTCTTGCGTTCGTCGGTGATGGACATACCGGCGGCGACAACGTCAATCGTGCCCACGCTCAACGCCGGGATCAGCGCGTCAAAGCCCATGCTCTGGATTTCCACATCGTAGCCGGCTTTTTTACCGACGGCTTTAATCAGTTCGACGTCAAAACCGGTGATCTGGTTGGTCTTGGTGTCAAGGAATTCAAACGGGGCAAAGGTCGGTTCCGTACCGACAAGCAGTTTGTCAGCGGCAAAGGAGGAGCCGACGAGTGTGGTGGTAAGGGCAGCAGCCAGAACAATCTTCTTGAACATGATATGAACTCCAAAAATAGATGAAATTTTTTTCCGTATCTTTCTCTGTTGATGCTTTCGAGGGGGAAACTCAACGTCGTGAGACTCACTATAACTAAAGCGCCGGCGCGTCGGTTCGGTTTTGTACCTATATTTTTTGACTATTTTTCGTTTTTTTGGCGCTAAGTGCATTAGGTTGAGTTATTGCCAAAATAATGCCCTCTTTTGTCGACAAAAGAGGGCGTTATATTGACAAATCAGGCGTCCTTAAACCGTTTTTCCCGCTGCCAGGTCAGGATGGGCCAGCCGTTTTCCAGTGCGGCCTCTCTGAGCACCTCATCCGGGTTCACGCAGTAGCAGTCGCCGGCGGCTCTCGCGAGCGGGAGGTCGTTGCGGCTGTCGGTGAAAAAGACCACGTCGTCGAGTGTTTTGCCGAGCGCAGCGAGTTTTTCACGACAGCAGTCGATTTTGCCTTCCTGAAAGGGCGGTACACCGATGACGGTGCCGGTGAGGTGATTGTTTTCAATTTTCAGATCCACCCCGTAGCTTTCGGCAATGCCGAAGAGCCTTTCGCCAACCGGGCGCACAATAAAGGTGTTTGAGGCGGAAATAATCATGATATCCATTCCCAGACGGCGGGCTTCACGGATAACCTCAAGCCCCTCCTCATAAACGGTGGGGGCTATGTACTCGCTGATAAAGTCGAGAACGTGCTGCTCGAGCTCTCCGATTGTGAGGTAGCCGAAAAAGGGAACCACTTCGCCGAGATAGTCGTGAATGTCAAGATTGCCGGCGATATAGCGGCGCTCCATTTCCTGATCAACTTCAATAAACCGCGGATCGGTCACGACCTTGTGCTTGAGCAGATACGGCGTCCAGTCCGCTGTCACATCACCACCGATGAGCGTGTGATCAAGGTCAAAGACGCAGACCGTGGGAAGTCTGTTTGTTCGGGGATTCGGACGGAAGAATTTATTCACGGATGAGTACCTCAACAGTGGTGAAGTCTGGCTGAGCTCTCCATCTTAGCAGAGGCCGGAAGACTTCACCGCGGAGTTCTGTCAAGGCCGTTGTCCTGACTCAGTGTACGTTGAGGACAACTTTCTGGGTGAGTCTGCCGCTGAAGACAGCTTCATACAGACCCGGCTCGAGTTTGGGCGGCACGAAGAAGGTGCCGGTGGAGACGGTCATGCCGCGTTTGAGCGTGCGACCGCGACAGGCCAGCGCCTTGAGGAGCCACTGCAGTGCATTGATCGGATTGCCGAGCACTTCAGTGGAGTCGCCCGAGCGGACAACCGTGCCGTTGAGCGTCAGATCTACGTGAATATTCTTCAGGTCCTTCACGCTGAGCGTGGCACCGTCAACCGGTTCGCCGTGCACGATATAGCCGCCCACAGCGCAGTCGGCCACGACCAGATATTTGTTGAGTGTCGGGAACCAGGCGCGGAAGCGGGCATCCGGAACTTCGATGTCACCGGAGACAGTCACACGGCTGAGCAGTTCCTCGTCGCTCAGGCCGGTGGTGAGATCCTCTTTGGCGGTCATGGCAAGCTCAACTTCGATCAGCGGTTCGTTCATGCTGGCGAGCGTCAGATCCACAGGCGAGGCGATGATGTGCGACGGGATATTTTCGCCGTACAGCGGCTCGTTAGTATCAAAGAGCTTCTGTGTCTGCTCGCTGGTGAGCGAGATTTTGAAGCCGCCGCAGCCCTGAGCTTTGAGTGCACAGACAGCCTCCTGCACAGCGTAGGCGGTCTCAAAATCATTGAGCATGCCGCTGCAGTCAGACATCTCGAGAGGCTTGTTGTTTTTCCAGCTCTCAAACAGAGCCCTGGCTAGTGTATTGACGGTATCGGACATGGTCACCTCCGGACGAAAATCAGTCAGAAATATCGTTGAAACACCCTACTTTAGCTTGTTTTAGCGATTTTTTGGTCTGCTGAAAAAGGCTTTTACCGGAGGTATTTTTTCGTATCAAAACGCCTGCGCAGAAACCTCTAGGTCGATCGGGGGAAGGGGGCTTACAAACGGCAGCGGCCGGCATTCTGACGAATACCGGCCGTGAAAAGCTGACAGTGCCCGGGCAGGCTTAGCGAGTTAATGCGGATCCTGCGCCCGGATTTTTTCCTTCATGTCGGTGTAAAAATCCGCGAGGCACATACCGTCCATCGTCCGCATCATCACCGCCTGAACTTCAGAGGCTCTTTTGTCGAACACATCCTGAATGCTTCTGCCGACAGGACAGTTCACATTGGGATGCTCGTGCTGCCGGAAGAGCTCCTCTTCTGGCGGTTCGACCGCGCGAAAAACCATACCCAGAGAAACTTCAGCGAGCGGTTTTCTGAGGACAGTACCGCCCACACCGGCTTTGGTTTCAATGAGTCCGGCATTTTTCAGAAGTGCGAGCGTCTTGCGGATGTTCACCGGGTTGACGCCGGTTGTATCTGAAAGTACTTCAGAGGTGATTTTCTCTTCGTGTTCGTATTCAGCCAGATAAAGCAGAATATGAACGGCTGTGGAGAGTCTGCTCGAGAACTGCGTAATAGCTCCTTTTGCGGTTACTTGACCAGCTTGAACGTGCCTTTCTGAAGAACCTGTCCGCGTCCGCCGCGTTCAGAGGCGTCCTCCCAGGTGAGGAAGACATAGACACTGGAGGTGTTGAAGTCGAGGATCTGCGAGGCGGTCATTCCGTCTTTTTCGATCCAGTTGATGTTGTAGATGTTATCAGAAATCCTGTAGAACCAATAAGGCTCGACACCGGTTTTGGCGTCACCGTTGGCGACCTCGGAGAGCGCCTCCCACTGCAGTTCCTTGTCCGAGAGATAAGTCATGCGGTAGTGGATGCCGGATTCGTAGACAACATCGAGTTTGCTGCCGTTGAGTTTTTCAAAAATAGACATATTCTGTTCCTGTGCTGTTGCGGTTTTCACTTCTGGTGCCTTGGCAGATTCCGGTGTGCCGGTCTGTGCTGCGCCGGCAGCGGAGATGGTGCCGGCAAGTACTGCGGCAATAACGGTGCTCAAATATTTTTTCGTCACGATTGACTCCTTGCTCAGAAGGAAGGTGGTTAAAATAGTTGTAGCTACATTAGCTACAACTCTACATGGATTTAGTTGTAGTGTCAATAGCTACAACGAAAAAATGCGATATCACGACACAGATGCAACGAAGAAACATCGAGGGATTTTGTGTACTGTAGTGTGTACTGTCGAGCGGCGCGCTTGCTTACTGTTGTGTTGACTAAAGTGCGGTCTGTTTGAACGGAAAAAGAGGGCAGAGAGCTGTGAACTGCATTGGCACACGGGGCACGTGTTAGGCGCAACGTTATACTGACCCACTAAAGAGGAAGTCTCTGTGTGCCATTG
>CAJJRX010000025.1 GCA_905194315.1 uncultured Sutterella sp. | reverse complement strand
ACGGTGGGTGGTGTGGAAGGGGCAAGTGGGGAATCTCACTTCCCCTATCCGATTGGGCTCATACAAGTCCTTTCAGCGCAAAGCAGTGAGCACGACAGTTACATTTACAACCTGGACGATTGCACACATGTGTGCAAAAACGAGGTCATTTTCAAGCTTTCCTGTTACAACTC
Organism: uncultured Sutterella sp.; assembly: GCA_905194315.1. GTDB lineage: Bacteria > Pseudomonadota > Gammaproteobacteria > Burkholderiales > Burkholderiaceae_F > Sutterella. The sequence goes on along the minus strand of CAJJRX010000025.1, from coordinate 29,941 downwards.
CGGCCGGTGAGCAGAGATCGGTTAAGGCGCAATGTCATTCTGATCCACCAGGGGCAAAGCCTATTTATCTCATCGTTGCAGGCTTTGTGGTTACATTTGTGCCCTGAGCGATTGCACACATGTCTGCAAAAACGAGGGCATTTTCAAGCTGTCCGGTTACAACTCCGCCCGTAGAGCAGGACGCAATGTCGTTTTGACCCATCAGAGGCAAAGCCCATTTATCTCATCTTTGCAGGCTTTGTGGTTACATTTTTGCCCTGAGCGATTGCAGACATGTCTGCAAAAACGAGGGTATTTTCAAGCTGTCCGGTTACAACTCCGACCAGTGAGCAGAGACCGGCTAAGACCCAATGTCATTCTGACCCATCAGAGGCAAAGCCCATTCATCTCATCTTTGCAGGCTTTGTGGTTACATTTGTGCCCTGAGCGATTGCACACTTGTCTGCAAAAACGAGGGCATTTTCAAGCTTTCCGGTTACAACTCCACCCGGTGAGCGAAGACCGGCTAAGACGCAATGTCGTTCTGACCCACCAGGGGCAAAGCCTATTTATCTCATCTTTGCGGGTTTTGCAGTTACATTTGTGCTCTGAGCGATTGCACACATGTCTGCAAAAACGAGGGCATTTTCAAGTTTTCCGGTTACAACTCCGGATCTGGCAGAAGCCTCTCCTGCCGATGGATCTTATTTCCGCTCTATGTAAGCAGAGTGTCTCTCATATTGGCGGTCGTAGAAAGCGTCTGAAGGACGTGCGTACAGCCTCTGCTGTCGTGAAGGCTCAATAACAAAAGACCCGCTATTGCTAGCGGGTCTTCAGTGTAAATCTGATTAGCTCAAATCAGAGATTACTTGTACCAGGCGTTGCCTTCAGTGATGGTGTAACGCTGGCTTTCCATGTTGTTCTGAACCTGTTCAGCACCGATGGAGTAGTTCTTGTAAGCGGTAAGGGTACCGGCCACAATCATGGCGAGAGCAACGAAGAGCATGGTCTTGCGCAGACCGGCACGATCGCCGACGCGTTCACGCTGATCGATGAGGTTGCTGTCCGGGTTCTTGGCAAAGATTTCCCACTTGACAGCGAGACGGTACAGACCGATCATGCCGTGAAGTTCAGTGATGACCAGGAAGATGAACGTGTAGAGCATGCCGGTGTGATAGGTATGCACGCCGATCAGGTTCGGGTCAAAGCTGTGCGGATTGAAGAGCATGGGCATAACGTGCGTGAACACGAAGAGGAACAGCAGAGCGCCGGTGACGATCTGGACAACCCAGAGGGAGGTGTCTTCGTGCTTGAGCAGATGCCAGTGAGCCTTGATGTCACGGAACTGATGGTAGGAGGTCGGGAAGCGACGCAGAGCACAGAAAGCGTGAACAGCAACGGTCAGGGTGATGAAGCCCACGAAGAGCACGTGCATCCACATGTGTTCTTCACCGTCGATAAAGGCACCGCCAGAGGTGGCGATCAGGTTGGCAAAGAGGTCCTTGCCAAAGTTCACAGAGCCGGTAAAGGCCATGTGGCAGAAGAGGAACAGACCAAGGATGAGGCCGGAGACAGACTGGCCGACATCAAGGAGGGCCGTCGTGCGGCTCTGGCGCTTGGCATCCTTAAGACCGACACCGAACACGTTTTCGGTGGCGGACGGTGTGTTGGAATACTTGACAGAATCAGGGGTCGACATAATACAACCTATTATTTTTTGTCCCCAAGCTTGGACCTGGGAAAGAGGACATAAAGGGACGGAAGCTCACGCTTCCCGCTGGAGAGCATAATGCACCCTTTCGGAGAACACTGATTTGATAAATATCAATAAATTTTCCGCTTAAAAATGCTGTCTGGAGCTTAAATTTTTAAAAGTACGTATATATACGTATGTAAAAACCTCGTAATGCATCTAAAAATTACAGTAACTAGGGAAAACCCTGATAAAGAATGTTTAAAAATACTTGTTAAGTGTGCACGCCTTTCCGCTCCCAAAAATCAAAAAAGCCCCGTGTAATCGCGGGGCTTATCTTCTGCCGGAAGCGGATAACGCTATCAGAGCGTACCGAAAACACGGTCGCCGGCGTCACCCAGACCTGGAACAATGTAGGCGTGGTCATTGAGGTGGTCGTCCAGAGCGGCAACATAGAGTTCCACGTCCGGATGGGTTTCCGTGAAGACCTTCACACCTTCAGGCGCAGCCACAAGAGCCATAAAGCGGATCTGATCGCCCTTCACGCCGCGGGACTTGAGTTTGTCGACGGCGTAGGCTGCGGAGTGACCCGTGGCAAGCATCGGGTCCACCACAATGTAGTTGCTGTGTTCATTTCCCTTGGGAATGCGGATCATGTATTCGATGGGGTTGGCATTTTCGTCACGCTGCAGACCGATGTGACCCACGCGGGCGGCAGGCAGCAGGGCGAGAAGACCGTCGGTCATGGCCAGACCGGCACGCAGAATAGGAATAATGATCGGATCTTTAGCAAGAAGCAGAGGCTGCATCGTCTTGCAGATCGGGGTTTCAATTTCAACGAGATGCGTTTCAAAGTCACGGGTGACTTCATAGCCCATCAGAAGGGCAATTTCATGAAGAAGCGTACGGAAGTCCTGCGTGTCGGTGTTGCGATCACGCATCAGGGTCAACTTATGCTCGATCAGAGGGTGGTTAACAATATGCAACTTAGGGAAGCGATCATCCGTTCGCATAAAAGTCTCCGAAATTTGGGAAAATCTGTTTTTTCAATGAAACTGATTGATATTAACCCGACACTATAGACTTTTTAATTAGCGCCGTCAAAAGTTGCACCAGCAAAAAGTAGATGCAGACCTTATGGCGCATTTGCTATGATGAGATAGATATATGGCAGTTTGACTTTTTGGCAGGAAAGCGCGTCCCTCGTGATGAGTCTGACCTGCAGGAGAGGCTCTGCAGCGGCTGTTTAAGCTGCCGTATGCGGGTGGCTGTCTCTCAGACTGTCAGGCATAACTGAACCCCGGCAAACAACCGGGAAAAAGGTGTAGGAGAGATTTGAGACTTCACAGGTCAAGAATCAGATCGACTGGAGAATAAAGTGAAAATTCGTACTATTGCACTGTTCCTGTTACTGGTTGTGATGGCAGTGTTCCTTGTGATTAACTGGGGCGCTCTGTCCGCAGAGACAACCGTTAACCTGGTGTATACCGAAATCCAGGCACCTTTGGGTATTCTGGTTGTCTGCGGATTTGCCGCACTGATCGTACTGATGCTCATCTACACGGTCTGGCAGGCCGCAAGTGTGACGCTGGAGCTGCGTTCGGCCTACAAGGAAACGCGCAACGCCCGTGCACTGGCTGATGATGCGGAAAAGAGCCGTTTCACTGAATCCAACAAGCTGCTCATTGAACGCATCGAAAAACTCGAGTCACTGCTTCTTGCCCGCAATGACGAACTCGGACAGGAGGTTCGCCGTCTGCGTGATGAAATGGGTCAGAAGTTTGCCGCGGTCAACACGGAAGTTGCCAAGCAGCAGGATGTGGCCGTTTCCAAGGTTACGGAAAGTCTCGGCGCGTTTGAACGCCGTCTGCATGCAACGCTTCCGGCACCTGTTGTGGAAGAGGTCAAACCTGAAGATAAGCCTGATCCGGAAGAGGAAGTGGATACCAAGAAGAAAAAGAGCATGTTTGAGGATCTCTTCTGATATCTGCTGAACGCTGAAAATAAAAAATCACCTGCACGTGCAGTGTCACTGTGCAGGTGATTTTTTTGTGTGCCGCGCAGGCTGATTTACTGTGCAGTACTTTCCTTGTGGTAGGACGTCACAAGGTTGACCTCATCGGCTGCCCCGAGGAAAACAGCGGCACGCTGATGGATCTTTTCCGGCACGATTTCAAGAATTCGCATGTGGCCGTTGGTGGCGGCACCGCCTGCGTTTTCAATCAGCATGCTCATCGGGTTGGCTTCGTAGAGAAGACGCAGTTTGCCGGGCTTGCTCAGATCGCGGTGATCACGCGGGTACATGAAGATACCGCCGCGCTGCAGGATACGGTGAACTTCGGCAACCATGGCGGCAACCCAGCGCATGTTGAAGTCTTTTCCGCGAACGCCTGTTTTGCCTTCAAGAAGTTCGGCAACATAGCGCTTCACAGGTTCTTCCCAGTGACGCATGTTCGAGCAGTTGATGGCAAATTCCTTGGCGCTCGGGCTCACCGTCACGCTGTCGCAGGAGAGTTCGAAAATACCCGTTTCAGGGTTGAGGGTGAAGATCTTCACGCCGCGGCCGAAGGTGATGACGAGCTGGGTCTGCGGACCGTACATGCAGTAGCCGGCGAGCACCTGTTCCTTTCCGGGGATCAGGAAGTCTTCAACAACAGGCTGGCGCTTCGGACGTACGGCAGGGGTGACGGAGAAAATCGAACCGATCGAGACATTGATGTCGAGGTTGGATGAGCCGTCCAGAGGGTCAAAGCAGATCACATACGGCCCGATGGGGTATTCATCACTGACGGCAATGGGATCGGGAACCTCTTCGCTCACCATCCCGCACACGGAACCGGTGGCCTGCACATAGCGCACGAAAATTTCATTGCTCACCACGTCCATGACCTTCTGGTCTTCACCCTGAACGTTTTCAGAGCCCGCAAGCCCGAGCACCCCGGCGAGGGCGCCGTGGCGGATCTGGTTGCTGATGTTTTTGCATGCTTCAGAAATACCGACGAGCAGGCGGCTGAGCTTGGGATCGAGGTTGTGCTGAGCCTCTTCGACGGACAGAAATTCAGAAAGCGACTGATTCACGATGCTTTTCCTTTAAGAGGGATTATTCAAAGCCTTATCAATAATTTCATTGACCTGCTTCGAGAGTTTGTCTTGACGGGCCTTCATGAAGACCAGAGTCTGGTACATCATGCTGGCAAGATCGGGCGAGTAGCGGCGCCAGTTTTCAAGCGAGCGGGCAGCACGGGCTGCCACGCTGGGGTTGATGGCGTCAAGCTGCTGGACCATCTGTGCCCAGAACTGGTATCCCGTACCGTCATGACGGTGGAATTCAGCGGGATTGTTCTGGAAGAATGCGTTCACAAGCGCATAAACGTTGTTCGGGTTCTTGATGTTGAAGAAGCCGGAGTTGACCAGTTCGCGCACGCGGTTGACAACGGGCACCTCTCCATTGAGACACGGTGCGGTTGCCTGAATGGTGAACCACTTGTTGAGCAGCAGCGGTTCACTGATCCACTCGTTGAGAGTTTCCACATTCATTTCCTGCTTCACCGGCGAGCTAGAGCCGGACATCAGTGTGAGCGCGGCGAGCTTGTCGGTAAGGTTGTTGGCGACGATGTACTGGTCACGAACAAGCAGAATGGCATGCTTGTTCGCCGTGGCGATCAGGTAGTAGAGCGCCATGTTCTTGAAGGCACGCTTGCCGGCGTCAACCGGATCGGGTGAGTACTCACCCTGGAGTTTACAGGCGGCCACAATTTCTTCGAGCTTCGTGAGAGTGCGGGTGCCCAGACGTTCGCGGACAAATTCGCGGGCGTAGTGCACAGCCCAGGGATCGATGACGGGCAGGGCATCGCCGATGAGACGCTCACTGGGCAGTTCCATGGCGACAGCCTTGTAGGCGGGCGACAGGGATTCATCGGTGATGAGTGCTTCAAAGGCTTCAAAGAGCACGGGCGAAACCGTCTGTTCCTCCTGCGAGAGCACGGCCTGAACCTGCGTGAGCAGTTCACGCATCATCAGCTGCTGGAGAGCCTCCCAGCGGTTAAAGGCATTTGTGTCGTGCTTGGCAAGCAGGGCGAGATCGTCATCGCTGTAGTCGTACTCAACAATGACAGGTGCCGCGAAGCCGCGGTTCAGACTGATGACCGGTTCCGAGGGAACGTCGCAGAAAATCCAGGACTGAACGGCAGCGGTGAGCTGCAGCATCTGTTCGGTTTTGCCGCTGACAAGCGGCTCATCCTGCAGCTTCAGAGGCAGAGCATTGCCCTGGCGGTCAAAGAGTGCCACAGGGAACGGAATCAGGCAGGGCTCTTTAGAGGGCTGATCCGGGGTGGGCGGCGTGGACTGTGCGCAGGTAAGCGTCAGCGTATGCGCGCTCGCATCATAGGTTGTGGTGACCGTCACGCGCGGCGTGCCGGCCTGAGAGTACCAGCGCTTGAAGAGCTCCTTGTCAATGTTGCTGCCTTCGAGGATGGCGTCAATAAAGTGTTCGCACGTCACCGCATGCCCGTCGTTGTTGGCAATATAGCGGTCAAACCCGCGACGGAAGGCATCACGGCCGAGCAGGGTCTGGAGCATACGGATAACTTCGGCGCCCTTTTCATACACGGTCATCGTGTAGAAGTTGTCAATCGAGCGGTAGCTCTCCGGACGGATGGGGTGCGCCATGGGACCCGCATCTTCGGAAAACTGTGCAAGACGCAGTGCCTTGACGTTTTTAATGCGCTCCACAGCACGGGCCGATTCATCCCCGAGCATGTCCGAGGAGAATTCCTGATCGCGGAATACCGTCAGCCCCTCCTTGAGGGTGAGCTGGAACCAGTCACGCAGCGTGACGCGGTCACCGGTCCAGTTGTGGAAATACTCGTGCCCCACAACGGCCTCGATATTGGCATAGTCCTGGTCAGTGGCCACCTTGGGATTGGCAAGCGCATAGCGGGCATTAAAGATGTTGAGCCCTTTGTTTTCCATCGCACCGAAGTTGAAATCATTCGTGGCGACAATGGCAAAGTGATCCAGATCGAGCTCAAGCCCCCAGCGTTCCTCATCCCAGCGGATGGCCTTTTTCAGGCTTTCCATCGTGTGCGAGGTCTTGTCGATGTCTTGCGGTTCAACCCAGACTTCAAGAGTGGCAACACGACCGTCTTTGAGCTGGAAGTTTTCGCGCTGGCATTCAAACGTGCCGGCAACAAGCGCAAACAGATAGCTCGGCTTCGGGAACGGGTCATCCCAGACACTTTCATGACGGCCGTCCTCCAGGTCGCGTTCGGAGACGCGGTTGCCGTTGGAGAGCAGCACGGGGAATTCGTTCTTCGGTGCGCGGATGGTGACGTGATAGCGGGCAAGCACATCCGGACGGTCCGGGAAGTAGGTGATGCTCCGGAATCCTTCAGCCTCGCACTGACTGATGAGATTTTTGCCCGAGGCATAGATGCCCTGCAGGCGTGTGTTTTTGGCGGGGCTGAAGCGGTTGACGATGGCGATGTCAGCTTCGCCCGTGATGTTGTGCAGCGTCAGGGTGTGATCGGTCAGATCGAACTGGGTCTCATCGAGGGGTTCCCCGTTGACGGAGAGACTCACAAAAGTCAGGTCTTCGCCGAAAAGCACCAGATCCCCGTTGCTGTCGGTGACTTCGGGATTGGGACGCACATGCATCAGAGAGCTGACGCTGGTGCTTTCCACATCGAGGTCGAACTCGAGATTGATGGTGTCAACAAGGTGTGACGGTGCCTGATAATCCTGACGGTAAATGGTTTCGCTCATAAAACAGTTTGCTCCCTGGCGGAGTCGCTATAGCAGCCTTAATAACAGTAAGCTGTCTGCTGTTGTGTCTGAGGCCGGCCTACGGTAAATCCGAACCGGGACGGTCCTGCTGCAGCAGACAGAGAGGGCAAAGGAAATTTACCCAAATATCCTAAGATTTTAGACAAAACCGCACGGCAGTGGGGGGAAAGCCTGTTAAGGAATCGTCATTTTTGCGTAACAACTCGTCTGCAGAGCAGAGACGAAAAAAATCCCGCCGGAAAGCGATCGCTGTTCAGGCGGGATTATGTTTTCTGCTTCAGACAGGCTGATTACTTCTTGCTCGGAGCAGGCAGCTTGCTGTAGTCATGACCGGCGGTCGGGTGGCAGGCCAGGCAGTCAACCACTTTACCGTCTTTGCCCATGTTCTTGTGCATCGTGGCGATGACGGGCTTCTTCGGGTCATTCATCTTTTCAAGGTCGTGGCAGCCTTTGCACATGCTGAAGTCACGAGCCAGGAAGAGTTCGTGAACTTCCTTGGCCATTTCTTCACGGCGTTCGATCTGCTTTTCAACCGTATTGAGCGTGCCGCGGATTTCGCCCCAGCCGGACTTGGAACCGGCGCGGACCTTGTCCACGAGCATGAGCACGTAGTCAACAGGACCGACGTGTTCATTGGAGTGATACTTCAGGTGGCAGTCAGAGCAGCCAGCGGTGACGCCGGTGGGGGTACGGCCATGCAGACCGTCCTTGTAGGCGATGTAAACCATGTCCATGGAGTGGCAGAATTCACCGCAGAACTTGTTCGTGCCGGCCCAGTGCACAGCGCTGGTCAGAACACCAACAAAAACAATACCGATTACTACACCGATCAGGCAGATACCGGCAGCATACCATTTACTATTCTTCATTTTTTCTCGGAACCTTTTTTGGGAGACCGAACGTCTTCCAGACACGAGGGTATTACTCGAAGACGCGAACTCATTTAAATGGGGAGGTGTTAGGGATAGCCTTGGGATAGGCAACACACTCTACAGTCGAAATATTATTAAGGATTGTGTAAGAATGGATTAAATGCTTTTGACTTTAATCAAGTTCAGGGCATTTTCTGACAAATATCTCCCATTCGGGAGGGATTTTCAGACATTTAACGCAATTACGATCGCTTCGGCTGGGATACAGGCGGTTGCGACACTCCCGATATGCAGACCGTGATCAGGGTGGGCAAAACCGATAATGGTCTGGCTTGTGGCGAGCTGAATTGTGCACTCGCCACCTTTTCTCTCACGCACTGAACGGATAATGGTGCCGCGAATGCAGTTCTCGATGGCATCACTGGCAATTTCCGGGCGCATGATCTCCACAGCCGTGGCTTTGCAAAGCGCAAGTGCCGTGCAGCCCTCCTTGATCCCGAGAAGCTGGGCGGACTCCATGGTGATGGAGCTGCGCAGCTGCTGTCCGTCTGAGAGAACCAGAGTGAGACGCACCAGAGCAGAGCCGATCTTCACCTTTTTAATGGTCACCGGCATCATGTTGCGCATAGAGGTCGAGAGTGTGCTCAGACCGATGCCTGTGAGTGACGGACTGTCCTTGAGCTGATAGCGGGCAAGCACCTCCATTCTGGCGCGTGTCAGATCGTTGGCGAGCGCCAGTACCTCAAGTCCCTTTTCTGTGAGCTGTGTGCCGCCGCCTTTGGCTCCGCCGACCACTTTTTCCACAAGCGGACCGCCGGCGAGATTGGACAGTGTCTCGATCGCCTGCCAGGCGGCCTTATAACTCACACCGGCGTTTCTTGCCGCTTCGGAAATGGAGCCCACATCATGAATCCGGCGCAGGATATCGATGCGCTTGTCATACAGCTCGGCCATCTGATTGGCTAACAGAACCGGGTCCGCGAGTGAGCTTGGCATGGTGTACTCCCGAATAAGGACTTGCAAGGGTGAGGAATAACCGTTATTCTATTTGTGAATAACGGAATTGATCTATTCAATTCTATCGGAAACCCGCACGCCGGGCAATGTGCTGACAAACAGAGGAGCAGTCCCGGTTTGCCATCCGGCACTTTCAGAGGAGAACAGAGTTGAAAATCGCCAGGATTATTGTTGCTGTGCTGGCGGCAGGCGCCGCAGCCGTAAGTGCGGCCGAGGTGAAACTCGCCATCGCCGCAAACTTTACCAAGCCCATGCAGGCGCTCGCACCGGTGTATGAAAAGCTCACCGGTGACCGTCTGGTGATGTCGTTCGGTGCCACCGGCGCACTGTATGCTCAGATCAAAAACGGCGCGCCTTTTGATATTCTGCTTGCTGCAGATAACAAGGCGAGCAGAAAAGCGGTGAAAGAAGGCTACGGTGTTGAGGGCACTCCCTTTGTGTATGCCGTCGGCAAACTTGTTCTCTGGAGCAGTGATCCGGATCTGATCCGTGATGAAACCTCGCTCGAGAGTGACCGCATCCGAAAGCTTGCTCTTGCCGATCCGAAACTTGCCCCCTACGGTCTGGCCGCACAGGAGACACTCGAAAAGCTTGGGAAGTACGAAAAACTGTCGCCGAAATTTGTCATGGGCGGCAACATTTCCAAGACCTACCAGTTTGTGAGCACCGGTAATGCACAGGCCGGCTTTATCGCCCTGAGTCAGTGCTACAAAGATGGTAAGCTCACAGGAGGTTCCGCCTGGATTGTGCCCGAGTCCTTCCACAGCCCGATTCTTCAGGAGGGTGTGCTGCTTAAGGCCGGAGAACATCCGGAGGCTGCCCGCAAATTCATTGAATTTCTTGCGAACAGTCCCGAGGCGGACAGTGTGCGTACGGCCTTTGGTTACGCGAAAGCGCACTAAGGTGTCCTGCATCCGGAACATCTCATCCGCAGTGAAGCGAATAAATGGACTTTAGCCCTGTATTTCTGAGTCTGAAACTCGCCGCGGTCACCACGCTGATTCTGCTGCTGACCGGGGTGCCGCTTGCCGCCTGGCTTTCGGCAAGGCGCAGCGCCTGGTGTGCGCCGGTCAGTGCCGTGGTAACACTGCCGCTGGTTCTGCCGCCGTCCGTGCTGGGGTTTTATATTCTGGTGGCACTGGGACCGGCAGGTCCCATCGGGCGCCTCACCGAGGCGCTCGGCATCGGAACACTTAATTTCACCTTCACCGGTCTCGTGATCGGCTCGGTCATCTATTCGCTTCCCTTTATGGTGCAGCCGGTCGTGACCGCGTTTGATGCCATTGGTCCGCGGCCCTACGAGGTGGCTGCCACTCTGGGCTGCTCGTCGTTTGACACCTTTTTGCATGTGGCTATTCCGCTTGCCCGCCCGGGCATAATTTCCGGAGCACTGATGAGCTTTGCCCACACGATCGGAGAGTTTGGTGTCGTGCTGATGATTGGCGGCAATATTCCCGGTCAGACTCAGGTTGTTTCAACGCAGATCTATAACGCGGTTGAAGCGATGGAATACAACGAGGCGCATATTCTTGCCGCCGGCATGCTGGTGTTCAGCTTTGTCGTGCTGATGAGCCTTAATCTGCTTAACCGCAGACGTCAGGCGGGAGGACGGTGATGAGCGAAAACGGTCATGTTCAGCTTGAGCTCGCCCGCGAGGAAGGCTTTCATCTGCAGGCAGATTTTGAACTGCTCCCCCGGGGCATCACGGTTTTATTCGGCCCTTCAGGCTGCGGCAAAACCACACTGCTTCGCTGTGTGGCCGGTCTGACACGGGCAAAAGGGGTCGTCAGCGTTGCCGGGGAGCTCTGGCAGGATGATGCGCAGAATATCTTTGTCCCCACACACCGCCGCTCACTCGGTTATGTCTTTCAGGAATCAAGCCTTTTTGATCACCTCAGTGCAAGCGGCAATATTGAATTCGCCCGCAAACGCGCCCGTCATCCGATGAGTGCGGCACGTCTGGCTGAGCTCACAGAGGTGCTCGGACTCGAGTCGATCCTCGATAAGCGGCCGGCGAGTCTCTCCGGCGGGGAGCGCCAGCGGGTGGCTATCGTCAGAGCGCTTGCACAGCAGCCGTCAATTCTGCTGATGGATGAGCCGCTCTCGGCACTCGATGCCGCGAGAAAAGCCGAGTTTCTCCCCTGGCTGGAGCGTCTGCGTGACGAGCTGGCCATCCCCGTACTCTATGTGACGCACTCCGAAGAGGAGATGCACCGGCTCGCTGACCGGATTCTTCTGCTTGAGAGCGGTCGCATGACCGCCTTCGGCACGCCCACTGAGGTGCTCTTTGAGCAGAGCAGAAGCGGACGCTCGGCCAATGCGGGTGTGCTGCTTGAAGCTGTACTGAAGGCTCAGCTGCCCGAGTGGGGCAGTTCTCTTCTGGCGTGCCGCGGCCTGACGTTTGAGGTGCCCTGGCTCATCGGGCGCACCCGGGAACACATCCGTGTGAGCATCGGTGCGAAGGATGTCTCCATCGCCCGTGAAAGGGCCACCGCGAGCAGCATCAGAAATATTTTTCCCGCCAGAATTGACGAGATTACGCCGCTTGAAGGGAAATCGTCCGTACTGGTGACACTCACCGCCGGCGGTGAACGTATTCTCTCGATGATCTCTGCCCGGTCCGCCGCCGAACTGGCGCTCGAGCCCGGTGAGAGTGTCTTTGCTCAGGTCAAAGCCGTTTCGCTTGCCAACTGAATCAGACGCCGTGCTCTGAAAAAAAGGTTGCCTCACGCAGCGTGAAGCAACCTTTTAATCAATCAGACTCGCAGTGCAGCTCAGCAGCGGCGGGCGAGCTCCTGAGCCTTGCCGGTGTAGGTGGCAGGCGTGAGTTCCATCAGGCGGGCCTTGGCGTCAGCAGGGATGTCAAGACCGGCGATGAATTCACGCATCGATTCAGCGGTAATCCCCTTGCCGCGGGTGAGTGCCTTGAGCTGTTCGTAGGGGTGCGGCACACCATAGCGGCGCATCACCGTCTGGACAGCCTCGGCGAGAACCTCCCAGGCGTGATCGAGGTCTTCAGCCACACGCTGTTCATTGAGTTCGAGCTTGTTGAGGCCGCGCATCATCGCGTTATAGGCAATGAAGCTGTAGCCGAAGGCGACACCGAGGTTACGCAGAACCGTCGAGTCTGTGAGGTCACGCTGCCAGCGGGAGACGGGCAGCTTGCCGGCCAGATGCAGGAAAAGCGCATTGGCGATGCCGAGATTGCCTTCGGAGTTTTCGAAGTCGATCGGGTTGACCTTGTGCGGCATGGTCGAGGAGCCGACTTCGCCTTCCTTGAGCTTCTGCTTGAAAAAGCCCATGGAGATATAGCCCCAGACGTCACGGTCAAAGTCGAGCAGCACGGTATTGGCGCGCGTGATCTCGTGGAAGAGTTCGGCCATGTAGTCGTGCGGTTCAATCTGGATGGTGTGCGTGTTGAACGTCACACCGAGACGGTTTTCCACCACATTGCGCGAGAAGGCTTCCCAGTCGGTATCAGGGTAGGCGATCAGGTGTGCGTTGTAGTTACCCACGGCGCCGTTCATCTTGGCGTAGATCTTCACGGCCTCAATGGCTTCAATGATGCGGTTCAGGCGCACGGCCACGTTGGCAAACTCCTTGCCGACAGTGGTCGGACTGGCCGTCTGGCCGTGGGTGCGGCTGAGCATCGATACATCGGCCCAGAGGTGAGCCTGCTCAACGAGCTTGGCGTGAATGCCGCGCAGTTCTTTGACGAGTGCCTTGCGGCCTTCGGTCAGCATGAGCGCATGGGAGGTGTTGTTGATGTCTTCCGAGGTGCAGGCGAAGTGCACAAACTCGGCACTCTTACGCAGCTCTTCGTCATGATCGACCTGACGTTTGATCCAGTATTCCACGGCCTTGACGTCGTGGTTGGTCGTCTTTTCGATTTCCTTGATTGCTTCGCAGTCGGTGATGCTGAAATTGTCAGCCAGACCGCGCAGGAAGGCCTTGCCGTGTGCACTGATTTCAGGCAGTTCGGCAAAACCGGCTTCAGACAGGGCGATCAGCCACTCTGTTTCAACGCGGACGCGGGCGTTCATGAACGCAAATTCGGAGAAAATGCCGCGCAGAACGTCAGTCTGCCGGGCATAGCGGCCGTCAATCGGGGAGAGTGCTGTAAGCGCATTCAGATCCATGAGAGAGTCCTCAGAAAAATAATGGAAAAATCGGTTTGCGGCTCGCCCGCCTGAACTGTGCTCGGCCGTCCGGAAGTATCCCGGCGGCTTATATCATCGCGGCGCAGAGACCACAGAAATGGCAAATTCTTGGAGTGGCTCAATTCTAACAAAGACCATATGCGGGTTGGTGAGCAAAGCGGGTTTTGTTTTGCTTGTCCTGACCGGCGGTTACTGTTAGACTGCACCTAACTACGTTAGGGGTATCAGAGAGGCCGTACACAACCGGACTCTCTGATTGAGAAACACCCTTGGGACCGGATCAGGTTGATACCTGCGGCGGGAAACGCTTTCTCTCTGCGAAAAACCTCTCTTCTGAACCTTCGCAGGAAGTCTGACGGATGGCGCCTTGAGGCGCTGCGCCCGAAAACCCAATCGTTACCCTTTACGTAGAACCGAGGTCTCCGGCACACCGCAAGGTGCGCTGCAGACGACCTGTTCAATGCTTGTTCCGAAAGCGAGGTTCTATGCAAAATCTTTTCCTTTCACGAAGTGATTTCCGCCCTGAGGGCGTCCGGGTCTATACCGAGACAGTGCACGGTGAGAAAGTGCCTTTCCGTATGCTGCAGCTTGAAAATACACCGGCCGGTCTTGGCGGCGGCAGTAATCCGGCCTTCTATCTCAAAGATGTCACCGGTGGTTACGGCGCCGCGAATGCTCCCGCCGAAGTCCGACTCGAACGGCGCAGCCGCCCGCCTGTCGGCTCACCCACGCAGCTCAGAGCCGCCCGTGACGGTATTGTCACCCCTGAGATGAGTTATGTGGCGGTGCGCGAAAGTCTGAACCGTGACCGCTTCTACCGTAATGTGCGGGAGATGACGAATACCCGGGTCAAAGCCGGCCTTCTGGCCGCACTGGAGCGCTGGCAGCCCTGGACGCCTGAGCAGATCCGGGAGCAGGTGGCGGCGCGCCGGGCTGTGATTCCGATGAACTTCTGTCATCCCGAAGCCGAGCCGATGATTATCGGGCGGGCCTTTGCCACAAAGATCAACGCCAATATCGGCACCTCCGGCAACGGCAATGAGTGGCTCACCGAGGGAGAAAAGCTCCAGGAGGCGATTGCCCGTGGCGCAGATACGGTGATGGATCTCTCGACGGGCAGAAATATCCGTCAGACCCGGGAGATGATTCTGCGCGCGTCGCCTGTGCCCGTGGGTACTGTGCCTATTTATGAGGCGCTTGAGCGTGTGGGCGGCCATATCGAGGAACTCTCCTGGGCGCTTTTCCGCGAAGTGATGCTCGATCAGGCAAAAATGGGTGTGGACTACATGACCATTCATGCCGGGGTGCTGGCTGAACACGTAAAACTCACCCGAAATCGCATGACCGGCATTGTCTCACGCGGAGGCGGCATTATGGCGGCCTGGGAAAGTCTGACCGGGGAGGAGAATTTCCTCTATGAGAATTTCGCCGAGCTGCTCGATATCGCGCGCGAGTACGACATCACGCTCTCCCTGGGTGACGGGCTGCGTGCCGGCAGTATTTATGACGGCAATGATGCCGCCCAGTTTGCCGAACTCAAAACGCTCGGTGAGCTCAACCGGCAGGCGGGTGAAAAGGACGTTCAGGTCATGATCGAGGGACCAGGCCATATTCCGCTTCCCGGCATTGCGCTTAATCAGGAGCACGAGGAGGACTGGTGCAGCGGCGCGCCCTTTTATACCCTGGGGCCGCTTGTGTGTGATATCGGCGCGGGCTACGACCATATCACTGCCGCCATCGGGGCAACAGTGATCGGGGCGGCGGGTACCGCAATGCTCTGCTATGTGACGCCAAAAGAACATCTGGGACTGCCCGGCGCCAATGACGTCCGCGAGGGGATGGCCGCTTTCCGCATCGCGGCGCATGCCGCTGATGTGGCCAAGGGACAGGGGGCAGCGCTGATTCATGATCATCTGATGAGTGCGGCACGCTTTGAGTTCCGCTGGCGTGATCAGTTTGCACTCAGTGTGGATCCGGCGCGGGCCAGAGCCTTCCATGCTGAAGGGCTGCCCGGCAGTGGTGGTGAGGATGCGCACTTCTGCAGTATGTGTGGCCCCAAATACTGTCCGATGCGTCTGGCCCGGGATCTGTTTGAGGAGAAAGCCTGACCTCAGGCGCAATGCGGCTGCGCCTGCGGCAGGAGATTATTTTTTCTGTTTGC
Organism: uncultured Sutterella sp.; assembly: GCA_905194315.1. Taxonomy (GTDB): domain Bacteria; phylum Pseudomonadota; class Gammaproteobacteria; order Burkholderiales; family Burkholderiaceae_F; genus Sutterella. The sequence goes on along the minus strand of CAJJRX010000025.1, from coordinate 14,275 downwards.
CCGCCAGCAGATCACCTGTCGTGGTGCAGCGCGCAAGATCATAAAGCAGGCCGATCGGTGTCTGTCCGCCAAGCTTCTGGATAATATGCGAGCGGTGCACATCCACTGTGCGCGCTGAAAGAAAGAGCTTGGCGGCAATCTCAGTGGTCTTGTAGCCCTGGCAGATCAGCTCGAAGATCTGCGCTTCGCGGCGCGAGAACGTGTCGAGCAGCGCACGGATCTTGGTAAAGCGCCAGGTCCGGGAGGAGTGCTCCAGGGCAAAGGCCACCTTTTTGGCCAGCTCATCAGGGTCAACGGGCTTTTCCATAAAGCTGATAGCCCCGTTTTCCATGGCCTGGACAGCCTGACGGATAGTGCCGTTACCGGTGAGAAGAATCACGGAAATCGGACTGTTGCTCTCGCGCAGGCGGTTCTGAACATCCATGCCGTTAAGACCGCGCATGGTCAGATCAAGGACAGCACAGCCCGGCTGCATGATATCCACCTGCTCCAAAAACTCTTCTCCGGAGGCGAAGGTCATTGCATTGAAGTTATGTGTGGCAAGAGCAAAGCGAAGGGAGAGACGCACATCGTCATCGTCCACGACCCACACGGGTAAGCTAGGTTCGACAGTAATCCCTTCGGTTGTGTTATCAGTCATATCAGGTGAAGTAGGTTAGACTCTTAACAAAGAGCCGATTCAGAACAGTACGTCAGCATATCCTACCAAATGCTGTATTGACACTGTGAAACTTCTTTCAGTTTTGTGCTATGCAACGCGATACGCCACTATACGATGACACACCTCACCGCGGGGCTTCTGTAGAGCGTCAGCCCCCGGATGCCGCCCTGACGGAACTGGGCCGGCGTCTGCCGAGACAGGTGTTTCTCGGGACAGAAGGGTGGGCCGATGCGCGCTGGCGCGGGCTGATCTACTCCAGACAGAGCGGCACGGACGGTCTGAGACTGTACGGACTCACACCGTATTCGAAGCATCCGCTGCTGCGCATGACAGCGCTGCCCTACAGAGGCACTCCCTACCGTCCCGGCGAGCTGCTGCATTTTCTCTCAAGCGTTGAAAAGCCTTTCCGCTTCATGCTCCCCGTGGCGCACAAAAGTCTCGATCCGATGATCAGGGATGCCCGGAGGATGGGTGTGGGTGAGAACAGGGATTTTCTGCGCTTTGATGCAGAGGCGTGGTTGCGGGAGCTTGAACCGGCACATGAGATGCTTGAAGACAATCTGGGACCGGTGGTTCTGCGGATGGGGCAGTTCGACAGCGGACTGCTCAAACGCTGGCAGCACAACGGAGAGCTCAACACCAGACTTGAGGCGTTTCTGATGTCAGTGCGGGCGTTTATCGATGAGAGAAAGCTGCCGCTCACGCTTGCGCTGGAGATTCAGAACGGTGAACTGCTCACACCCCGGGTCATGAAGATGCTGGTTGCTGCGTCAATGGCACCGGTGGTGCGTTTGAGCCTCGGTATGCCCATCGCGCTGCGTCAGGTGAATGCGATCGGCTACTGGCAGACAAGCTGGCAGGAGCATTACGCAGAGCCGCCACGACTTCCTCTGCTGGTCAACTGGGCAGGTTCGGCCTCGCTGATGTTCGGCTACAGGCGGCTTGGCGCAAAAAGCCTGGTGGCCAGCGATCCGGTCACCAGAGCAACGATTGTGGATATGGTCTGTAAAAGTATTGCGGCCGGCAGGCAGGCCTGGGTATGGGCCGGCAACCGGGCGGAGGGCTCCGCGCCACTCACCCTTGAGGCAATCGCGTCGGGGATTGTGGCGCGCAGAGAAAATTCGCAGAGTCTTTAGGATTACCACTGCGAGAGCGGCAGGACAGTATCCTCGCCCGAGGGGGTGCGGGTGTAGTCGATCGGTTCGTCGGGCGAGCCGATCAGGATGAAGGCGATAAGCCGTTCATTCTCCGGATCATACAGTCCGTCAGGCGTCTCAAAGGGGCGCGGGGAAACCGTCTTGGCAACATAGCCGAGCGCATGCAGCGCATTGAGGAAATTCATGAGTGCGGCACCGGCGGTAATCAGGCGTTCCTCGCGGAACATCTCAGAGATGTCATCGTGGATATCCGTGAGAATCATGGCCACGCACATCGGGCTTTTGGTGGCTTTTTCGCGCGTTCTGATACGCACGGCCTCATCAGCGTCCGCGGGCAGCGTGGACTCGAAGAGGTCGGCGAGTTTTTCCCGCGACTGGATGTCGACAAACCGCAGGGGGAGTTTCTTTTCATGATTGGGGGCACGCAGTGCGGTGGAAACGGCAAGACGCAGATCCGCGCAGTCAGGCGCGGGAATGGTCTGATGGCGTGCGCCCACGGAGTGGCGCGAAAGCAGAATCTGAATGAAATTGGCGTTGGAAAGCATTTTAGTCACTTAAAGAAAAACGTCTCAGGCTGCCCAGACGCACGGGGCCGGCTGCAGAGAATGCAGGGCAGGAGCGGTGAGCAGATGTTGGAAGTATTATGCGACAGATATACGACATTACACAAACGACAGACCGAAATACGCCGGTGATTGAGGGCGATGCACCGCTCTCGGTCACTCTGACAGACAGCGTCGCGGGCGGTGCGGCGGCAAACGTGTCCGCCCTGCGCATGAGCCCGCATATCGGCACGCACATGGATGCGCCGCGCCATCTCTTTGACGGCGCACCGGATGTGCTAGGACTGCCGCTTTCCGTCTGTGCGGGACGCTGCCTGGTGCTTGATTTGAGTGAGGCGCCAGCAGATGCGCCCGTCACCAGTGAGGAGCTCTCTGCGGTGCCCCCGGGTGAGGTGCGGGTGATATTGAAAACGAGGAAACGCCCGATGTCCCGCACTGAGGAGCCATTCCGTCCGGTCACGCCCGAGGCGATTGATTTTCTGCTCAGGCGCGGCGTGAAACTGCTCGGGCTCGATACACTCGGTGTGGATCCGCTCACCTCGCATTCTCTCGATGCACACCGGCTGGCACTTGCTGCCGGCATGGTACTGCTGGAGAATCTGTGTCTGGAAAACATTTGTGAAGGAATTTTTGAACTTTTCGCATTACCTTTGAAAATTGAGGGCCTGGAAGCGAGCCCTGTTCGTGCTATTCTGATGGAATTTGAAAATCCGACTGGAACAGTCACAGAACCATGAACAAAATTTTTGAAAAAACGCGCCGTATCTATATGGCTGACTGCGATGCCGGCGGCATCGTTTTTCATCCGCAGTACTTTGTGATGATCACCGAGCTGATGGAGGATTTCTACCGCAGCGCCGGTGTGACCTTCAGAGACAGCATCTCTCAGGGTATCGGTTTTCCGATCGGCGGCATCCGCTGCGACTTCTGCCGTCCGAGTGTGCTGGGCGACATGGTTACGCTTCGCCTCTGGGTCGAGCATATCGGCACGACCGCTTTCCGCTTTGCCATTGAAATCTCCGGCGATGACGGGCTGCGTGTGAAGTGTGCTGAAACCGTTGTCTGTGTAAAGGTGGGCAGCCATGCCGGCGCCCTTTCGAAGCATGAGATCCCGGCCGAGTTCAGAGCAATTCTTCAGGAGTATCAGGGCGAGGCGCTCGAGCTGCGCGCTTAAAGCGGATGCACCTTAAAACAATACCCGGGGCCGGTCAGACCGGCAGCCCGGGTATTTTTCTGTCCGGCCGGTGTTCTTAGAGAACCAGATTGTTGAGTCTGGCCTGAGGACCCGCCAGAAACTGCAGAATCTGCTCACGTTCAGCGTTGGCACCGGTGACAAGATATTCGGCGCTGCCGGGTGTCGTGTTATCCGTCAGAGCGTTGAGTTCAGTGAGTACGGTGCGCATATGTCGGGCAACAGCAGGCGCCGGATTGACGAGCATGACATGCTCGCCGGCAATCCGGGAGATCTCATCGCTCAGGAACGGATAATGCGTACAGCCGAGCACCAGCTGATCGGCTCCTTTGCTGATGAGCGGAAGAATATATTTCTTGATCAGCTCTCTGGTGTTGGGCGTGTGAAACTCCCCGGCCTCCACACACTCCATCAGTCCGGGACAGGGGCAGTCAAGAATTTCGACCGCAGGATTCTCCACAAGTGTTTTGAGCCGCTGATAGCGTTCGCTCTCAATTGTTTTCACTGTGGCGAGCACCCCGATAACCTTGCTGAAGGTGGCACGTGCCGCAGGGAGCACGGCAGGCTCGATACCGATAACGGGGATCTGCAGACGTGCTCTGAGGCTGTCGGCAGCAACGGCCGTGGCCGTATTGCAGGCGAGCACCAGCGCTTTAATCCCGCGCTCGAGCAGATAGTTCACAATCAGATTGACCCGCTCAAGGATAAAACTCTCCTCACGGTCGCCCCAGGGGGCGCAGGCGCAGTCTGCCGCGTAAATGAGATCCTCATTGGGAAACTCCTCACGGATGGCGCTCATCACTGACAGTCCGCCAAAGCCGGAGTCCAGAAGACCGATAGGTTGTGTGGAAGACATTGACTACTCCTTTTTGCTGCGGCGAAGGATCCGTGTCTCATTCAGGAAGATCGCGGCAACAATCAAACTGCCACCAAGCCAGCCTGCCCAGCCGAGTTCCTCGCCCCAGAGCCAGCCGATCAGTGCGGCAAACACGCTCTCCATGGCAAAGATCACTGCAGCGCGTCCTGCGGGAACGGTTTTCTGCCCCCAGGTGAGAAGAATCTGGGCAAAGCCGACAATAACACCCAGCCAGAGCATGGAAGCAAGCAGGGTGGACGTCCAGTTGGTCGGCTCAAAAGGCCAGAAGGGGGTGACCGGCCCGATCAGACGGGTCAGTGCACAAAGTGCCGCCACGGTAACGAGCTGTGTGAACGTGAGCGGCAGCGCTTCGTTTTTGGCGGCGACCAGACCAACAAAAATAATTTCGGAAGCCGAGATAAAAGCGCAGAGGATGGTGACCCATTCTCCGAAGTTGTTTTCAAAGGACAACGTAAACGGATTTGCGAGTAAAAGCAAGCCCATAAACGCAATGATTACACCGGCAATGGCAGCGGTATCGGGCTTCCTGCCGAAGACAAACCAGACCATGAGCGGTGTGAAGGGCACATACAGAGCTGTCAGGAAGCCGGAGGTCGAGCTGTTGATGGTCATCAGACCGAGGGCATTGGTGATGTAACCGAAAAACAGCAGCGCACCGGTGCTCAGACCGGCTTTCCAGGTGTGGGCGGGAATGGCTCTGATTCTGCCGCGAAGCATCAGTCCGACAATGACCGAGCCGATACAGAAACGCGCCATCACAAGCATGAAGGGGTCTGTGTATTCGAGTGCGGTGTGCGTCGTAATAAATGAGCTGCCCCAGAGGAACGTGGCCATCACGAGGGCAGCTGTTGGAAGTACCCCCTGATAGCGGGTGAGAAGCTGCTCAAACATAAATTATCAGTGCTGTGTTTCCCGGGACCAGCGTTCTTCGTCAACGCCGACAGAAATCGAACCGTTGTCAAAAACAATCACCGGACGCTTGATGAGCGTCGGTGTTGCGAGGAAAAGCGCACGCAGACCGGCCTCGCTCGAGAGAGCCGTCTCACGCTCCTCAGGGGTGAGTTTTTTCCACATCAGACCTTTTCTGTTGAGGAGCTCGCCGGCAGCAGGGGATTTCATCCAGCCGTCAAGCAGTGCTTCAGGGAGTCTGTCTTTTTTGAAGTTGTGGAAGCGGTACTCGATACCTTTCTCATCAAACCAGGCAAAAGCTTTCTTCACGGAGCCGCAGTTGGGGATGCCGTAGATGGTGATCATAGTGTCCTCGGAATCGGTTGCTGTTGATGGTCTCAGACTCAGGCGGCCGCCCGGCCGAGGCGGTCGTTCACCGCTGCCCAGTCAGGTGTCTGCTCGGGCTGTTCGACAAGAATGCGCACGCAACCGGCAGCGTCAAGCCGGTGAAGATTCTCGTAGAGTTCACGGCCGTACTCCGCCACTGTGGCGGGCGCACTGATGCAAAAAGCGGGTGTGGTGCCGAGAGCGGCAAGCAGCTCGGGGGAGGCCATCACTGCCACCTTCTCACCGGAAAATTCAGCCAGACGGGCAGCAAGCGCATCCCGCGGGACAAGTTCCAGACGTGTTTTCGGTGCATAGTGACTCTTGAGCCGGCCCGAGGCGCGCGGTGCATCACTGCCCGCATCAGGCACTTCAAAGCCGAGTACCTCCTCGAGCATGGCACGGGTGATCACCCCGTGACGCAGCAGCGTGGGACGCTCTCCGGAGAGATTGACGATGGTCGATTCAAGACCGAACTCACACGGACCGCCGTCGAGAATGAAATCGAGTCTGCCTTCGGGTTTGAGTCCCAGATCGTCAAGCACATGCCGGGCGGTGGAGGGGCTGATACGGCCGAAGGTGTTGGCGCTCGGTGCGGTCAGCCCTTTGTGGGTCGGACCGGCAAAGCGTTTGAGCAGCTCATGTGTCACAGGGTGCGAGGGGCAGCGCAGCGCCACGCTGTCCTGACCGCCGGTGACCCACAGGCCGCAGCGGTCTTTTTTCTTCATCACGAGAGTGAGCGGGCCCGGCCAGAAACGTCTGGCGAGAAGCCACGCCTCAGGCGGAATATCCTTGCACCAGTACTCAATCGCATCAATGCCGGAGACATGCACAATGAGCGGGTGATCGGCAGGACGCCCCTTCGCCCGGTATATCGACATCACGGCCTCTTCATTGTCGGCATCAGCCGCAAGTCCGTAAACCGTTTCAGTAGGGATGGCGACGAGGCCGCCGCGCTTGAGAATGTCAATACTTTGCTCAATTGCCGCTTCGGGCAGAGCACATGTGTTTTCGTGCATCGTTAGTCAGTCTCAGATTTCTTTTACGAACGCTTATTTTATACCGTTCAGAGAGCGATCTGACTGCGATTTGAGAGGGAGAATCAGGTGATTTAGGTAAAGAAAGGCTTCCGCACAGCGGTGGCCGCTGTGCGAAAGCCGGTCAGGTGTGAACTCAGAACGGTTCAGGCAGGCGGAGGATGGAGCTGACGCGGCGGGCGCGTTCAAGCGCTTCTTCAAGCGTGCTGCCGAGCACCGTCACGTGTCCCATTTTACGGGCGCGGCGGGCTTCGGTTTTCCCGTAGATATGCAGTTTGGCGCCGGGTACGGCGAGAACGCCTTCCCAGTCCGGTTCACGGCGGTTGCCGTTTTCGTCATACCATTCGTCGCCGAGAATGTTGAGCATCACCGAGGGGCTGTGCTGAGTGGTATCCCCGAGCGGCAGTCCGGTCATGGTGCGGACCTGCTGTTCATACTGGCTGCTCACACAGGCATCGATCGTGGCGTGGCCGGAGTTGTGCGGGCGGGGCGCCATTTCATTGACAAGAAGCGAGCCGTCCTTGAGCACAAAAAATTCCACACAGAGCACACCGACGTATTCGAGCGTTTCAGCGATACGGCAGGCCTGGCTGCGGGCGAGTTCGGCAATCTTTTCAGGCACGCGGGCCGGCATGATCGAAACGGCAAGAATACCGTTCCGGTGTTTGTTTTCAGAGACCGGGAAAGTGGCGGTTTCGCCCTGGCGGTTGCGCGCGACAATCACGGAGACCTCCACATCCAGATCCATGCGTTTTTCAAGAATGCATTCAGTCTGCTGGAAGGCCTCGAAGGCGGCGCGTGCTTCAGCGATGTTGCGCACGGTGCGCTGACCTTTGCCGTCATAGCCGAGACGGGCGGTTTTGAGAATCCCCGGGAAGAGGGACTCGTCGAGCGAGTCCACATCGGCCATTTTCAGTACGGGGCAGTTCGGCGCCACACGGGCACCGGCCTTCTGTGCAAAAGCCTTTTCCAGGTTACGGTCCTGCGTGACAGCGAGCGCGGCAGAGGGCGGCGCAACCGTGAGACCGGCCTGCTCAAAGAACTGCAGAGAGGCAGCGGGGACATTTTCAAATTCTGTGGTGACCGCCGGGACAATGTGGCTCATCTTTTCCAGAAGCGCCGGGTCGTTGTAGGCGCCTGTGAGCGTTTCACGGCTTACTTCACCGGCAGGGCTCACTTCGGCGGGATCGAGCACGCAGACGTGAAAGCCCATGGAGGCGGCGCTCTGTGCAAACATACGGCCGAGCTGACCGCCGCCCATCATGCCGAGCGTGGTACCGGGAAGCAGGGGGGTGTTGGTGGTTTTCATACGTGTATCTGAAAGATTATTCAAGCGTCATGGCGGCAGCCTTGGCGTTCTGCTCACGGCGGAACTGGGCAAGGCGCTCAGCGATTTTCTCATCCGTCACGGAAAGAATCTGTGCGGCATAGAGTCCGGCATTGGCCGCACCGGCCTCACCGATGGCGAAAGTGGCAACCGGAACGCCTTTGGGCATCTGAACGATAGAGTAGAGGCTGTCTTCGCCGCGGAGGTACTTCGAGGGGACCGGCACGCCGCAGACGGGAAGCGTGCATTTGGCGGCAACCATGCCGGGCAGATGGGCGGCACCGCCGGCACCGGCGATGATGACCTTCAGACCGCGGTCACGGGCGGTTTCGGCGTACTCAAACATTTCATCGGGCATGCGGTGAGCGCTGACGACACGGGCCTCGTAGGGAATCCCGAACAGTTCGAGCATATCCGCGGCAAGCTTCATGACAGGCCAGTCAGAGTTACTCCCCATGATGATGCCGACGAGGGGTTGTTGTGATTGAGCCATAGTAAATTCCTTGAGTGTGTAATCTGTTTTCCGGTGTGCTGACAGGAAAAGCCCGGGAGCTGTTCCCAGGCTTGAAATCACCAAAAACGGAACCAGCCATTCTCATGGCTGGTTCCGGCAGGTATTACGGTTCGATATCAGTATCCGCGAGGCGGCGGAGCGCTTCACGGTACTTGTCAGCCGTCTTTTCAATCACGTCAGCGGGCACCTTGGGCGCCGGCGGCGTCTTATCCCAGGGCTGGGTTTCAAGCCAGTCGCGGATGAACTGCTTGTCAAAGCTCGGAGGCGAAACACCGACCGTGTACTGTTCGGCAGGCCAGAAGCGGCTGGAGTCCGGCGTGAGGACTTCGTCCATCAGGCGAACCTGGCCGTTGGCATCGATACCGAATTCGAACTTCGTGTCAGCGATGATGATACCGCGGGTGGCGGCATATTCACTGGCGCGACGGTACAGCTCGAGCGTGGCATTCTTAATCGTATTTGCGATCTCTTCACCATAGAGTTCGACCACACGCTCAAAAGAGATGTTCTCGTCATGCGTACCCACTTCAGCCTTGGCTGCCGGCGTGAAGATGGGCTCAGGAAGCTTTTCACCCATGCGCAGCCCCGGCGGCAGTTCAATGCCGCAGACCTTGCCGGTGGCCTGGTAGTCTTTCCAGCCGCCGCCGATCAGATAGCCGCGGGCGACGCATTCGATAAGAATGGGCTTCAGACGCATGGCAACGACGGCACGGCCGCGAACCTGATCAACTTCGTCGGGAGCAACTACTGTGGTGGGATCAATGTGGGTGAGGTGATTGGGAAGAACGCCGTCGAGCTTGTCGAACCAGAAATCGGTAATGGCGGTGAGAACTTTGCCTTTGCCCGGAATGGGATCGCCGAGAATGACGTCAAAGGCGGAAATGCGGTCGGTGGCGACAATCAGTAGTTTGTCTTCACCGACGAGGTAACTGTCACGCACTTTCCCGGAATAGACCTGAGGCAGTGACGTGATGGAAGTCTTGGACAGACCAGCCATGGTTAAGTCTCCATCGAGAGGTCAGCCCGCCTTGGTGAGAGAACGGGCTGCTAGGTTTCAAAGATGCCCTTATTCTATAGCCCCCGATGGTGTTTAGTCTGCCTGAGAGCGGAAAAATCCGCGCGTTTGGGGGATATTCCTTAGAAGAACCAGCGAATGAGGTAGGGAATCAGAATCACAAGCCAGAACATCACGGCAATGATCAGTGCAATGAGCACTGCAGCACTGCCCATGTCTTTGGCACGACCGCTCAGCGGGTGAATTTCCGTTCCGATACGGTCAACAACGGCCTCAAGGGCGGAGTTGAGAATTTCCGCGAGCAGCACGCCGAGAACGGAGGCGCTCAGGATGGCACTCTCAAGCCAGCTCACAGGCAGCAGGAATGCCACAGGGATCAGAATCGCTGCCGCGATGGACTCCTCGCGGAAGGCGGCCTCGTTCTGATAGGCGGCTTTGAAGCCTTTCATAGAGTAGCCGGTGGCATTGATCAGACGGCGAAAGCCTGTTTTTCCTTTGAGGGCTTCAGCGTTGGGTTTCTTGTTCTCGGACATGGATGCAGCTCCGCAAAAAGTCTCTTCCGTAACGGGCTGAGTGGAAAAAAAGAGCGCTCTGCCCTTTCAGGTGACAGAGCGCCTTCTGTGTTGATGAGTCAGTGTGACTGACACTCCGGTAAGGAGCTCTTAGAGCACATTCTGACGCAAGGTGCCGTCGGCGTAAAGAGCAGCCATCTTTTCAAGAGAGACGGGCTTGATCCTGGCGCCCTGACCTTCGCAGCCGAACTGCAGGTAACGGGTCTTGCAGAGTTCCTTAGCCTGATTGCGGGCCACCTTGAGATAGTCGCGCGGGTCAAACTTGGAGGGGTTCTCAACGAGGAACTGACGGATGGCAGCCGTCATACCGAGACGGATGTCGGTGTCGATGTTGACCTTGCGCACACCGTGCTTGATGGCTTCCTGAATTTCCTCCACAGGCACGCCATAGGTTTCACGCATGTCACCGCCGAATTCACGGATCGTGGCGAGGAATTCCTGGGGCACGGAAGAGGAGCCGTGCATCACGAGGTGGGTGTTCGGCAGACGGGCGTGGATTTCCTTCACGCGTTCGATGGAGAGAATGTCGCCGGAGGGCTTGCGGGTGAACTTGTAGGCACCGTGCGAGGTACCGATGGCGATGGCAAGAGCGTCAAGCTGCGTGGCCTTCACAAATTCAGCGGCCTGATCCGGGTCGGTAAGAAGCTGATCGCGGGTCATCGTGGATTCGCTGCCGTGACCGTCTTCCTTGTCGCCGCGCATCGTTTCCAGAGAGCCGAGGCAGCCGAGTTCGCCTTCGACGGAAACACCGATGCAGTGAGCCATTTCAACAACGCGACGGGTCACGTCAACATTGTATTCGTAGCTCGAGATGGTCTTGCCGTCGCTCATCAGAGAGCCGTCCATCATCACGGAGGAGAAACCCGAACGCATAGCGTTCTGGCAGACGGCCGGGCTCTGGCCGTGGTCCTGGTGCATGCACACCGGTACTTCAGGATAGCTTTCAACAGCAGCAGAGATGAGGTGACGGAGGAACGCTTCGCCAGCATACTTGCGGGCCCCGGCGGAGGCCTGCATGATCACAGGGGCGCCCACTTCGCTTGCGGCAGCCATAATGGCCTGAACCTGTTCAAGGTTGTTGACGTTAAAAGCGGGAACGCCGTATCCGTTTTCGGCGGCGTGATCGAGTAATTGACGCATGGATACAAGTGCCATGGCATAAACTCCGAGTCTAAAAATTTATATGAAAACTGACATGATTCATGCCCGCGGGGCTCAGCCTGCGAGCATGCAACCAACATTGCGCATTGTATAGTGTTTAGTACCTATGCGCAGGAAAATCACGCCGACATTCCATTTTGGCGGCATAGCCGGAACGCCGGCGGCGCGTCTGTCTAGCTCGCAAAAATACTGCGGTTGGACTGAATCTGCTTCTTGATTCCGCGGTAGATGGCCTGAGCAATCCGGCGCTGATGGCTCGGGTTGCTGAGGAACTTTTCCTCCGTCGGATTGGAGATAAAGGCGGTCTCCACCAGAATGGACGGAATCCCCTGACCTTTAAGAACCGCAAACCCGGCCTGCTCGACGTGGTTTTTGTGCAGGCGGTTGATGCGGCCCATCTCACCGAGCACTTCCTTGCCGAGTGCAAGACTGTAGTTAATGGTCCAGTCCGAGGTCATATCAACGAGCACCGTGGCCACGTCTTTGTTGACCTCACTGATATTGATACCGCCGATAAGGTCGGATTCGTTCTGACTCTTGGCCAGCCAGCGTGCTGCTGCCGAGGTGGCACCGCGCTCGGAGAGCGCAAAGACACTCGAGCCTTTGGCAGACGGGCTGATAAAGCCGTCAGCGTGAATACTCACAAGCATATGTGCACGCGCCTTCTGGGCAATCTTCACACGGGCGCCGAGACTTACGAAGTGGTCCGAGTTGCGGGTCATAATGGCGCGCATGCCCGGATCGGCATTGATCAGGGTGTTGAGGTAGCGGCCGATCTTGAGAACCACATCCTTTTCCCGGGTGCGCCGCCGGCCGATGGCGCCGGGGTCTTCACCGCCGTGCCCCGGGTCGATGACCACAAGCAGCGTCTCATTGGCTTTCTTTCTGGCCGGTTTGCGGGGTGTTTTTCCGCGGGAGGGCTTCTGAGGTGCGGGCTTTTGCGCCGGAGCGCTGCTGCCTGTGTCTGCTTCAACCTCGGCCACCATCGTTGCATCCTCAGGCGTTTCCTCCTTCTCGGCCTGCTTGTCCGTCAGATCACTGATGATGGAGCTGAGCGGATCCTCGGCAATAACCGTGTTGTCCGCAAGCAGACGGCTGATCGGATCGACCGGAACGGCAGGATAGATGTCGAAAACAAGACGGTAGTGGTAGTTTGCAAAAGGCTTGAGCTGGAAGACCTCAGGACGCACGTCATGTTTGAGGTCCATCACAAGTCTGAGCGTGTCCGGCTGATACTGTCCGATACGGATAGAGGCGATATGCGGGTCATCCGCCTTGACGCTTTCAATCTGCTTGCGCAGCTTCGGGGTAAGGGCGAGCCCTTTAATGTCCACGACCAGACGCAGCGGCCCCGTGTTGCGGAGGAAAAAATATTTGAAATCAAGCGGTGTGTCGTGTTCGATGGTCACGCGAGTGTACTCATCGGACGGCCACATACGGACGTCAATCAGCTTTGCACCCCAGGCAATCTGCCAGGGCGCAAGACTCAACAGTACCGTGCCTGCAGAGGCGGCCAGGAAATCGCGACGTTTTGTTTGCATATTATTCACCGAGATGCTCGAGAACCGTTTGCCCCAACGCAGTAAGGGCCTGTAGTTTTGCCTGACGGCCCAGGCCGTCAACAGTCAGTTGCAGCCCGATATCAGCACCCGGCACAAAAGGGCGGGCTTTTTCTGTCCACTCGGTGATACAGATCTGATTGGGACCGAAGCAGTCGCGGAAGCCCGCGTCGTCAAATTCGTAAGGTGTCTCAAAACGATAGAAATCGAAGTGATTGAGCACCGCCCCGAATACGGGGTAGGTTTCCAGCAGAGAGAATGTGGGGCTCTTCACCGGACCGGTAAACCCCCAGGCACGCAGCATGGCGCGCGCAAAGGTGGTTTTCCCCGCACCCAGATCTCCGTCAAAAGCCAGCACCAGCCCGGTAGGCTTCCACTGCGCATAGGTGCGTGCAATCGCGCCTGCCACACGGGCGCCGAGCTGATCGGTGTCGTCTGGGTGTGCAAGTGCAAAGCTCAAGGGCTGAAATAACTGTGTCATAGGCTGAAAACGTAGACCGGACTAGGGAAATGTGAATTTCTCATTGTAACGGGGAGCGGGTCTTCGCTGTTTGAATGAGTGTTCAAAGAGTTCAAGAGAAGGCAACGATTTTCGATAATATGTAACAAATTATAACCGGTATTGCGCAAACCGCTTTTTTTTAGCATAATTCCTGCCTCAGGTTCTCGATTGATGAGAACCGATGTGGAGCCGGTGTAGCTCAGCTGGTAGAGCAGCGCATTCGTAATGCGAAGGTCGGGAGTTCAAATCTCTTCTCCGGCACCATTGACAAGTTTCAGTCAGTCTCTGACGATATCAAAGTCCTTGTAAATCAAGGACTTTTTTATTGCCTGCAATCCTGCACGGTATCTGTTAGTGTCAGCTGGCCTCAATTTATAAGTACAAAAGAAAGTACAAAAAAAACGAAAGCAGCCGGCAATAGCTATCAGCGTCTGACTCTAAACATGACGCTATTCGGCTTAGGCCGGGATGCTGTTTCGCACGTTCTTTATTCTCTCCGTCGTCCTCTAATTTTTCCCCCCTCCCGCCTCCCCCTATGCGGGTAAACCCCCTTATAAAATCACCAGTGCGGTAAGCAAACGTCCGATTTTATTCCACAAACGGTTACAAAGTCCCGCGATTATTTATGGCGTTAAAAGTTGGATTAATAACGATTTGGACAGCGTCCGGTCTCGCGAGAGCCTGGCAGCGGAGGGTGGGTGTCTGACTGTAAGTTTTTGATTTCACTACGGGAAATGTCGTAATTTGTTCAGCCTGACTGAATAAAAGTTTAGTCAGGCTTAACAGAAGGGTAGTTTGATTTAGTTTTTGCGAGTCTTCATGCATGTTTGTGGTAACAGCTGAGAAGATACTGCTTTCTTAAATGC
>CAJJRX010000024.1 GCA_905194315.1 uncultured Sutterella sp. | reverse complement strand
TGCATGAAGATCATGGACAAGGCTGCATTTGAGGAACAGAACGTGTTTGGCCTGGGCGCGCCCAACGACGCTTTTGCCCGGTACTTTGCCGGGCTGCTCTCACCGGCTGCTATTGCAATGCTCAACGCACTGGCCGGACTGGTGCTCCTTTGTTATGGCGCAAAAAAAGCGCTGCAGAGTCTGCAGCGCTGAGAAAAAAACCGCTCCGGGGAATGTTACAGAACGTCGACGGCGTAGTCGGCAAGTCGTGAGCGTTCACCCCGTGTGAGGGTAAGTGTTGCAGCATGCGACCAGTTCTTGAAACGGTCCACCACATAGGTGAGCCCCGAAGAGCCCTCTGTGAGGTAGGGGGTGTCAATCTGGGCGAGATTGCCCAGACAGACGATTTTTGTCCCCGGACCTGCACGGGTGATGAGCGTCTTCATCTGTTTCGGGCTGAGGTTCTGCGCCTCGTCAATAATGACAAACTTCTTCAGGAAAGTGCGTCCGCGCATGAAGCTCATGGATTTGATGCGGATGCGGTTTTTCAGCAGATCCATGCCGGCCTTCTTCGCCCAGTCGCCTGAGGTGGTGTCGAAACTCTGAAGCACTTCCAGGTTGTCTTCGAGCGCGCCCATCCACGGTGCCATCTTCTCCTCTTCAGTGCCGGGCAGATAGCCGATATCGTCGCCCACACTCACAGTGGCGCGGGTAATGATAATTTCACTGAAGCGGTTCTGATCGAGTGTCTGGGTAAGTGCAGCGGCGAGCGTGAGCAGCGTTTTGCCTGTGCCGGCCTGACCGAGAATGCTCACGAAGTCGATATTGGGATCCATCAGGAGGTTGAGCGCCATGTTCTGTTCGGCATTTCGCGCGTGAATCCCCCAGACCTTGAGCCGTTTTTCATAGTCCTTCAGCACGCGGGCCTCAACACGAAGCCCGTCCACACGGGTGACCGCTGCCATAAAGCCGGCATCACCTTCGACCGTAAGGCACTCGTTGATCACCAGACTCTGCGCATCAGGCCATTCAAAGGAGTAGACCGTTCCGTCAGCGCTCTGTGTGACTTTGAGCGAATCTTCCACCTGCATCCAGAAGTCAACCGGCAGCACCGTGCGCCCGGCATAAATCATCTCTGTATCGTCAATGACCTTGTCCGAGAGATAGTCTTCTGTGGCGATGCCGAGCACGGCAGCCTTGATTCGCATGTTGATGTCTTTACTCACCAGCACAATGGTGCGGTTGGGGTAGACCTTTTCAGCGCCTTTGGCTGTAGCCAGAATCAGGTTGTCGGCTTTGCTGAGCGGCAGCTCCGAGGGGAGTTCGGCGAAAATCGGATGCGTTTCAATGAAGAGCCGGCCGGTGGCTTCGCTGTTGCCGAGCAGCGAGAGCGGAATACCCTCATCGAGCCCCGCATGATGCAGCTCCGTGAGCTGATCGAGTGAACGGCTCACGCTTCGCGCGTTACGCGAAACGTCCGTGGTCCCGGTTTTATGATTATCGAGCTCCTCGAGCACAATCATCGGGATAAACACGTCATGCTCCTCGAAGCGGAACAGACAGAGCGGGTCGTGCATGAGCACGTTGGTGTCAAGCACGAAGAGTTTAGGTCCCTCTTTGAGCGGCGCGCGACGCGACAGACGTGAGCTGGCGCCGCGAATCGGGAGAAGCATATCGTCGACGCTACCCGTATGCACAGCGGAGCCATCGGCCATTTTTTCCTTCCCTGCGGCAGGGGCGGCAGATGCAGGCGCCGCAGTACTGAGCGCCGGTGCGGCCTTCGCAGGTTTTGCACGTTTTGCAGGGCGGGCGGATTTTTGCGGTGCGTCAGCTTTCTGAGTGCCTGAGGCGCGCTGAGCTGTTCTGGCGGTTTTTGAGTGGGAGGTTTTCCTGCCGGCGGGTTTGACTGCCGGGGTCATTTCGGCAGCGGCCGGCTCAACGGGTTTGGCTTCTGAGACCGGTTCGGTGGAGGATTTTTTCTTGCGGGTTTTACGGACGGCAGCAGCCGGACCGTAGTCCTCTAAGATATCACCCGGCACGCCGGGGGCTTTTGGCAGGGGCATAAAGTGGGCTCCGTTTTTCAACAGTGGCGCAGGGCGCTGTGCGGGCGGTTAAACCGGACCCGTCAGCACACCGCTTACTTCAATAATACTCCAGCCTGCCGCAGAGGACAGCACGGGCTGCCTGAGAGGTACAAAAAAACGCATGACGCCGGCAGGATCTGTTTTTGCCGGCCGCTAAAGATACTCCTTTTGGCTTATTGCGGTAAATTTTGCTTCCTTCCATCGGATGATAGGGTTTGTTTTAACCACCTTACGGGACGCGCTGTCAGCGAAATAGGGTACTATCAGACTAGACCTATACTGCGGAGAGTCTGTGCTCCGCACCGTTTCAAAGATTCACCAGGGAGTTGCGCATGCAATACGTATCCACCCGTGGAGACAGCACTCCGCGTACGTTCTCCGATATTCTCTACGAGGGTTTTGCCCCTGATGATGGCCTCTACCTTCCCCAGAGTTATCCCCACATTTCCAGGGAACAGCTCTGCCTGTGGAAGGGACTGAGTTATCCGTCGCTTGCCTATGAAATTTTCCGTCTCTTTGCGCCCGAGGTGCCCCGCGAGCTTGTCTGGCGTCTGGTTAACGACACCTATCAGGGGGACAACTTCCCCAACCGTCGTGACTGGTTCCGCTCTGATGCGGTCACGCCGGTGACCTGGCTGCGCGGCGATGACGGTATCGGCCTGCTTGAACTCTCCAACGGTCCTTCGCTTGCCTTTGACGACGTGGCGATGCAGTTTCTTGCGCGGCTGTTTGATGAGCGTGACACCAAAGCGAGCGTGCCGCTTAATCTGATCGGGGCCAGTACGGGAGATATGGGGGCTGCCGCTCAGGCCGCTTTTGCCGACCGTGAAGGGGTGAAGCTGATTCTGCTCTCGCCCAAGGGCCGCATGAGTGATTTCCAGGCCGCCCAGCTTTATTCCTGCCAGGCGAAAAACGTCTACAACATCGAAGTCGACGGCACGTTTGACAACTGTCAGGACATCGTCAACACGCTCCTTAAAGATCGTGAATACGCCGCACGGCACCATCTCAAGAGCATCAATTCCGTGCTCTGGGCACGTATCCTGATGCAGGTCGTGTACTACTTCCACGCCTATCTCGAAGCGGTTAACGGCTGCGGCGAGGAAATCGTCTTTGTGGTTCCGGCAGGCAACTTCGGCAATGCCTTTGCCGCCTGGGTGGCGAAAATGATGGGGCTGCCGGTGATGAAACTCATCATCAGCACCAACGAAAACGATGCCATGGATGCGTTCTTCCGCACCGGGCGCTACCACCCCAAACCGAGCAACGAGACGATTGCCACCTCTTCGCCCTCGGCAGACATTTCGCGTGCGGCCAACTTCGAGCGTTTCCTCTTTGAGGTGCTCGGACGTGATGCTACCCGCGTGCGTGAACTCATGCATGACCTTGAGGAGAAGGGCGAATTCGAGCTCACGAAGGAAGAGTTCCAGAAACTGCGTCTGTGCGGTGCCACCTCCGGCACGTCCAACCACAGCAACCGTCTGGAAATGATCGAATGGATGCATCTCGAGTACGACATGTTCGTGGATCCGCATACGGCTGATACGCTCTTTTGCGGGGTCTACATGCACCCGGTGGGCGTGAAGACCATCTGTGTGGAAACCGTCAGCCCGGTGAAGTTTGCCCCCATGGTGAAGATGGCCACCGGTGCCACTGTCGAGCTGCTCGAGAACTTTGCTGATATCTACCAGCGTCCGCTCCGCAAGGTGACGCTGCCCGATCAGCTCGATGTCATCCGTGCGGAAATCGACAGGATTACCGCGCAGTAAAAAGGAAACCCACCCGATGCATCAGACAAAAATTTTCGGTTTTGTCGGTTATTCGGGCTCTGGAAAAACCACTCTGGCCGGCGCCGTGACGGAGATTCTGTCACGGCGCGGTTTTAAGGTGGCTGTGCTCAAGGACGCACATCACAGAGTCGATATGGATACCCCCGGCAAGGACACCTGGCGCTACCGCGAGAGCGGGGCGGTGCAGGTGATGCTCCGTACGCCCGAGCGCTGGGTGCTGCAGACGCAGACGCCGGAAAGCGCTAATATTGACGAGCTGATTAGTCACTTTGATAACCCCGATATCATCCTGATAGAGGGGTTTAAAAACGAAGGGAATTTCCCTAAAATTGAAGTGATTCGACAAGATCAACCCAGAAAGGCCGCCCCGCTTTATCCCGGTGCAGACACGATTGTGGCGATCGCAACGGACCGTACAGATATTGACTGTGCGCTGCCCCGCCTCGATGTGAATGATCCCGAAGGGGTGGCTGATTTTATTGTGGCGTACAGTTAAATGATTACCTATACCGAAGCGCTCCAGCGACTGCTTGAAAAAGCGGAGCCGATTGCGGATACCGAAACAATTCCTCTTCTTTACTCCTCGCACCGCGTGCTTGCCGAGGATATCGTCAGCCCGATCGCCGTGCCGAGCTGGGACAATTCCCAGATGGACGGTTATGCGCTCTGTGCGGAGGATATCGCTTCCGCCTCTCAGGACAACCCTGTGCGTCTGCCGGTCGTTGACCGCATCCCTGCCGGGGATGTGGGCAAAACCCTGACGCGTGGAGGGGTGGCCCGGATCTTTACCGGTGCACCGATTCCCGCGGGAGCCGACACTGTGGTGCCGCAGGAGCTCGTCGAGCGCGACGGGGACTACGCCGTTTTCAGACAGCCGCTTAAAAAGGGCGCCTGGGTCCGCCGTCAGGGCTCTGACGTCGCGCAGGGCTCGGTTGTGATGAGCCGCGGGGCCCGTCTGACGCCGGCCGGTATCGGGATGATTGCCTCGATCGGCCGTGCCTATGTGACTGTTTACCGTCGTGTGCGCGTCGGGATTTTCTTCTCGGGCAACGAACTCGTGCAGCCCGGTGAACCGCTGCCGCCCGGGGGAATCTACAACTCCAACCGCTTTATGATCCGCAGCCTTCTGCAGACGCTCGGCTGCGAGGCGATTGACCTCGGTAACGTGCCCGATACACTCGAGGCGACAGTGAGCGCCTTCGAGAAGGCGGCCGAAAGTGCGGACGTGATCCTTACCACCGGCGGCATGTCCGTGGGCGAGGAGGACCATGTCAAGAACGCGGTCGAACGGCTCGGCTCCATTGCGCTGTGGCGCGTGAAACTCAAACCCGGCAAGCCGCTTGCGTTCGGTGAGGTGAAAGGCGTGCCCTTTGTGGGCTGCCCGGGCAATCCGGTGGCGGGTTTTGTGGTGTTCCTGATGATGGCGCGTCCTTTCCTGCTGCGCCGTATGGGGCTCACCGACATCGATATCGAACCGCTCTCGGTGCGTGCCGACTTTGACTGGCTCCAGCCCGGCGACCGCCAGGAGTTTGTGCGTGTGCGCCGTAACAAGAAGGGCGGGGTGGACATCTACCCGACACAGAATTCGCAGGTGCTTTCGTCCTGCGCATGGGCTGACGGCCTGGTGGATATTCCCGAGGGCACGACGATCAGCTCGGGCGACTCCGTGGATTATTACCCGTTCTGCCAGTTCTTCGCCTGAGTGCCCTGCACTCGGGAGAGCTGCCGCTGCCGGCGGCAGGTTGTTTAACCAATGCCCGGAAACGGGCACCGGGAGGAAAAATCATGAAAGTTAAAGTTCTCTACTTTGCGCTGTTGCGTGATGCAATGGGCATAGCCGAAGAACGTGTGGATGTGCCCGACGGGGTCAATACCGTCGGCGCGCTGCGCGACTGGCTCATGGCCCGCGGCGAACCCGCCTCGACGGCGCTCGCAAACAGCCGCCGCGTGCGTGCCGCTGTCAATCAGGATATGGTTGAGAGTTCCGCCCCGATTGAAGCCGGTGACGAAGTTGCCTTTTTCCCGCCGGTGACCGGAGGCTGACAGAGATGGCTCAGACGATCATTCGTGTGGGGGAAGAGGACTTTTGCGTCTCCGAAGAGCTCAAAAGACTTAATCGAGATCATGCCTGCGGCGCGGTGGCTTCATTTCTGGGCATTGTCCGTAATGCCAACGAGGGTGAAGCGGTGTATGCTATGGAGCTTGAACACTATCCTGCCATGACAGAGAAAGCGCTCGCCGGCATTGTAGAGAAGGCCCGAACACGCTGGTCTCTGGGTGACGTGACCGTCATCCACCGGGTGGGGCGTCTGATGCCGGGCGACCAGATCGTACTGGTGCTCGTAGCCTCTGCTCACCGTCAGGAAGCGTTTGCCGCGTGCGAATTCATTATGGATTGGCTCAAGACGGAGGCCCCCTTCTGGAAAAAAGAACATACGCCGGAGGGACCGCGCTGGGTTGATGCACGCGAAAGCGATGACGAGGCCCGACGCCGCTGGCAGTAAAAGTCCGGTGTGACCCGTCACAAACCTCATTACTCTGGAGACGTGTTACACCATGACCCGTGACGGTCCGTTGTGGCTGGTTATTCTGGCCGTTAGCGCAGGCGCCTCTATAGGCGCCTGTATTCGCTGGGGACTCTCCTACTGGCTCAATGCCAAGGAGGTCTGGATTCCATTAGGCACCCTGACAGCCAACCTTGTGGCAGGGCTGCTCATCGGTATTGCGCTTGCGTGGTTCACCTCTCACCCGCACATTGCCCCGGCGGTCCGTCTTTTTGTGATCACGGGTTTTCTGGGCGGACTGAGCACGCTCTCGACCTTCTCCGCTGAAAATCTCCACTACCTCATGCACGGTGAGTTCCTCGAGGCGATCGAGCATATCGGCATTCACACCTGCGGCACCATTTTTGCCACCTGGAGCGGGTATTCGCTCTTTTCGAGAGTGTTCACAAACTAGACAAACTTTGTAGCAACCTGCAGCTTGAAATCTGACGCCTTACCCCCATATAGGAAGTAAGTGATAAGAAAAGGGTTTGCCTTCGAGCATGGGGCTCGGGGCGGCTCTGGAGGAAAAAATAATTCCATGCGTCAAGATAAGCTGACAACAAAGTTTCAAGAAGCGTTTGGCGAAGCTCAATCGCTTGCCATCGCGCATGACAACAACCGCATCGAGCCGGTTCACCTGCTCAGTGCACTGCTTGCCGATGCCGACGGTTCCTCAAAGAGTCTGCTTGAACGCTCGGGCGTGAATGTCGCCCAACTCGCCGCTGACCTCAAGACCGAGCTCGACCGTCTGCCGAAAGTCTCGAACACGGGCGGCGATATTCAGATTTCCCAGGATACGATGGCGCTGCTGAACCTCACGGAAAAAGAGGCAATGAAGCGCAACGACGCCTATATCTCCACCGAGATGCTGCTGCTTGCGCTCACGGAAGACCGTTCCGCTGCCGGCCAGCTCGCCCGCAAGGCCGGTCTGACCCGCAAAGCGCTCGAAGCGACCATCGCTACGGTGCGCGGCGGCGAGACCGCTGACAGCCCGGATGCGGAGCAGGGTCGTGAAAGTCTGAAGAAGTACACGGTTGACCTGACCGCGCGTGCCCGTCAGGGCAAGCTTGATCCGGTGATCGGCCGTGACGACGAAATCCGCCGCACGATGCAGATTCTGCAGCGCCGCACGAAGAACAATCCTGTCCTGATCGGTGAACCCGGTACCGGTAAGACGGCCGTGGTTGAAGGTCTTGCTCAGCGTATTGTCAACAACGAGGTGCCTGATACCCTTCGCGGCAAGCGGGTTCTCTCGCTCGATATGGCGGGGCTCATTGCCGGTGCGAAATACCGCGGTGAATTTGAGGAGCGTCTCAAGAAGCTGCTCAAGGAGGTTGAGGCTGCCAACGGACAGATCATCCTCTTTATTGATGAGCTGCACACTGTGGTGGGCGCAGGCAAGACTGAAGGCAGTATGGACGCGGGCAATATGCTCAAGCCCGCCCTGAGCCGCGGTGAGCTGCATGTGATCGGTGCGACAACCCTTGACGAGTACCGCAAGTACGTCGAAAAGGATGCCGCCCTTGAACGCCGTTTCCAGAAAGTGATGATTGATGAGCCGAGCGTGGAGGACACGATTGCCATTCTGCGCGGTCTGAAAGAGCGCTATGAGGCGCACCACGGGGTGGAGATTACCGACCCGGCACTGGTGGCCGCTGCTGAACTCTCTCACCGCTACATCACGGACCGTTTCCTGCCTGACAAGGCCATTGACCTGATCGATGAGGCCGCCGCACGCGTGAAGATGGAAATCGACAGCAAGCCCGAGGCACTCGACAAGCTTGACCGCCGTCTGATTCAGCTCAAGATCGAACGTGAAGCGGTGAAAAAGGAAACCGACGACGCCTCGAAGAAGCGTCTGGGCATCCTTGAGGAGGAAATCGAAAAACTCAGCAAGGAATATGCCGACCTTGAAGAGGTCTGGAAGAAGGAGAAATCCGAAGCACTCGGTGCGAAGACCGTTCGTGACGAGATCGACCGCGTGCGCCGTGAAATGGAGGAGTACCGCCGCACCTCGCAGTACGACAAGCTTGCCGAGTTGCAGTACGGGGAACTTCCCAAGCTTGAGGAAAAACTCAAGACTGCCGAACAGCTCGAAGCTGAAGGCCGTCGCCCGACGCTGCTGCGTACTGCGGTGAGCGCCGAGGAGATTGCCGAAGTGGTGAGCCGTGCCACGGGTATTCCTGTCTCGAAGATGATGGAGGGCGAACGTCAGAAACTGCTCCATATCAAAGAGGCGCTTGAAAAGCGTGTCGTGGGCCAGGATGAGGCTGTGAAGTGCGTGAGCGAGACGATTCTGAGAAGCCGTGCCGGTCTCTCGGATCCGAACCGCCCGTACGGCAGCTTCCTCTTCCTCGGGCCGACCGGTGTGGGTAAGACCGAGCTCACGAAGGCACTTGCCGCGTTCCTCTTTGACTCGGAGGATTCGCTGGTGCGTATCGACATGAGTGAATTCATGGAAAAGCACAGTGTGGCGCGTCTGATCGGTGCGCCTCCGGGATATGTGGGCTATGAGGAAGGCGGCTACCTCACCGAGGCGGTGCGCCGCAAGCCCTACAGCGTGATCCTTTTTGACGAGGTCGAAAAGGCTCATCCGGACGTTTTCAACGTGCTGCTGCAGGTGCTCGATGACGGTCGTATGACCGATGGTCAGGGCCGTACGGTGGATTTCAAGAACACGGTGATCGTGATGACCTCCAACCTGGGGGCAACTGAAATCCAGGAAATGATCGGCGAGTCGCACGATAAGGTTAAGGCAGCCGTGATGGAAGAGGTTCGCGAACACTTCCGTCCCGAGTTCGTCAACCGTATCGATGAGATCGTGGTGTTCAACTCGCTCGGCACGGATGCGATCCGCAATATCGCCAGAATCCAGCTCAAATCCCTTACGGACCGTGTGGCTCAGCAGGGTATTGAACTGGTGGTGCATGATACGGCGCTCGATGAGCTTGCCAAAGTGGGCTTTGACATCCACTACGGTGCCCGTCCTCTGAAGCGTGCCATTCAGGAGCATGTGGAAAATGCGCTTGCACGGCTGCTCCTTGAAGGGCGTGCCGCCCCGGGCGACATCATTGATGTGAGTGCGGACAAGGGGCACTTTGATTTCGAAGTGCGTCAGCCTGCCACGGCCTGAGTCGTGCGTGACGGTGACCGGCATACGCTGCCGGCACCGTGTTGAGTGCTAAAACGAAAACCTCTCCATGCGGATGCCCGCAGGAGAGGTTTTCTGTTTCCGGGGAAGGCTCAGCTGAGGAAGTGACTCACCCGCACGACGGTGATATCCTTCGGGTCGACCGTGGTGCAGAGCGCGCCGTCGATGTCTGTGGTGAGGGGGCTCGCCTCATCGTGTTCAAACGGGAAGGTGCCAGGCTGAACCGCCACGCGTGCAAGACGCTCCTCTTCAAACAGGCCGGCGAGATTCTGCGTGAGCACCTCGTAGTCCTCAGGGAAAAGCAGACTGATCCGGTCCGAGGAGAAGGGCTGTTTGGGACTCGCCTTGAGGGCGATCGAAATCCGCACCTCGTCAAAGTACTCCTCGTCGAGCGGAGGCGGCGCGGAGAAACGGGCGATCGAGACCACGAGATCCTCCGGTGCCGTGCCGGTGATGGTGGTGGCATGCGCGAGCATCGACTGCACGCGAAACGGCAGTGTCGCCTGTTCAAAGAGCCGGCTCCCGGGGATGACCGGAGCGGGTTCCGTGACATGCACCACACAGTCATTGCGCACCTCCGAGAGCGCCTCGGTGAGTGCATCCTCCCAGGTGGCAGCGCGTTTCGGGCTGCCTGCTGCGGTTTTCGTCTCCGCTCCGCCCGAGGGATGGTGGTAGGGTCTGGTGACGATCATTTCGCCCAGGGGAACGCTCACGGAAAAGAGAATCCGCCGCGGGTAGAAACCGAACGAGCGGTATTCCTCTTTCTCGAGGGAGCCCTGATCATCTCTGAGTGACCATGCAAGATTGAAGAGTTTTTCGGAGGAGTTGAGCTGCGAGGGACTCTTTGCCAGTGTGTCAACGAGATCGGCCACATGCTGGGGACGCTGCATGAAAAGGTCGAGCGACGGAAAAAGCCAGCCGAGCACATGCACCTCGGCATGCGGATTAAGGTAGTGCTTTTTCAGCGCCCGGGCGATCGCCAGGCAGGCTTTTCCGGAGAGCTCCGAGGCGGGGCCCGTGCCGTTAAAAAGCGAGGTGAAAACGGTGCCGACAGCCATCAGCGCGGTCACTGTGCCGTTGGAAATGCGCTCATACTTGCTGTGAAAAAGTGTTGCAAAGTACTCGTCGGTGAGGTACTCCGAGAGCGCCTCATCCCCGCGGCTCACCTCGGCAATGCACTCCTGAGGCAGCGCGCCGAGCGCCTCGTCAGAGGTGTCAAGCTCAGCGAGCAGATCATGAAGCTGGCCGAGAAGGATTTCCCGGTCATTCATGTTGTTGAGCGGCGTCATCAGGGAAAAAATATGGAGTAGTTTGCGACGCAGCGCGATTTCATCAGTGTTACTGGACACAGCTAGGCTCTTGAAAACAGAAAGACGGTCCCCGCCCGGATGCGGTGCGGAAACAAACCGGTGCCCGGCCGAAGCCGGACACGTACTTTGAGTAGGATACCAAAGCGCACCGGTGTGTGAGACGGCAGCGCCGGAAAATAACGAAAGGAGTCTGCTTTTCACGAGAAAAAGCAGACTCCGCAGGTTGAGTGCACAGACCCGGATCAGGCGTTTTTGACGAGGGTGTTCACCTCATCAAAGATACGGGTGATACCGGCCTGAGGCGCCTTGTCGAGCAGACTCACCACAATGATGGCTATCGCCGAGAACACAAAGCCCGGCAGAATTTCGTACAGGCCGAACCAGGCATAGTGATGCCAGATGAGCACGGTGGCCGCACCGACAACCATCCCGGCGATTGCCCCGTTACGCGTCATGCGACGCCACCAGAGCGAGAGCACAATGAGCGGACCGAAGGCGGCACCGAAACCGGCCCAGGCGTACGAGACCAGCGCTAGCACCAGACTGTTCGGGTCACTGGCAAGCCAGACGGCGACAACCGAAATGGCGAGCACCATGGCGCGGCCGACCCAGACGAGTTCCTTCTGACTGGCCGAGGGGCGCAGGAAGGTGCGGTAGAAGTCCTCCGTGAGTGTGGCGGAGCACACAAGCAGCTGTGCCGAAAGCGTGGACATCACCGCCGCGAGAATGGCGGACATGAGGATGCCGGCAATCCAGGGATTAAAGAGCAGCCCCGAGAGGACGATAAACACACGTTCCTTGTTCTCGAGCACGAGCGAGGCCGATTCGGTATGCGCGGCAAAATAGGCGGCACCGAAGAAACCCACGCCGATGGCGCCCGCGAGACAGAAGATCATCCAGAGCGTGCCGATGCGGCGCGCATTGGGAATGACCTTGATCGAGCGGGCGGCCATGAAGCGGATGAGGATATGCGGCTGACCGAAGTAGCCGAGCCCCCAGGCCATCAGACTCACAATGCCGACAAGGGTATGACCCTTGAGAATGTTAAGCATCGAGGGGTCGATCCGGGCAACGGCATCAGTGGCCTGCGAAAACCCGCCAAGGTCACTCACCACGGCAAAAGGCGTGACGATAAGGGCGATACACATCAGCGTGGCCTGAATCGCATCGGTCCAGCTCACAGCAAGGAAACCGC
Source organism: uncultured Sutterella sp. (assembly GCA_905194315.1). Taxonomy (GTDB): domain Bacteria; phylum Pseudomonadota; class Gammaproteobacteria; order Burkholderiales; family Burkholderiaceae_F; genus Sutterella. The sequence continues at coordinate 19,607 of CAJJRX010000024.1, read as the reverse complement.
CCACAAACACGTAGAAGATCGTGCACACGGCACCGATGTAAAGCGAGGTGCTGTAGGAGAGATGGAACGTGTTTTCAAAGAGGCGGGCACCGGCGACCACGCCGGAGGCGCAGTAGATGGTGAAGAAAATCAGAATCACCGTGGCCGCCACAATACGCAGCAGATTCTGCTTGTCGGCAAAACGGTGAGAGAAATAGTCGGGCAGTGTCAGTGCGTTGTGCGCTTTTTCTGTGTACAGACGCAGGCGCGTGGCCACAATACACCAGTTGATATAGGCACCGATGGTCAGACCGATAGCGATCCAGGAGGAGGCGATACCGGTGGCAAACACCGCACCGGGCAGGCCCATCAGGAGCCAGCCGCTCATATCCGAGGCACCCACTGACAGCGCTGTAATGAATCCCCCGAGGCTACGTCCGCCGAGGATGTAGTCGCTGTAGTTGCGTGTGTAGTAGTAGGCAAAAAAGCCCACGCCCACCATGAGCACCATGTAGGTGATAAAGGTTATCGCAGTAGGATTGTTAAACATAAGCAGACAAAGCAGATTGAGTGATGGTTTTGATATTGTTCTTATGCATTTTTCAGCCAATCCCACAAGTATACGGGCAACAGCTCTTTCCATGTCGGGAAAATTACTTTCGGGCTGCGGCACTAGTCGTTTTGTCGTAGAAACATAAACCGCTGCCGGTAAATACAAAAAAAGCCCGAACGCACAGGCGTCGGGCTTTTCCGGTTTGCGGTGTGCCGGGACAGCACGTTGAGTCAGCTCCCCGGAACCTTATCCGTGTGAGTCAGCTAACTCAGAAGAGCACGATAAAGCGCATCACCACGAGGCTGACGATAGCCGTGAGCACGGGGATCGACATGATCAGGGGCAGATCCTTGCCCTTGATGCCGATCACGCCAAGGCAGCGGCCCATGTACTGAATCTGGGAACCCATCAGGAAGATGGCCGGCGTGACGATGGCAAGGTGCGTACCGTCAACAGCGCCGCTGCCGAAAAGAGCAACAGCCACACCGACACCGCCGCCCATGGACATCCATGCGCCGAGAAGAATCGTGGCGGCCTTGCCGGGCAGACCGAACAGACCCATGACCGGGTCAAAGAGGTTGCCGATCATTTCAAGCAGACCGGAGTGGTTGAGAACCTTAATAATCACAAACGCCATCAGAACGTTCGGAATGGTGGAGCTGGTGGCAATCTGCCAGCCGTGCACAGCACCTTTGACGAAAACGTCAGTGACCATCGGCTTGGTATTAGCATTCGGGTTAGACATAGCAAATCCTTTTCTCTATTTCGTATTCGTTAATGAACGGGTGGCGTCAGTTATTTCTTCGCCTTGCGGATCTGAATAAGACGCATCACATTGGCAGAGAAGAGTTTGCCGAGGAGCATAACGCCGAGGCAGACCCCGAGAGTGGTCGGCACGGCCGGTTCGCCGGCAGCGTTTGTCAGTGTGAAGAGAACGGCACCGGAGCCCATGAAGTTCGTGATCGCAGCGTCAGCACTGAGCTGGAAGGCGGCGAAGTTAAGCGTTTCCACTTCATTGAGTTCGCCGGCGTCTTTGAGCTGGCGCGTGAGCGCAGCGCCGGAGTCGGTCGACTGCAGCGAGGCGATCAGGGCGAGCGTGGCAGAGCCGGGAACGCCGATGAGCGGACGAAGCAGCGGGGTGAGCAGGTTACGGGCGGCATCAAGGGCACCGTAGAATTCGAACACGGTGACCATAGCCAGTGCGAACATCACGGCAGGAATCAGGCCGATGGCGAACATGAAGCCGTCAATGGCGCCGGAACCGCCCTTACCGCGGAAGTTGGCCATGGTGGTGGTGATGACGTCAGATTTTTCGGTCACGGACGCAACGAGCGTACCGAAGCTGCCGTTCATCGTCGTGAAGTCGAAAATGCCCCACCACTGTTTGCTGGCGCACACGCCCGAGAAAAAGACGATAGCGCAGAAAAGAGAGATGTAAGCTCCAATCCCTGGTTTTTTGTGTTCCATGCCGGTGGCGGCGGAATCTTGTGTAGCAGACATAGTCAGAGTCCTTTAGAGGAGGAAGGGAAGGTGCTCACCCATAACTTCGGACTTAAGCTGGTAAGTTCAAAGGTATAGGAGAAATACCTAGAAACAGCCCTATTCTAAAGGATGGTTTTTGATTGCGCTGTAGTAGAAAACCCCTAGATGAGAGGCGATTCACCACGTAAACACGGGATTTGGAGGCGTTCAAATCTGTAACAGCACCCGTTAACCGCCAATGAAACTCATTTCGACCTTGGGACGGTCGTTCGCGAGACCGAGACTGCGCAGCTCCGAGTAGTGGTCATCGCGCTGATGCCAGATCCGTCCGAGGGCGGTCTCGATTTCCGCATCCGTCGCACCGCCGCGCAGCATGGTGCGCAGGTCGTAACCCTGATTGGCGAACAGACACAGGAAAAGCCGTCCGTCCATGCTGAGACGGGCACGGGAGCATTCCCCGCAGAAGGCTTGTGTCACCGAGGAGATGCAGCCGATCTCGCCGGCACCGTCCACATAGCGCCAGCGCGAGGCGGTCTCGCCGGGGTAGTTGGCGCCGATGGGTTCAATCGCCCAGTGCTCGCTGATCAGCCGGACGATTTCCGCACTCGGCACAACATCAGTCATGCGCCAGCCGTTGGAGGTGCCCACGTCCATGTATTCGATAAAACGGGGAATGACACCCGTGTGGCGGAAGCGCTCTGCGATGCGGATAACCTCGTGCTCGTTGACACCGCGCTTGACAACAGTGTTGACCTTGACGCGAAAACCGAGCTCACAGGCGTAGTCAATGGCGTCGAGCACTTTGGCCGCCGGGAAGCCCACATCGTTGAAGCCCTGAAAGATTCCTTCGTCAATGGCATCCAGACTGACTGTGAGGCGCTTGAGGCCGGCGGCTTTGAGCGCGGGAGCCTTCTTTCTGAGAATCGAGGCGTTGGTCGTCATCGCGACGTCCACCTCGTCGCCGTTGGGCTGGCGCAGTGCGGTGAGTTCAGCAATCAGATCCTCAATGCCTTTACGCAGCAGCGGCTCGCCGCCCGTCAGACGCAGCTTTTCGATACCGTTTTTGACGGCGATTCTCGAGATGCGGAGAATTTCTTCAAACGTGAGCAGCTCCGTGTGACCGAGAAAGGCATGCTGCTTGTCGAATTTTTCCTTCGGCATGCAGTAGCGGCAGCGGAAGTTGCAGTGATCCGTCACGGAAATACGCAGATCGCGCAGCGGGCGATGGCGCTGATCCTGCCAGTGGGCACCCTCACGCCGGATTTCTCCGCTCTGCGGAATAGGGAGGGTGCCGATACGGGCGGCAGGGGTAATGGGGATGATGTTTTTTTCAGCGCTCATACACTTCGGGACGGTCTTTTGTGCGGGCACAGCAACTCGCCGGAAGCCGCTTCGAGTGCCGTCTTCTCCAATAGTTTTCTGTTGACGGGCAGGCCGGCGCCCGCCGGTCGGAATGCTCAGAAAGAGACCGGACGGCGCCGGTCTCAAGCTGCAGAATACTTTCGATTATATAGAGGATGGGGCGCGTTGTCGGTAGCCCTTATTGTTTAGTCGCATCGGCCGATGGCGCGAGCGCCGCATAAAACGCATAGCGATCGGGATCGATGCTGCCCGCCTCGAGTGCGGCCTTGACGCTGCAGCCCGGCTCATGCAGATGCCGGCAGTTGAAAAACCGGCAGCCGCCGACATGCTCACGGATGTCAGGCATGGCGCGCAGGATGTCGTTGAGACTCAGGTGCGCGAGACCGAACTCCTGAAAGCCCGGTGTGTCGATAATGGCGCCCTCCCACCCGTCGCCGGATGCGTCATACCACTGGGCTGCGGTAGTGGTCTGCTTGCCCAGGTTGAGCGCTTCGGAGAACTCGCGGGTGGCGGCCTGCGCATGCGGGATGAGCAGGTTGAGCAGCGTGGATTTGCCCATGCCGGACTGTCCGACAAAAAGCGTGGTTTTTCCGCGCAGGTGTTCAAGCAGCACCGCCCGGGTTTTTTCCGCTTCAGCCAGCGCGGATACCTGCAGGGTGAGTTCACCGATGCCCGCGAGCAGGTCGATGCAGGCCTGCGCCTTGTCCGCATCCTCGGTGAGCTCGATTTTGTTTCTCACCACAATCGGGGTGATGCCGGCCTGTTTGGCCGCGAGAATGGCCTTCCAGATAAACCAGGGATTGAACGCAGGGCGTGAGCCGAAAATGATGCACACCTGATCGACATTGGCAGCCAGCGTCTTGATGCGCCACTCATCGGAGCGGTACAAGAGATTGCGGCGCTTGGCAACAGTCTCGATGGCGGTGACGCCGCTTCTGGGCTGCGTGCATGCGACGCGGTCGCCGACGCAGACGTCAGCGCGTTTGCCGCGACGGTGAGCCTCAAGCACTTCACCGTCATCGGTGAGCACTTTGTAGTGACGGCCGTGTCCGGCAATGACAAGGCCGTTCAGAAGGGTCTCTCTTGAGGAGAAGCACTGGTTGTTGGGTTTGGGCATTGAACACAAAGCCTGAAAGCGTCGCCTGCCTGCGTGAGCCGGACGCCATCAGGAAAGTCGACTGGTGTAGAAGGTCCGCTCCGGGAAAAGAAGCGGAAAACGTCACGGCGGGTTTTGTGTGCCTCATTATAGTGTGAAGCGTGAAGGCACTCCAGAGCGCGGCGCGTGAAATTCCGGGCTGCGGCATCACTTGAGCAGGAGTGGCGGATGGCGCTAAACTAGCGGCACACTAACGGGCAATGCCGCGCGTACGGGAGGTCTCCCGCGCGGGTCCGGCACTGTCGACAAAAAAGAAGGAAAAATCTGAATGCAAACCCCTGAACGTGATCCGAGTTACTCTGACGACAATCTCATCTGGATCGATATGGAGATGACCGGCCTGCAGCCTGAAATCAACCGCGTGATTGAAGTCGCGGCCATTATCACCGACAAGGATCTCAACGTCCTTCACGAGGGGCCTGTGGTCGCAATTCACCAGAGTGACGAAGTGCTCGCCGGGATGGATGACTGGAATACGGAAACGCATACGCGCTCCGGACTGGTTGACCGGGTGCGCGCTTCTACAATCGATGAAAGCGAGGCGGAGAAGATTTTCCTTGAAACCTTCCGCCGTTTTGTTCCCGAGGGAAAGAGTCCGATGTGCGGCAATACCATCGGGCAGGACCGCCGCTTCATGGCGCGCTGGCTTCCCAATCTCGAGCGCTATTTCCACTACCGCTACCTGGACGTGTCAACGCTCAAGGAACTTGCCCGCCGCTGGGCTCCCGAAACAGTTAAGGTTTTTCCGAAGGCCACCAGGCATCAGGCGCTCTCCGACATTCAGGAGAGCATCGATGAGCTCAAGCATTACCGCGAAACCATTCTCAAAATCTGAGTGCGGCTGATTCAATAAAGAAGGCTCCGGACCGTCAGGTCCGGAGCCTTTGTCTTGCGTGCGTGCGGTGCGCGAAGACTCACGCACCGGCAGATTTCACCATTAGACCATCAGCAGCGCGCAGCAGAGCACAGCGATGAAGCAGGGCAGAGCGGTACGCTTGATAACGTCAATCGGGTCAACCATGGCAATACCGGCAACCAGAATGGTCACACCGGCAAGCGGGGACATCGTACGGCCGAGAGCACCCGTGAGGAATGCCAGACCGCCCAGACCTTCGATGGACATGCCGAATTCTTTGGCGTGCGGGGTCACGGCCTCGTTAAAGGCCAGCGTTGCAGCGTCACCGGAACCGGTGATCACGCCCATGATCCAGGGACCGAGCGAGCCGCCCCAGCGGGCGATTTCGTTGGAGTTCTTCAGCGTGTCGACGGCGATGTCAATCAGGCCGGCGGCACGAAGACCGGCGGCAAACACACCGGCGGCGATGATGATACCCATCACGTCAGCGTAGCCCTTGCCCATGCCGGCGAAGAACTGCTTGGTGAGGTCCTGCGGGCTGGTGCGGGAAAGAATCATGGCGACGATGGCACCGATGATCATGGCCTGTGCCACACCCATCTTGATGGCGGGAACCCAGAGGTTGCCGACAACGAGCAGCGTGATCGGAATCAGCGGAACGATGGCGCGGGCGGGGCTCGGCGTGAAGTCGTCCTGAGACTGGAGCTTGGAGGCGTCCACCTTGGCGTTGGCATCACCCTTGTGGTCGCCCATCACGAAGCAGACAACAAGCAGACCGACAATCATGATGGCACCGCACATCAGCGAGTAGGGCGTGTGCGTGCTGATGAATTCGATCACTTCCATGTTGGCCATCTTGGCAACCATCGGGTTGTGAGACGTGCCAGGCGAGAGGTACGAGCCGATCGTACCGCCAAGCACAGCGGCGGCAGCGGCGGCAGGCTTGATGCCGGCGCGCAGCATCACCGGGATGAGCGTGGAGCCCACAGCGGCGGCACAGCCGGCGGCAGACGGAATCGCGATGTTAACGAAGAAGGTGATGGCGGTACAGACGGGGATGAGGAAGATACCGAGACCGCGGATCGGTGCAGAGAGGTAGTGAACGAGAGAGCGGTCGCACTGCGTGTAGCTGGCGGTGAATGCAAAACCCATTGACGAGCAGATTGCCATCACGAGGGAGGCGTTGGTCATGGATTTTGCGAAGGCGTCCAGCCCGGACATGGGTTTCAGACTCAGAATGCACAGGAACAGACCTGCTGCAATCAGTACCATGCGCGTTTCATAGCGCTTAATCAGTGCCCAGACCGTTGCAATTACAACGGCAATGGCAATCCAGGGAAGAAAAGACATAGAGACTCCGTACTGTTTTTAGTTATGTCTGGTGGCTCTGTCTAAAGTATTAGACAGCAGCCTTCCGTTAAGTATCAGCTCAAGTATGCTACAAATTGAAGCTAACCGAGTAGCCAATTTACAGGATTGGGGCGTTTTTCGGGGTATACCACTAGTTCTAAATAACAGTATAGAGTACCACAAAGTGGTATTTTGACTAGTTTTTAAGTGTGGGGCAGAAATTTTTGCGTTTTCAGCAGCACGCAAACAAAAAAACGCTGCCGGCGTGCCGGCAGCGTCAGAAGAAAACGGTCAACAGCGTTTCCCGCAGCTTATTTTTCCGCCTCATCCGCAGGGGCGGCAGGTTCAGTCACTGCTGCGCGGGATTTCTTCGCTTTGAGCATCGGCGCCTTTTTGATCCAGGCCTGCAGCATGGAGATCCCGACCGCAAGGAGGATGGGCCCCAGAATGATGCCGAGGAAACCGAAAGCGATGATCCCGCCGAAAACGCCCAGGAAAATCATGCCGAGCGGCAGTGAGGTGCCGCGGGCGATCAGGATCGGCTTGAGGAAATTATCCACGCTCGAGACGGCCAGTGCACCCCAGAGCACCATAAAGATGGCCATGCCGGTCTCTCCCTGAGAGAAGAGCCAGATGGCGACCGGTCCCCACACAAGGGGCGGTCCCACCGGAATAATCGAGAGAATGCATACGAGCGCGCTCAGGCTGAGCACACCGGGAATGCCGGCAATCCAGAAACCGATACCGGCCACAATCCCCTGACCGATGGCCGTGCCGACAAGACCGAGCACAACCGAGCGGGTGGTGTTGATCAGGATGCCGTTGAGCTCCTTGGCGAGCGAGCCGGAGATTTTTTCAAGCACCAGATGCACGCGGTCGGCAAACCACGGACCGTCACGGTAGAAGAAAAACACGATGAAGGTCACCAGCAGCATCTGCATGAGGCCGGAGCTCACGTTCACGGCAGCGTTGAGCAGCCAGGAGGTGAACGGTTCGACCAGTTTCTGCATGGTGCCCGCGAGCGTGCTCGGATCGATGGCAAAGAGCAGCTGCTCGTGAAGCCAGGGACCGATCACCGGGAGCTCCTGAATACCCTGAGGCAGACTGAAACCGGTTGCCACCCAGGCTTTGAAGAGCTGGACGGCGCGCGGAATCTGCTGTGCGAGCGCCACCAGAATAAAGCTCGTCGGAATCAGCACGCAGGTGATGATTCCCATCACCATCAGCAGTGCGGGGATGGTGGTGGAGCTGCCGAACGAATTGCGCGCACGGCTGTAGAGCGGCCACGTGACAACGGCGAGAATCGCCGCGATCATGATGGCCGTCAGAAACGGCCGGATCACAAAATAGCAGCCGATGGCCACGGCGGCGGTGGTGAGGGTCCGGATCAGGATGTCGATACGGTCCTCAAAATTCTGCCGGCCGCCGGTGCCGGTTTCCCGCGTGCTCTCTTCATTACTCATAGCGGTCTCACTTAGGCATGATGCCGTTCAATCAGCGCTGAACAGGCGGTTCCTGCAGGGGGTAGCAGCCGTTGAGCGTGAGCTTGAGCGCTGCTTCGGAGAGGCTGTCGAGTGCCGCTGTGCGGCTGTAGCTCTTACGCCAGATCATGATGACCTTGCGGTTGGGGGCCGGACTCTTGAACGGAATGAAGTTGATCGGATGCGATTCATTCTGCGAGAGGTACGGGATGGCCGAGGCCGGCAGAACCGTAATACCGAGACCCTGAGAAACCATATGGCAGATCGTCAGAAGGCTCGAGCCTTCAACGGTGCGCTGGAATTCCGTCGAGGTGCTGCCCATGTTCGAGGCGTTGGTGATCAGATTCGGGCAGACGCTCAGAATCTGGTCACGGAAGCAGTGACCGGCGCCGAGCAGGAGCATTCTCTGGTCCTTGAGTTCGGCCGGCGTGATGTAGTTGCGGTTCACCCAGGGGTGGTGAGCCGGCACGGCGACGACAAAGTCCTCCTGATAGAGGGTCTTCGTCATAAAGCCCGTTTCATGGATGGTGTCGGCCATGATGGCCACGTCAATGTCACCCTTTCTGAGCTGCGTGAGCAGTTCGTTGGTGAAGCCTTCCCGCAGGTAAAGCGGCATCTTCGGGGCGATGAAATTCATTTCGCGCACCAGCGACGGGAGCAGGTACGGCGCGATGGTGTAAATCACACCGAGGCGCAGACCGCCGTTGAGCGTGTCCTGACCCTGACGGGCGAGCTCGACGAGCTGCTCGGTATCCTCCAGAATCTTCTGCGCCTGCAGCACGATCTGTTCACCCACGGGGGTGAGTGCGACATCCGTTGTACGGCGTTCAAAAATCACAACGCCGAGTTCTTCTTCGAGTTTTTTCACAGCCACAGAGAGAGAAGGCTGGCTCACGAAGCAGGTTTCTGCGGCGCGTCCAAAATGGCGTTCGCGAGCGACCGCAATCACATATTTCAATTCGGTCAGTGTCATAGGTGTTTCCTCAAAAGTTCCAATAAACCGTTCAATCAGGCAGACAGCAGGCGGCTCTGGTTGACAAACCAGTGAGCAGCGTGCCTGAGCGCGCTTTCCTTATCCTGTGCGAGCCACTTCCCGGCGACATCCGCCGCCGCTCTGAGAAGCAGTTCATCACGCTCGAGATCCGCAAACCGTAAAAAGGGCATGCCGGACTGCCGTTCTCCCAGGAATTCGCCCGGACCGCGCAGCTGCAGGTCCCGGCGAGCAATTTCAAATCCGTCCGTGGATTCACGGATAATCTTCAGACGCTCCTTGGCCGTCTCCGAGAGCTCTTCACCGAAGAGCAGCACACAGCTGCTCGCCTTGGCGCCGCGGCCGACACGACCGCGAAGCTGATGCAGCTGCGAGAGACCGAAGCGCTCCGCATGTTCGATCACCATCAGGGAGGCGTTGGGCACATCAACCCCCACCTCAATGACGGTGGTGGCAACCAGAATATCAATTCTGCCGGCGGCAAACTCCGACATCACCTGATCCTTCTGCTCACCGGGCATCTGTCCGTGCACGAGACCGATACGGCATTCGGGCAGGGCGCGGGCGAGTTCCTCATAGCGCAGTGTTGCCGGCGTGAGGTCAAGCGCATCGCTTTCCTCAACGAGCGGACAGACCCAGTAGGCCTGAGCGCCGGAGGCAATCGCGTGCGAGAGCGCTGTAAAGACCTCCTCCTTGCGCGAGGCACGAACCAGCTTCGTGATGATGGGGGTGCGACCGGGCGGGAGCTCGTCAATCACACTCACATCAAGGTCCGCCAGATAGCTCATCGCCAGCGTGCGCGGAATCGGCGTTGCCGAGAGCATCAGAAGGTGCGCCGACAGACCGGCGTCATTGGCACTTCTGAGCGCCAGACGCTGTTCGACCCCGAAACGGTGCTGCTCATCGATGATGGCCAGACCGAGGTGCGCAAACCTGACGCCCTCCTGAATGAGCGCATGCGTACCGATGACGAAGCCCGCGCTGCCTGCGCTGATGGCCTCAAGTGCTTCAGCACGCTCGCGTGCCTTCATTTTGCCGGCAAGCCAGAGTACAGTGACGCCGAGCGGTTCGAGCCAGGCTTTGAGCTTGCTGAAGTGCTGTTCGGCAAGAATTTCCGTCGGCGCCATCAGCGCCACCTGAAAACCGGCATCGATCGCGGTGAGTGCTGCCATGGCAGCCACCACCGTTTTGCCCGAGCCCACATCGCCCTGCACGAGCCGGTGCATCGGGCGGGTGAGTTTGAGGTCACTGCGGATCTCTGCGATCACATGCTCCTGCGCGCCGGTGAGTTTAAAGGGCAGAGCTTTGAGAAACGCGTCGCAAAGCGCCGCCCCGTCTGTACCGATCACCGGTGCCTGCTGACTCATCATCGTTTCACGTGACGTGCGAAGCAGGATCTGCTGCGCGAGCAGTTCATCAAAAATCAGACGGCGCCAGTAGGGCGAAGTGCGCTCCTGCAGTCCCGCTGTATCCGCATCGGGCGGCGGATGATGAATGTATTCGAGCGACTGCCTGAAGCCGGGCAGACCGAGCGGTTCGGTAAAGTGCACCGGGACCGGATCACTCAGATCCAGGTCAAGCATGGCACGGTCAATACGCTTTCTCAACCAGGTCTGCTGAATATTTTCACCCGCAGGATAAACCGGTGTCAGCGCCTGCGAGAGGGTGCCGCCCGCGTTGAATTTCATCTTGGGATGAAACATCACAAGCGGACCGCCACGGCCGGGGCGGGCTTCGCCGAAAAACCGTATGAGCTTGCCTCTGACGAGCATCTTCTCGAGCGAAGGGTAAAAGTGCAGATACCGCAGCTCAAGCCTGCCGGTATCGTCATGCACATTCGCCACGAGCTGGGAGCGCGACCCCCAGCCGGTTTTCTGTACACCGTCGACCATCGCCTCGACAAGCGCCGGTTCTCCGGGCTCGAGTAGGGCTATGGGGGTGATTTTCGTCTCATCCTCATAGCGCAGGGGCAGATGTAAAACATAGTCCCAGCTCTCGACCAGACCGATTCTGGCGAGCCGCTCACTGAGCGGCGCGAGTTTCTCGCCTTTGGCCGGTCGCTTGCCGGCCGGCTGACTCTCCGAGCTCATTACTGTCCTTTTTTGCCGCTACAGCACACCTGCTGTATCAGGGCAGAGCCACAACGGCATCAATTTCCACAAGCGCGCCTTTGGGCAGCTGGGCCACAGCAAAGCAGGTGCGTGCGGGGAAGGGAGCGCTGAAGACCTCGGACATCACCTGATTAACGACAGGGAAGTCGGCCATATCGGTAATGAGCACGGAGCACTTCACAGTGTGGCTCATGTCGGTACCGGCCGCCTTGCAGAGCACGGCGAGGTTGGCAAAAGCGCGGCGCGCCTGTGCCTCAACGCCTTCTTCGAGCTGAGCGGTGGCAGGGTTCAGACCGATCTGACCGGCCGGGTAAAAAGTGTCGCCATGAACGATGCCCTGACTGTAGGGACCGATGGGGGCGGGGGCGTCAGCAGTGTTGATGACTTTCATAAATATTTCCGGTGAAGTTCGTTACAGGGTGCCCCGTTACGCCGGCTCAGTGTCCGGGCGGTTCGGAGCTGAAACGGTAAGCACAGCCCTGTGCTTACGGATACAGGGTTTTCGCCCTGCAGAGCACTCGCTGCGCAGGCAGACTGAGCGCTCATGTTGCATGGGTCTATTCTATCGGATTTTTGGGATTGATAGGCGTTATTTGAATTGTGGAGATAAATATTTTCAATTAACAGGCGGTTACGTGAAATTTGCGACCGGAAGAGGAAATTTTTACGTAGTTATACGTATGTCAAAAATGTATCACGCCGAGGGAAAAAGTCAGCAGAAAGCGACTGAATCAGGGCTTACCACTACCTATAAATGGGTATATAAAGATTTGACTGTTTCAGCGATTCCGCGGGGAAATCTTCAAAACAGGGCATGGTCAGGGGTTGCAGGGGAAATAAAAAAATCTGCTTTTCTATGCGAAAAACACTATAAAGTTCTTATATATCAACAATATAATTTAGTCTATGCCAGATATTAGGGTTTTCCCTAATATCTCTCAATAGGTAGTCATTTTAAACTTTGCGAAGATTAGTAAGTTATATCTAAGTCAGGTGGAAGGATTGTACTAGTTATGCATCCCTGACAAATTACGTATAAATACGTATATAAAAAGGGTTGCAGATTGTAAAGCTCCATGTTTTTCTTGACCTAAACAAAGAAACAGTCAAGAAACCTCAGGGGGTATATCAGAAACTGCTATAAAAGCGCCAAGACACCAGTTGACCTAGGCTGATTTGCTAATGCCGGAGTGATGAATCAATCTGTCAGACATCTCTCCGGTCGGGTTCCCTCAGAGAACTCACTCAACAAATGAACTCAAGGGCAATGGAAGCAGAGTTTATTCAGAAACTCAATGAAGATTTGACCCCGCATCCCGGTACCCCGCACAGTCAGATGGCGGACCCGGCTGCTAAGTCTTTAAATCTAGGAGACCTTAGGAAATGAAAATCATCTACACCGACGTGCTCGTGATCGGTGGCGGTCTTGCCGGTTTGCGTATGGCCGTTGCTGCCAAGCGCCGTGGGCACGACTCGATCGTCCTGTCGCTCGTTCCGCCGAAGCGCAGCCACTCCAAGGCTGCCCAGGGTGGTATGCAAGCCTCTCTTGGTAACGTCATCAAGGGTATGGGCGACAACGAAGACATCCACTTCGGCGACACCGTGCGCGGCTCTGACTGGGGTGCTGACCAGGAAGTCGTGCGTATGTTCGTCAACACCTCCCCGAAGGCAGTGCGTGAACTCGCCGCCTGGGGTGTGCCCTGGAGCCGTATCACCCCGGGTGATCGCCAGGTCATTATCAATGGCGAAAAGGTCACGATTACCGAACGTAAAGAAGCTGCCGGCCTTGTGGCCCAGCGTGACTTCGGTGGCACGAAGAAGTGGCGTACCTGCTACGTTTCCGACTGTACGGGCCACGCAATGCTCAATGCGGTTTCCGACCGTATCATTGCTGAACAGGTGCCTGTGATCGAACGTGTTGAAGCCATGTCGCTCATTCACGACGGCAAGCGCTGCTACGGTGCTGTTGTCCGTGACCTGATCACCGGTGAACTGATGGCCTATGTCTCCAAGGCTACCGCTATCGCTACCGGTGGTGCCGGCCGTATCTACCGCGTCACGACCAACGCCGTGATCTGCGAAGGTATCGGTTACGACCTCGCTCTGAACACCGGCGTTGCCGCTCTGGGCAACATGGAAGCCATTCAGTTCCACCCGACCGGTATTTTCCCTGCCGGTATTCTCGTGACGGAAGGCTGCCGCGGTGACGGCGGTCTGCTGCGTGACGTTGACGGTCACCGTTTCATGCCTGATGTGGAACCTGAAAAGAAGGAACTGGCCTCCCGCGACGTGGTCTCCCGTCGTATGGAAGAACGCATTGCTCAGGGCAAGGGCGTCAAGAGCCGCTTCGGCGAACACATCTGGCTTGACATTACGCTTCTTGGTGAAAACCACATCAAGCACAAGCTGCGTGAAGTCTATGAAATCTGCCATTACTTCATGGGTGTTGACCCGACGAAGGAATGGATTCCTGTGCGTCCTGCCCAGCACTACACCATGGGTGGTATCCGTACGCTGCCCACCGGCGAAAGCCCCACGCTCAAGGGTCTGTTTGCTGCCGGTGAAGCTGCCTGCTGGGACATGCACGGCTTTAACCGCCTTGGCGGCAACTCCGTTGCTGAAACCGTCGTTGCCGGCATGATCGTCGGTGAATATATCGCCGACTTCTGCGACAAGGCCGAAAACGCCATCGATATTCCTGCCTCCATCGTTTACGACGCCGTGAACAAGGAAGCTGCCCGTATGAAGCACTTCACGTCCAACGGCGGCAGCGAAAACGCATACGAACTGCGTTCCCGCATGCAAGACATCATGACGACCAAGATCGGTATTTTCCGCAAGGGCAAGGATATGGAAAGCGCCGTTTCCGAGCTCGAAGATCTCTACAAGCGTTCTTTCAACGTTTGCGTCAAGGATGTGGTCGGCCCGAACCCCGAACTCATCTATGCATACCGCACTCAGTCCATGCTCCGCGTGGCTCTGTCTGTGGCCTGCGGTGCTCTTAACCGTCAGGAAAGCCGTGGTGCTCACTACCGTGAAGACTTCCCGGTCCGTAATGACGTGGATTGGCTCAGCCGTACGCTCGCTACCTGGAAGGAAGGCGACACCCTGCCGACGCTCAGCTATCAGAAGCTCGACATCAGCAAGATGGAACTGCCCCCGGGATTCCGCGGCTACGGTGTCAAGAACTACATCGAAAATCCGGAATCTGCCAAGCGTCAGGCTGAAGTGGATGCTATCCGCGCCAAGATGGAAGCTGAAGGCAAGGACCGCTTCGAAATTCAGGAAGCCCTTATGCCGTACCAGCACCTCCTGCCTGCTCGCCTCAAGGGCAAGAACGAACGTATCGATGAACCGCTGAAAGATTAATTTGGAGCTGATGCAAATGGCTGATACTCAAGAGAAGAAGCACCGCATGCTGAAGATTAGCATTCTGCGCTTCAATCCCCAGGATCCGGAAAGTGTTCCGCACATGCAGACGTATGAATTGGAAGAATCCGATTCCATGACGCTGTTCATTGCTTTGAACGAACTGCGTGACACGCAGGATCCCTCGTTGCAGTTTGACTTTGTTTGCCGTGCCGGCATCTGTGGCTCTTGCGCCATGATGATCAACGGCAAGCCCGGTCTCGCCTGCCGTACGCTGACCCGTGACCTCCCGTCCGAGTTCACGCTGGCCCCGCTGCCCGCGTTCGAACTGATCGGTGACCTCTCGGTCAACACCGGCAAGTGGATGCGTGACATGTCCGAACGCATGGAAACATGGGTTCACATGAAGGAAGAAGAAGTTGACCTTCGCAAGAAGGAAGCTCCGATGGACCCGCAGCTCGCCGAAGACATTTACGTTCTCGACCGCTGTGTGGAATGCGGCTGCTGTATCGCCGGTTGCGGTACGGTCCGTATCCGTCCGGACTTCATCGGCGGCGTCGGCATCAACAAGATCGCCCGCTTCCGTCTGGATCCGCGCGATACGCGTAACGACGCCGACTACTATGAAGTCGTCGGTGACGAATCCGGCGTGTTCGGCTGCATGTCGCTGCTCGCCTGCCACGACTTCTGCCCGAAGGATCTTCCTCTGAAGACCCAGATCGCATTTATCCGCCGCAAGATGGCTGAACAGGGTATGCGCGGGTACGACAAGGTTTTGCCGTCCCAGAAAAAAGCTATTCCCATCAAGCCCGTTCGGCAGTAATATAATGTAACTAGACTGTTTTGGTTACCTCGCCCCTTTAGAGGTAGCCAAAACAGATTATCTCCCTAAGAGTCCAGGACCAAACTCGTACTCTTAGAACCAGGCTGCGGGCAGGGGTGCCTGCACCAACATCTTATTTATGAGGAGCATAAATATGTCCCGTATTGAAAGCGACTTCCTTGGCGAACTCGAGATCCCTGATGATGTTTACTATGGCGTGCAGACCATGCGCGGCAAGCACAATTTCCACATCACGGAAATGCCGATGTCCCAGGAACCGTTCTTCCCCATCGCTTTCGGCTATGTGAAGAAGGCCGCTGCGAAGGCTAACAAGGAACTCGGCTGCATCCCTGCTGACGTCGCTGATGCGCTTATGTGGGCATGTGACCAGCTCATCGCTGGCAAGTACAATGATCAGTTCGTCACCGACTGGCTCCAGGGTGGTGCCGGTACGTCCACGAACATGAACGTCAACGAAGTGATCTGCAACCTCGCTTGCGAACACCTCGGTCTCGCCAAGGGCGACAAGAAGGTTTCTCCGAACGACCACGCCAACTTCGGCCAGTCCACGAACGACACCTATCCGACCGCTCTGCATCTGTCCCTGCTGCTTCGCTCCAACGAACTCCTGAAGACGGTTGAAGCTCTCGTCGGCTCCTTCTACAAGAAGGCTGAAGAAACGAAGAACGTTCTCAAGATGGGCCGTACCCACCTGCAGGACGCCGTCCCGATGTCCTTCGGCCAGGAATTCCATGGCTGGGGCAAGACCATCGAAGACGAAGTCAAGGTGATCAAGGAAGCTCAGGAACACCTCAAGGTTGTTAACCTCGGTGCCACCGCTATCGGTACCACGGTTACCGCTCACCCCGATTATCCCGCTCTTGCTGTCAAGTACCTCGCTGAATTCACGGGTATTGACTTCAAGAACAGCTGCGACCTGATCGCTGCGACGAGCGACTGCGGCTCCTATGTTGCCCTCTCGTCCGCCTGCAAGAGCCTCGCTGTCAAGCTCACGAAGGTCTGCAACGACCTGCGTCTGCTGGCCTCCGGCCCGCGTACCGGCTTGTCCGAACTCGTTCTGCCGCAGCTCCAGCCTGGCTCCTCGATCATGCCGGGCAAGGTCAACCCCGTTATCCCGGAAGTGACCAATCAGGCCTCCTTCCTCGCTATCGGTCTTGACACGACGGTGATGCTGGCTGCTTCCGCCGGTCAGCTCGAACTCAACGTCATGGAACCTGTGATTACGTTCGCCCTGTACCTCCAGATGAAGGTCCTCTCCAACGCTTGCACGGCACTGCGTGAAAAGTGTGTTGACGGCATCGTGGTGAACGCTGACCACTGCAAAGATCTCGTGATGGGTTCTCTTGGTATTGTGACGCTCCTGAAGCCGCACTTCGGTTACAAGCCCTGCGCCAACGTCGCCCGCGAAGGCTTCCTTACCGGCAAGTCCTTGCATCAGCTCGTTGTCGAAGAAAAGGGCATGATGACCCAGGCCGAATGGGACAAGACCTTTACCTATGAAAACCTCATCAATCCGAAGTTCGAAAAATAATTGAACAAGGATAGTCGGGAGCCGCACCCGTTGGGCGGCTCCTGATTGAGAAAATGACCGCCCACCCCTTTGACCAGTTGTCGTGGGCGGGATAACATACCAACCACAAAGAGGAATCAAAGGCTTCGGGCATTAAGCCTTTGACCAATGCTATGTCTATTACAATTCTTCTTCAATTTCTCGTCGTCCTCGTGGCGATTTTCCTCGGTGTTCGCTTGGGCGGCATTGGCATCGGCTATGTTGGCGGTGCTGGTGTGCTCGTGCTCGGTTTGATCTTCGGCATGGCCCCGGGTAATGTGCCCTGGGACGTGATCCTGATCATCGCCTCCGTGATCGCAGCCATTTCCGCCATGCAGCTCGCTGGTGGTTTGGATTACCTCGTTCAGATCGCTGAAGGCATCCTCCGTCGCAACCCCAAGCAGATTAACTACCTTGCTCCTGTTGTGACCTATGTGCTGACGTTTTTCGCCGGTACCGGTCATACCGCCTTCTCGATGATCCCTGTGATCGTTGAAGTGGCCAAGGAACAGCACATCCGTCCGTGCGTACCGCTTTCCATCGCTGTGGTGGCCTCTCAGATCGCCATTACCGCCTCGCCGGTTTCCGCCGCTGTGATCTACATGTCCGGCGTGCTCGAAAAGTTCGGCTGGAGCTATCCGCTTCTGCTCTGCATCTGGATTGCGACGACCTTCATCGGCTGCATGCTCACCGCTTTCATCATGACGTTGATCTCCAACATGGACCTCGACAGCGACCCCGTCTACAAGGATCGCCTTGCCAAGGGTCTTGTTAATCCTCCGACGCATGAACAGAAGAAGCTGCTCCCGCATGCCAAGCTCTCCGTTCTGATCTTCCTGCTCGGCATTCTCTGCGTGGTGTTCTACGCCTCCGCTATTTCGCCGGCTGTCGGCCTGATCGATCCGGTTATCGTCAAGCGTGACGCTGCCATCTGGTCGTTCATGTTCCTGATCGCTTCGCTCATTTCCGTCTTCTGCAAGATCGACCTGAGCAAGATCGGTTCGAGCTCTGTGTTCCAGTCCGGTATGATCGCCTGCATCTGCGTGTTCGGCGTGGCCTGGTTGGGTGACACGTTCGTTTCCGGCCATGCCGGTGAAATTAAGGAACTGGCTGCCGGTACCGTGAGCTCCACGCCTGCTCTTCTGGCTGTTGTGTTCTTCCTGGCTTCCATGCTCCTGTACTCTCAGGCTGCTACGGCCAAGGCCATTACCCCGGCTATCGTTGCCGCTCTGGGTATCACGGCTGCCAACCCCGGTGACAGCTACATGCTCGTGGCCAGCTTCGCTGCCGTGTCCGCTCTGTTCGTTCTGCCGACCTACCCGACGCTGTTGGGCGCTGTGCAGATGGACTACACGGGTACGACCCGTATCGGTAAGTGGGTCTTCAACCATGCCTTCTTCATTCCTGGCACGTTGGCGATCGTTCTTTCCGTCGCTCTTGGTTTCCTGGCTACCAGCCTGTTCCACTAAGAGACCTGTATACGGGGCCGGTTCTTGCCCTTCCGGCCCTGTCAGCTAACTGGTTAAGCTAAAGCACTTGTGAGTGATCACGAGTGCTTTTGCCGTTTCCGGGAAGGTGAAACTGATAAACAGGCGGGAGAAAAAATAAAATGCCTGTTGCAGCAGGCTGGAAAAATCTGTTACCTTTTTCTGGTGCAACGCCATATTGGACCGCCAAAGGGAATTTTTGGAAGATAGGCAGGTCTCATCCATCTAATATGGCGAAGAATTACGGGTTTTAATGCAAAAGGGCGGTTATGCTATCGAAAGAAGAGATCCTTTTGATTCACGACTTCAAGAGTCATGGGTATTCAATTCGTCATACAGCCCGAAAAACCGGGTTTTCACGTATCACTGTGCGCAAATACTGGAACGCACCGGCTCTTAGCGGATTAGAGCGCAGAAGACCACGCATCTATAAAAGCCGTCTGGATCCGCATAGAATTTTTATTGAAGAAGCGTTCCGCAGACATCAGGGAAATTGTGCGGCCGTCCGGCAGGAGCTGATAAAACAGTTCGGTGTTACAGTTGCGTTGCGTACTGTCCAGCACTATACCCGCAAACTTCGGTCAAAATGGCTCGAGGAGAATAAAGTTCAGCGACAAACTTCCACCACAGAGCGCTGATCACCTCAGCGGTGTGAACTTTCTCTCAGTCTCGATTCAGGTAACAGAATAACCGCTTCAGCCAGTGCCGGCAGGTGCCAGGCGACGCCACGAGAACAGTCTTTACCGCAGACAGGCTGTGCAACCGCCACCGGCCTGACAAAACGGACCGGTATTCAAGCAGAGGTATGAGGGGAGAGGCAAAGAGAAGTTTAGTGGTGCCGGGAACGGGGGTCGAACCCGTACGCCGTTTTACAATGGCGGCGGATTTTAAGTCCGCTACGTCTACCAGTTCCGTCATCCCGGCAGCGTCACTAAAGCCGTTATAGAAAAAAAGGAACTTGAACGTCAAGTTCCTTTTCTCTGAATTCTGGAGCGGGAAACGAGTCTCGAACTCGCGACCTCAACCTTGGCAAGGTT
>CAJJRX010000023.1 GCA_905194315.1 uncultured Sutterella sp. | reverse complement strand
CGTTTAAGAAGGCAGTATCTTCTCAGCTGTTACCACAAACATGCATGAAGACTCTTTTCTTTATATTTTTTTCTGGAGTTTTTTGTTTTTTATCCGTTTTTTCTGAATTATCTGCGGGTTGCCGTAGTGGGCTTTTGCGTCCGTAGGTTTTGTGTTACAAGGAACTCTGAACAAAATGTTCAATCGTATTGCTTTTGCCGTTGCTTCTGTTTTTGTTGCCAGCTCTGCTCTTGCAGCCACATCCACCGGCACAGTTACCTTTACCGGTAAGGTTATCACTTCAGCCTGCTCTATTCAGGCTGGTAGTAGTAGCGTTGAACTGGACTTCGGTGAGGTTGAAGTCGGTAAACTGCGTGAGGGTAATGGAGAGTCCGGTCATACGGTCAACACGGATATTACGTTGAGCAATTGCTCCGCCAAGTCGCTCGCCAGTATTACGCTTTCTGACAGCGCCGGCAATGCCAAGAAGACCCTGCAGAATACAGCCACCGCAGCAGATGGTGTTGATCCTGCTACCGGTGTCGGCGTGCTTGTGAGCATCAAGACCTCCGATGCCGCTGCTTCTGTTGTGGACTTTTCCACTGATGAAGCGTCCCGTACGTATGAACTCAACGGTGGCGAACTGCTTGACAGCAACTACAAATTCAATATTGCCGGTCAGCTGGTTCGTGAAGCGGATGTTAGCGGCAACGCTGTTACCCCCGGTCTCGTGAAAGCTCAGGTTGCTTACACGATTACCTACAAATAAGCCGTACTCGGGTTAACCGTCAAGCTATCGAATTAAAGATCAGACCGGTCTCGCAGTCGGTCTGATCTTTTCCTTTTTTTCAGATGATGAATTTTATGTCCATTAAAGCGTCACTCCTCAGAGTTCTCCTGCTTGCCGGGCTGTGTATTTGTGGTGCTGTTCGCGCCGAAGGCATTGGGTTCGATCTGACCCGCGCCGTGATCGCACCCGAACGTACGGAGAGTTCTCTGGTTTTCAAAAATGACACGGACTGGGCTTATCTGCTGGTCAGTCATCTGGAAACACCGGATGGCGAGAAAGTTCGGGATGGCGTGATGCTGGTGCCGCCGATTGCCAAAATAATGCCTCGAACCGGTGCCAGACTGCGCATTTTGGTCAGTGATCCCTCAAAGTTTCCTCAGGATCGCGAAACCCTTCTCTGGCTTGTCAGTAAAGCGGTGCCTGCCTCGACTGAGGCCAAAAACGCTCTTCAGATCAACTTTGTCAATAAGCTGAAAGTGTTCTACCGGCCCAAAGGACTGAAAGGGAATTCGATAGAGGCTATGAAACAGGTGAAGGTTATCCGGCAGGGTGACCGGCTGGTGGTGAAAAACGAATCAGCCTTTGTCATATCGATGGGAACCTACTTTGTTGATGAAAAAAGTATCGACACCAGTGATGTGATTTTTCCGTTTTCACAGCTGGTTCTTGAAAAGCTGGACATCCCGCAGAAGCCGTTCAGATTCGGCTGGATCGCCTTGGATGAGTCGGGACTGTTTGTACGTAACAATGCGGATGTGAAATGATCTGAACAGACGGGGGAAGTGTTTTATGCGTGCTGCCGGATTGCTGAAGAAAGTGTTTGTGGTGTGCCTGCTTACGCAGGCTCCGTCCTTCAGTGCATCTTCTTTTGCGGCGGAAGTCTCCAGCGGCTGGCAGATCAGCGAATCACGGCTCATCCTTAACGAGGGGCGGTCCTCGGAGACACTCTGGCTGACCAACGAGACAGGACGCCCCTGGTGGGTTACCGGTGCTGTGTTTGAAACAGACGCAAACGGAAAGGCTACTGACACCGCCTCCTCTGTTGTGCTGATGACTCCACCGGCATCCGTTGTGGGACAGAAGCAGAAATATCCCGTGAAAATTGTCTGGGTCGGCACAGAGAAAGACTGGTCGTCAGAAACAGAGATTCTTCAGAGACTCCGTCTCACAATGCTGCCGGCCAAAAATGCCCAGCATCCCGAAGAGTTGCAGATCAGTGTCGCTTTATGGGTCAAACTGTTTCTCCGATCTGAACATCTGAAAAAAAAATCCGCATTCGATAACAGTGTCCGCATTCACTGCTCGGAGGGTTCTGTAAAAGTCAAAAACCTTTCCCCGTACTGGATGACACTGCGCTCGTTGCGTATCAGTGGCAGTGAACTCATCAGTCCGAAAGGTAGCGCTCCGATGATTGCTCCCTATGGCGAGATAGAGCTTGAAACAGAGACGTCCGACTGTACGGGACAGGCGGAAGCATTTGCGATTGATGATGACGGATTCCTGAAAAAGGTACCCGTCCGGCGTCTGGAGGGGAAATGAGAAGCTGGTCAGCGTTAACCCTCCTTCCGATTTTTGCACTCTCGGCAGTATCAGATGCTGGAGCTGAGGACTTCAAATTTGATTTGAATGCCATCAGTAAGGAGCTCGGTCGCGAGCTGACAGATGCGGATCTGGACGCCCTGGCAGATCAGGGGCGTCTGGGTTTGCAGACGTACCGTATCGAGAAAAACGGTCAGTACCTTCGCCAGAGTCAGATTGATGTTTACAAGGAGAATTCAGCCTACAGAGCCAGAATTCCGCTCAGTCTCATACTTGAACTGAATCTCAACAAATCAGTGCAGGAAGAGATTGTCAGAAAGGCTATGGGTAAGGAATTTCTCAGCATTGACGCCCTCCCGCCCGGCAGTCGCATTGATGTTGATGTCAACATGCAGTCTGCCAATATCACCATTCCGCAGGCCTGGTTGTCCGATCACCGTCAGGAGATTCCTAATCCGGCCTTGTGGGACTGGGGAGAGCCTGCACTGCTGATGAGCTATACCGGAGATTATTCTCGGAATTTTGGAGATGACACCTCCAGACGAGCCTTCGCCTTTGTCACATCACGGCTGAATATTGGTGAGTGGCGTTTGGTTAACCGGAGTGCTTATAACTATTCGGACAGCGTCTATCAGCGTGAGTCTGACTTTGAAAGTCAGGATACCTATCTAACGAGACTGATACCACAGTGGAAGGCAAGGTTCACCGCAGGGAATGTGTCTACAAGCAGCGTATTCGACAACTCTCTGCGTCTCTTCGGAGCAGAACTGCGTGATGACGAGAATCAGCATGAGAGTTATGAAAGAGCCTATGTTCCCGATATCACAGGGGTGGTGGATACCCGGTCGACTATTACGATCAGACAGGGTGGTCGGACATTGCTGATACGTGAAATTCCCCCCGGACCCTATCGTTTTTCTAACCTCGAGGGGTTGGGTAGCGGCGGGACTGTTGAAGTGTCAATCCGCGGCAGTGATGGCACGGAGCGAACCTATTATGTGCCGTTTATGACCGGTCTGAAGCAGCTGAGTGCCGGCCGTTGGAGCTGGAATATCGCTTCAGGCCGACTCGATGAAGGCGACGGTGATCAGCCCTATGTGCTGACCGCCGGGGTTGGTTACGGACTGCCTGCCGGTATCACGCTTTTCGGCAGCGGTCTGGTCTCGGAAAATTACTGGTACAGCCAGTTTGGCGCTTCGAGTGATCTTGGCTGGCTCGGAGCGGTATCTGTTGCGCTGGAACACTCTCAGTCAACGTATGAGGCCTTTAATCAGCAGGGTAACACCATTGGCATCAGCTGGCGGAAAATTTTTCCCGAGACCAGATCTCAGATGAGTCTGAGTTATGAAAAAACACTCTCCGGAAGTCCGACCACACTTCCCCGGGTTGCTGGGGCTCATAATCAGGATGATCTGCTTTTGTATGCAGATCGCGGTGAAAAGCTTTCCCTAGCACTGATACAGGATTTGCCGTGGTTGCGTAACGGTTCTTTGAGTGCCACCTATATCAGAGAGAATTATGAGCTCTATGGTTTGCGTCAGACACTGAATGCCTCGCTGTCCATGGGGGTCTGGTACGGAGGGTTGCTTTCTCTTGGGCTTCAGCGTACGAAAAGCGCAGTTGTTCCGGCCGAAACGTATATCTCACTGCTGCTTACCTTGCCACTGGACCGCCTGACAGGGGGCGCTGTTCCGGAGGCAACACAGCTCAGCACGCAGCTTGTACGGACGGAAGAGGGATGGGAGAGCAGTGCCCGAGTCTATGGCTATATTGATGATGAAAGATCCTGGAGTTATGCGCTTTCTCTGACAGAACCACCGGTGGGGGAGAAATCATATTCAGGCAGCCTGCATTATGACGGAACCGGTTTGCGAGCCGGGCTGACAGCCTATCAGCAGGCCTCTGGGCAGTCATTGAATCTGTCTGCGAGTGGCGCGGTGGTGGCAATGAAGAGAGGAGTCTTTTTTGCAAAAGATAGCTCGAACAGTATGGCTGTGGTGAATGTGAAAGATGTCCAGGATTTCGGTATTTCCGGTCGAACAGTTGGGTCGCGCTTTGGTGATTCGGTTCTTGTGACCGATCTGATGGACTACCGCAGAAATGAAATTCAGCTCGATCCGGATACTATCCCGGGTAATGTGACGATTTCTGATTTTATTGAAACGGCAATACCGGCAGATCGTGCGATTCTTGATCTCTCTTTCCGGAGTATCTCAGGGGTTCAGGTGCTGTTTACGGTAACTGATGAGCAGGGAGGGCCGATTCCCTTTGCCTCCTCGGCCATGATCAGCTCTGCTGAGCAGGAAAAACTTGAAGGGGTATTTGATGAAGGCGGCAGGGTGTATTTCTCCTCTGCTCCGCCAAAAGGGCAGTTGCTTGCCACCTGGGTGGAAAACGGCAAGACCCGAAAATGTCTTTCAGACTATACGCTGACAACCGGCGATAGCATTACCCGGCAGACTCTGGTCTGCAAACGGGCGGAGCGGTAAAAGTATGAAATTCCGTAAGTTTGATTTCACAGCATGTGTAATGAGTATAGGGATACTGGTTCTGGCATGTCTCTCAGGCAGCAGTGTGACGCACGCCGCATCAGTTTTTCCGTCCAATGATTCCGGCGTGATATTTTCCCGGGATTCCGTGGCCTGGTCCGGGGAGCTTCAGAATATCAATCTGACCCGTACCGTATGGGCTGATAACCAAGTATGGATAGCCGCTGTTCAGGTGGATTCGAATTCTTTCTTTTCAGCCCTTCCTGTGACTGTTGAGAATACCAGTACCTACAAAATCGCACTGGTCGGACAGTTGCGTCTGACAGATACAACCACTGGGGAAAGTGTTGAGTGGAGTGCGACTGATGCACAGACCTCCAGTACCATGATGGTAGATGCAGGATCGGGATCTTCACCGGTTCTGGCCAAGCTGATCTCATCATCAGCCCGAGGTCACACGGTTACTCTGACCGGACAAGTCCGTCCAGTTATGTTTTGCACAGTCACACCCTGTAATCCGTTAGGGAGTGAGTGGGGAAATTTTGGAATAACTAAAAAATTCCGTATACCGCAAGTGAGCATTGCTCTGAGGTATGAAAACAGCTGGGGTGATTTGCGTGGGGCTGAAACAGTTACCATTCTGAATTCATCAAACGTTGATTTGATCTCCCGGTGTTCTGTTGATATCGCTCCCACAAATATCAACTTTGGACTCGTTCGTCCGAGAGGGAAAGATCAGCTGCTAGCCAGTGCCCGATCCAATGTTCTTGTATCGTGCAATACACGGTTCTTCGAATGGTTTCCGGTTTTCAAGATAAGCATTGGACTATGGCCGGAAACACCTTCTGCTGATCGTACCGCTGCTCTGGTCTCAAAATCGGGACTCGCGGTGAAATATTCCTGGAGCAATGCAGATCCCTGCAGACGACCGGAGTATTTTGGAGAGGTCCTCGAGGGGAGTTTCTATGATTCCGGTTATGTGCCGATCTACTGGGGTTTGTGTCAAACGTCATCGCACGTTGAACCAGGGGACTTTACCGGTCGGATTATTTATCAGATAACGCTTGACTGAGCAGATTCCGGTTGGACAATAAGCTGAAAAAAGGGGAAAACTGATTATGGTTTTCCCCTTTTTATTGCGAGTGGCTTATTCGTCTTTCTTATTCGGGAACTTAACCGAAAGGAAAATACGACCGCCGTCACGCTGAATCAGGAGCAGGACTTTTTCTCCTTTGAGCTCAGCTTTAAGATCGTCCGCATCTTTGATATTCTTCCCGTTGGCAGTCACAATGATGTCACCGGGACGAATACCCACGGAAGCTGCAAGACCCTCAGATTTGGTCACAAGAAGTCCGTTGGTATCATACTTTTCTGCTTCCTGTTCACTGAGAGGACGAGTCGTTACACCAAGCTTCACCTCATTGTCGGGGGTATTTGACTTGGATTTTGCCGAATCTTTATGCACTCCGATTGTGATATCCAGTTTGATGGTTTTCTGGTCACGGATTACCGAGAGCTGAACCTTCTTGCCGGCAGGCAGGACACTCACAAGGCGCGGAAGGGTGATGGAGGTATCCACTTTCTGATCATTCAGAGCAACGATGATATCTCCGGGTTTCAGACCGGCCTTTTCTGCCGGACTGCCTTTCTCAACCTTGGTCACCAGGGCGCCCTGAGGTTTATCAAGACCGAAATTCTTTGCCAGATCCTGGTTCATTTCCTGAATATAGACACCAATGTAGCCTCGGGTCACTTTCCCGTCTTTAACCAGCTGATCCTTGATCTGCATCGCCAGATCAATAGGAATCGCGAAAGACAGCCCCATAAAACCGCCGGAGGTAGAGAAAATCTGGGAGTTGATACCTACAACTTCCCCCTTCATATTGAAGAGCGGACCGCCGGAGTTGCCCGGATTGACAGCCACGTCAGTCTGAATAAAGGGGACGTACTGGTCACTGGGCAGATCGCGAGATACGGCAGAGACAATGCCGGCTGTTACCGTATTATCAAGACCAAACGGACTGCCGATGGCTGCAACCCATTCGCCGACTTTCAGCTTTGAGGAGTCACCAATATGCAGAACAGGCAGATCCTTGGCTTCAATTTTGACAATAGCAATATCTGTTTTTTCGTCAGACCCCAGCACTTTGCCTTTGAATTCACGCTTATCGGTCAGACGAACAATAAGCTCATCAGAGTCGGCGACGACATGAGCGTTGGTCATGATGAGACCGTCCGGAGAAATGATGAACCCGGAACCGGTGCCGCGCTGTTCAGGAATTTCCTGCGGACCGAAACCGAATCCGCCAAAGTCGAATGGAATACCGAAGTGACGGAAAATTTCAGCGCCGCGTTCATCGAATCCGGGAGGCAGTCCGGAGCCTTGGATTTTCCGAGCTTTGCGAACCGTTTGGATGTTGACCACACCCGGACCATTCTGTTCCACGAGACTGACAAAGTCAGGGAGTTGACCTTGAGATTGGGTTTGTGCCTCTGTTGAACTGCCAAACAATGCAGCTTGTGCAGGAGTAGAAGTCAGAGAAGTGGCACCAAGAACTGCCAGCACAGCCAGCGCCACTGTAGAACGAGCAGCAGATTGCAACAGCATCATAAAACTCCAATATGGAAAATTTTTCTTAAATCAGTGAGTCTTCAAACACAATTACGTTGGAAGATACTCTAGTACAACTACGATACCTCGTGGTATATCAGGTACGTAACCCTTGAAGCTATAACGTTAAGTTTGTAACAAAAACAACTGTTTTTCAAGGATTCAGAAAAACATCGGTTGAAAGTGCGGCCTTTAACAATATCCAATGTCGCGAACCTCTGGCCGGGTTATGTACAGGAAAGCTTGAAAATGCCCTCGTTTTTGCAGACATGTCTGCAATCGCTTAGGGCGCAAATGTAACCGTAGAGCCCGCAAAGATGAGATGAACGGACTTTGCCTATGGTGGGTCAGAATGACATTGCGTCCTGACTGGTCTCTGTTCACCGACCGGAGTTGTAACAGGAAAGCCCCAAAACGACCTCGTTTTTGCAGACATGTGTGCAACCGCTCAGGGCGAAAATGTAACCGTAGAGCCCGCAAAGATGAGATAAATAGGCTTTGTTTCTGGTGGGTCAGAATGACATTGCGTCATGACCGGTCTCTGTTTACTGCCCGGAGTTGTAACTGGAAAGCTAGAAAACGACCCCATTTTTGCACACATGTCTGCAATCGCTCAGAGCGCAAATGTAACCGTAGAGCCCGCAAAGATGAGATAAATAGCCGTTGCCTATGGTGTGTCAGAATGACATTGCGTCCGACCGGTCTCTGCTCACCGGCTGGAGTTGTAACAGGAAAGCCAGAAAACGCCCCCGTTTTTGCACACATGTCTGCAATCGCTCAGGGCGCAAATGTAACTGCAGCGCACGTAACGATAACCTCTGGTGGGTCAGAACGACATTGCGTCTTAGCCGGTCTCAGCTCACCGGTCGGAGTTGTAACTGGGAAGCTTGGAAACACCACCCTTTTTGCACACATGTGTGCAATCGCTTAGGCTGTAAATGTAACGGCAGCACTCATAGATATGGCGTGAATAGGAGGGAAATTTAGCGGGACAGAGTCACGTTGAGTCAGATGCGCCCCTTTAAAAACCCCGTAGTTGTAACAGGAAAGCTTGAAAATGACTGCCTTTTTGCAGACATGTCTGCAATCGCTCAGGGCGCAAATGTAACCGTAGAGCTTGAAAAAGAGGAGATAAATGGGCTTTGCCCCTGATGGGTCAGAATGACATTGCGTCCTGACCGGTCTCTGCTCACCGGCCGGAGTTGTAACAGGAAAGCCCCCAAAACAACCGCTTTTTTGCAGACATGTCTGCAATCGTTCAGGGCGCAAATGTAACTGCGGCGCCCGTAACGATGAGATGAATGGGCTTAACCTCAGGTGGGTCAGAATGACATTGCGTCCTGACCGGTCACTGCTCACCGACCGGAGTTGTAACAGGAAAGCCCCAAAATGACCTCGTTTTTGCACACATGTCTGCAATCATTCAGGACGCAAATGTAACTTCAATCGGATTGCGAAGAAAAAATGCCGGCATTTGCCGGCAACCTGAAATCAACTAGAAGCCCCCAGTTTTGGCAGTTCTATGCGGAAAGTTGTCCCGCGACCGTCAAGACCGTCATCGATACCGATTGTACCGTGGTGGATATCAACAATGCGTTTAACAATGGCAAGTCCAAGCCCGGTACCGGAGGTTTTTGTTCCCAGAGCCCGGTAGAACCTGTCAAATACGCGCTGACGTTCAGCTTCTGCAATCCCCGGACCGTTGTCAGCGATCTCAACTACTGAGGTCTGATCCGGACGGGTAAAGGTGCGGATCTCGATGCGGCCTCCGGCAGGGGTATAGCGGACAGCATTATCGGTAAGGTTTGTGATCATCAGGCGGATGGCATCCTCCATCCCCTCTGTTGAGGCGCCCTCAGTCACTGCACTGACGGAGATATTTTTCTCGCCGGCGATGGGTGTCATGTCTTCTGCAACACTCTGTGCCAGTACATCCAGTTTGACAGTCGTAATGGATTTGGCACTTGACTCCGGATCGAGCCGGGCAAGCGTGAGGAGTTGCTGGACAAGACGTGTGGCCCGGTTAATGCCTTCATTGAGACGTGAAAAACATTTTTCCAGGGCTTCCGGTGTCTTCGCACGTTCGGCGAGCTGTACCTGAAGTTTGAGCGCAGTGAGAGGTGTACGTAATTCATGAGCTGCATCAGAGGCAAAACGCTGCTGCGCAGACAGACTTTCTTTCAGGCGTTCCAGCAGGTCGTTAATGGCCTTGACAAGACCGGCCAGCTCCAAAGGCAGTCCTTTGGTTGAGATGGGCTCAAGAGAGGTAGGCGAACGTCTTGCAACAGAACGTGCGGTTTTTTCAAGCGGGGCAAGACCATCGCCTACGACTACCCACACAGCAATACAAATAAACGGGAGCAGGAAGCAGAGTGGCTGCAGAATACGGAATGCGGAGGCTACGGCGAGTTCTGTTCGCACACCGATATCCTGACCGACAGAGATAATCAGCGGACCGGCAGCCACGCTGTATGAGCGCCAGGTGACGCCATCCTGTTTGGCTGTGGAAAATCCCGGACTGTCAGGGAGAGGCAGATGCTGATTGCCTTCGCGAACCCAGACAGTATTGGTGGTGGAATCATAGACCTGCACGAGGATGTGATAGCTCTGGGCATCCCCAACGATCGTCAGATGGTCAGGGTGATTCCCGCGGGCAAGCGCAGTCAGAACCGAGTCACGCAAAGAGGTTGCCGTTTCTTTCAGATGTGTATCCAGAAACTGATTGAACTCGGCCTGTGCAGAAAAAAATGTGGCTGCCACTGTCATGGAGCCGGCGACAATCATGGCGCCGATCAGAGTCAGCAGCAGCTTTTTGCGAATAGAACGCATGCCAGTGTCTCAATCAGGTTTCAAGCACATAACCGACACCGCGAACGGTTTTGATGGCAGACTCGGAGAGTTTTTTGCGCAGATGGTGAATGTGTACTTCAATGGCATTTGAACCAACCGAACTGTCCCAGTTGTAGAGTCGGTCTTCAAGCTGCGTACGGCTCCAGACCACTCCTTCGCGTTCGGCCAGCGCCACAAGCAGTGCATATTCTTTAGACGAGAGTAAAACAGATTCCCCGTTATAGGTCACCTCGCGCGTAGCCGGTGCAATGCGAAGAGCTCCGCGTTCGATCACAGGATCGGAGCGGCCGGCAGAGCGGCGGACAAGGGCACGTACGCGGGCAACGAGTTCATCAAGATCATACGGCTTGATGAGGTAGTCGTCGGCACCGCTGTCGAGCCCTTTAATACGGTCATCAACTGTATCGCGGGCTGTTGTCACCAGAACGGGAGTGGAAATGTGTTCAGAGCGCATTTCCTTGAGAACCTGAATGCCATCCTTACCAGGTAATCCCAAATCGAGAATGACGAGATTGAAAGGCGTCGTTTTGAGTGCAAGCAGCGCGGAATTGCCATCATTGACCCAGTCTACAGCATAGCCTTCCATCTGAAGGAAGCTCACAACCCCTTCACCAATCATGTCATCGTCTTCTACGACCAGAATTCTCATAGTGCTTACTCCATAAGTAAAGACGGTTTACTGTGAGTGCTTGGTGTTCGTTATAGTCCGCACCGTACACGAAGCCGGTGGACAATCATTCTCAGGACTGTGCCGGCGATCAGGCACAGTAAACAGTAACCGAGCAGATTTTCTCGAACAGGGATGAGCCATCCGTTGTCAGCAATGATGTCTCCCAAAAGCAGACCTCCCGCACTCACCCAAACCACATACCATACAACAGTTATAAGCACTGAAATAGCGGCACTTGCCCAGGTTACCGGAACCGCCTGCCCGATCTGCCAGAAACGGCGGTGCGGATAATCAGCGGGAATCTGAGCTTTCAGCCAGGTCCGAACCAGCTCAGCAGCTTTGTATCCCTGTTCTGTTATTGTATAAGGGTTGGAAGGTTTCTGTGTCAATGTTTTTAATAATGAACGACGTGACGCAAGGATAATCAGCCATCGGGTTGTAAGTGCGCCAAGAGCGCTTACAATAGAGGGCTCGATAGTGCCTGTGATTGCTGTGGCTGCGAGTAGAATGCTCGTGAGCAAGCCGGCTTCGGCGTCAGCAAGCGAGACGACAAAAAGGGCGGCAGGCCACCATTGGATCAGAAAGTCCATAAGAACATGTACCAATCAGTTTTTGGATAAGGAGTGTGCCGAATGAGCGACAACTTACCGCAATTATATGGTCCGTCCAACGGGACTTTGTTGATTACACATATTGTCTATGCACTGCACCTGTGCTCTATAGTGCTGGGTGTGTTCACCGGCGCGACCGTGGCCGGTGCTTTTGTGTTCTCGTGGCCCTCGGTGATAGCCGTTATCCTGAATTACGTGTTCCGCTCGGACGCACAGGGAACCTACGCCTACTCGCACTTTCGCTGGCAAATCCGCACTTTCTGGATGGCTTTCCTCTGGATAGTGCTCACGCTGATTATCGGCGGATTGCTGCTCATTGTCGGTATCGGCATTTTTATTTATTGGATCGGCTTTTTTGTGCTCGGGATCTGGGTTGCCTACCGCATCATATACGGCTGGGTGAAGCTTAATAATCGCGAGCCGCTGCAGATAGACTGATGGAGTAATTTTTTTATGGCTCTCGGCGCAACCGTGTACAAAGCCACGGTAGACATTTCGGATCTTGATCGTCCTTACTATGGCAGACATGTACTCACAATCGCCCGACACCCCTCAGAAACGGAAGAGCGATTGATGTTGCGCCTGCTTGCCTTCTGCCGTCATGCAGATGAGCATACAGAGTTCGGCCGCGGCTTATCGACCGAAGGTGAACCTGCCCTCTGGCAGATTGATGACACTGGGGTGATTGCAGAGTGGATTGATGTGGGCTGGCCGGATGTCAAGCAGGTTCGCAAGGCGGCGGGACGCAGCGACCGCGTGGTGATTATCACGTACGACGAAGCTAAGTATGAGCCGTGGTGGCAGAGCAACCGCGGGGATTTCGGGAAAATTGACAAACTGACCGTTCTTGCGGTTGATGATGAGTTTGTAGGCCCGCTGGCTTCGCTGGCAGACCGCAATATGCGTCTTGCTGTAACGATTCAGGATGATATTGCCTGGATCAGTGATGACAAGCGCTCTGTTGAGGTTCGTTTCAAACTGCTGCAGCAGGCACGGGATACCTACAACTGATCTGACGAAAAAGCCACCTCAACCGAGGTGGCTTTTTCACAGGAAATGCTCCGCAATTAATGACGAAGGCTATCCGCCATGCGCCAGAAGGCGCCTTCGAGTGTCAGACGAAGCTGGACATCCTCAATGGTGTTTGCTAAGGCAACACGCATACAGTACATCCACTCGTCACGAGTCGATCCGCTAATAGGAATCATCTGATGCTTTTCGCGGAGCATTGGCATGCCGTGACGTTCAAGATAAAGTGCGGGACCGCCAAGCCATCCGGAGAGGTACTCGATCATTCTCTGCTCGTAGAAATCAAGACTTTCCGGATACAGACTTCGCAGGTGTCTGGCTTCCGGCCGGGTATCGAGTGCTTCGATATAGGCCTTCACCAGTTTTTTGAGCCCATCCTGACCGCCAATAAGTTGGTACAAAGATTCAGCCACGTTTGAGCACTTACCTTACAAAAAGACCTTCCACGCGCCAATCAGGAGGCATACCACACCGACAACGGGGTGCAGCAGCGCCCGGAAGACGCGATGTTGCGGGGAAAAGCCAAATCCGTAGATCCAGCAGATACTCATCCCGTAGAGCATTAATTCAAGCCAGCCGTGAGGTACCGAGGCGCTGTCGGGAGCAATAGCTCGCGGATAAAGCACGATCAGAACCATCACAGCTGCAGCTGCCAAGAGGGATAAGAATCTCAGAAATCCGTTAGACGACTTGGCATTCGGTTGGGAAGCCGGCTTATTCATCATTGCGTGTCGAGACCACTTCGATGGTCACGGCAAAAAGCACTGCGAAAGCAACGGTAAAAGCCCAGTAAAAATAAGTCATTTTTATTTCCTTTGTGAGCCAGGCTGTCTCTCCGGATACGCCGGAGAGACGCCTTAACGTTAAAAGTTAGTACAGGGTGTGAGAGTTGTTCTCAATGTACTTTTCATTGAGTTTGCCACTCATCACCTTGTAGGCCCAGCCCGTGTAAATCACAACGAGCGGCAAGAAGATCAGAGTAACCAGGAGCATGACTTCAAGCGTGAGCTGGGAGCTGGTGCAGTCCCAGATCGTCAGGCTGCTGTTGGGGCTGCTCGAGCTCGGCATGATGAACGGGAACATGCCGACCAGCGGGGTCAGGATGACACCGAGGAGCGTGAGCGACGAGCAGATGATAGCCATACCGCCCTTGTAGGCACGGATCATAGCAACACCGCCGAGGCAGCCGAGAACGGCGACAGCCGGCACCAACCAGAGAACCGGAACGGCTTCAAAGTTGGAGAACCAGGCACCGGCCTGCAGTTCAACAGTCTTGGCAAGCGGGGTGGCAGGACCGGCAGGATCCAGACCGGAAACCGCCACATAGCCGTCCACACCCAGGTAGACCCAGACACCGGCGAGCACGAAGAGCACAGCGGTCACAAGACCGGCGATCGTGGAGACGGCGCGGGCACGAGCCTGAAGAGCACCTTCGGTACGCAGCACGAGGTAGTTGGCGCCGTGGAAGACCACCATAGCCAGCGAAACCACACCGCAAACGAGACCGAGCGGATTAAGCAGACCGAAGAAGTTGCCCGTGTAAACCGGACGCATCGTTTCGGGAACGAAGTGGAAAGGCACACCCTGAAGAAGGTTACCGAAAGCCACACCGAAGATGATCGGGGGAACGGCAGAACCCAGGAAGAGGAGCCAGTCCCAGGAGCTGCGCCAGGAGGCAGCGCTGGCCTTGGAGCGATAGTCGAAAGCAACCGGACGGAAGATAAGGACCATCAGTACAACAAGCATTGCCCAGTAGAAACCGGAGAAAGCTGTTGCATACATCAGCGGCCAGGCGGCGAACATGGCGCCACCACCGGTAAGCAGCCAGACCTGGTTACCGTCCCAGTGCGGGGCGACGGAGTTGATCATCACGCGGCGTTCATTGTCATTCTTCCCGAGGAAGGGGAGCAATGTACCAACGCCCATGTCCTGACCGTCCATCACAGCGAAACCGACGAGCAGCACACCGATGAAGAGCCACCAGATAACTTTGAGAATTTCATAATCAATCATGTCTATCCTCCACGAGCGTTACTTGCGTTCAAAGTGATAACGCCCAGTGCCGAGAGTGCTCGGGCCCTTGGAGCCAAAGCGGATCATCAGCCACATTTCCACGATAATCAGAGCCGTGTAGAGGACGCAGAACCCAAGCAGGGAGCCGGCCACTTCAGCAGCAGACAGGGTGGACACGGAGAGATGTGTCGGCAGGATGTTGAAAATCGTCCAGGGCTGACGGCCGAATTCGGCAACGAACCAACCCATTTCGTTTGCAATCCAGGGCAGGGGAAGTGCAATAAGAGCGAGCTTGAGAAGACCGCGCTTATCGGCAAGGTTACCCTTGACGGAGAAGATGAGGCCCAGGAGGAAGACCAGAGCGGTCACAATGCCGCTGCCGACCATCGCACGGAAGGCGAAGAACATCGGAGCCACAGAGGGAACGGTGTCCTTGGCGGCCTGCTTGATCATTTCAGGCGTGGCCTTGGAAACGTCTTCGGTGTACTTCTTCAGGAGCAGACCGAAGCCGAGATCCTTGTAGACCTTGGTGAATTCAGTCTTGACAGCTTCGTTGGAGGGATCCTTACGCAGCTGAGCAAGCAGATCGACAGCCTTCTGGCCGTTGACGATACGAGCTTCAGATTCAGCAACGATGGTCTTGATACCGGGGATTTCCGTGGAGAGCGAGCGCGTACCCATCAGGCCGAAGAGGGCAGGGAAGCTGATTTCCATGTCGTTGCGCTGTTCGGCTTCATTCGGGATGGCGAACAGGGTAAGCGGAGCGGGAGCCGGATGCGTATCCCAGATAGCTTCCATGGCAGCAATCTTGCTGGGCTGGTCACGTGTAACCAGATAGGCGGATTCGTCGCCCATGTGCAGCGTCAGGAAGGCGGCAACAATACCGAAGGCGGTAGCCAGACGGAAGGAGCGCTTGGCAAAGTCCACGTCACGACGGCGCAGGAGATAGAAAGCCGAGATGGACATCACGAAAACGGCACCGGTCATGTAACCGCCGGCGACCGTATGGGCAAACTTGGCCTGAGCCCATTCGTTGGTGATAACCGCCCAGAAGTTGGTCATTTCCATACGCATCGTGGTGAAGTTGAATTCGGAACCAACCGGATTCATCATCCATGCGTTAGCGATCAGAATCCACATGGCGGAGAGGTTCGTACCCAAAGCCATCATGGTGGTGGCGAAGAAGTGCTTACCCTTGCTGAGACGATCCCAACCGAAGAAGAAAAGGCCCACGAAGGTGGATTCAAGGAAGAATGCCATCAGGCCTTCAATGGCCAGCGGAGCGCCAAAAATGTCGCCCACATAGTGGGAGTAGTAAGCCCAGTTCGTGCCGAACTGGAATTCCATGGTAATACCGGTGGCGACACCCAGGGCAAAGTTAATGCCGAAGAGCTTGCCCCAGAAACGGGTCATGTCTTTGTAGACTTCTTTGCCGGTCACGACGTAGCACAGTTCCATGACCACCAACATAAAGGACAAGCCCAGTGTCAGAGGCACAAAGAGGAAGTGATACATCGCGGTGGCTGCGAACTGCAGGCGTGACAGGTCAACAAGATCAGATGGGATCATTGAGGACTCCAGATGTAGTTAAGTTGTTATTTTTGGGAGCGGTCGGCGACAGTCTCATGTCCCAGGATAGAGTCACTGACCGTCGTAGGGGTTACGGTGGGGCGGTGCTCCGGACTGAAAAAGAAGTACCAAAGCCCGAAGAGAAAAAGCAGCTTACAACAAATAACAATCGCTATTTCAATGAGCAGCTTAGAGTTTCGGTATTTCTGTAGGTTTGCGTTCATTGTTTTGTAATGAATGAGAGAAAGTTGTCGACGTTCCAACCAATCTCATACTAAGCGAAAAGCTGGTACATAGGGTGAGTCAATAGAGTTGTAACCACCAGTAAAGTTGACAATCCGTGTTTTTGTGTGACATTATGGCTGTCATACTGACAAGGGGGTGGCACATATGGCGGTGCAGTCTGAGATAAAAGCGTTGATGGATTCGTTGCCGGAACCAAGACTTCTGATACGTGATGATTATTCGGTGGCGTATGCGAATGAGGCATTCGTACATCGCTACGGACAGCAGGACTACGAAGGCAGACCCTGCTATGAGGTGGTGTTTCATCAGACAAAGCGCTGCTCGCTGTGCGGGGACAACTGCCCGCTCGAGCAGAGCATGGTCTCGCGGCAGACGGAGGATACGTATCGCCGGCAGATGACCATGTCAGGGTCGAGGTTTGTCGAGCTGAGTGTCACGCCAATTGTGAAGGCCGACGGGTTGCCGGTTTTTTATATGGAAACCGTTCGCGATACGGAATCCATGGGCGGGCAGCTGCGCCGCGCCGGGCTGGTCGCGAAATCGCTGGCTGTGAAACGCCTGCTGCCGAAACTTGCCGCGCTGGTCTCTCTTGATGTTCCGGTGCTCTTTACCGGTGAGACGGGAAGCGGCAAGGAGGTCTTTGCAAAGGTTATTCACGAAAACTCCAGACGAGCCTCCCAGGCGTTTGTGCATCTTGAGTGTCTGACGCTTACCGAGGAGAAGTTCGGCAGAGAGATTAACCGTGCCTTTGGTGAGGGTCTCTCCGGCGGCACTGTCTATCTGAGTGACGTGGCGGATCTGACCCCGCAGATGCAGTCGAGTATCCTGTATCTGCTCAAAACCGGCCGGTATTTCCTGCCGGAAAATGAGAGTGGAGAAAAGGCGGATATCCGGCTGATTTTCGGCACGCAGTATGACCTGAGAAATCTGGTGGAGAAAGGCCGTTTCAGTGAGGAACTTTTTTATAAACTGGCCGTTGGCCGGCTGCCGGTTCCGAGACTTCATGACAGAAAAGAGGATATTCCTGAACTGTGCCGTCTGATTCTGGCGGATGCGCCTGCCGGCCGTGAACGTCATCTGACGGATGCCGCTCTTGCGGAGCTCATGAGCAGAGAATGGCCGGGTAATGTGGCAGAATTGCAGGCAGTGCTCAACCGGATCTCCATTTTCTGCAAGGGCAATGAGATCGACGTGCAGGATGTGCTCAGTGAAATCGGTTATATCAATGCCCGGCGGGGATCGGCAGACACTGTACGTTCAGAGCAGCTCAATGACGAACAGTACCTGCGTAACCTTCTGGATACCTGGCAGGGTTCACGCGAAGCGCTGGCCAAGGAACTTGGTATCAGTGTGAGAACGCTTTACCGGCAGATCCGCCGATTAGGACAGAATATTCATGAGTAACGATATTGTGCTCGGCGAGCCTCAGGACAGGCTGAAATTCCGACTCCTCCCGAACGAGCAGCGCGGGTTCATTGAGCGTCTGGGCAGCAGAGTGATCTTCTCCCGACTACCGGCGCGCAGTGCCTCCGAGGGTACGGTTGTGCTGTTTCACGGCGTTGGCTCCAACGCCAGCCGCTGGGAGGAGTTTGTCGAACGCACGCCTCTGCAGGAACACTGGGATATCGTCAGAGTGGATCTGCGCGGCCACGGCAGCAGCGAGACACGGGTCTCTGCCACGCTTGAGGTTCATGTCGGGGATGCGATTGCCATTCTTGATCAGCTAGGTGTGAAGCGTGCCGTGATCATGGGGCACAGCCTCGGAGCTCACATTGCTTTGAAACTTGCACAGTCCCACCCTGAGCGTGTGCAGGCGCTTGTGCTTGTTGATCCGCTGATCAATATGGCCCTGACTGAAGAGGCCGTGAAAAAACGCCGCTGGTGTCCGGTGCTCCGGATGGTTCACTGTCTGGCAAGGACAGCCAATGCCATGGGAATCCGTCGCAGGATGCCGCATTACAGTCTGCGCGCTCATGACCAGAAAGCCCGTGAAATGCTTGCCCGGGGCGGTGAGGCGCTCAAGGAATTCATCCGGGAATACTCCTCCCCGTTTAAGGACCTGGGACATATTCATGTCGCCGATTACACCCGCGATCTGCTTGAGATCAGCCGGATCTCTCCCTGTATTGACGGTTTTGAGGCGCCGGTGCTGGTCATCGGGTCGAGCGCAGGAAAAATCACTTCCCCGCTGCGTGTGCACGAGTGGGTACAGACTCTGCCGAAGGGGGAAATGGATGTGGTTGAGTGTGTCCACTGGCCTTTTACCGAGTGTCCGGAAAAGATCAGCGAAGTTGTTGAGGAATGGATCAGCGCGCAGAGAGCCTGACTTTACGCTGTTCCGGAACACCGCAGACAAAAAAAGACCCGGTTCTGAAAGTGACCAGGTCTTTACACAAAGAATTCTTGTCGAGACACTCACTTAGTGAGTGGAATCGGCCGTTCCATCCGTGTTTTCTTCTTGTTCATCTTCCCGGTTGAGAACGATACGTACAATAGGCGGGGCGACAGCAGCGTCTTCTTCAGACAACCCCCAGAGACGGAGCAGTTCAGCCTGGGAGGGGATGTCCTCACCCTTACGAGCACGGCGACTCACGAGGGAGGCACGCACCACTTTTTCAACAACCTCAAGTGGCAGACAGTTCAAATCAGTGAATTCAATAGCACAACGCTTCGGATTGATAACGTCGTATTTGTCTTTAAATTCATCAATAATATTTTTCTCAGCAACAAAAAGCGTCAACGCTTTCTCCTGAGATTCAACAGCAAATAAGGGACCATCTAACTCATAGAAGGCCAATCCGAAACGCATGCTTTCGCGAACGCCACGGGCTGAGCGACGAATCATACTGCAAACTCGCGCCATAGCAACGCGTCGATCGTTTGGAAGGCTCTGAAGGTAGCCTCCGACCGTCGTAGCGGCAGGTACCATGTGTAGCTTCTCCGTAAAGACGAAATGTAGACTATTAATTTTATCAAAAATTGGTCCGCATTCCCACTGAAAAGCCAAGTTTTGTCCTGAAAATTCCGCGTTTTAGTCTTATCTCCACAGCACGAAACGCGCGCTGTAGTTGACTTTCAATGTCTGCCGGTACTGCCCTGCAGAGCATCCGTCAAGGGGCAGTCCGCCTTTTGCCTGACGTCGGGAAATGTACAGAACCCCCTTATAGGCAGGTTCGTTTGAGAAGGTCTGAGCCTCGAAAAGAACGTCCGGGAGATCTGCCGAGCCGCGCCGCTCAATGAGTCGTGGTGAGCGCAGACTGATCTGTGTTCCCGAGAGAGTAACTATCCGGTTGCCGGTGGTCAGCTCAGCGACCGCCTGCCCTTTGTCGTTTGTCACACGCCCCTGAGTATTGATATAGCGCCAGTAGTAACCCTTTTTGTCACGCGAGCAGACAAAGAGGTTGGTGCCCTGCACCTGCCAGTGGTGAATGGCAGTCTTACCTTTTAACGAGGAATCGGAGGCATCCCGGGCATCAATAGCGGCGTCATTTGTTTTCTGGACAGAGGAGCAGGCAGCCAGAAGGCTGGAAACACCTATGAGGGCAATGCACCGCAGTACATGCTTTCTCTCGAGTATCATTAGCGCAAACTCCAAAAAAGATCGTTTCTTATTGCTGAGGTCGGGATCAGGACTCTGTATTTAGAATTAGTTACACGGAAGACTAGTCAAATCGTCCGAATGCCCTAAAAATAATTTGAAAAACAAGACCTCTTAGACAGTAATATAGAGAGACCTGTCAGGAAATACAAATTGGAGGTGTCCGAAGGCCGCTGAGGCGCGGATACCTGATGTGATTTCGGCACCGTGTGAAAACGATAAGAAGGTGCTGATATAAGGGGATACTAGTGTTACAAATCAGAATACATGGCCGCGGAGGCCAAGGCGTCGTGACAGCCGCCGAAATGCTCGCACTGGCCGGTTTCATGGAAAAGCACTGTGCTCAGGCGTTCCCGAGTTTCGGGTCCGAACGCACCGGAGCACCTGTGGTGGCGTTTGCCCGTCTGGCTTCGCATGAAATCCGTGTGCGCGAACCTGTGCTTGAACCCAACGTTGTGCTGGTTCAGGACAGAACGCTTCTTGATACTGTCAACGTCTTTGACGGTCTGCAGAAAGATGGCTATGTACTGATAAATACAGACAAAAGCATCGATCAGCTGGGGCTGACAGAGTTTGCCCGCGCGCTGCCGCCGGGACACTGTCTGACAGTGCCTGCGACACGTTTTGCGATGGAAAAACTCGGCCGCCCGCTGCCGGGGGCTGGCATGCTTGCCGGCATGGCTGCCATGACCGGGATGATGAAGCTCGAAAGCGTGATTGCCGCCTATAACGAAAAGTTCAAAGGTCGCATTGCTGAAGCCAATGCAGAGGTGGCCCGTCTTGCTTACGACTATGTTAGAAATGAAATAGGAGGTGAGCATGCTTAAGCAGCTCGAAGGTAGTCAGGGGGTTGCACAGGCTGTGGCGCTTTGCCGTCCGGATGTGGTGTGTGCCTACCCGATTTCACCGCAGACTCATATCGTGGAGGCGCTCGGTGCGCTCTGCCGCCAGGGAAAGCTTGAAAACTGCGAATACATCAATGTTGAAAGTGAGTTCGCTGCGATGTCTGTCGCCATCGGCGCATCTGTGGCCGGTGGTCGCGCCTATACAGCTACCGCCTCTCAGGGGCTTCTGTACATGGTTGAGGCTGTTTACAACGCCAGTGGCCTCGGTCTGCCGGTCGTGATGACAGTAGCAAACCGCGCCATCGGTGCGCCGATCAATATCTGGAACGATCATTCTGACTCGATGAGTCAGCGTGACTCGGGCTGGATTCAGCTTTTTGCAGAAACCAATCAGGAGGCGCTTGATCTGCATATTCAGGCTTTCAAGATTGCCGAAGAGGTTTCGATCCCTGTGATGGTCTGTATGGACGGTTTTGTCCTCACTCACGCCTTTGAGCGCATGGATGTGCCCACACAGGAGGAGGTGGATGAATTTCTGCCGCCCTATGAACCGCGTCAGGTGATGGATCCGAAGAATCCGTATTCCATCGGCGCCATGGTCGGTCCGGAAGCTTTTACCGAAGTACGTTATCTTGCCCACCAGAAGCTCACGGGCTCGATGGAGGTGATTGAACGCGTTGCTGAAGAGTTCAAGACGAAATTCGGCCGTGCCTCTGGCGGACTGCTGAGTACGTACCGGATGGAGGATGCCGAGATGTGCGTCTTTGCGATGGGCTCTCTGCTCGGTACGATCAAGGATACGGTTGATGAGCTGCGTGAGCAGGGACTCAAGATTGGCGTCGTCGGCCTGACCTGCTATCGTCCGTTCCCGTTTAAGGCGGTTCGCGAAGCGCTCTCCCGCGTGAAGAAGGTGGTTGTGATCGACCGTATGATTGGTGCGGGTGAAGGCGGCGCTGTTGCCCTTGATGTGATGAAGGCGCTGCAGGGGCTGCCTGTTGAGCAGCATTCAATGATCGCCGGTCTTGGCGGCCGTGCGGTCAGCCGTCAGTCGTTTGCTGAGGCATTCCGTCTCGCTATGGACAGCGGTTTCCCTGAAGAGCCCTACTTCCTTGATCTCGATCGCAGTCTTGTTGACGGGCAGCTTGCCCGTGAGGCTGCCGGTCGTCATACCGGACCGATGGCTGAAGCCATGAACCGCGAAGTGCAGATGCGCAAACTGGCCTCCGGGGAGGAACTGTAATGACTGAAATCGTGCATTTTTATCAGACAGGGACCTTTACTGTCGGCAATCGCCTGCTTGGTGCTGAAGAACGCTCCATTCAGGCGAGCATGAACCGTACCAACTCGCTCAACTCAGGGCATCGCGCCTGTCAGGGCTGCGGCGAGGCTCTTGGTGCAAGATATGCCGTGGATGCGGCGATCAAGGCTGTCAACGGCAATCTCGCTGCTGCCAATGCCACAGGTTGTCTGGAGGTGTTCTCCACGCCGTACCCGGAGACCAGCTGGCAGCTGCCCTGGTTCCATTCTCTCTTCGGCAATACGGCCGCGGTAGCCACCGGGATGGCCGCCGCTTTCAGAACACGCGCCCGCAAAGCGGGCGTTGAGCCTACCCGCGTTATTGCCATGGGCGGCGACGGCGGGACGACCGATATCGGTTTCGGCTGCCTGTCAGGGATGTTTGAGCGTAACGACGATGTGCTCTACATCTGCTATGACAACGAGGCTTACATGAACACCGGTGTGCAGCGCTCTTCTGCCACTCCGCCTACCGCCCGCACGGCCACAACGATGCCGATTGGCAATGAGCCCGGCAATGTCTGGGGACAGGGTAAGAATGTGCCTCTGATTGCCATGGCTCACGGGATTCCGTATGTTGCAACCGCGACGGTGGCTGACCTGCGGGATCTTGAACGCAAAGTCACCAAGGCGATGAGCTTCCGTGGCGCCCGTTATATCCATATTCTGGTGCCCTGCCCGCTCGGCTGGGGCGCCGCTTCCGGTATTACAGTGACGCTGGCGCGTCTGGCTTATCAGAGCGGTCTGTTCCCTGTGTTTGAGGCGGAATACGGCAAGGTGACCGGCGTGAGCAAAATCCGCAAGCCTGTCCCTGTGACCGAATATCTGAAGCCGCAGAAGCGCTTCGCACACCTTTTCAGCAAGAAGGCTGACCCCGCTGTACTTGAAAGAATGCAGGCGCTTTGCGACCGCAACATTGAAGAGTACGGCCTGCTTGCCGATGAAGAAGATGAGGAATTCTCGCCGGTGCCTATTCAGGCTGATGAACGTGCCGGCATTGTCTAAGGACGGGAGAAAAATGACAAAACCTTTTGCTATTACCCTTGATGTTGGATCGAGTCTTGCGAACCGCACAGGGTCCTGGCGTACGCTGCGCCCGGTCTATGTAAACCGCCTGCCGCCTTGCAATGCCAAGTGCCCTGCCGGTGAACAGTGCCAGGCCTGGCTCTTTCATGCCGAAAGTGGTGACTACCGTGGCGCATGGGAAAAAATTACGGAAGATAATCCGTTCCCCGCAATCATGGGGCGCGTGTGTTATCACACGTGTGAAATCGCCTGTAACCGTGCGGAACTTGATGCAGCGGTTGGTATCAATGCCGTGGAACGCTTCCTTGGAGACCATGCGCTCGAAAAGGGCTGGGCGTTTGAGAAGCCTGCTGAACTCTCCGGCAAGCGCGTGCTTGTTGTCGGTGCCGGCCCTGCCGGTCTGTCTGCAGCTTATCATCTGGCGCGTCTGGGCCACAGTGTTCATGTGGTTGACAGTTCAGAGCAGGCCGGCGGCATGATGCGATACGGTATTCCGAAATACCGTCTGCCGCGTGATATTCTCGACCGTGAGGTCAAGCGTATTCTCGACCTTGGTGTCACACTTGAACTGAACCGTGAAATTACGGACCTGCCTGCGGAAATGGCTGCCGGCAAATACGATGCCGTCTTCCTGGGGGTGGGCGCCAGTCTCGCGCGCCGTGCCTATATTCCTGCCGGCGATGCCGCGCATGTGGTTGATGCGGTTTCTGTGCTCCGCTCCATGGAAGGTGAGGACAAACCGATGCTCGGCCGTCGTGTGGTGGTTTACGGTGGCGGCAATACCGCTATCGACGTCGCCCGTTCGATGAAGCGTATGGGGGCGGAACCTCTGGTCGTGTACCGCCGTACCCGTGATAAGGCCCCTGCGCATCAGTTCGAAATCGAGGAGGCTATTGAGGAAGGCGTGAGCATGAAGTGGCTCTCGACGATCAAGGCAGCCGAAGAGGGTGAAGTTCGCATTGAAAAGATGGTACTCGACGAAAACGGCAAACCGCAGCCCACCGGTGAGTTTGAAACCGTCGGTGCCGACAGTGTGGTGCTTGCACTCGGCCAGGAAACCAATCTTTCCCTGCTCACAAACGTAGACGGTCTTGTGACTGAAGACGGTGTGGTTGAGGTTGACGCTAACATGATGACCGGCCACCCCGGTATTTTCGCCGGCGGGGATATGGTCAAGTGTGAACGCAACGTTACGGTGGCCATCGGTCACGGCAAGAAAGCGGCGCGGGCTATTCACGAGTACCTCACGGGTAAGCCGGTTGAACTGGCGAAGACCGACGGTCCGGCCAGCTTTGACCGCCTGAATACCTGGTACTATGCTGATGCTCCGA
The DNA here is from genome assembly GCA_905194315.1 of uncultured Sutterella sp. GTDB lineage: Bacteria > Pseudomonadota > Gammaproteobacteria > Burkholderiales > Burkholderiaceae_F > Sutterella. The sequence goes on along the minus strand of CAJJRX010000023.1, from coordinate 13,989 downwards.
AGACGGTGCGCCCTCAGCTCGATATGATCCGCCGTCAGACAACGTTTGATGAGGTTCAGCAGGGGCTCACCGAGGACAGCGCCCTCTTTGAAGCCCGCCGCTGCATGTCCTGCGGCAACTGCTTTGAGTGTGACAACTGCTACGGCGTCTGCCCGGACAATGCCATTATCAAACTCGGCCCCGGTCTGAAATTCAAGATTAACTATGAATACTGCAAGGGCTGCGGCATTTGTGCCCAGGAATGTCCCTGCGGGGCTATTGATATGGTCAAAGAGAAGATCTGACGAAAAGGCCGGTCTCTCCAGAAACGCTCTGCTCCCGTCTGCTGAGGGGCAGGGCGTTTTTTATTTGTTGCGGCTGGCGCTGTCAGCCTTTACGGCGATCAGGAGTGCCGTCACAAGAAGAAGAGCACAGACAAAATAGGGTGTGCCGGCAAGCAGGATATGATCGGTGTGACGGGAGGTGATCATCAGCAGCGGGGTGCCGATCATCGGTGAAATTGCACCGGTGAAGCTGTTGAGCGAACTGACCGCCCCCATATTGACCCCCTGCTGGGTATCGGCACACTGCCGGCTGATCTCACCCTGAATGGTCGGTCCGACAACCCCCATGAGCGCAAAGGCGCAGATCAGACACAGGCTCAGCGCCCCCCACGGTGAAAAACCGATGGCGAGCATGGCAAAGAGTCCGATAATGAGACCGAGTTTAACAATCTTCTCCGGGGCGAGCCGTCTGGCGAGAAACGGCAGGAAAAAGCCCTGAGTAAGACTGATGGAAATGCCGAGTGCAAAGATGCTCAACCCGATCATCAGGGGTGTCCAGCTGTAGCGGTATTCGACATACAGTGCCCAGGTGCACTGCATCAGACTCTGGGCCAGCGTAAAGAGCGTGATAATAAGCAGAAACGGCCGGATGCCGTCAAGCCGTGTCAGATTGAAAATGGCAAAAAAAGGATTGATACGCTTCCAGTTAAGTGGCGCTGTATCCTTCTGCGTCAGACTTTCCGGGAGAATGAACAGACCGTAGAGGAAATTCAGCCCGCAGATGGCTCCGGCCACCATGAAGGGCAGGCGCGGGTCAACCTGTCCGAGCACACCGCCGAGCGCCGGGCCGAGCACAAAGGCAATGCCGAAAATTGCACCGATTTTTCCAAACGACGAGATTCGGGAGTTTTCCGTGGTGACGTCAGCGATATAGGCCTGGGCGACGACGATGTTTGAACTCATCATGCCGCCGAGGATACGTGAGACAAGGATCAGCGGAAGCGATGAGACAAAGGCCGGAACCAGCATCATGATGGCGAGACCGAGAATCCCGGTGAGCAGAACCGGACGGCGGCCGATTCGATCCGAGAGGGCACCGAGAATCGGCGCAAAGAAAAACTGCATCAGCCCGTAGCTGATCATGATGCCGCCGTACCAGATCGTCTGTTCGTCAGCACTGCCGGCCAGACTGCCGATAAGTCGCGGCAGCACCGGAATGATGAGGCCGATGCCCAGAGCGTCCAGAAAGACGCAGGCAAGGACAAATCCGAGGGCAGGGTTGCGTTGCATGACGATGACAGATTTCGCACAGGCGAAAGAGAAAAGAAGATAACTCACTATCTTAGCAAACTGCGCTTAAATTCGAGTACACGACGGATTGTTCCGGATGGTGAGTGAGGTCGCCAGACGTGTCTGCAGGCAGTATATTTCCCGACGGATTGGGATTTTCCCCATCTGGGTACTCTCCTAGGGGCATTGAGTTAAGTCAACAGAAAGTTACCCAGCTTACAAAAATTGTCGTCAAATGCAGGTATTTGGACGGCGGAATACCCCGATTCTTATGAGATTTTGTTAATGTAACTGTGTGGTCGTGACCAATTGTACATTCACTGAATGTTCAATCCTGGAGTCCTATATGAAAAACGTCTTTAAATTTGCAATGCCTTTCCTACAGGCATCGCTAGTTAAACAGATTTTGGTAGCCCTGATTCTGGGCATTATCGTAGCTTTTGCCGCACCGGCGGTTGCTGTCAGTGCCGGCTTCCTCGGGAAGGTTTTCGTGACTGCTTTGAAGGCTGTCGCACCTGTCCTTGTGTTTGTGCTCGTTATGAGCTCTATCGCCAATCAGGATCTTGAAGGCGAAAGCGCTCACATCAAGCCGATTATCGTTCTGTATCTTGTTGGCACATTCGCCGCCGCTGTCGTGGCTGTTATTGCCAGCTTCATGTTCCCCACCAAGCTCATCATGGCCGCCGGTGAAACGGTAACCGCCCCGGGTGCCATCAGCGACGTGCTTGGCAATCTGATCCTCAATGTGGTTGACAACCCCGTGAAGGCTATCGCCAACGGTAACTACATCGGGATTCTGGCCTGGGCCATCGCCATGGGTGTTGTGCTCCGCCACGGTACTGATTCCACCCGTGAGGTGCTCAGTGACGCCGCCAAGGGTGTGGAGTTCGTTGTGCGCCTTGTGATCCGTTTTGCCCCTATCGGTATTTTCGGCCTGGTTGCGGAAACGTTTGCCACCACCGGTCCCGGTGTCTTCGCCGGTTACGTGAAGCTGCTTGCCGTGCTGCTGGGTTCGATGGCGTTTGTTGCTTTCGTCGTCAATCCTCTGCTTGTCTGGCTCACCACCCGCGAAAACCCCTTCCCCATCACGTTTATGACGTTGCGTGAATCCGGTGTTTCCGCGTTCTTCACCCGTTCGTCTGCTGCCAACATCCCTGTGAATCTGTCGATCTGCCGCCGTCTCGGTCTGCCTGAGTCGACCTATTCGATCTCGATTCCTATCGGAGCCACCATCAACATGGCCGGCGCTGCGATTACGATTACGGTGCTGACGCTCTCTGCTGCCTATACGCTGGGTGTGACGGTGGATATTTCGACCGCCATCTTCCTCTCGTTTGTTGCGGCACTCTGCGCCTGCGGCGCCTCGGGTGTGCCGGGCGGCTCCCTTATGCTGATTCCTCTGGCTTGCGGCCTCTTTGGTATTGACCAGGATGTGGCCATGCAGGTTGTTGCTGTCGGGTTCATCATCGGTGTGCTCCAGGACTCCGCCGAAACAGCTTTGAACTCCTCTAGTGACGCTCTGTTTACAATTGCAGCCTGCCGTCGCGCTGAAAAACAGGCTCAGAAAGCCTGAGATTTTCACGACCCGCACCGGGGGCAGTGAGCCGGCCCGCGAAACGCCTCACTGCTTTCCCTGAAACATCCGGCCTCCCGATTTCAGATTCGGGAGGCCTTTTTCTGTGTGCATGCGGGCCGGGAACTCTGCATGCCCCGCGTGAATACGTTAAGATTGAAGCCTCTGATAACTCCATCTGACAGCGGCAGACTGTGCACTCACTCCTATGCGTCGATATTCCTCTCCTCAAGAAGCACTAAAAAATGTGTTCGGTTACGACACATTCAGAGGGCTTCAGGAAAGTGCCATTAACGCGGTGCTCGAAGGGCGGGATGCGCTGGTGCTGATGCCAACGGGTGGCGGGAAAAGTCTGTGCTATCAGATTCCTGCTCTGCTGCGTGACGGTGTGGCTGTTGTCATCTCTCCGCTGATTGCCCTTATGCAGGATCAGGTGGACGCCCTTGAAGAGGTTGGTGTTAAGGCTGCCTTCTGGAATTCCACACAGAGTTTTGAGGAAATCGGCGAAATCCGCCGCCGTGTGCTCGCTGGTGACATCGATTTGCTCTATGTGTCTCCCGAGCGTGCTGTGCTTGGGAGTTTCCGCCAGCTGCTCAGTCAGATCAGTGTCGCGCTTTTTGCTATTGATGAAGCACATTGTGTGAGTATCTGGGGGCATGACTTCCGCCCCGATTACCGCGCGCTTACTTTTCTCCGGGAAGAGTTCCCTGAGGTTCCCCGTATAGCCCTGACCGCAACGGCGGATGAGAAAACCCGGGAGGAGATAGTCAGTCTCCTGCTGGTGAATCCCGAGCGTTTTGTCGCAAGTTTTGACCGCCCGAATATCTTTTATCAGGTTGTTGAGAAACAGAACTATCAGGAGCAGCTTCTCAATTTTATCCGCTATGAGCATATGGGCGATCCGGGGATCGTCTATTGCCTCTCGCGTAAAACGACAGAACAGGTGGCGGAGTTTCTGCAGGAGCACGGTATACGCTCTCTGGTGTACCACGCCGGGCTGAGTCCGGAGCAGAGAGCAGAGAATCAGGCGCTTTTTCTTCGTGAAGATAATATTGTGATGGTGGCCACCATCGCATTCGGGATGGGGGTTGATAAACCCAATGTGCGGTTTATCGCCCATGTTGATCTGCCCCGCTCCATTGAAAGCTATTTTCAGGAAACCGGACGCGCCGGGCGTGACGGTCTGCCTGCGGATGCCTGGATGGCATACGGGCTGAAAGATGTGATGAATCAGCGCTATTTCATCGAAACCTCCCAGGCGGACGATTTCTATAAAGAGCTGAGCACACAGAAACTCGATGCGATGCTCGGGCTCTCGGAGTGTACCGACTGCCGCCGTGTGCGTTTGCTGGCGTATTTTGGTGAAAAAAGCGAACCCTGCGGGAAGTGCGACAACTGTGTAAACCCGCCAGAGACAGTGGATCGCACGACAGAGGCCATCAAGCTGGTTTCCTGCATCTATCGCGTGCAGCAGGCGAGCGGAACAAGCTACGGCGCCTCCTACATCATCGATATTCTGACAGGCAATGAGACAGATCGCATCAAAGAGCACAATCACAGCACTCTTTCAACCTGGGGGATCGGCAGCGAGCTGAGTGCCTCCGAGTGGCGGATGATATTACGCCAGCTGATCGCACGGCATATTGTCTGGGTGGATGCCTTGCGGCACAACGTTCTCCGGCTCGGCGAAGGGGCGAATGCACTTCTGCGGCGGGAGATACAGGTACTCATCCGCAAACGTAAGCACAGCAGGCGCGGATACACCGAAAACACACAGGCACAGGAGAAACTGCGCCGGATGATGAGTGAGCTCGGCAACCGTGAACGGATCTGCTATGAGGCGCTGCGCGAGTGGCGCCGGACGCTTGCCAGAGATCTCGGCAAGCCTCCGTATGTTATTTTCAATGATCAGACGCTGCTCAATATCGCTATGCGCCATCCCGGAGACAGGGATGAACTGCTCGATATCTCCGGAGTGGGGCTTACCAAACTCGACAAGTACGGTGAGGATGTGCTTGAAATTGTGCGTGCAGCAATGCAGCTCTGAGCCTTACTCTCCGGCGCTCACACGCGGTTTCTGTTTACGGTTGGCAGTGGCCTTGTCAAAGACCCAGTTGGGCAGCAGACGCAGAATTTTGGCCAGAACACCCATCTGCCAGGGAATAACCCGGTAGGAGACTCCGTTCAGAATTGCCGGGACGGCATCGCGGGCAAACTCTTCCGGTGTCTGGATAAAGGGCATCTTGTAGGGATTCTTTGCTGTCAGCTCTGTGCGGACAAACCCCGGACAGATGGTCTGCACCTGCACTCCCGCTTTTTTCAGCTCAACGCGCAGACTCTCGCAGTATGTGATGACGGCGGATTTGCTCGCACAGTAGGCCTCAGACCCGGGCAGACCGCGAATGCCCGCCACAGAGCCGATACCGACAAGCTGACCGTGACCGCGGGCTTTCATCGGCGCAATAAAAGGATGGAACGTGTAGGCCATCGCAAAGACGTTTGTCCGGTAGATTTTCTCGAGCACTTCCAGGTCTTCAAAGTATTCCGTTTTTACCCCGTGAGAAATACCGGCATTGGCGATGACGATATCGGCTCCGCCGGTACGCTGGTCAAACTCCGTGCCGACCTCGCGCATGACCTCTTTATCCGTCACATCGGCAGAAAAAAGGTGAATGCGCTCAGCGGGGATCTCCAGGCGCGCGGCGGCTGCTTCGAGTTTTCCCATATCGCGGGCAACCAGACCGAGCGTGTCTCCGCGCTGTGCAAAGGCGCGGGCCATGGCAAAACCGATACCGCTGGAGGCTCCGGTGATGAATACATTGGACATGAGGGAAGTTCCTTTAAAGTGCTAAAAAAAGGTGAGACTTCCGTCTCACCTGACTTAAGAACCGGTGATCAGCCTTTCTTGCGATCGTTGCGGATCTGATCAATCATCCAGTTGAGCGCATCGGGCATCGCATTGCGAGAACCGACCATGTGCGGACCGGTGATAAAGCGACCGCCCACGCCGAGCATCGGCGTGCTGTCAATCTGATAGGTCTGCCACTGCTGGAAGGCAACGCGGGTCTTGTTCTTCACGCCAAAGGAGCGAACCGTGGCTTTCCACTTGTCAGCATCCACGCCGTTTTTGACCATGAAGTCCAGGATGTCATTTTCCGCACTGTTGAAGTCGTAGGGATGCGTCTGGTAGATGACGCTTTCAAAGAACGGAAGGTGCAGTTTTTCAAGCACGCCAAGCGCTTCCATCGCGAAATAGGTATCGGTGAAGGGGAAGTACTTGGGCTGCCAGGCCACAGGGCAGCGGTGCAGAACGACGTCTTCAGGGAGTGTCTTTTCCCATGCGGAAAGCACAGGTTCGAACTGCAGGCAGTGCGGGCAGGTGTATGCAAAAAACTCAACCACTTCAATCTTGTTGGCATCAGACTGAACAGGCGGCTGAAGAACCAGAAAGTCTTTGCCGGCACTGTAGGACTGGCTACCGAAAGCAGGTGAGGTGCAGGCGATAAGAGCGCCAGCGCCAAGGAGAGCACGTCGTGAAATCATAGTGTTATTCGTCCTTTAATTTAATAGTTGATGCCAAAATTGAGCGGTTTTATCGGTTTAGTTCTGCTGTTTAATGATCGTAGCCTGAATGTTCTGATCATTCAACATGTTTTGAATTTCGTTGGCACTGTTACGGTCGTCAAACGGACCGATACGCACACGCCAGAAGCTGCCGGCCTGCTGAATCTGTGCTTCAACAGCAAGCATGGCAAGCTGAGCCTGACGTTCCTGAGCCTGTTTGTCAGAGCGGAAAGCGCCGGCCTGCACCCAGTAGCTCACCGGCGTAACCGTGCCGGGCTGAGCGGCCTTGCCCTGTTCGTCACGCTGGGGCTGGAGTTCCGGAGAACTCTGCACCGGCGCAGCCGCAGTATTGTTCGCAGGGGCGTTGGCAGGTGCGCTGCTGGCAGTGACAGTAGCAACTGTGCCTGCCGGAGCAGAACCGGCGTCGCTTGCGGTTTCGGGCGAGGAAGAGGCATTGAGGGCTTTGTTGGGATCAACATTGCCGTCGAGCAGCTTCGCAGGATCGACATCCGCCGTGACCTTCTGGACCTTGTTGTCAACAAAAGGCACGGGCGAATTCAGCGTGAAAACCGCTACCGCAGCAGCGACCGCCAGGCCGAAAACGATTCCGAAGAGGAAACCACCAAAACCTAAGGAAAAGCGGGATTTAGACACAGTGTACTCCTAGTAGTCTGAAACGCCTCAGTCGTCGTCGCGTTTGGCCATGTATTCAGGTGCGGACACCCCGAGCAGATCCAAGCCGTTGGCCAGAACCTGACGGGTGGCAGCCAGCAGAGTCAGTCGGGCATTACGTTCGTCCTGATTGTCGCACACGATTCGTTCCGCGTTGTAGAACGAGTGGAAACAGGCGGCGAGATCCTTGAGGTAGTAGCACAGCGTATGCGGCGCATGATCATTGGCGGCCTGAGTCAGCATGCCGGGATACTCGGCAAGTTTATTGATCAGAAGCGAAGCAGCCTCACCCGTCAGGCTCGAGAGATCAACGTCGAGCATTTCTGCGGCGGAGGGCACCGCGCAATTCTTTTCCGCGTTGGCAAACACGGAGCAGATGCGGGCGTGGGCATACTGCAGATAGTAGACGGGATTTTCGTCACTCTTTTCCTGGGCAAGATTGATGTCAAAGACAAATTCAGCATCTGCCTTGCGGTTGACAAGGAAGAAACGGGCGGCGTCACGGCCGGCCATATCAACGAGGTCGCGAAGCGTGACATAGTTGCCTGAACGCTTGCTCATCTTGACCGGTTCACCGTCTTTGACCACAGAGAGCATCTTGTGCAGGATGTATTCGGGGAAGGTGACGGGGATGGACCAGCCGAGCACCTTGGCGCAGCACTGAAGACCGGCGCGAACGCGGGCGGTGGTGCCGTGGTGGTCGGACCCTTGAATGTCGACCGCCTTGGTAAAGCCGCGTTCAAATTTAGCCAGATGGTAGGCCACATCAGGCACGAAATAGGTGAAGGTGCCGTCAGCCTTGCGCATCACACGATCCTTGTCGTCATGAATGCCGAAGTCTTCACAGGCAGTGGTTTTCAGCCAGAGCGCACCATCCTTCTCATAGGTGTAGCCAGAGTCGATCATGGCCTGCACGGCTTTTTCCACGCGGCCGTCGGAGTAAAGCGAGCTTTCCAGATAGAAGTTGTCAAAACGCACACCCAGAGCGCTCAGATCATCGTCCTGCTCGTTACGCAGGTAGGCAACGCCGTAGCGGCGGATGGCATCGATGTCCTTGAGATCGCCCTGACTTTCAACGACTTCACCGGCGTGGGTGGTAATGGGCTTTTTGTCAAGGTAATCCTGAGCAATAGACACGATGTATTCACCGTGGTAGGCACTCTCAGGCATTTCAATCTTCTCACCCTGAATCTGCAGACCGCGCAGGCGGATAGATTCGGCAAGATTGCCGATCTGCACACCGGCATCGTTGTAGTAAAACTCACGAACCACTTTCCAGCCCTGCGTTTCGAGCAGGTTGGCCAGGGTGTCGCCAAGCGCACCCTGCCGGGCATGTCCGAGATGCAGGGGGCCCGTGGGGTTGGCGGACACAAACTCGAGCAGCACAGATTCGCCCTTGTGCGAGTCGTTGCGGCCGAAATGCTTTCCGGCGCGCAGAATCTGACGGATAGTATCAAAGCGCGACTCGTCATTGAGGTAGAAATTGATGAATCCCGGACCGGCGATGTCAATCTGTTTGAAGAGACTCTGTGCCTTGGGGTTGGCCTTGATAACCTCAACGAGTTCCGTGGCAATGTCGCGGGGCTTTTTCTTCAGAACCCGCGCCAGCTGCATGGCGACAGTGCAGGCGATATCACCGTGCTCTGCGCTCTTCGGGCGTTCAAGAACGATATTGACATCGGTAACGTTAAAGGTGGCAAGTGCCTCTTTAATAATGGAGGCTACAGTCTCTTGTTGTTGAGCTAGCATAGGTTTTTCCGGGAACTGCCCTGTGAGTTTTAATGAGTTAGAGAAACAGTTTACAAGTTCCGACTCTACAGAGGTTAATCAGAAGCGTGTGAAATTGAATTAGGAAATGTATCGACCCGTTGACCGGGCGGACTAACGGGTCGATCTGCTGGGCTGACAAAGCGGAATCTCTCCGCGTCAGCGCTTGTCGTGTTCAATCCAGCCGAAAGCGGAGTGATTATGAATCGACTCGAAATTTTCAGCCTGAACACGGTAGGCCAGAACGCGTTTTTCGGCATTCAGTGCACCGGCCATGTCACGCAGGATATCTTCCACGAATTTCGGGTGATCATAAGCATATTCCGTGACGAATTTCTCATCGGCACGTTTGAGTCGTGCCCAGAGTTCGCACGAGGCGGACTTCTCACTGATGGCGATCTGCTCTTCGAGACTCATTTCTCCGTCGAGAATCAGAGACATGGTCAGGTGCGAACGCTGATTGTGTGCGCCATACTTGGAGATTTCCTTGGAGCAGGGGCACAGACTGGTGACCGGTGTGAGTGTTTCCTGACGGACTTCGGTGACACCGTTTTCAGCCGTGGCGATCCAGGCTGCCTCATAGTTCATAAGACTCGAGAGCTTGCTCACGGGGGCGATCTTCCGGACAAAGAAGGGGAAGCGGATTTCAATGGTTCCGCTCACGGCATCGAGCTGCTCGAGCATGAGTGTCATCAGGGAGCGGACGCTCTCAAGACTAAGCGCTTCACTGTGCTCCTCCATGAGAGCGATAAAGCGCGACATGTGAGTGCCTTTCTGGTCGGCCGGCAGGGCCACCGTCATGGACACCGTGGCAATGGTGTGCTGAGGGCCGTCTTTAGAGGACACAACAACCGGTAAGGTAATGTTGCGCACACCAACACGTGTAATGGGGATGTTTCGCAGATCATGCGAAGACTGCACGTCAGGCAGGTTGGTTTTCGAGTTATTTTCCATAGTTTTCTGGTCCGCCCTGCCGCACGTCCCTCCCGGGGCGGCAGACGGACAATTCAATACGGTATTGTCGGAGTAAGTGCACTTCAGTGTGAAAGTCGGACGGCTCCGGTTCAGCAGAGCGGCTGATAAAAAGCACGGAGTCCGCCGACATCCTTTAATGTGGACAATATCTTACAAAAAGCACAGGACTTTATGTGGGAAAACGCTGTAACGAGATCGAAAAAGCCCACTCAGCAAGTTACAATTTTGATGAGTCCTTTGAAGACACTGTCTTTTATCGGCGTTTTCTGAACTTTCTCCACAAGGGATTACCGCAGGGAAACGTCATAAAAATCAAAGAGCTAGAATAATAACAGAAATTTCTTAACCGGAGTCATACAAATAGCCTATGTCAAAGCTCAACATTGATTTATCACAAGCGCATCCCGTTGTCCGTTTTCTTGTTTCCGCTGCGGTGCTGATCGCCGGCGGCGTTCTGCTTGTGATGCTGCTTCCGTTTCTGTTGGGTTTCATAGCGTTTGTGGTTGTCCTGTGCCTGATTGTTCTGGCCTGGACGTCATACAAACTCAAACGCGCCGGCGTACAGAACCCGGACGGTTTCTACAGCTATACATACCGTTCCGAGAGCCGTCGTGAGGATATCTATAACGCCGAGGATATCGAGTCGACCAGCGCCGCCTCCTCCGGACAGAGCACGGAAGAGGCGCAGCCGCAGCGTCTGATCTCACACACGGAAATTGAGGATATTGAAGAGGTTCGTCCTTCTACAAAAGAGGAGAAATAAGGTAGCCGAGGCCCTCTTTCAGACGGTGCTTTAGAGGGCGGGCCTTCCAGTCGCAGATCTGCACCCGTGTCGAAGCACTGATATAGGTATTGTGCAGCGCCTGCAGCGCACTCAGAAATGCGGTGTCGTAAGCGAGTAGTGTGGTTTCAAAATTCAGGTGCAGACTGCGGTTATCAAGATTGACGGTGCCAAAGAGCGCAATCTTTCCGTCTATTTCTATACTCTTGGTGTGCAGCAGCCCGCCGTGATAGAGCCAGATATTCACCCCGGCATCAAGCAGCGCCTCAAAATGACGCCGGCCCGCCCAGGTGACCGGTGCGTTATTTCCCCGTTCCGGAATGATCAGCTGAATTCTGACGCCGCGGAAGGCTGCGGTCTGCAGAGCTGTCATCAGTGTTTCATTCGGAACAAAGTACGGTGTGGTGATCGTCAGTGAGTGGCGAGCCTGACCGATTGCCTCAAGCAGCAGATACAGATTGGGATCATGCACACTGTAGGGGCCCGAGGGAACCAGCACTGAAGTGGCCTCACCGGTGCGCGGCTGCTCCTTCAGATCGAGTGAAGGCAGCTTTGACTGCTGCTGAGATGGCTGCAGACACCAGTCTGTGGTGAAGACAAGCTGCATTGAACTCACAACAGGCCCTTCCAGACGCACCATCGCATCAATCCATTTTCCGACAATCTTGGCATCCGGATAGGCATCCGGGTCAATGAGGTTGCAGCTGCCGGTATAGGCGATGCGTTCATCCACAATCAGACTTTTACGGTGCAGCCTCAGATCGGCTCGCTGCAGCCCGAGCATGCCCAGCAGCTGCATAGGCATGGCCGGAACAATCTCAAGACCGGCACGCTCAAGCTCTTTGCGGCGCTCGCTTTTGAGGAAAGTGTGTGAACCGAAGTCGTCCAGAAGAAGCCGCACGCGCACCCCTCTGGCACAGGCCTCAGCGAGTGCATCCGTGATGACTCTCACATCTCCTTCGTCCCAGAGAATATAAAACTCCAGATCGATTGACGCGGCTGCACTGCGGATATCCCTGAGCATCGCACTGAAGATGTCATGGGTTTCGCTGATGAGAGTGATACTCGAGCCCTCGGTAAGCGGAAATCTCGATACCCGTGTCGCCAGTCTGAAAAGTCCTTTGTGCTCATCGAGATGCTCCGGCAGGCGTGCGGCGCCTATGTGCCCGGAAAAATGCTCTTTGAGATGGAGTTTGCGGTAGAGCTTTTCACGGTGCCGTCCGAGCGGACGTTCCCCGATCATCAGATAGAGCACAAAGCCGACATAGGGAATAACGGCTGTAATCAGAATCCAGGCGAAAGCCGCTCCCGGCGGGTGCCGGGTCAGCATCACACGGAGAGTCACGCCAAGGACGATACTGAACTGCACAATGACGGCAATCAGACTCCAGAGCGTGAAAGTATGAATCGTTTCAGGTTCTAGCATCAAATATAGGCGTAAGGAGCGTTTTAGAGAAGGTGATGATCATAGTAGCGCGGTTTGCTATTGATTGACGGGGATAAAAAATACGTAGAAATACGTAATTTTATGTTTTTTTGGTTTTCGGTCTTGACGAGTGTTTAGCAACAGTGCATAATTCAGTCTCTCTCGCGACGGAGAGGTGCCCGAGTGGCTAAAGGGGGCAGACTGTAAATCTGTTGGCTTACGCCTACGATGGTTCGAATCCATCCCTCTCCACCAGCGAAACTTTCGCTACGCGAACAATGCAGAGCGGAAGGACATCCAGTTGTCCTGCAGGTTTTTCCTGCGGCAGCTCGCGTCAACCGCTCATGAAGCGCGCCCATGTGGCTCAGTGGTAGAGCACTCCCTTGGTAAGGGAGAGGTCATGCGTTCGATCCGCATCATGGGCACCACAAATTTTCCTTCCTTTTATTAATCACTTCCAGTTCTTGTCCTGTATTTGCGTTGGGGCTGGAATTCACTTGTTCAGGAGCCAAAGATGGCCAAGGGTAAGTTTGAACGTACGAAGCCCCACGTTAACGTGGGCACGATTGGTCACGTGGACCATGGTAAGACCACGCTGACAGCTGCTATTACCACGATTCTTTCCCGTCACTTCGGTGGTGAAGCCAAGGCTTACGACCAGATTGACGCCGCTCCGGAAGAAAAGACTCGCGGTATTACCATTAACACCGCTCACGTGGAATACGAAACGGCTACCCGCCACTACGCCCACGTTGACTGCCCGGGTCACGCTGACTACGTCAAGAACATGATTACCGGTGCTGCTCAGATGGACGGCGCTATTCTGGTTGTTGCCGCTTCCGACGGTCCTATGCCTCAGACCCGTGAGCACATCCTTCTTGCCCGTCAGGTCGGTGTTCCCTACATCATCGTTTACCTGAACAAGTGCGACCTCGTCAATGACGAAGAACTGCTTGAACTGGTTGAAATGGAAGTTCGCGAACTCCTGAGCAACTACGACTTCCCCGGCGACGATATTCCTATCATCAAGGGTTCTGCTCGTATGGCTCTCGACGGCGACAAAGGCCCGATGGGTGAAGAATCCATCCTGAAGCTTGCCGACACACTCGACAGCTACATCCCGACTCCGGAACGTGCTATCGACCAGCCGTTCCTTATGCCGGTTGAAGACGTGTTCTCCATCTCCGGCCGCGGTACCGTGGTCACCGGTCGTGTGGAACGTGGCATCATCAAGGTCGGCGAAGAAGTCGAAATCGTGGGTATCCGTCCCACCGTGAAGACGACCTGCACCGGCGTCGAAATGTTCCGCAAGCTGCTCGATCAGGGCCAGGCTGGCGACAACATCGGCGCTCTGCTCCGCGGCACGAAGCGTGACGAAGTGGAACGCGGCCAGGTTCTCGCCGCTCCCAAGAGCATCACGCCCCACAAGAAGTTCAAGGCTGAAGTGTACGTTCTGTCCAAGGAAGAAGGCGGCCGCCATACCCCGTTCTTCACCGGCTATCGTCCTCAGTTCTACTTCCGTACCACCGACATCACCGGTATCATCGCTCTTGAAGAAGGCGTTGAAATGGTTATGCCCGGCGATAACGCTACCTTTAATGTCGAGCTCATTCACCCCATCGCCATGGAAAAGGGCCTCCGCTTCGCTATCCGCGAAGGTGGTCGTACCGTCGGCGCT
>CAJJRX010000022.1 GCA_905194315.1 uncultured Sutterella sp. | reverse complement strand
CCTTACTCGGGCTCTCTCAGAAGTCTTCGTTCGCCGTTACTTCCGCTTCAACGGTTTAGATTAATCCTATGCCCGCGGGCGCTGCCGCGTCAAGTCCTCTCAGAAGAGAATTCCCGCTCTTATGGGACACAATCAGATCCGCTAAGCGAAATACTCTAGAGACTGCCGGCTGAAAGCAGACACAAAAAAGCCCGCCTCCACGTCGGAAAAGCGGGCTTTTCGGCCTCTCCCGGTACGTTATCCGTGCCGGGAACTCACTGCAGACTGCCGGTTACTTGGCGAGGCGGCGCCACGTATCCACAACCGTGTCAGGATTCAGAGAAATCGATTCGATGCCCTGATCCATGAGCCACTGGGCAAAGTCAGCATGGTCGGAAGGACCCTGACCGCAGATGCCGACATACTTGCCGCGTTCACGGCAGGCCTTGATGGCCATGGCAAGCAGTGCCTTCACGGCGTCGTTACGTTCGTCGAAGCTTGCAGCGATCAGACCGGAGTCACGGTCAAGACCCAGAGCGAGCTGCGTCATGTCGTTCGAGCCGATGGAGAAGCCGTCAAAGTAATCGAGGAACTGATCGGCGAGCACGGCGTTGGACGGGATTTCGCACATCATGTTGAGGCGAAGGCCGTTGTCACCGCGCTTGAGACCGTGTTCGGCCATGATTTCGGTGACGCGCTGAGCTTCATAGACCGTACGCACAAACGGAATCATCAGTTCGACGTTGGTCAGACCCATTTCATCGCGCACAAACTTCATCGCACGGCATTCCATTGCGAAGCATTCCGCAAACTGGTTGGCGATGTAACGGCTTGCACCGCGGAAACCGAGCATGGGGTTTTCCTCTTCCGGTTCGTACTGCGCACCGCCGATGAGCTTGCGGTATTCGTTGCTCTTGAAGTCCGAGAGGCGCACAATAACCTTCTTCGGGTAGAAGGCGGCGGCAATCGTGGCCACCCCTTCAGCGAGCTTGCGCTCGAAGAAGGCCTTCGGAGAGTCGTAACCGGCCGACAGACGTTCGGCGGCGTCACGGAGTTCGCCGGGCACGTTCGGGTAGTCAAGCACAACCTTCGGGTGGATACCGATATTGTTGTTGATGATGAATTCGAGACGGGCCAGACCCACACCCTTGTTGGGGATGGACTGGAACTCGAAGGCGAGCTGCGGGTTACCCACGTTCATCATGATCTTGACGGGGATTTCCGGCAGTGCACCGCGGGAGACCTCTTCAACAGCAACCTCCTGCAGACCTTCGTAGATGTTACCCGTGTCACCTTCGGCACAGGACACCGTCACCATGTCGCCTTCGACAAGGCGTTCGGTGGCGTCACCGCAGCCCACAACAGCGGGAATACCGAGTTCGCGGGCAATAATGGCAGCGTGGCAGGTGCGGCCGCCGCGGTTCGTAACAATGGCGCTGGCCTTCTTCATCACGGGTTCCCAGTTGGGGTCCGTCATGTCAGTAACGAGCACGTCGCCGGGCTGGACACGATCCATTTCAGTGGCGCTTTCCACAATACGGACCTGACCCTGACCGATCTTCTGACCGATGGCACGGCCCTGGCAGAGCAGACGGCCCTTGCTCTTGAGAGTGAAGCGCTGCTGAACGTCCACACCCTTCTGCTGGGACTTCACGGTTTCCGGACGGGCCTGAAGAATATAGATCTTGCCGTCGATACCGTCCTTACCCCATTCGATATCCATCGGACGGCCGTAGTGCTTCTCGATGATGCGGGCAAACTTCGCCAGTTCGATCACATCCTCGTCGGTGATGGCAAAGTGACGGCGGTCTTCAGCGGGCACATCGAGCGTGCGCACCGTGCGGCCCGTGGTGGAATCAGGTTCGAATTCCATCTTGATGAGCTTGCTGCCGAGCGTCTTGCGGATGATCGGATACTTGCCGGCATCAAGAATGGGCTTGTGCACATAGAATTCGTCAGGGTTCACAGCACCCTGCACCACTGTTTCACCAAGACCGTAGCTCGCGGTAATAAACACGACCTGGTCAAAACCGGATTCCGTATCGAGCGTGAACATCACGCCGGCGGCACCCTTGTCGGAGCGGCACATGCGCTGCACACCGGCAGACAGAGCCACTTCGGTGTGGGTAAAGCCCTTGTGGACACGATAGGAGATAGCGCGGTCGTTGTAGAGCGAAGCAAACACTTCCTTCATGCGCAGGAGCACGGCATCGATGCCGACCACATTAAGAACGGTTTCCTGCTGACCGGCAAAGGAGGCATCAGGAAGGTCTTCTGCCGTAGCGGACGAACGCACGGCCACGGAGATTTCCGCCTGACCGTCTTTGAGCCAGTCGTAATAGGCGCGGATTTCTTTTTCAAGTTCCGCAGGGAACGGTGCTGCTTCAATCCAGGAACGGATTTCAGCACCGGCCTGAGCCAGCGCCTTCACATCATCAACGTCCAGTGCTGCAAGGCGCTGGGCGATGCGTTCTTCAAGACCGCCTTCCTTGATGAAGAGGCGGAAAGCTTCAGCTGTAGTGGCAAAACCATCTGGTACACGAATGCCCGCAGAAGTCAATTGGCTGAGCAGTTCGCCGAGAGATGCGTTCTTGCCGCCGACGCGATCGACGTCATTCATACGAAGCTGACTAAACGGGAAAACGTAACGACCTTGTATCATGTCTATCCTCAAAAGCTCGAAATGAGCGGTGAAACAATTACGGTGGATTCTACATTGTCCGCTTGGAAATTTCACTGATTGTGGCGCGGGCATTTGAAACCAATCACCTTTTTTTTGGTACGCGTCAAAATTCCGGTGTTTAAATTCAGGGTTAACCCGTAAAAGAAAATCTTTTCCTCTTAACAGACTCCTGAAACACTGCGTTTTCGGGCTTTTGCGAAGGAAGCTCCGCGCTCTGCGAAAGCGTCAGACACCTCTCCGGGCGACGTCTGCGGTTATACGCACGACTCCTCAGCAGTACCTGCCGGTGCAATTGCTCACAGCCTGAAAGGCTCTTTAACGCAATCACACTTTTACTCTTCCTAATTTCTTTTTCGCTTTCAACCATTCCCGGAGTGGATTCGGGTAGAATGCGCCTATCTTTGACTGCTTTCTATTTATCAGGCAATGACAGAAACAACCAAACAAGAAACTGTCCGTCAGGTTTTCATTGTCAGTGATGGCACGGCCATTACAGCGGAAACCCTTGCTCATTCGATCATGACGCAGTTTCCCAACTTAGCGTATCACCAGACCCGTCTGCCCTTTACCGACACGGTTGAAAAGGCGCTCAACGTGGCGCAGCAGATCAACCGCCGCGGTCAGGAGGACGGCATGCGTCCGATCATCTTCACGACTTTCGTGGATCCGGACATCATGCGCACGTTCAATGAAGCGGTCAACGGCCATATCATCGACCTGTTCCGGAAATTCGTCGGGCCGCTTGAAACCGAACTCGGCATGAAGAGCGCGCACTCCATCGGCCAGAGCCACCGTATCCGTGATGACGAGAAGTACAACCGCCGTATCGCGGCTATTGACTACACGCTCCAGCACGACGACGGACAGACCAACCGCGGGCTCGATGAGGCCGATGTGATTCTGGTGGGGGTCTCGCGCTCGGGCAAAACACCGACCTCGCTTTTTCTTGCCATGCAGTTCGGACTGAAGGTGGCCAACTACCCGCTCATTCCCGAGGACTTTGACCGCGGCGCCCTGCCCGATGCGCTTATTCCGCTGCGCGACAAACTCTTCGGTCTGTCGATCCGTCCGGAGCGCCTCTCGGAAATCCGTAACGAACGCCGTCCGAACAGCCGCTACGCCAGTCTCGAAAACTGCCGCCAGGAAATTCAGGATGCCGAGAATCTGATGCACCGTGAAGGCATCCGCTGGCTTAATTCGACCACCAAGTCGATCGAAGAGATTTCAGCCACGATCATTGCCGAGCTTGGCCTTGATCACCGCAAGACCCGCTGAAACACCTGTTTCTGAGGCAAAAAAAGGCGCACAGTCAGCAGTTGACCTGTGCGCCTCTCTTTTCTCCTGGCGACGTCCCTTTAGCAGACACTCAGCCGGCAGCGTTTCCTTCAGGCGTATCAAGCGCCTTTTCAATGACATGCTGCCGGGTCAGGTGATCGATATAGTCCTGCCCCCATTTTTCAATGGCAACGAGGACATCCTGAAATTTCATGCCGAGCTCGGTAAGAGAGTATTCCACACGGGGCGGAACCTGTCCGAAATCCTTACGAACGATAAGTCCTTCCGTCTCAAGGTGCTTGAGCTGACGCACCAGCGTGGTGTGCGTCATCTCGCCGGGCATCGAACGGAGCAGTTCATTAAAGCGGCGCGGACCGGAGATCAGCTCGTGCATGATCAGAATCGACCACTTCCCGTAGAGCAGATGCTGCGCAGTAACAAAGGGACATACACCAAACAGGTCTGGATTGGATTTAAGCATGGATAGTGCCTCTTATTATCTTGATGTTTGCTGATCCGGATCGGGCTGCTGACCCGGGCGTAAGTCTCCTCCAAGAGCGTTCAGCTGATCTTAACATTGACCCTCAGAGGTATCTTTAACGCTCACACGCTCATTTGCATTCATACACATTTCAGGGCCTTTTTGCGCCCGTAAATATGAAAAACGCTCCGGTGATGTACCAGAGCGTCTTTACGGGGCGTAAAGGGCGTTCAGCGGGAACGCCCGTTAACCAGGTGTTCTCAGCCGAGGTGACGGCGCACCCATTCGACGAAAACCGCGGTGCCCATGGGCAGATACTTCTCCTCAAAGGTCATGTTTGCAGCGTGCAGACCGGGGGTGGCGCCGACACCGACGCCAAAGTAGGCCGCGGGCAGATCCGGGCGGGCGAGACGGTAGTGATGGAAATCCTCGCCACCGCCGCCGCAGGGACGGGCAAGTTTATCGGGACCGGCCACGGTGCAGATGCAGTCGGCAATCTCCTGCATGAGCTTTTCATCGTAGTCGTAGGCCGGGCACTGCGTGCCGTAGCGGATTTCAGCCGTCGCTCCGGCAGCTTCGGCCGTCAGCGTCACCGCACGGCTGATCTTCTCAAGGAGTTCCTTCATCAGATCATTTGTGCCGGCACGGACGTCAAAGGTGAGACGGGCCTCTTCGGGAATGGAGTTGGTCGCGCCCTGATCAGCATGGAACTGCGTGCACTTGGCGCTCCAGCTTGCCACCGGATTGAGCCAGATGGCCTGCACGGCCTGCACAACGGCACTGCCGACATCAATCGCGTTCACCCCGAGATGAGGACGGGCGGCGTGAGCGCTGCGGCCTTTGACGGTAACACTGAGTGTGGTGCTTGCCGTATGGTTCACCGCAGCACACATCGTACCCGGTTCAAGGTCCTGCACCGGGCGGATATGCGCCCCGACAATCATGTCCACATCATCAATGGCACCGGCGCGGATCATGGCAAGCGCGCCTTCAATGGTTTCCTCTGCCGGCTGAAAGAGCACTTTGAGCGTACCGCGACGGACGATATCCTTGAGCTGACTTGCGGCGGCCAGCACCATCGAGGTGTGTGCGTCATGGCCGCAGGCATGAATGGCACAGGGCTTGCCGTCAATTTCAAACGGCAGCGCGTCCATATCGGCGCGGATCATCAGCACGGGGCCGGGTTCAGCACCGCGGATGACGCCAACCACACCGGTCGTGTCTCCGACGTTACGCTGCACTTCGTAGCCGAGACGCTCAAGCGTATCAGCGACAAATTTCGACGTGCGGACCTCCTTGAAGGAGAGTTCGGGCATTTCGTGGAGCTCGCGGCGCAGAGCAATGGGGTCCAGAATTTCAGTCATGATGTCCTTCTTTTTGTTTGAAAAGCGGCACGGGCGGCGCCCGGGCGCTTAGTGCGGCTTTTGCCGGACCGCCCGCTGCCGCTCACTGCCGTGAGCGGCGGCTGCGTCCCGGTAAAAGGTGTTTTTCAATTATTCGCCGATTTTCAGGCCGCGTCAACGAACAGTTCCGCTGAGAGCGCAAAAAAGTCTTTCTTGACAGCAGTCAGTCGCCGGTGAATGTAATAATTTATTTCTGCACTTGCTAATTGTCGACAACATCCATAGAATTTTGTCAATTTAGCCTAGCGGATGGCAGGCAGGCTTCTGCCCGCTGTCACTCCGCCAGCCAATTCCTGACGACTGCAGCCTTTGGGAGGTTGTTACAGGGAGCGCCCGATGCGATAGAGAATCCGTCACACGACGATGCACTCTCGCTGGTCACGGCACCCTCTGTAGCAAAAATTAGATTCAACTGGACCGCAACGGGCACATTAGGTGAATTGTTTCCTTTGCCGGTTCAAGCTCAAGACTTTTTACACCAGTCAAAGAGCGAAGTGTTTTTTCTAGTTTTGTTAGTTTATGTGAAGGAGTTGCTCACATGTCCGCACCGGAACATCCTCTTACCATCCGCGATATCATTGAACCCGCCATTAAAGCCGCCGGCGGCTGGGTCAATACCCATGCGCACGCCGACCGCGCCTACACCCTCTCCAATGACGTGCTCGAAATGCGTCGCACCTGCACCCTTCAGCAGAAGTGGGATGCCCTTGACAGTCTCAAGCGCAACTCCACCGAAGAGGATTTCTACCGCCGCTTCTCGATTTTCTTTGAAAACCAGATTGCTCAGGGCGTCACGGCGCTTGCCACTTTCGTGGACATTGACCCGCAGTCCGAAGACCGCGCCATCAAGGCCGGTATCCGCGCCCGCGAACACTACAAGGATCAGCTCACGGTCAAGTTTGCCAACCAGACACTCAAAGGCGTGATCAACCCCGAGGCCCGTCACTGGTTTGACATCGGCGCGCAGATGGTTGACATCATTGGTGCTCTGCCCAAGCGCGACGAACGCGACTACGGCAAGGGCGATGAGGCCTTTGACATCATCCTCGGCACGGCCAAGGAAATGGGCAAAATGGTGCACGTGCACGTTGACCAGTTCAACGAAAGTCTTGAATACGAAACCGAACAGCTCTGTGAAAAGACCATCGAACACGGTATGCAGGGTCGCGTCGTCGCCATCCACGGCATTTCCATTGCCGCACACTCGCGTGCCTACCGTCAGCGCCTGTACGCACTGATGAAAAAGGCCGACGTGATGATGATCGCCTGCCCGACCGCCTGGATCGATACCCCGCGCTCGGAAATGATCGGCCCGATGCACAACTCGCTCACCCCGGTGGACGAAATGGTGCCCGCGGGTATTACGGTCGCGCTTGGCACCGACAACGTGAGCGACGCAATGGTGCCCTGGAACGCCGGCGATATGTGGCACGAACTGACCACACTCGCCACCGGCTGCCGCTTTGACTACTTTGACGAACTCGTGCAGATTGCCACCGTCAACGGCCGCCGCGCTATCGGTATCGACTAATTCTGAGCTACGAAAGAGACTGACAAATGTACAAATCCAAACTCGCTGAAAACATCCTGGCTGAACATCTGATCAACATCGGCGCCGTGTCCTTTCTCACCGACCGCCCCATGCGTCTGAAGTCCGGCCTTATCACCCCGATCTATGTCGACAACCGCACGATCACCTCGCACCCTGAAGCCTGGCGTGATGTGCTCGAAACGATGGCCACCAAGGTGGTTGAACTCGGGCTTGAGTTCGACATCATCGCCGGTGTTGAAGGCGCCGGGGTCTCGCATGCCGCCGCCCTCTCCTACCGTCTCAACAAGCCGAACGTTTTCGTGCGCAACTCCGCCAAAACCTACGGCAACAAGAGCCGTGTTGAAGGGATGAGCGTCGCGGGCAAGCGTGTGCTGCTCATTGAGGACCACATCTCCACCGGCCTCTCGCTGCTCTCGGCTGTCGAAGGTCTCAAGGCCGAAGGCGCCATCGTCACCGACTGCCTGGCCATCACGAGTTTCGGTATCGATGAAACCCGCCGCCTGTTTGACCGCCTCGGTGTGGCCTGTCACGAAATGATCAACTTCACGCGTGTGATCGACAAGGCTGTAGAAATTGAACGCCTCAGTCAGGAAGACCGTGAAAAACTCAACGACTGGCTCTCGAGCCCCTGGACCTGGGCGGCCCGCTACGGCATCACCGCCTTCACGGTTGAAAACTGAGTCTTCAGCCCCGAAATTTCCTCCCCCTCTGAGACGCCCGCAGGCTCCGGCCGGCGGGCGTTTCTTCTGGGGGTTGCGAATTTTGTTACGAACATTTTGGCAACAAAAGCTTGCTCAATCTCATAAAGTGATATTGTGTGATGCACCGGCAGCCGGTCCTTCACCAGGACTCACGCGAGGCAGCCGCCTCCCTGCCATTTCCCTTGTTTTACTGCTACAAGAAGTTGAGTGAACCGATGAAATCTAAGTCTCTGATCAGTGTGCTGACGCTTTCCGCACTTGTTGCGCTTTCCGGCTGTGCCATGGAAGACGGCAGC
Organism: uncultured Sutterella sp.; assembly: GCA_905194315.1. Lineage (GTDB taxonomy): Bacteria > Pseudomonadota > Gammaproteobacteria > Burkholderiales > Burkholderiaceae_F > Sutterella. The sequence goes on along the minus strand of CAJJRX010000022.1, from coordinate 30,706 downwards.
CGCTATCGCTCTGACGTTTATTCCGCCAATTCCGTCAACCGGGTGCAGGCCGTGGAAACGATTGAAATCGTGTATATGGCACCTGCCCAGGTGGCTGTTAATGTTTCCCGTGACCGGGACCAGGCTAAAACCGTTGGTATGATTCTCGGCGCCATCGCCGGTGCCGCCATCGGCAACCATGGTCACCACAGCACGAGCTCGCGTGTGATGGGCGGTCTTGCCGGCGGCGCTCTGGGTAACCTCGCCGGCGGTGCCGTCGGTGACAGCACCGCTCAGGAATTCGTCGACGGTGTTCAGCTCACGTACCGCGGCAAAGACGGCCGTCTGTATCAGTCCGCTCAGGTCGGCAACCTCTGCGAATACCGTCTCGGTTCGGCCATTCTCGTCGCACCCTCACAGGGTGAAAGCCGTATTCAGCCCAACAACCCGGGCGGCTGCGGCAAGGCGAAGTAATTTTTTCGTGAGGTTTCTGTCATGACACAATTTACCCGCATTCTGGCCGCCTGCGCCCTCGCCGCGGCGCTTGCCGGCTGCGCCTCCAATCACGTGGACCGCCGTCATCAGGCCTATCAGGAAATGGGGCAGACACCCGGCCAGATGCAGCAGCTTGAGGCCGTGCGTGCCGCCAATGCCGCTGTGGATGCCCGTGATGAAGCAAAAATCCAGCGTCAGCTCAAGCGCGAAGACCGTCTTGAGGAAATGCGTGACCGCGAAATGGAACTGAATTTCGAACTCAAGGAGCTCGAGGCGAAGCTCGCCAAAGCCAAGCTCAACCGCCTCTCGGCTGAAGAGGTCGAACGCACCAGTACCGCCCGCGAAAAAGTCCGCCTTGAACTCGAGCAGATGCGTGCCGAGGCTGAGGCCACCCGCAAGCAGACCACAAAGAATATTCTGCTTGTGCCGTAAGGCTCAGACTGAAGCAAAACGCCACGGTCTCCCGTGGCGTTTTTTTTCGTCAGTCAAACAGCCTGTCGATCCTTGCGGCCTCTTTTCGCCGCGCTTGATCAGCCTTCTGGATGGCGATCCAGTTCGTGTCCGTACTCGTGAGTCCGTCCACCGGCACATCCACCTCAAGGCGTCCCTCGGCAGGCGTGACCTTCAGGCGGGGCAGCCAGACGTTACGCGCGGGCGACGTGCCGACCTGGTACACACCGGGCTCATCCGTGGCGCTGTAGCGGCGTGCGAGCGCCTGCTCAACCGCCTCCATATCCTCCGGTGCAGCGCCGGTGTTAATCACCAGACGCACAAGACGGTGTGTATCAGCGTCAAACCACAGATCACTGCGCTCCTCTTTGGGCAGACTGAAGCAGTTGCCTGTGAGCGTCACGGCAAAGCTGCCGTTCGGAAACACCGCCGGTGTTCCGATTGAACAGCCCTCGCGCGTGCCGAGCAGGCCGACAACCTCATCGAGCGTGCTGCGGCCGATGAGCAGTCCGGCAAAGCGCGGATAACGGTTATTCGGGTCGGCATCGAGCCAGTGACGTGTCTCCCACTGCTGGCGGGCCACCGCGCCGTAGAGCACGGTCATGCCGCCGTCAGCGTCCGGCGAGAGTTCCATCTCAGTGGTCCGGGTGCGCCAGATATGCTCCCCGGAGCGTCTGATCCAGAGACCTTCGGGCGACATTTTGGCCGTGAGCCCCTTGAGAGCGCTGCGCGCTCTGTCCACCTCGACAGCGGGAATCTGCAGATACATGTCCGAAACAACCCCGTCGGCCGTATAACCGATCAGCAGACTCTGCGCCCCCATCATGAAGTCGTCCCCTGTGACCACATGACGCGGTCCGAGCGGACCGTCATCGGCATAGCGCACTTTGCCTTTAAAGAGCGCCTCAACATCGGCTTTTTTCGTCACATAGGGCTTCACACCGAGAAAAGCGGGAATGTCCCCGAGCGGCGGCAGTTCTTTAACCTTTGTTTTGGCCTTGACCTCTTCTGACCAGGTGGCAGCGGCCACAGCACGGGGCTCCGGATTCTCCTCGCCGTACTCGCTCTGAGCGGCGGGCGGTGTGCTCTCAGCCCCTTTTGCCTCAGAGGCCGTTCCGGTCTCGCCTGCAGGCGTTGCACTGCCGCCCGCACTGTCTTTGTCTTTCACCTCAGCAGCTGGCTTTTCAGAGCCGGGGGCACTGCCGCTGTGCGTCTCTGAGCTCTCCTGGGAGAGTTTTTCTGCGATTTTTGCAATCGGATCCTCATCGGCGTCAGCAGCAGCCTCAGCGCCGCCAGCGGGTGCACCGAGCACCACCGGGGCGTTCGGGTCACGGGGCTGCTCAGAGGCAGCCTGCTCCGGAGAGGCGGCCTTTTTCGCGCCGGCAGTCTTTTTCAGTGCACTCAGGCTTTCCGTGGGGGCAATCCCGGCGGCAAGCGCACGGGCCGCCTCGTCAGGATCCACCACTTCCGGCACATCAGGTTCGGCACTGACACTGCCGCCGGCCGGGGCGGCAGCAGGCGCCTTCACCGGTGCAGCTGTTGCGGTGAGCGCCAATACACCAAGTGTGAGCCCGATCGCCGGGCCGGCAATCAGTCTGCCGCCTGAAATCAATCTTTTCTTCTTTTCCACAGTTACGCTCCATTGGCGTGGTGTTGTGAAACGGGTCTTCTGTGCGGCACAGTCCGGGCACCGCACACATACTCTGCCATTTTGGCGCATTTTGCGCCGGCATGTCGAGACGATTCACAGAAAAACCCGCCTTCTGAAACGTCAGGACACAAGGCACAACTGCCGTTACAAGGTGGCAGAGGAGAGGCTGCTGAAAAGTTCATACAAAAATTTGAAATTTCCTACATTGTGTGCTACCTTTCCTACAAATTTCTGATTTTTATGATCAGACTCCTTTCACTCCCTGCCCGGAGTGCTGCAAACAGCACGGGCTTACTGATGGCTGAGACTTATGTTTAAAACAGCGCCGGGACGCTTATGCGCCGCCATGATTTCCGCCGGTTTTCTTCTCCTTGCCGCAGGCTGCTCCAAAGAGACGCCGCAGGCACCGGCCGCCGCACAGAGTGGCGCCGGACATGAAGGGGCTGTTCTGCGCTATGCCTCAACAAAGGACATCCGCAACATCAACCCGCATCTTTATCTCGGAGAGATGGCGGCTCAGGCCATGGTGTTCGAGTCACTCACGCGCAACACGCCTGACGGTGTGAAGCCGTGGCTTGCCAGCAGCTGGGACATTTCGGCTGACGGGCGCACCTATACCTTCCATCTGCGCGAAGGGGTGCGTTTTTCCGACGGCACTCCCTTTGATGCGACGGCGGTGGATATGAATGTCCGGGCGGTGCTTGACAACCGCAGCCGTCACGCCTGGCTTGATCTCGTCAACGAGGTCGAGTCCACCCGTGTGGTTGACGCCCGCACCTGGGAGCTCAAACTCAAACATCCCTACTTCCCCACGCTTATCGAACTGGGCGTCACACGCCCTCTGCGGTTCATTTCACCGGCATGCATGAAGGAAGGTAAAACCAAAGACGGGGTAACCTGTCTTGCCGGCACCGGCCCCTGGAAACTGGTTCAGCACGAGCGCAATCAGTTCGCACGCTTTGAGCGCAATCCCGACTACTGGGGAGAAAAGCCCTCGCTTGCCGCCGTTGAGTGGCGAGTGATGCCGGACCTGCAGACGAGTCTGCTCGCGCTTCAGAAAGGGGAGATCGATCTGATTTTCGGTGCCGACGGTGACCAGATCACCAGTGATGCCTTTACAGGTCTGCAGAAAAGCGGCACCCTGAAGGTTAAACTCTCCGAACCCACCGGTTCGCGTGCCGTCCTGATCAACTCTGGCTCTCCGGTAACCTCTGACGTGCGTGTGCGCGAGGCCATCCAGTTTGCGGTTGACCGCGAGGCGATTGTGAAAAATGTGCTCAACGGCACCGAGGCGCCGGCAGGCACACTGATGGCACGAAACGTACCGGGCTGCGACATTGAGCTCACCGTGCGCGGTTTTGACCCTCAGAAAGCGCGCCGGCTGCTCGATGAGGCAGGCTGGCTGACCGGAAAGAACGGCGTGCGTGAAAAGGACGGCCGTCCGCTCGAGCTCAGCTTTTATTTCAACTCCCAGAACGGGCAGGAAAAGAATATTGCGCAGGCGATTCAGGGCGATCTTGCCCGCGTGGGCATTACGCTCAAAGTGATCGGCGAGGAGAAACAGGCCTTCCTGGACCGTCAGAGAACAGGGAAATTTGACTTACAATATTCGCTTTCCTGGGGTGCGCCCTACGACCCGCAGAGCTACTTTGCGAGCTGGCGCTTCCCTGCGCACGGCGACTATCAGGCGCAGCGCGGTCTGAGTGACAAGGAGCAGATCGATGCCAGCATCACCGCTCTGATGACGCAGGCCGATGAGGGCAAACAGCTGGAAATGATTCACCGGCTGCTCCGGCGCATCCACGAGTCGGCGGTGTATCTGCCGCTCTCCTACTCGCGCACCAAGGCGGTTTATTCGCCCGTGGTTGAGAACGTGGAGTTTGCCGTGTCACAATACGAGATTCCTTTTGAGAAAATGCGACGTCGTCCTGCTCACTGAGTAAGCAGTCCGACTTGCAGATAACCGGTTTCACCACAATGCTCCGTGCCGTTGCCTTGCGAATACTGTGGCTTATCCCCACACTGATAGCGGTGAGTTTCGTGACGTTCTCGCTCATGATGCTCGCGCCCTCCGATCCTGCGGAGGTTGCCATTCGCGTCAATGCAATGGTGCCCACACCGGAGCTTATTGCACAGACGCGCCACGAGCTCGGTCTTGATGAACCGTTTCTGCTGCGCTACGTCCACTGGGCGGGCAATGTGCTGACGGGCGACTTCGGAAAAAGCTTCGTCACCGGCCGGCCTGTCCTTGAGGATATGCTGCCGGCGCTAGGGGCAACCTTTGAACTTGCGCTTGCCGCCCTTGCCATCATCATCACGCTCTCGGCTCTGATCGCCATGCTCTGTGCCATGCGTCCGGGCGGCGTCACCGACCGGCTGCTGCGTGCGGCGGTGTTTATCACCGGCGCCATGCCTTCATTCTGGGTCGGTCTGCTCCTGATGTGGTTTTTCGCTGTTTACCTCAACTGGCTGCCGACAAGCGGCATGAGCGCTCCGGGCAGCATCATTCTGCCCGCGGTGACACTCTCGCTGATGTATCTGTCGAGCTACGCACGGCTGATGCGCTCGGAAATGCTCGCCGCACTCAGCACCGACTGGGTGCTCTTTGCCAGAAGCCGCGGTCTGAGCCGTGTGCGCATTCTCATGCATGTGTGGCTCAACTCCCTGCGCGGCAGTGCCGCCGCGCTGGGCATGTCGATCCCGAAACTCATTGCCGGCGCGTTTGTCATTGAAACCGTCTTCGCCTGGCCGGGTATCGGGAGGCTTTGTGTGAGCGCGATCTTCAACCGGGACCTGCCGGTTATCTCGGCCTACGCCCTGCTCACCGCCACACTGTTTGTGCTTTTTAACCTCGCGAGCGAAATTTTTATTCTCTGGCTCGATCCCCGGGATCGCCTCTCAAAACGGGGGCAGGTATGACTGAGTCCCTTCTTTTACGCAAGGATGTGGCGATCCCGCTTTTTATTATTGCCGCTGTGCTGCTGCTCGGCGCGCTGGCCCCATGGCTCACACCGTATGAACCCGATGCCATGAATCTTGCCGCAAGGCTTGAAACACCAACGGTGAGCCACTGGCTCGGCACCGATCTGCTCGGGCGTGACATTCTCACGCGCCTGCTCTACGGCATCCGCAGCACGGTCTGTCTGTCGCTGCTCACCATGCTGCTTACATGTCTGGCGGGAGCACTGTACGGCTCAATTGCCGTGGCTGCCGGTGCACGTGTCGAGCGGCTGATGATGCGGCTGTGTGACGCACTGATGTCGTTTCCGGGCGAAGTGATGATTCTGGCCATTGTCGGCATGCTCGGCCCCGGGCTCGATCATGTGGTGCTGGCCTGTGTACTTGCCAAATGGAGCTGGTACGCACGCATGATGCGCTCAATGCTCGTCGGGGTGCGCTCAAGAGGCTATCTGCGATTTGCCGAGCTCGCAGGCGCCTCGCGCACTCACCTTCTCCTGCGGCACTATATTCCGTCCGTGGCAGGCGAATTCTCTGTTCTGATGACGCTTGACTCGGCGGCTGTCATGCTGATGATGTCCGCTCTCGGGTTCCTCGGTCTCGGCGTGCAGCCGCCGGCCCCCGAATGGGGCATGATGCTCTCGGAGGCCAGAGACGTCTTTTTCAGTGCGCCTTATCAGATGCTCCCGCCCGGACTGGCGATTGTGTTTGTGGCGGCAGCAATCAATTTTCTCGGTGACGGTCTGCGTGATGCGCTCGATGTGCGCCGCTCCCGCAAAGGAGGTCCGCGGTGAAGGATCTGCTTGTCTTTGCAAAGGACCTTGCTGTCACAGCCCCCTCGGGCGTGCAGCTGGTCAGTCAGGTCACCCTGGAGATCGGACGAGGGAAACGTATCGCCCTGCTCGGCGCTTCCGGGGCGGGCAAAAGTCTGCTCACGCGTGCGCTGGCCGGTCTGCTGCCGGAGAATTTCACACGTAGCGGTCTTGTGCGTGAGCATCTCGCCGAAGGACAGAAAAAGCTGCGCATCCTCTATCTGGTTCAGCAGGCGATGAACGCCTGGGATCCTCTGGTGCGTCTGGGCACTCAGCTTGGCGAAGGGGTGCCGGACGCCGCACGCAGCAAATCCGCCTTCCGGGAGAAGCTGCGAACCGTGCTCGGGGAGCTGGGTTTTGCCGAGCCCGAACGCATTCTCGCTCATTACCCCTGCGAGCTCTCCGGCGGTATGCTGCAGCGCACAATGCTTGCCGCAGCCATGATCAACCCGCCCGATCTGGTCATCGCTGACGAAACCGTCGGCGCACTCGATGCCGCCCTCAGAGAGGAGTCTCTCGAGCGGCTTGATACGCTCAGAAAAGCGCACGGCACTACCGTGATGCTGATCACCCATGACCTGAAGCTTGCCGCTAACTGGGCCGATGAACTCTTTGTGATGGATGCGGGCCGGCTCGTTGAGCACGGCGGCCCGGAAATTCTGCTCGATCCGCACGCCCCTGCCACGCGGCGCCTGATCGCCGGCCGGATGCTCACAGTTAATGCAGCTCAGGCACATGCTGCGGCCGCTCCTCAAAATGCGTCCGCCGCCCCCTTTATCGAGGTGAAAAATCTCACCCGGCGTTACCGGACCGGCTGGCGCCGGAGCAATACCGTGTTTGAAAACCTCTCCTTCACCCTGCGCCGGGGTGAGGTGCTCGGACTGGTTGCACCATCGGGCACAGGCAAAAGTACGCTCTCAAGGCTGCTTCTCGGACTGGAAAAACCTGATGCAGGCAGCATCACGTTTGAGGGAATGGCACAGCAGGACTGGATCAGTGCTCATCCGGGTGCTCTGAGCGTGGTGTTTCAGGACTATATTGACAGTCTCAATCCGACCATGCGCGTACGTGATCTGCTTCTTGAGCCGCTCCGTATTCTCGGCCGTCCGCTTGAGGGGGAGGCTGAAAAACTCATCAGCATGGTCGGCCTCGGCGAGGCGCGCCTCAATGCCTATGCGCATATGCTCTCGGGCGGGGAGGCGCAGCGCATCGCGCTGGCCCGTGCACTCTCGGCCTCACCGCAGTTTGTGGTCTTTGACGAGGCTCTGAGCTCGCTTGATGCCGCCGTATCGGGTTCGCTTGTTGCCCTGCTCAAAACACTGAAAACCCCGGACATGACCTGGCTCTTCATCACGCACGATACAGAACTCGCCGCCGCCATGTGTGACCGGATTCTCCTGATGGAAAAAGGTGCCATCGCCGGTGAGCTTTCCGCTGCGGAGCTCTTTCACACCCGCAGATACTGAACCGTCCGGCGGAGCCGGATCCGGGAAAGCGAAGGAAATGTCAGAAAAAAATGTACCGTTTCCTCCACCGGTGCACCCGCCCGTTCAGGACAAGGCTCAAACGCTTGAGCTACTAGGGGAAAACACTAACGAAAAAACGGCAAATGAACGCGTTTACACCAAATGCTAAACGCAATAAAAGCCTAAAATAAAAGTATCCCCCCAGTGAAAATCCAATAGGAGTTCTGCATGTCACAAAAGAACACAACAACGCCTTCCCAGCCTACGGTAGACCTGACAGAGCCCAGACTGTATACCAACCGTGAAATCAGCTGGCTTGCCTTCGACCAGAAAGTGATGGAGACAGCGGCGGATAAAACGGTTCCGCTGCTCGAGCGCCTTAAGTTCTTTTCGATCTTCTTTAACAACCTTGACGAATTCTACATGGTGCGCGTCAAGAATCTGCAGCAGCAGGCCCGCCGCGGCGTGACCTCCACTGCGGCTGACGGTCTGACCGCCGCACAGCTGCTCAAGCAGATCCGGGACATCTCCCAGAACATGTGGACCGATGCGGAGGCGCTCTGGCAGAACGATCTGCTGCCTGCGCTGAAGAAAGCCGGCATTGAACTTGTGACCTATAAGGATCTCAATGCCAGGGAGCGCGCCCTCGCCGACGAATTCTTTGACAGCGAGGTGTTCCCGACCCTCACGCCGCAGTCTGTTGACGCCGGTCACCCCTTCCCCATGATCTCCAACACGAGTATCAACTTTGTGATCGAACTCATGGGCACGCACCCCTCGGTGACGGGGCTCACCCGCTTTGCCCGTCTGAAGTGTCCGAACAACCTGCCGCGATTCCTCTATTTTGACCGTCAGAGCAGCAATGTCACCCTCAGCACGCGTCCTGCCGGCGAACGTATTCTCTGCCTTGAGGATCTGGTAGCCGCCCGCCTTGACCGGCTCTTCCCGGGGTATGCGATCAAGAGCTACGGGCTCTTCCGCATCATCCGCAACACGGACGGAGAAATTGAAGAGGACGAGGCCGATGACCTTCTCGCCGCCGTGCGCGACTTTGTCGAGCAGCGCCGCTTCGGCTCCGTGGTGCGTCTGCAGATTGAATACGGCATGAGCCGCCGTCTGCAGGAATTCCTGATCAAGAACCTGAATGTGACTCAGACACAGATTCTGCGCACCCGTCTGCCCTTCAGCATGAGCGACTTCATCCAGATCTCCGGTCTTGACCGTGAGGATCTGAAGTATCCGCCGGTGGCCTCGCGTCTGCCGACACCCTTCCAGCAGGATGAGGATCTCTTCGCCACACTGCTCAAGGAAGACCTTCTGCTCTACCATCCCTACGAATCCTTTGACGGCACGGTGGAATTCCTGCAGCGTGCCGCCCGTGATCCGAAGGTTGTTGCCATCAAGCAGACACTGTACCGCTGCGGCTCCAACTCGCCCATTGTGCAGGCGCTGCTCGATGCACGCCGCCGCGGCAAACAGGTTACCGCCGTGGTGGAACTCAAGGCGCGCTTTGACGAGGAACGCAACATCAACTGGGCGGAAAATCTGGAAGCGGCCGGGGTCAATGTCGTCTACGGCTTCCCCAACCTCAAGATTCACGCCAAACTCGCGCTGGTGATCCGCCGCGGGGAAAAGAGTGTCGAACGCTTCGTGCATATCGGCACGGGCAACTACAACGCCTCCTCTGCCAAGATCTATACCGACCTCGGACTCTTTACCTCCAACAAAGAGATCTGTGACGATGTGCTCGAGCTCTTCAATGTGATCACAGGCTGCGGCGTGGTTGATCATTACCGCAGTCTCTGGGTCTCGCCTGTGAACATGCGTGACAACATGATCGCCGCCATCGATCGGGAGATCGAAAGCCACAAGGCTCACGGCAACGGCTATATCATCTTCAAACTCAATCAGCTCGTTGACCCGAAGGTGATTCGTGCGCTTTACCGCGCCAGTCAGGCCGGCGTGAAAATCGACTGCATCATCCGCGGTATCTGCTGTCTGCGTCCCGGGATTCCCGGCGTGTCGGAAACGATCACGGTCCGCTCGATTGTGGGCCGCTACCTCGAACATGCCCGCGTGTACTGCTTTGCGAACAACGGCAACATGAAGATGTACATGGGCTCGGCTGACATGATGCCCCGCAACCTCAACGGCCGTATTGAAACGGTGACGCCGATCAATGCGCCGCACCTGCGCGAACGCATCCTTCACGATATTCTCGAGCCGCAGCTCGCCGATAACGTGAATGCCTGGATTCTGAAGTCCGACGGCACGTATGACCGCATTACCCGTGAACCCGACGAGGCGATCTACTCGAGCCAGGACCTGATCCGGGATCTGCTCAACACCCGTCCTGAAAACTGAACATCAGACGGGAAACCCTAAATTAAACGCCCGGGCGCAGTGTGCGTCCGGGCGTTGTTTGTATTTGGTGCGGCTGTCCTCTGCTCTCTTTGAGCCGGCGGGCACGGTGACTACACGTCGATGTCGTAGCCTGCGCGGCGTGCGGCAAGGAGCGCTTCAGTGCGGTTCGTGGCACCGAACGCACGGTAGATGGCCGACACATGGGTTTTGATGGTGCCCTCGGAGAGATTCAGATCAAGACAGATCCGCTTGATCGGCGCCCCTTTGGCAAGCTGCTTGAGCACATCCTTCTGCCGTTCGGTGAGATGCACCTCCGGCGTCTGCGGCTTGAGCCGTTCGGTGGTTTCGTTGAAAATCCCCTCACGCTGACCGTCACTCAGCAGTTTGGTGGGAATAAACACACCGCCCTTGAGCACAAAATCGATGGCGGTGGTGAGCATTTCCGGGTCGAGACTCTTGGGAACAAACCCTGCAGCGCCGAGCTGCAGCACCCGCATAATGCTTGTCCGATCGGTGGAACCGGAGAGAACCAGAATCTTCATAAACGGCTGACGGCGGACGATCTCCTCCATAAGCTCCGTGCCCTGCACACCGGGCATGCCCAGATCCAGAATCAGCAGATCGGTGCTGTCACCATACTCATCAATGAGCGCGAGCGCCCCGTCAGAGGAGCCTGCAGTGTGTACCACGGCTTGCGGATCCCGGTCCTCCAGAAGCATTGACACGGCCGAGGTAATCAAAGCATGATCATCCACAATGAGGTACTGCATACAATAGTTCTCCGAATATCTGTCGCGTTGAGCAGATCTTTATTGTACTCTCAGAGTCTGCTTAATTCATCTGTGACTTCCGCATCACCTCCAGAAGTCCCTCCTCGTCGATGGGTTTCTGAAGCACACTCGGGAACACCAGCGGCAGCGAGGGATGCGCGTTTTTAAGCGTTTTCCAGCGTGTTTCAATCAGGTCGCTCGCCACCGCGGTGAGCAGTACCGTCTCGACAGGCTTTTTCACCGCTTCTGCCGCGAGCGTGACCTCGACAATCGCCTCGAGCCCGTCAGGCACATCCTCGCCGAGATTGAAGTCTGTGATAAAGACAGCCACCTCGCGGATATTCTCCTTTACCCAGGCTTTAAAGCGTTCATCGGGCGCATTGAAAACCTGAACCTTTGCGCCCCAGCCCTCAAGCAGCGCCCCGACAGCACGGGCCACCATCACGTTATCCTCGAGCACCAGCGCCGTCCCCTGCCAGGCGGGAATCTCAAGCTTTACCTCATCCTTGCCCCGTTCAGGCAGACTGTGCACCGTCTCGGCAGCCGGGAAAGTCATGCGAAAAACACTGCCCCGTCCGGGACGGGAAGACACGGAGAGCGTCGCATCAAGCTGTTTGGCAAGCCCTTTGACAATCGAGAGACCCAGACCGAAACCGCTGCCCGGATTCTCTTTGCCGGCCGAGCCGCGGAAAAACGTTTCAAAGAGCCGCTTTCTGTCATCCGCACTCAGACCCGGACCGCAGTCATACACCCCGATACTCACGTCACCCGAGCCCAGATGTCTGGCGCCGATCACAATCTCAGGCAACTCTGCATCCGCTCTGGAATAGTTGATGGCGTTGCTGACAAGATTTTTGAGGGCGCGTTTGAGCATGATGCGGTCGGTCATGACCGACACCTGCGCCGAGACCACGCGGATCACCAGACCTTTCCGGGTTGCCACCGGGCGGCATTCCTGGGCAAGCTCCTCAAGAAATTCCGGCAGAAACACCACCTCCGGATGCAGATCAAGCCGCCCGAACTCCATCCGGGTCACCGTGAGCACCTGCTCAACAAGGGTTGAAATCGAGGCGCTCGTCTTGAGCAGCTCTTCAACCACCGGACGAGTCTCAGGGGTGGCACGGCGACGCAGCAGATCCAGGTAGATCCCCATGGCCTGCAGCGGCTGACGGATGTCATGATTGGCCGCCGCAAAAAACCGGCTTCGCCGCTCACTCAGATGCTCCGCCATGCGGCGGGCCTTCTCGGACTGCGTCACCTCGGTCTGCAGCCGCTCGACAAGGCGGCGGTTTTTATCATCGGTGAGAATGGCGGAGATCACCATTTCGTTGAGCTTTCTTCCGGAGTACAGAATAAAGCCGCTGCTTGCAACAAGCACGCCCATCATCAGCGCCTCGCTGATACCGAACTGCACGGCGAAGGTGATCATCATCGGGGTGAGCGACAAAAAGGTGAAGGCCGTGAGCGATGGCAGCCAGCAGGCATACACCGGCCAGCTTGCAAAGGTCACCGCCACGACAACGGCAACTGTCACCACCTGGGAGATCCCCGAGAGGGGCAGCATCAGCGACGGGCCGGCAATCCCCCAGATCACCCCGGCGGCAACGGCGAGTGCAGTCCAGCGCCGCACCCAGATCCTCACGCGGGTCACACGGTCGCGATCCCGCCAGAAGTGGCGCACATAGCGCAGTGAAAAATAAATCTGCGCAAGTCCGAGCCCGTACCAGACGAGCAGGAACACCCTGCTCACATCACTGTTCCAGAATACCGCCACCAGGCTCGTCATCCCGGCAAACTGCGCCAGCAGCGCCACGGGCTGCAGACGTATCGAGGTGAGAATCATCTTGATGAGCATTCTCGCCGTGAGATGTGTCGGGCGGAAAATGCCGCGGTAGAGCCATTTCCATTGACTGTCAGCCATGTCCGGATTGTTCCTTGTCCTGTGTGTGTTCAGCGTCTCTCAAGCGTTACGCCGTCCCCGCTGTAGACGAGCCTCACACGCTCGCCAACGGGCAGCGACGTTTTGGCGTGCACATGTCCGAAGGGCAACCCGTCGATCACGGGCACACCGGAGCGCTCCGCGGTGTCCACAAGAGCATCAAAAAGTTCAAAATCCCCGTCCCAGCCGCAGCTCTGATCGGCCCCGGTGAATTCTCCGGCCACAATCGCTTTTGTGTGGCGAAGCGCACCTGCGAGTTCAAGCTGCATAAGCATTCTGTCGATGCGGTAGGCTGGTTCAGAGACGTCCTCAAGAAAGAGAATATTGTCCGAGGCGAGAACCCCCGAGGGGAAATACGGCGTGCCGATCAGGCTCGTGAGCACACTCAGATTGCCGCCCCAGAGAACGCCGCTCACCTCCCCTCTCTCACTGCCGAAAAACCGGCGTGCCGGCCAGGTGAGCGAAAACGGCCGCCGGCCGAGCACCATCTCAAGCCCTTCAAGCGTGAGCGGATCCGGATCGATCAGATCGCGCAGTGTCGGTCCCTGCCAGGAGACAATGTTTTTCCGGGCTAAGAGGGCAAGGTTGATGGCGGTAATGTCGGAGTACCCCACAAGCGGCGGAATTTCCCCGGGGATCGCCTCCCAGTCAAGGCACGAGAGCATTCGTGCCGCGCCCCAGCCGCCCCGAAGGGCCATCAGAAGGTCACTGCCTTCAAGATTGAGTGCCGTCACAAAATCCGCCGCGCGCTCCGGGTCAGTGCCGGCAAAGCGCCGGTCTTCGAGCCATACCGAGCCGGTGAGCCTCAGCTCAAAGCCGAGAGTCTCCAGTGCGCAGAGCGCCTTTTCGTGCAGGGCGTAATCCACCTCTCCCTGAGACGTCATCCACTGTCTCGACGGTGCAAAGACCGTGAGGCGAACTCCCTGAAAAAGCCCTTTAGCCTGCATCCTACTGTCCTTTACTGTGCCGCCCGGGAGCGTTTTTTACTGAAAAAAGTCTGCAGAAGCGCTCTGGCGGCCTCACAGCCGCAGCCCGCTTCCACCAGGGGACGGTGATTGATTCCTTCAACAGCACCGAGATCGAACGCGCCGCCCATCGCCCCCATTTTCGGATCAGCCGCCGCAAACACGACACGGCCGACCCTGGCCTGCACCAGCGCCCCGGCACACATCGGGCAGGGCTCCAGTGTCACATACAGTGTAGATCGCTCGAGCCGGTAGTTGCTGAGTTTTTTTGCCGCCTCGCGGATAACAAGCATCTCGGCGTGTGCCGTCGGATCGCAGTCCGTACGGGTTCTGTTGCCTGCGCGCGCAATGATCTCGCCATCGAGCACGAGCACCGCGCCCACCGGCACCTCCTCATCCTGCGCAGCAAGGCGCGCCTCATCGAGCGCCTCCGCCATCCACCGTTCATCCTCTTCGGGGCGCACCCAGGGGTTCTGCGGCCGGTTCACCTCACGGTTTCTGGCCTGCAGTTCACGGCGCATGCGCTCCCGGCGCTCGTTCATAATGCTTCGCGCGGCCTCGATCTCATCGATGAGCCGCCGGCGGGTCACGCCGTCTCTGGCATGCTGACGCACGCTGTAGCGTTCGCCCTCTTTTTCAATCAGACCGAGGGCGAGCGCACGCTCAATGAGCACTGCGGGCTGCTCGGCGAGCCAGCTGCCTTCTGCGGCAAGAAAACGCGCCGCGTGCCCGGAGAGCTCCTCCGGGCCAGAGCGTGCAGAGAGTCCGAGCACCCATGCGCCCACCACGACACGCTCATCGTCGGGCGTTTTTCTGACGCTCTCGAGCTGTGAGCCTTTTCGCAGGGTGAGCTCGCAGAAGCGTTCAATATCACTGAGTGTGTAGTCGCTGGGCGGCAGAATGTACATGGTGGTGACGTCCGGAGAGAAAAAACAGTGTGAGCAGCGGATTACTGAGCCGACGGACGGCAAAGCGTCCAGAACCACACGGCGCCGGTGGCAAGCGATACCGCCATCGCCGCATAGACCTCCCAGGGGGCTGCCGCGCTCAGAATCCAGGCCGAGCAGCCGAGCTGCACACCGATGAGCGCCGGAAGCCACCAGGGTGAAACGCCGGCATCGCGGAAACGGCGCACCGTTATCGCCAGCAGCGGAATCAGAATGAGCACCGACCAGCCGAGACTGACCCAGCCGGCGAGAAAATCAGCCCACGGATTCTGTGCTGCGGCGGCAACCTTCTGCAGCAGACTCACCAGAATGCTCAGAAGGATATAAACCGCCATGAAACACCAGAAGGCCTTACGGGTGCTGCGCCCCGTAAAGTTGAAATAGTTTCGTGAAAAAACCGCGTCGATAAAATATTTCCACATTCCTTTTAACCTCAAAACCGCCGCTCCCGGGCAGTTTCAGTCTAGCGCATTGCGCGGGCGGGAGCTCAGCGCACGGCCGGCTCCATCCGGTAGAGCTTATCGTTGACACGAAGCTTTTCCGTCACCCGGAACGTGATTTCATCACCTTTTTTCGCCACGCTCGCAGGCACGTCATTGACCCGCATCTCATCAATCACCACACTCACCGCTCCGGTGGTCGGACCGGTGATCAGCACCTTGTCGCCTGTCTTCACCTCACCGGCCTGCACACGAAAGTAGCCCACCTGTGCCTTCGGGTAGTAGCCGAGCGCCACGCCGGCAAACACTTTGCGCTCTGTTGCCTTTGAGCCGTAGCCGTCGGTGAGTTTCGCCACCGGCTCGCCCAGATAGTA
The DNA here is from genome assembly GCA_905194315.1 of uncultured Sutterella sp. Lineage (GTDB taxonomy): Bacteria > Pseudomonadota > Gammaproteobacteria > Burkholderiales > Burkholderiaceae_F > Sutterella. The sequence continues at coordinate 15,096 of CAJJRX010000022.1, read as the reverse complement.
GCCGTTCCAGAAACCGCGGTTGAACACCGCACCGAGCGCCTCATCCCAGTGTGTGCGCTTTTCCTCATCCCAGCGCCCGGCGGCAATCGCCACCAGCGCCTCATGGTAGGCCCGGGTGACCGTGCGGACATATTCGGGGCCTCTGGCACGCCCTTCGATTTTAAAAACACGTGCGCCGGCCTCGACCATACGGTCAAGAAAACCGATTGTCTTGAGATCCTGCGGAGAGAAAATGTAGCCGTTGTCAACCGAGAGCTCGATGTCGCGCTCTTTGTCTTTGACAATGTATTCGCGCCGGCAGGTCTGCAGACACTCCCCGCGGTTGGCGCTTTTCCCGCGCGTGCCCTCACTCAGATAGCAGCGGCCGCTCACGGCCATGCAGAGCGCGCCGTGACAGAACATCTCCAGCCGGACCGGTTCACCGGACGGACCGAGAATGGGTTCGTTCACAACAGCACGGTGGATATGTGCCACCTGCTCAAGTGTGAGCTCGCGCGCAAGCACGGCCACATCGGCAAACTGCGCATAAAAACGCAGAGCTTCGACGTTGGCGATGTTGAGCTGCGTGGAGAGATGAACCTCAAGACCCGCTTCGCGCGCGGCCAGCATCGCCGCCACATCCGCGACAATCACCGCACTGATGCCCGCCGCTGCCGCGTCGTGCATCAGCTCTTTCACAGCGGCGATATCCCCGTCGTAGAGCACCGTGTTGACCGTCAGAAAACTTCTGACGCCGTGCTCACGGCAGATCGCGGCGAGTTCAGGCAGATCGGCCTGCGTGAACACCTTTGCCGAGTGTGCCCGCATATTGAGCTCGCCGACACCGAAATACACGGCATCCGCGCCGCCCTGAATAGCGGCATACATCGATTCACGGGAGCCCGCGGGGGCCATCAGTTCAAAATCAGATCGCTTCATGCGTATTTTTTTTCCGGACAATCAGGACTGGCGGTTGGTGAGCTTCACTTTAGCCTCGATTTCGCTGATCCTGTACTGTTTTTTCGTTTTCTGACGATTTTCATAGCCGCAGTGCAGCAGCTCGTGTGCGAGGTGCCCGGCCGGTTCGCCGAGGAAATCCTCATAAAGCGCGAGCACATCGGGGTTTTCATGCGCCCCTCTGATGGCGCTCTTTTCGTCGATGCGGTACACCCGCTGCTGGCGTGCCGGCAGACTTCTGAGCCAGCCCGCACCGCGGGCCGTTCCGCCTCCGCCGATGCAGCCGCCCGGGCAGGCCATCACCTCGACAAAATGATACGGGGAGGTTCCCTTTCTTACCATGTCAATAATGACACGGGCGCTTCTGATGCCGTAGACCACGGCGACACGCAGCTCCCCGAAGGTTTCGGTTTTTACCACAGCCTCCTTGGTGTTGGCAAGTCCGCGCACGGGGGTGAGCGGCAGCTTTCCGAAATCCGGACCGCCTGCTTTGGCAGCAACCGTGCGCAGTGCGGACTCCATCACCCCGCCGGTCGAGGCAAAGAGCTGCCCGCCGCCGGAGGCTTCGGTCATGAGCGGTGTGTCAAAAGGCCGGGGCTCGAGCTGCGCGAGATCAATCCCGCGGCGCCGGAGCATTTCCGCCGTCTCTTGCACGGTAAGCACCAGATCAACGTCATCGGCACCACCCCGTTTGAGCGTGCGTTTGCCGGCCTCTCCCTTCTTGGCCGTGCACGGCATGATCGAGAGGTGGCGGATGCGTTTGACATCAAGGCCGAGTTTGCGCGGGAGATAGGTTTTCACCAGCGCACCGAAGATCTGCTGCGGCGAGCGCGTGCTCGAGAGATGCGCAAACAGATCCGGCGCCTCTTTTTCCATATGGTTGACCCAGCCGGGGCAGCACGAGGTGAACATCGTGCGGGGATTTCCGAGCGTGCCGGCGAGTTTCTGTGCCGTCAGCCGTTCCATCAGTTCTGTGCCCTCCTCCATGATGGTCACATCCGCCGCCCAGCGCGTATCCATCACATAGTCAGCCCCGAGACGCTTGAGAGCGGCAACGAGCTGACCTTCGGCATTGGTGCCGGCGGGCAGACCGGCCATCTCACTGATGGCGATGCGGGTTGCCGGCGCGAACTGAATCACCGTGATGATTTCCGGGTCGCCGAGCCAGTCGAGCGCACGGTCAATGTCGTTTCGCACCGCGAGCGCACCGGTCGGACAGACCAGCCCGCACTGACCGCACTGAATGCAGCGGTCGGACTCAATCCAGGCGTCACCGTCAAAGCCGATATGCGCGTCGGTACCGGTCTTCTCGAACGTGATTGCGCCGATGCCGTGAAGCTGACGGCAGACCTCCACACAGCGCATGCAGCGGATGCACTTGTCGGGGGTGAAAGTGAGACCGGTCTGCGAGAGATCCCGGCCGCTGCGGGTGTTGAGCGTACCGGAGAGGCCGCCCGTATCAAGTCCCACTTCCATGGCAACCTTCTGCAGTTCGCAGGCACCGTGCCGTGCACAGGCCGAGCAGGTTTCACAGTGATCCATAAACAGCAGCTCTGCCTGCAGCTTCTGACGCCCCCGCACCTGAGCAGTGTTCGTGCGGATCCGGTCCCCCTCTTCGAGCCGTGTGTCACAGGCGGTGACGATCCGCTCCTGGCCGCCGGCACCGGTTTTCTCACACGAGACAAGACACATTCTGCAGGTGCCAGGGCGGTGATGAAGCGCACTGAATTCACACAGCGTCGGAATAAAGATACCCTCACGGCGGGCCGCCTCAAGGATCGTCTCACCGGGCGTGAAGTCCACGGGACGCTGATCAATATAAGCTCTCTGCATTGACCTTCTCCTAGAGCTCTTCCATGGGCGAGTTACCCGGAATATGTTTGAGCGTTGAAATACCGAACAGTCTGTAGCAGCGCAGACAGCGTGAGGACTCCGCCCAGGCCTGATCCTCGCTCAGACCGAGCTCGACCTCCTGCCAGTGCTTCACACGCTCCCGGGCTTCAAGACGCGGCATCGTCTGACGGGGTTTATACACAAGAGCGCGCTCCGGATGACAGTCCTCAAGCAGTCTGCCCGCCTGGATCATGTCCGCCATGCGGCGCCGGGGGATAAAGCCCGAGGCTTTGGTCATGAGATACTCATGAATGGCGCTTGCCGCCTGCTGGCCCTGTGCCATGCCTTTGATCAGGCTCGTCGGCCCCGTGACGGCATCCCCGCCGGCAAACACCCCTTCGCGAGTGGTCTGCAGCGCATCGTCAACCACGATCACACCTTTTCGGTTGAGCGTAATCCCGTCTTCCGGGGCGAAAATCCCCGCGTCCATCTTCTGGCCGATTGCTGCGATCACCGTCGAGCAGGGAATCACGTATTCACTTCCCGGCACCGGACTGACACTGCGGCGCCCCGAGGCGTCGGGTTCCCCTTCACGCATGCGCACCAGACGCAGACCGGTCACTTTACCGTTTTCAACAATCACCTCGACAGGAGCACTCAGAAAATCAAACGCAATTCCCTCCTCCATGGCCGACTCGATTTCTTCGGCATCCGCCGGAGCAGACTCACGGGTGCGGCGATAGCTCACGGTGACCCGGGCACCGTCTCTGACAAGGCGTCGTGCCGACCGGCAGCAGTCCATGGCCACATTGCCGCAGCCGACAATGACCACGTCACCGGGCAGCTCAAGGTTTGTGCCCTGACTCTGGGCGCGCTCGACATCCAGAAGGAAATCCAGCCCCTTGAGATAACCCTGCGCAGACTGATCCTCGCCGGGCAGCCCCAGATACTGTCCGAGGGCGCAGCCTACACCCAGGAAGACCGCCTCATAGCCTCGCTTAAACAGTGAGTCGATGGTAAAGTCCCTGCCAAGACGCTGGCCGAAGAAATACTGGCCGCCGAGCTTTTCAATCGTGCCGGTTTCCGAGTCAAGCAGATCGTTGGGCAGACGGTACATCGGAATGCCGAGCCGGGCCATACCGCCCGCGCCGTGCTGCTCTTCGAAAATATCAACCTTGTGCCCTCTGCGCAGCAGATGGTACGCACAGGTCACACCGGCGGGCCCCGCACCGATCACGGCCACGCTCTTGGAGACCGGAGAGTGCTTCTGCCGGGCATTACCGTCAAAGACCGCTTCGATCGGGCTGCCGAGGTGGTCTGCGGCAAAACGTTTGAGATCCTTGATCGCCACAGGGCGGTCAACCTCTCCACGCACACAGGCGCTCTCGCAGGGACGCACGCAGACACGCCCGCACGATCCCACGAGCGGGTAATGCTCAAGCAGCACACCGGTGGCTAGTTCCGGGTGTCCGTCACGGACATAATCAATGTAGCGCGGCACATTCACGTGAGCCGGACAGGCTTCAATACAGGGGGCTGTGGCCACACTGTAAAAATCACGGCCGGTATCGGGCATCGCAGGCGCCTCTCTGAGCAGCTGCGGGAAATACCGGAGCGCACCGAGCAGTGCGGCCGGTGTGGAAAGACCGATCCCGCACAGACTGGTCTCCTGCATCTGCGAGGCGATAAGTGCGATGCGATCCCAGTCAATCTCAGCGCCGCGGCCCTCCCTGGCCTTGCCGAACGCCTCGTCGATCAGAACACTGCCGGCGCGGCACGGCGTGCAGCGTCCGCAGGAGAGCTCCCGGGTGCGGTGATAGTACCGCCAGAGCACCTCGGCGAGTGTGATGCGGTTGTCAAAAATCAGAAAACCCTGCGGCCCGGCAAAACCCGCAACAGGGTTTCCGGGATTAAAGGACAGGAATTCCGCGAGTGGCAGATCATCAGGCACCTCCCCATCAATACGACGGCGGTTGTCATATACCCGACCCTTCCACACGCCGTAGATGAGTTCATCCATAGTATGCGTTCTCGAGGTCTAGAATTTTTTCTACGTTTTTGTAGAAATTTTATACTTTCACAACTATATCAGGCGGTTTTTATGTATAATTTTTTATAGATGACGTCGGTAAGAAGATGGAACTCCCTTTTGGAAAGGCTTTGGAACCGGGGATTGCATACCAAGTCAACTGCGAGTGTGCTAGTGTTGAAAGTGTCCTCAATTCTAAACGCATTTCTGACCAAAAATGAAAACATCTTCTCGAGCTGATATATCTCCCGCTCTCGCGCAGTACATCCCTGTTGCAGATCTGCTGGTGCAGACGTTCGGGGCTGACTGCGAGGTTGTCCTGCACGATCTGCGCACACCTGAACACTCGGTGGTCTATGTGGCCAACGGTACCGTCACAGGCCGGCAGGTCGGTGACAGTTTTCATCACCTGATCACTCAGGCGCTCATGGCTCAGGACACCAACAGCGGGATTATCGCCAACTACTACTTCCGTCATCAGAAAAAGCTGATCCGATCCTCATCGCTGTTTTTGCGTGACGAAAACAACACCCTTGTCGGTGCGCTCTGCATCAATATGGATACGTCACGGATCACCCAGCAGATGGAGTTCCTCTCCTCGATGCTTCCGGGGATTGAAAAAACCTCTGCTGCACCTGTTCAGGCCGGTCAGTCGGAATCTATCGGTCCGACAGGGATCAACCAGAACATGCTCGATATTGTCACTGACATTATCAACAGTATCGTGCGCCAGACGCCGAAGCCCTTCACACGGGAACGCCGTCTGGAAATGATCCGTTTCATGGAGTCCCGGGGCGTGTTCCAGATGAAGGGGGCTGTTGATCTGGTGGCCGAACGGCTGGAAATGTCCAAGGTCACGGTCTACAGCTATATTGATGAGGTTCGCAAGCTCTGAAAATCCGGCATAAGCGTCTCAAAGGAGCTTTTTCCCTGCGGCGCTTTTTTTAGGTCTGACAGCTGTCCCTGAGGAGGGATCATGAACTTCGTCTGCACGCGCTGCGGCGCACTGACACCTACCACAACACATGACTCGCACTGCCACTGCGGCGGGCTTTTTGACCTCGCATTTGACCCCCCGAAGTGGGATGAGGCGCTCATTGACCGCAACGAGTGGAGTCTGTTCCGCTACCGCCGTTTCATGGGCATTGATGGCGAAGCGTGGCGCAACATCACCATGGGCGAAGGGATGACACCGATCATCCGCCTTGACGATGATGTGCTTCTGAAAATGGACTACTTCATGCCCACCCTCTCCTTCAAGGACCGCGGCGCGGCCACACTGGTGAGCCATATGGCTGAAATCGGTGTGACGCACTGTGTGCAGGACTCCAGCGGCAACGCCGGCAACAGTGTCGCCGCCTACTGCGCCCGCGCAGGGATCACCTGTGACATCTATGTGCCTGAAGGAACCAGCCCGAAGAAAATCACCATGATTCAGGCCCACGGTGCCACTGCCCATGTGGTGCCGGGCAGCCGCGACCATTGTGCCGATGTCTGTCGCAGTGCTGTGAAAGAGAAAGGCGCCTACTACGCCAACCACGTCTACAACCCGTATTTCTATGAAGGTACGAAGACCTATATCTACGAAACCTTCGAGCAGCTCGGACGCCTGCCCGAGTACATTGTGGTGCCCGTGGGCAACGGCACACTCTTTATCGGCGTGATGAAGGCGATTGAACATCTGATGGCCTCGGGCGTCATCGATCATGAACCGCAGGTTATCGCCCTGCAGAGTGAGAGCTGCGATCCGCTCTACCGCGCCCGTCTGGCCGGCAGTGATCAGCCCGCAGACATCACCCCCGCACCCACGCTTGCCGAAGGGATTGCCATCGGGCGTCCCATGCGCGGCAAGGAGCTGCTTGAGCTCATGAGCCGGCACAACGTGACGGTGGTGCATGCCCCTGAAGACCGTATCCTTGAGGCCCGTGCTGCACTCGCCCGCCGCGGCATCTACTGCGAACACACCACAGCCGCGAACTATGCCGCCTGGCTGAAGTTCTGTGAAGACACCGGTCCCAAGTCCGACGCCCTGATCACAATGTGCGGCGCCGGGATCAAGTCCGATCACTGACAGGAGAGAAAACGCTCATCCGGGCCGCGACCACAGAAAGCCGGCATACAGGAGCCCGCCTGCCTGCCGGCTCTGGCCCGAAATAATTCCAAACACATAGCATTCTTTTACGCGCCTTTTCCGGTAATCAGATTTCTGGAAAAGGCGTTTTTTTGCTATATTTGTTTAAATACTGACCATTTCACACTCAACCGGTCGCCTTCACTACGACCGGCTGCCGACTTTACCTCAAACACCTGAGGCCACCTCCGGGACACTGCCCGCAGTGCGCGCCTTCACAACATGGAGAACAGCATGGATTTTCTCAATGCCATCCGGGAGCTGATCAACCAGAACCGTTACGAGGAGGCGCTCGAAGCCCTTTCCGGCCTGCCCGAGCAGGCCGTCTCACCGCAGAGCACCTATCTTTACGCCCTCGCCCTGCTTGGCAAGGCCCGTGCCGGCAATCCCGCCCGGGAGCGCCCGGCGCTGCTTGAAGCATTCGAACTTCTCGAAGAGCTCGAAGAGGAGGAAGATTTCGAGACGGATTCACAATACTACGCCGCGTGCGCCATGTGTCTGTACTATCTTGAACAGCACCGCAAGGCGCAGGATTATTTTGAGCTGACGCTCGAGAGCGCTGGCGTCGAAAATCGCGAAGTTGACTCCGATATCCAGGAGGCGAAGGTGATATGCGAAAACGCCCTTCGGGAACCGCATTTCGTCGAGCCGTTTGCAAAACGGGTCGAAAATGCCTGGAATGCTTTTCTCAAATGCGAGGGTCAGCTTCGCACCTTTGTCGATGTCGGCACCGACGCGCTCAGTGAGAGGATTTCCGATACGGTGGGCCGCTGTCTGAAGGAGGCGCTCTCTGACGCTGTGTTTGAAGTCGGCTATAAGGAGTCTGCCGGTCGCTACGAGCTGGTTCTCTCGGCTGACGGCTGGAAGGAACGGCTCTTTAAACTGGAATACTTCGTGCGCCATGCGCCGCCCTCACTCCTGGAGAAATGGATCTTCTCCATCGGCCTGCAGCCGTTCGACAAAGACTGGGCACTCAAAACTTCTGGCAGCGACGGCATGTCGCAGAGCGAGGTGCAGGTGTGGGTCAGCGTCGATGAGGACAAGGATTTCAGTCTCAAACTCTACAGCGACGCTCTGGTGCCCATGCTGCACGACAGGAATCAGGTGGATCGTGCATGGTGGCTTGCCGGCATGCTCACTCAGCACGCCATCGGCGAGCTCAATATGATGAGTTATTGCAACGGTTTCGAACTGCTTGACAAACCCGCCAGGGGCGAATCCATCACGCTCAAAGAGCTGTCGGCATATCTGGAAAAGGCCGGTGTCCCTCTGAGCCTCGATCCGAATGAGCACCTCAAACAGTACTTGACTTTCCAGAAGGACCCCGATCCGGTTGAGGATGCTGGACTCTTCAACGATGTCTTAACCGGATCGCTTGCCACAGCTTTCTATCCGCTCCTGCGCGATTACATCACCGGAGAGCAGGACGGCCAGTGCTATGAAGCGGAGATGGCCGACGGTGTGTGCCCGGGCTTCTTTGCGTACCCGATTGAGGACCTGCACAATGCAGAGGCCGTCTTTGCGGTGCGCAATCAGGTCGAAAACTTCGTTTCCAGCCTTGGTGAGAACACCGTCAGACTCATCGGCGGTGCGACCGGGGTGCACGCCGGTTATGTGCTTTTTCTCGCCTGGGACATCAATACCGTGCTCGAGAAAGCGCGGACTTTCTTCGAGAACCTCGACCGACCCTTCTCGCTTTTTGCAGCGCTTTGCCCCGGCGCCGAACCGCTCTTTTTCAAAGAGGACGACTCTGAAGAGGAAAGCAGTACGGGATTCCTACGGACAGCCGGTTGCGCTTGACGACAAATTTATCCCGTACGATCCGGCCAATCCGGAACCTTTCCTCGCACAGTTTGAGGCATGGAACGATGCGGATAAATTCTCGCTGTGTCTGCTCGCACTCGATACGATTCCTGAAGAGCAGCTCAACTACAGTTTGCGCTATCTGCGCATCCGGGCCATGCAGAATCGGACCATTCTGGGCGACGGCAACAAAGGCACTTCCCGCTCTTACCGTCACAGTATGCTCGAGAAGACGCTGGAGCTGCTTGATGCCATCCGCGAGGAAGGCGAAAATCAGGCGGCCTGACCCATGCGCAAAACCTATGCCTATCAGTACCTCAACCGGCCCGAAGAGACGATTGAATGGGAAAAACGCTGGACCGAGCTTGATCCCGAAGATGATACGCCGGCAAGCGTGATTGAAGAGTGCCGCGAGGACATTGCAGACCGGGAGAAAGCCGGAGGAAAAGACGGGGACGAGCACGGCAGCACCGGTACGGATGGCGAGAGCAGCGCGGAAGAGGATTCCGACACCGGCCGCTTCATCGTCTTTGCACTGCAGAGCAAACCCGCCTTTGATCAGGCCAGATTCTGGCAGGATCTGAAAGCGGACTGGGGGCTCGAGCGCTCGGACGAACCCGATGAGGACGATGATGAGCACGATGACCGTCTCGTCTTTAATATCGGCAACACCATGATGACGGTGGCGCTGATGCCGGGCCGCATTCCGCATGAGGAGGCCGAGCGCGCAGCTGGTTTCAACTTCTTCTGGAAGGAAGGCGTGGAAGTGGCCAGGGCGCACACTGCGCATATCCTTGTCGCCATTATTAATTCCGACCTTGACCTGATCGAGCGCGGAAAGCTGTTTGTGAAAGTGGTCTCGAGTGTGCTCAAACAGCCCTGCGTCACCGCTGTTCACCTGCCCGGCGTGGTGTACTCGCCGGAAATGTATATCGAAGAGGCGCAGTCAATGCGCAACGATGAACTGCCCGTCAGCGACTGGGTCTGGTGCGGTCTCGAGCGTGTGGAAAACGGCGTGAGCTGCTACACCGACGGGATGAAACTCTTTGGCAAACACGAAATGGAAATCTTTGTCCGGGCGGAGGATCTTGAGAAAACCGATCTCTCCGAGGCGATGCAGTTTATGCGCAACACCATTTACTACGTGCTCGACAACGATGTCACATTCGTCGACGGAGATACTATCGGCGTCTCCGAAACGGACGTCAGAGTGCTCAAGCTCTCCAGGGGGCTTGTTCTGAGCGACGAAGAAACCTTCAAGATTCCGTTGTAAGGCTTTCCTGCGCGCCCGGGAGCATTCCTCAGGGGGTCTCTAAACCGTGACCGGCCGGCATGACCTTTTAAGGTTGTGCCGGCTCTTTTGTGCCCGGCCTCTACACTATGCAACCGGAAAACTGTTTTATTATCTGATTTAAATCAAACGGACTTTTTCTGCCTTAACAGTCCGTCACACCGGCCGACGCCGGCAATCTCCCGCATCCCTCTCCCGCAGCCGTAAGGAAGAGATAAACACAGCATTACTGTTTATATTCTGCATTTTAAAAATTTTTTTAAATGGATTATTAAAAATATTCCGTTTGACGATTTCCTGTCTCTCTTTTAGCCTCAATTCAGGTCCGTTCTGCCGACTGAGAGCGGAACGGGATTTTCACTTCAAGGAGACAGCTCAATGCAGAAACTCTCAGCAGCGCTCTGTGCAGCACTGGCTATCAGCACGCTTCAGGCTGCCGATCTCAAACCGAACGAACATTCTTTCATTGACCCGAATGCCGGCGGTGTCGTGATTAACGGCTATCAGTACGATCTGGATACCACCTCCGGCGCCACCGTGCAGCCTTCGCGTGTTGCCGGTAAGCAGGCCAAACCGATGGATCTCGAGGAAAAAGCCAAAATCATGCACTGGACGGCCGAACCGCCCATGGGCCTGATTGTCGGTGAGTATTACGGACTCGATCACCGCTTTGCTCATTTCAACGACCACTACAATGCGCTGGTCGACCTTGTCGTGGACAACGGCCGGATCGTGCATATTGAAATGGACGAAAAGCTCTCGGACACCTACTACAACAAGACCTGGGCCAATCAGAAAAAGCGCCGCACCGGCTACACGTTCTTCCAGTTCTCCAAGCCGCGCACGGATGTCACCAAGGTGACCTGGGCCAACGGCGTGACTTTCCTCGAATACCAGATTCTCAAGCACCAGAGTCTCGATCTGCAGTTTGACACCGTCTACGGCTCCTCCAACTCTGCGCGCGACGGCTTTATTCCTGCCGTGGCAGTGCTCAAGGATATGGTGGCGAAACCTTCCGGCGAATACTACATCGGCTACTCAAAGCGGCTTGACGACGGTCTTATCGCCCGCCTGCAGCTCGTCTACAAAGGCAAGAATATTGTGAAGGCGAGCTACGACGAAATCTTCTCGGACTTCAAGGAAAACGTGAAGGATCCAGCGCTGCGCGAATTTATCCGTCAGAGCAAGTACGACTCGGTTCCGTATAACGAAAAATACGGCCCCGCATTCAAAACCTTCGCCGATGAGCTCTCCAAAGCCATCATTGCCGCCAACAGCCTGAAGGTGAAGGCGTTTGATGCGCCTGAATTCAAGAATTTCCGCATGCTCGCTGACGACGTTCAGCCGGCCGTGGATCAGTACCTTAAAAACGGCTACAAGCACAATATCGGCAAAATCAACCAGCGTCCTGAAGGTCTCAAAGATGACCCGAACAAGATGAGCCGTCAGAAAGACATCGCCATGAAGCTGCTCTCGAGCAGTTACGAGGCGGGCAAGCAGACGGCCAGACTGAAGGTCGAGGTCTCCAACCTTAGCGACAAGCCGTACCGCATGAAAACCGAGTCCTTCTACATGTATGTTATGAACACGAAGAATCTCTGGGACACCGTCGCCGACACGAATCACCGTGAGCTCACCGTGCCCGCCAAAGGCAAGGTGGTGGTTGACCTGGTGATGAAGCCTATTTTTGACACAGACCGTGATCTGCAGCTCAAATACGACGGCCGCAACAAGGTTTACCATTCGATGAATGTGAAGAAGTAAGCCGCTTTGCAGACGAAACCGCCCGCCGGAGCATTGTCCGGCGGGCGGCTTTTTCATGCAGATTTTCTGCGGCTTACTTTTCACGCAGCGGCGACTTGCGGCCGGTATCAACCACGTACTTCAGGTGGCCGAGCCGCTCAATGAGCTGCTGCGGGCTGTGATTCTGCGCAAAGCGGATCTCCTCGGGCAGAAGCGGAATCACATGATAGAAGTTGACCTTCCTGTCACCGTCAAGCAAGACGGATTCACGCAGCCGCATATCCTTTTCCAGACGTGAGGGACCCTGAGGCATCAGAATCAGCGCACCGGTAAACGGGCCCGTTCCTTCACCCCACTCCAGAACATGTCCGAAACCGATCCAGTCGTCTTTCATATTCGAGGCGACAAGCTGCAGAATGATATAAGGCAGCGTAGCGGACGGATCATCATAGCGCCAGTCAGAGGGCATGGAGATCATCAGCTCACAGCGACGGAGCCCTTCGATATCCTCCGGTTTTGCCTGAGGCAGCTCGGACTGCCCGATCGTCATCGGATAGGATCCCAGACCAAGCGTCACCACTGTTTTTTCCGGACGGAAGCTGAGCGGCTTGAGCACGGCAAAAGCACAGGGGAACGGCTGTTCACCGCCGAAACTCAGACGTACGAGGTCGTCGGGCTCGCCGAAATACCGGCTCACATGCTCAATCACCGTCAGCCCCTGCTCCTGCGTGTACTCACCGAGTGCAGGGATATCCGCAGCAGCTTCAATCTCATGCTCCTGCATCATGTCGGCTTTGAACTGGTCAAAATTGACAAGCGCACTCTGCACATAGTCGCGGAACTCCCTGATCATGTCAGCCATTTCATGCTTGCGAGAGACCAGCGCCTGTGCCATGGTAATCGCCTGGAAGGCCTTTTCCATCTGCAGCCGCACGGGGAAATCCTCCCCCTCCTGCATCTTTTCGACCGCCTGATTAAAGAGCGCATAGCTCTCAAGGTAGTGCATGTAGGGATCCTCATCGCTGACGAGCTCCTTGAGCTGGTCAATGATCACGAGCGCACTGTCAAACTCCGAAAGATTGTTATAGGCGCAGACCACCTGCATCATGAGTTCCGGCGTACGATCGTCAGGGGGAAGCATTCTCACGCCTTCAACGACCTCCCGGAAGTGATTGCTGCCAAGCATATTGTGGAACCGCTCGAGCGGGTCCGGGTCGAGGGTGCGCACAATGTCCGCCTGCATGGCTTCGATCGCATCAAGCACCTTCACTGACAGAGCCAGCTTGCCCTCTTTCTGAACGAGCTCTCCGGATTCGAGTTTTTCCCCGACCCAGCTGTCGATAAAGGCCGGTGAATAGGACAGCAGACCGAACCCCGGTTTGACTGCCGAGTCACTGACCGCCAGACGCTGCACCTCCTGGCCGAACTGTGCGGCATCCGCCACAGGTGTCTTAAGCGACACGAGCCAGAACAGCGCAAAGAGGAAACGGTCGGTGTAGCGGTTTTTCTCAAGCACCAGCGCATTATTGGCCTTCACCAGAGCAAACAGCCGCTGACGCAGGAAGTGATTGGTCACAACGGGATCGAGCGTCTCCGATACCGCGCGCAGCAGCTCGGGCTTGAGCGGCGCATTAAGCGTGGCGGTGAAATACGAAAGCGTCTGATTGAGCTCTTCAAACCCCACCTCGTACTCAACCTCATCAGTGAGTCCCACGAGGAACGAGAGCATGTCGGGGGCGAGCGTGAAAATACCGATATCCGGATCGGGATCCGAGTAGGCAATCGAGGGTTCAACTTCATTGCTGCGGTAGTCAAAGCAGAACACCGCATTGTCATTGTTAACCTGCGTGGCAAAAGGAATCAGACCGTCAGGCAGCCCCAGACGGGTCTTTTCCTCAAGCATGCGGGCGGCATCAAGCGGCAGGAAGCGGTTCACGAGCACATAGTGACGCGCCCAGGAGTTAAACGGTGCCTTGTGGGCCCGGCGCACCGGCGTTCCGCCGTTGGAGAGCTCCAGCACATTGAAGTACGCCACCGGCAGCGCCACCCCGAGACGGGCGGCCTCGGTATAAAAGGCGGCTGCCGTGATTCCCGGCTGCGTCTGCTCTGCGGGCTCTTCTTTCCAGAAGCCGTCCACAATAAATTTCCCCTGCGCGCCGAGCCGTTCACGTTCAACGGTTTCCTCGTGAGCAATCTGCTGGCGCAACTTGAGAAGATCCTGACGCAGCGAAATTTCGTCGGGTGTGCGTTCGATGGCACTTTCAAGCAGGGCGATCCGTTCCGGAATGTCCGCCGGACGGCCAAGGTTCTCAAGAACCGTGAGTTTGGTTCCGAAATACGGCGGCAGCTTCTTTTCCGCCTCTGTGAGAGCATTGAGCGCCTCGTTGACAGCCTCCATCAGAACCGCGGCTTCAACGTTATCTGCGGATTTTGCACAGCGCACCGCCACTTCCGCCGTCACCATCTTTTTCTCGTATTCCATGGCGCCGAACGGTTCAGTCGCGCACATCGCCATGAGTTTGTGCTCATAGTCCGACGCGAGCCAGTTGTCCGCATTCATGAGTTCGTCCTCTCTGGCGAAGATCTCATCACTTGTATGGTTCTTCTCGCCGAGGCACATAAAATCATCCGCTTCAAAGGCAAACGGAAGCACTTCGGGGAACAGTTCAAAGAGCGCCCGGTACAGCGTCCGGTCAGCGCCGGCGCGTGCAAAGTGAAGCAGCACCGGGAAAAGCGGGGTGTAAGCGGCAAACGGGAGACCGTAATCCGTACCGGCAGCCCGGGCAAGTTCGAGCGCGCTGCTCACATTACCGGCCTCAACGAGTATCTTCAGGACGTCACCGGTGAGCTTTTCTTTCTCCTCCCCCTTCAGGTCCTCTATTGCTTTGATTACTTTGTTGAATTCAGTCTGATTTTCAGGGTCTGCAGCCAGTGCAGACAGGTCGTAGGATTTTTGTGCCATGTGAGGTCCTTGTCCAGAGATGTAAGGATCCGGCAGCTGCGGCAAACGGGGCACACCCGTCCGCAGAAAACGGAAACGTTCTTCTGATTATAGGCTCGTGAAGCACGCATTTTAACGGCTCTCAGGGTTATCCTTTATTTTCGCCTGCGCGCTGCGAAGTGCCGGTCTTGCTTATCTGATGCCGAGCGGACGGTGGCAGTCCTCGCACACTGCTCTGCTGTGGCAGTCCATACAGCGCTGTTCCGATCCTCGCATGGCGATCGAGCGCCGTTTAGATAAACCGATCAAATCTACTTTTGATCGGTTTTTATCCTAAAGTTTCCTTATTCGTTCTTTACCGAAGTAAAGTCTACGAGTGCAACGGTCGA
>CAJJRX010000021.1 GCA_905194315.1 uncultured Sutterella sp. | reverse complement strand
GCCGATGATAGTTGGTTGTATTTCCAGTGAAAGTAGGACATTGCCAGGCTCCACAAAAAGAGAACCCCGTTGCCGTAAGGCAGCGGGGTTTTCGTTTATGCGTTATGCGCAGAGGAGAGTCTCTTTTTGCCTGAGAGGCGACAAAAAATCCCGGAGGCACTGTCTCCGGGATTGCCGCGTCTGTCAGCTCAGCAGTACGATCTGCTCGCTCAGATGAGCTCTGAGCAGGTTCTGAGCCTTGCGCTCATCGCCCTCCTTGATCGCATTGAGAAGGGCTCTCTCTTTTTGTGCGATATCCAGGAAAAACTGCGGATTGTAGCGGGGCAGTTTTTCCGTTGTCTTTTCAAAGTACGTCACCAGTACCGCCGAGAAAACCTGAAGCACACGGTTACCGCAGGCTTCAAGAAGCAGCAGATGGAACTCACGGTCCCAGCGGTCAGCTTCACGGGTGGAGTGCGCATTGCGCTCGATCTCGTCAATGGCGGTCTCAAGCTTGCCCATCATGGCCGGCGTCATACGTCGCATGACGAGCGGAATCACATCAATTTCGATGAGCAGACGGGCTTCGATGAACTCGCGGATGTCAAAGTTGGCAATGTCCATCTGCACCTGAATCTGGGCGGAAAGATTTTTCGGCTCAACCTTGTTGACCGTCATTCCGCGTTTGGGGGCACGGTCGATAATGCCCATCTGTGTGAGCACGGCGAGCGCTTTACGAACCTTGTAGCGGGTGATGCCGAAGCGGGCGGCGAGCTCGGATTCGGTATCAATATGGCCGTTATTCTTGGCCTGTTCGAGAATGTGCTGATGGATCTTATGAAAAAGAATCTCTTCCGCACTTTCTGGCTTAGAGTTTATTAAAGGCATCTGTCTATTGAGGAGGTTATCGGAACGCCTGAAAAGCGTTCTCTGTTTGGACCTTTTAATGATAAACAAAAGCGGTTCAACTTGTCGACAAATTGAACCGCTTGTGCCTACTGCAGGTCTTTTGCTTTTTCCTTGAGCTCATAGAGCCGGGCGAGTGCCTCTCTCGGACTCAGATCATCCGTGTCAAGCTCGCTGAGCATCCTGACGAACTCGGCACGCTCTGCCGCAAGGGGATCGGGCGTGCTTTCCGCCGGAAGCGAGAGCGGCCGGGTTTCAATAAGCGGCATGTCATCAAAGAGCGATGTCTGGGCTCCGGCTGTCTGACTCGCCTCGTTCACCAGCTTTGTCATGAACGCCTCGGCACGTCTTACCACGTGCACAGGCACACCGGCGAGCTGGGCGACGGCAATACCGTAGCTGCGGCTCGCGGGTCCCTCGCTGATTTCGTGCAGGAAAACGATGCGGTTTCTGGCCTGAGTGGCGGAGACATGCACATTGGCAACCTCCTTGAGGTGACCGGCGAGCTCAGTGAGTTCGAAATAGTGCGTGGCAAAGAGCGTCAGAGAACGCAGCCCCTGAACGAGCTCGTGAGCAATGGCGGCTGCGAGTGACAGACCGTCAAACGTTGCCGTGCCGCGGCCGATCTCATCCATGAGCACCAGGCTTCTGTCGGTGGCCTGATGCAGAATGGCGGCAGCCTCGGTCATCTCGACCATAAAGGTTGAACGTCCCCGGGCCAGATCGTCGCTCGCACCGATACGGGTGTGGATACGGTCAATCTCGCCGATGCTCGCTGCCGAGGCGGGCACGAAACTGCCCATCCAGGCGAGCAGGGCGATGAGCGCAATACTGCGCATGTATGTCGATTTACCGCCCATATTCGGTCCGGTGATGATCAGACAGCGTCTGCCGTTACCGAGCCGGCAGTCATTGGGGACATAGGTTTCAATCGTGGTTTCAACCACCGGGTGGCGGGCCTGGTGAATATCAATACCGGGCTGTTTCTTAAGTTCAGGACGTACCCAGTTGTGCAGCTGCGCATGATAGGCAAGGCTGAGCAGCGCATCGGTCTGTGCGATTTCCGTTGCCGTCTGCATGAGCGCACTCACAAACGGTTTCAGTGTTTCGATCAGCCCCTCATAGAGTGCCTTCTCAAGTTCGTTGGAGCGCTCTTTGGCACTGATAGCCTTGTCTTCGAAAGCCTTGAGCTCGGGCGTGATGAAACGCTCGGTGTTTTTGAGTGTCTGCCGGCGCTGATAGTGCTCGGGTGCCTGAGCCGCCTGGGCTTTACTGAGTTCAATGAAAAAGCCGTGAACTTTGTTGTATTCCACGCGAAGCGTGGAGAGGCCGGTGGCGGTTTTTTCACGTGTTTCAAGCTCAATGAGGAACTGGCCGGTATTGTCGCGCAGTGCGCGCAGCTCATCGAGCTCGGCATTGAATCCCGGGCGGATGACGTCACCGTCCCGAAGCGTGGTCGCCGGCTCATCCTGAAGGGTGCGTGTGAGAGCGTCCTCCACGGCCGGATCAAGCATCATGCTGCTGCCTGCCTGCTGAAGCCACTGCTCGGGACGCGAAGAGAGCAGCAGCTGCAGCTCTCCGATCACGGGCAGAGAATCACGAAGCGCAGCAAGCTCCTTGGGACGTACGGTGCCCAGTGTGATGCGTGAGGCGATACGTTCAATGTCAGTGACTTTGCCGAGCGCAAGCCGGATGACATTCAGATCGTCCGGCGTGCCGAGCAGGCCTTCAATGGCACCGTGACGGGCACGGGCAGCCTCCGCACTGCGCAGCGGTTCGTTGATCCAGCGTTTGAGCGTGCGGCTTCCCATCCCGGTTTCACAGTGGTCAATCGTTGAAAAGAGTGTCGGCCCTTTGCTCTCCTGGCGCAGACTGTCGCAGAGCTCAAGATTGCGCCGGCTTGCCGGATCAATGACGATGAAGTCCTCCTCTTTGAGCACGCGAAGCGGCTCGATGAAGGGCATCATGTCGACCTGCGTCTCCCCGGTATAGTCAAGGAGCGCATTGGCTGCGGCAAGAATGCCTTTTTCCTCGACCGACACAAGCGCATCGAGGTTATCCACGCTGTAAAGCTTTTTCAGTGCCGCCTCGCCGTGACCGGCATCAAAGTGCCACTGCGGCATCGGCGTGACAGTCAGATCAGGATAGGCCTCACGAAAAGCCTCTTTGTGCTTTTCGGGCACCAGAAGTTCGGTGGGCGAAATACGGGCGATTTCGCTTTCAATGCCGCCCTGAGGCGTGTTGGTGGCAAAGAACTGACCGTTACTGAGCGTCAGCCAGACAAGACTCCAGAGCGATTTATCCCCCGCGTGGGGAGCCGCAGCCATCAGAATTGCATCGTCCTTCTCCGGGAGCAGGGACGAATCGGTGAGGGTGCCCGGCGTGATGATGCGCGAGATGCGCCGCTCCATCAGCCCCTTGCCCGGTACACCGATCTGCTCGGCAATCACTACGGATTCGCCGAGTCTCACGAGACGGGCAATGTACTGATCAAGGGAGACAGCGGGAATGCCCGCCATGGGGATCGGCTCGCCGTCCTTCATCTTGCCGCGCTTGGTGAGCGTAATCCCGATGAGGCGGTTGGCTTTGACCGCATCATCAAAGAACGTTTCATAAAAGTCACCCATCCGGAACAGAACCAGCGTATTGGGGTAGCGCTGCTTGACGTCGATAAACTGGCGCATGGCCGGCGTGAAATCATTCAGATCGTAATTCTCAAAGTTGATTGCAGGTTCAGTCATAGGCGGTTCACGGACGGAAAAAAACGAAACCGAATCCGCTCGTGAGTCAGAGTGAATTCGGTTTGTATTGTATCGCTAAGTGACAGCGGGAGGCTCCTGAGCGCTCTCCCGCATAAAACAGAGCATCAGTTTGCGGCAGGCAGATCGCCAACGAGCGGCAGGAGCTGCGCAAAGATCTTCGGGGTACCGGCGCAGACCTGCCCCGTGGTGAGCCATTCCTCCTGACCGGCAAGATCGGTGATCAGACCGCCCGCTTCAAGAACGAGCAGACCGCCGGCGGCAATGTCCCACTGCGAGAGGCCGCTTTCCCAGAAACCGTCGTAGCGGCCTGCAGCAACCCAGGCAAGATCAAGAGCGGCGGAACCGGGACGGCGGATGCCGGCGGTGCGTTCGGCCACGCGCATGAAGCTCATCATGTATTTCTTGAAGTTGTCGGTGCGGCGGAACGGAAAACCGGTGCCGATCAGAGCGCGGTTCATATCGATAAGACCGGAGACACGGATACGGCGGTTGTCAAGGAAGGCACCTTCACCCTTGATGGCATGAAAGAGTTCATTCTTGGCAACGTCATAGACCACGCCGAGCACCACTTCACCGCGGTACACGAGTGCGATGGAGACAGCGTACTGCGGGACGCCGTGCATGAAATTGAGCGTGCCATCGATCGGATCGATGATCCAGAGATAGTCACTGGTCTTCGGACCGATGCGACCGGCTTCTTCCGTCAGAATGGCATGATTCGGGTAGGCCTGCTGGAGGCATTCCACAATAACAGCTTCAGAGGCGCGATCGGCGTTCGTGACAAAGTCATTAACAGCCTTGTTTTCCACCTGAAGCGTGTCAAGGTGAGCAGCCGCACGGGAGATTTCAGCGCCGGCCAAACGAGCCGCTTTAATCGCAACGGAAAGATAGGGAGATGGCATAGGAGTTTTACGGGAAATTTGACAAAATCTGGGACTCGGAATCCGTCCGGGTATTACACATCCGGATGCGGATTTTCTGAGAAAGCGCATATTTTAGCGGATCTCCTCAGAGTCTGGCACGAAAAAGCCTCACGGAAATTTTTTCTCCTGACGCAGCCTGCCGTTTTTGGCTGCGCGTGTGCTGAAAGGTTAGAATGTGCGCAGTTGAATAATTTTCGGAGAACTCCCCGCATGTCTTCGCACGATGCCGCCAGCCGGATCTCGTTTGTGCTCTGTGAACCGGGACATCCCGGCAATATCGGTTCTGCCGCCCGGGCGATTAAAACCATGGGTTTTCGTGACCTCAGAGTTGTCAATCCGCGTGAGGCGGATTACCGCACTCATCCCGAGGCGATTGACTTTGCGACAAGCTCGGTGGATGTGCTCGCGCAGAGCCGGTCCTATACGAGCCTTGAGGAGGCGCTCGAAGGCGTGACTTTCGCCTGGGCGCTCACCGGGTACGACCGGGAGTTCGGTCCCGCACTCACCCCGCTTCGCGAGGCGGCCCGTGCCGGCAGAGACTGGCTCGAGCAGGAGCCGGGAACCGTTGCGTTTGTTTTCGGCACTGAACGCAGCGGTCTTACCAACGAGGAGGTGATGCTCTGTCAGGGGGCGATCGCCATTGCCTGTGATCCCTCAAGCACCAGCCTCAATCTGGCGCAGGCTGTTCAGATCACCGCCTATGAAATGCATCAGACACTGCTTGATACGGAAGGGACAAGACTCTACGACTGGCAGACCCGTTTCAGTCATGAGCCCCCGGCGAGTGTCGCGGCGATCGAAGGGTTCTACCGGCACTGGGAGGAGGCGATGATCGCCTGCGGCGTTCATGACCCTGCCAATCCGAGATTTCTGATGCCGCTCACGCGCAGGATTTTCACCCGCAGCGGTCTCACACAGACTGAGATTGATCTTCTGCGGGGAATCTGCTCGGCCATTATCCGTCCCAAACGTGAGCGTGCCGGCACGAAAAAGCCGAAATAAGCCGTTAACTGCACTGATTCGGACAGAAACGTAAAAAATTTGCACACACTGCGGAGTTTCTGCCACAATCTACAGATTAGGTACAAGTGTGTAGAGGCTCCGGATGCGTTGAGCTCTGACACACACCGCGGGCATACGGTCCGCAATTTATATTTGAGATGACACAGAATTATGTTTGACCGCGCAAAAGAACTCATCGATACCATCATGACCCGTGACCCTGCCGCCCGCTCCAGGTGGGAGGTGATTTTTTCCTATCCGGGTTTTCATGCCGTCCTTATTCATCAGGTATCGAGCTGGTGCTGGCTGCAGGGCTGGTATTCTTTTGCCCGTTTTATTTCGCATGTGGGCCGTTTTCTTACCGGGATTGAAATTCATCCGGGTGCGAAAATCGGCCGCCGTGTCTTCATCGACCACGGCATGGGGGTGGTCATCGGGGAAACCGCGGAGGTCGGTGACGACTGCACGCTCTACCACGGTGTGACGCTCGGGGGCACCACGCTTATTGAAGGCACCAAGCGTCACCCGACACTCGGCAAAGGCGTGATCGTCGGGGCGGGTGCTCAGGTGCTCGGTGCTTTCACAGTGGGGGACAACGCCCGTATCGGTTCCAATGCGGTGGTCCTCAAACCGGTTGAACCCGGTCAGACGGTGGTGGGTGTGCCCGGCCGTGTTGTCGGACAGAGCCGCCGTGAGATGGAGGAAACGCCGAAGTTCGAAGCCTACGCTGTGGACAAGGACGAGGTCGATCCGTATTATGTCGCCATCAGAGAACTTGCGCGTGTTACCGGCGAGCAGAATGCCGTGATCGAACAGCTCAATGCACAGCTGCGTGAGCTCGGCGGCAAAGGGGTTGACGGCCTGCCGCGTCTGAATGCTAAAAATGTCGGTGTGCCGACCCGCAGGGCACGTCATCACCGTCAGAAAAAAGGTGAGGCCCGCAGCACACGATCCGCTCAGAAGGCTGCTGCGGCAGACGCTGCTAAAGAGTCCTGACACGGCTCGCGTGCCGGAGTGAAAAATATCACGGTGACGCCTGTTTGAGGCTGTCACCGTTTTTTTGCTGCTGTGCCTAAAACGCCGTACGGGACGGTTTGTTTTTGACCGGCACGGAAAGCGCCTCAAGTAGATCGGCTTCGAGATTGAGCACGGTGGCATCCTCGTTGAGCACAGGCGAATCCACAAGGAACACGTCCTCGACACGCTCGCCGAGCGTGGCGATTTTGGCTGTCTGCAGGTTGATGCCGTATTCGTAAAGGACGCGGAAAATCGAGTAGAGCAGACCGGGGCGGTCCGCACAGACGATATTGAGCAGCCATGCCTGTCCGCGTTCATCGGGGGCAAGATGCACACTCGGGCGCAGCGGGAAGTGCTGTGAGCGGCGGGAGAGCTTGCCCTGAGAGGCGGGCGGCAGCGGGCCCTCGGCCACCACCGCAGCCGCGAGACTCTCTTCGAGCTTTTCTTTGAGCGTCTCGAGTGTGTAGCGTTCAAACCGGTCCGCCACGAGGAACGTGTCAAGTGCCCAGCCGTGACGGGTCGTATGCACGCGCGTGTCGACAATTGAAAGACCGAGTTTGCCGATCTGTGCCACGGAGCGCAGAAACAGTCCCTGCCGGTCGGGCATGTAAAGCAGTACCAGATAGCCGCTCTTGCCTGAGGCCTCCTGCACCTTGACGATCGGCTCGGGAGTGGTCATGTTGCAGGCAAGCTCTCTGGCGTGCCAGATGATTTCCTCGGAGCTGTGACGCATGAAGTAAACCACGTCGAGTTCACGCCAGAATTTTTCGAGCGTCTGTGCATCAAGGGTTTTGAGCAGTGTGCTGCGGGCCTCTTCAAGTCGCATTTCCATGGCCTTGTCGCTTGAGGCGCTCCCCGAGAGCATGTCGGCAGCCGAGAGATAAAGTCTCTCAAGGAGCTGACCCTTCCAGGGGGTCCAGACTTTCGGACTGGTGGCGCGAATATCCGCCACCGTCAGAAGGTAGAGCGCGTCGAGCCGCTCCTTGGTGCCGACTGTGTCAGCAAAGCGCCGCACAACCGTGGGATCGGAGATATCCTGCCGCTGGGCGACCTGACTCATCAGAAGGTGGTTGCGCACCAGAAACACCATAAAATCGATATCGTCCTGATCGAAACCGAAAGTCTCACCGAACTCGGCCATTTTCCGTGCGCCGATGAGTTCATGATGTCCGCCCTGACCTTTGCCGATGTCATGAAAAAGACCGGCGATCACGATTCGCCACGGTTTGCTGAATCCTGACATCAGGTGCGAGCAGCGCGGGTATTCGTGAGCGAACTCACTGCGGGCGAACCGGCGGATGTTGCGCACACAGCGCAGGGTATGCTGGTCGACCGTGAAGATATGGTACAGGTCGTGCTGCATCTGACCGACAATGGGCCGGAAGGCGGGCAGGAAGCGCCCGAGCACGTCCCACATGTTCATATCCTTGAGCGCATGGTAGGCACCGCGCGGCATGGTGAGAATATCCATGAAAAGCCGCTGATTGTACGGATTCTCCCGGAAAGCCTGATCAATGCCGGGGGCGGCATGCCAGAGTGCACGCAGCAGCCGGGTGGCATAGCGCCCCGTGTCGCTGCGGTGGTAGTACTGGTAGAAGGTTCTCAGGATGGCACTGGGATCGCGTTTGTAGAGCTGGTCATCGATGATGTCAAGTTCATCGCCGCGCATCACAAAGGCGGGGTCCTCTGTGGGGATCTCCGGTGCGGTAACGGCACCGAGCAGTTTATCGGCGAGTGTCTGCAGCTGGATCACCGAGAGCTGCACCACGCTGCGCGCGTTGAGATAGTAGCGTTTCATGAAAGCCTCAGAGGCGCGCATCAGCTCGGTGGATTCATAGCCGAGTGAGGTGGCGAGCTCCTCCTGAACATCAAAAATCAGACGGTCCTCATGACGGCGGGTCATCAGATGCAGGGCGATGCGCCACTGCTTGAGGTTAAACCAGGCACTCTCGAGTGCATGAACCTCCTTTTCAGTGATGAGCCCGGCGGTCTCCATTCCCCGGACATTCTGGGCAAGTCCGGCAGCCTGTGCGCACCAGAGAAATACCTGCAGATCGCGCAGCCCGCCGGGGCTTTCCTTGAGATTGGGCTCGAGCGCGTAGGGGGAGTCCTCAAAGCGGTGGTGACGCCGCGCAAGTTCAAGCATCTTGTCCTGATAGAACTTGGCCGCATCAAGATCCTCCCTGAAATCCGCCCAGGCGCTTTGCATCAGCTCCCGGTTGCCCCAGAGAAAGCGGCTCTCAAGGTAGGTGGTGGCTACAGACACATCATTGACCGCCTCTTCAAGAAAAGCGGTCTCGTTTCTCACCGAGGCACCCACGCTCAGACCGAGCTCCCAGAGCGCGGTGACAAAACTGCCTACCTTCTCCTGCATCTGCCGGTCACCGGCGCTCTGATCAGACATCAGCACCAGAAGGTCAATATCGGAGTAGGGAAAGAGTTCGCCGCGGCCGTACCCGCCCACGGCTATGACGCAGAGCTCACGTGCGGGCAGATCCTCACGCATGCACAGGGCACGGACGGCCTCGTCAAGCGCGTGGCTGTGTGCGAGCAGATACGCATCCGGATTATGGTCGCTGCGGTACTGTTCGGCCAGACGGACACGGGCCGCCTGAAACTGTTCACTGATCGGATTACTGACTTTGCTCATCGCTTAACTCGCACGGACAGAAAGTGATACTTCTCAATAATACCTGTATCCGGACCGGGAGGAGCGGCGAAAAAAAAGGCAGAACCGTCCGGTGCGGTATCTGCCGTTTTTTGGTGTCTCTAGCGCATGCCGTTCTGACGCATGGCCGCGGTGGGCTTCTGTGCAGGCGGATGCGGAATGTTATACCAGCCGGTCCAGCGTGCAAACATGATCAGCGGCAGACGGGTGAGCATCGTGACAAAAAGCCGGGAGTGCATCCACATGAGTGCCGCCGTATCCGAAAAATGCGCATAGTGGCTGATGTTGTCATGCGGCATCTGCAGCTCGATCGGCACATTGCGAAAGCGCACGCCAAGCCAGATGAGGCGGATGAGAATCTCCGCGTCATACTGCATATGACGGCCCGGTTTGATGCGGGCGAGCAGCTGCGCGAGCGGCGCCAGAGGATAGACCCGGAAGCCGCAGTGCACATCGGTAATGGAGAGGCTGAGCGCATTGAGGTTGGCCAGCGCCGTCGAGCAGCGGCGGATCACACGGCGCATACCGCGGTAGGCGACCCTGTCGGTACTGTAGCCGCAGATCACCGTGGCGGGATTGCGCTGTGCAAGACGCAGCAGACGGGGGATGGAATCCGGATCCATCTGTCCGTCGGCATCCACCGTGACGATGTGCGTATAGCTCGAGGAGAGGGCGTGCTGAATACCCGTCATCAGAGCGGCACCTTTACCGCCGTTGGTTTTTCGATGAATCACGGAAACGTTTTCGCAGCTGCACAATTCACAGGCCTGATGGGTCTGCGTATCGGAGGCGTCGTCCACAATAATGACCGGAAGCTGAAGTTTACGGATCGCATTCACAACCGGCTGGACTGTCTGCGGATGATTGTAGACAGGGATCACAACAACCGGACGGAATAACTGGGCTTGTTCACTCATCGAAAATGTCTTCTAAACGCTTGCGCTAAAGGGCAGATAACGAAAAATGGTGTCTGATTCACTACCGAGGCGGGCGTTGCCGTCCGCAATACTCCCGATTCTAGCCAAAACTGCCTAGAGGAGGTGAGTGATTTTTGAAAATATCAGTGTGTTTTCGCCGAGGTCAAAACGCAGACAGATGCTGTCGGAATCGTGAATCCACTGCCACAGTAGGTCATCAGCGGAATCGTCAAATACACTGAGCATACCGCCACTCACCTCGGCAGGGGTTTTCCCCCGTGTCGCAGACGCAACAAAAGGCCCGCGCTGCCAGTGGGTGTGAAAAAGCGGACCGTTCCGGTCATCCTGCCGGTCGATGAGCAGCGACCAGAGCGAATAGTGCTCCCCGCCACCGGGGGTGAGACTGCGCCTGATGGCCCAGATTTCAACCGGTGCATGATCTGCCGCAAGCAGCTGGGCTTTGGTGAGTGCGCTCACAAGCGGGTGCGCCTCGTCCTGAAAAACGAGCAGTGCATCGTCTTTGTGCAGATTCTTCACCAGCGGGGTCTTCTCGAGCAGAAAATCTCCGTTGGCGGTAATGATGCTGAGGGCATCCTCTGCGGTCCGCGCAGGCCGGCTCTGCTCATCAAAGGTGTTCAGAAAAGCGTTCAGATCGGTGATATTCGGCCAGGCTCTGGCGGAGAGAATTTGTACGCAGTTCATGTTCTTCTCTCTGATTGTGCAGATGTTGAGTGGTTCGAAAAAACTGAAAAAAAAACTGCCCGGTCTGATCCGGGCAGCCGTTGCACTGAGTCTTAGAGGTTCTCAGGCAGTTTCCAGCCTTTGACAAAGTCCGGAGGCGCCTGAGTGCCCTTGCTGACAGTGAGAATATCGTAGCCCGTTTCTGTGACAAGCACCATGTGCTCCCACTGCGCCGAGAGGGAATGATCCTTGGTCACAACAGTCCAGCCGTCGCGCAGCATCATGACACCGTAGCGACCGGCATTGACCATCGGCTCAACCGTAAAGACCATGCCGGGCACAAACGTGGCCGTGGGGTGCTTAACGGGGAAGTGATTGACGTGAGGCGCTTCGTGGAAGCCCTTGCCGATGCCGTGTCCGCCGTAGTCGCGCACCACGGAGATGCCGTTTGCGTCGGCAAAGGCCTGACAGGCGATACCGATATCGTTAAACGTGCCGCCCGGGCGCACGGCATCGATGCCGGCCCACATCGTCTTGAAGGCGAGATCCGCAAGACGCGAGCCCGCAATGGTGGGCTTGCCGACAACAAACATGCGGGATGTGTCGCCGTGGTAGCCGTCTTTGATGCTGGTGACGTCAATATTGACAATGTCGCCGTGCTTGAGTTTCTTGTCGCCGGGGATGCCGTGGCAGACCACATGATTAATCGAGATGCAGGTGGTGGCCGGGTACGGCGTCATCCCTTCAGGCGCATAACCGAGACAGGCCGGAATGCAGCCCTGGGAGATGGTGTAGTCGTAGGCGAGTTTATCGAGTTCGCCGGTGGTAATGCCGGGTTTGACGAAGGGGGTGAGATAGTCCAGCAGCTCTGCCGCCAGACGCCCGGCCACCCGCAGACCGGCAATGTCTTCGGCGGTTTTAATGGTAATGTTTTCTTGCATTTTTTCAATAACACTGTGTTCAGAATAGAGGCGGCCCGGGCAGACGCCGAAGCGTCGCTGGCGCAGGATGTCCCGGTGTGTCCGCGCGGGCGGTGCCGGCGGCTCAACCGGGTGACAGTCCGGCCGGTATGAAAGCCGCCTGGAATGTGTCTCGATCATACCACACTCAAACGGTGGCGGGCCTGCATGGAGGTGAGCCTGAAAAGGCGTGTGCGCAGGTGCTCCCGGTGCTGTTCAAAGTCACGCACTGACGGCTGGTGCGCAAGGCGGGTGAAATTTTCAGTTCAGCGCGCTTGCGCTCCCCTCTAAAGGAACGTATAATCTTGCGCTTTGAGTCGCTCTGTGCACGAAGGGGGCAGTCCTCTGCGGCACAAAGCATTTAATTAACGCCCGGTGCGCCTTGGTCGGACCCGGGTAAATCCGCGCACGTTCTCAAACCGAGGTGCCCCCTGATTGACGGGGTTCCTAAAGAACGTGTCAGACTTTAAACCTTGGAGAAATCTCATGGTCAGCATGCGTGAAATGCTTGAAGCTGGTTGCCATTTCGGTCACCAGACCCGTTTCTGGAACCCGAAGATGGGTAAGTACATCTTTGGCGCCCGCAATAAGATTCACATCATCAACCTCGAAAAGACGGTTGCCAATTTTGAAGAAGCCTGCAAGTTCGTTCGTCGCCTCGCTGCTCAGGGCGGCAACGTTCTGTTTGTCGACACCAAGCGCGGCGGTCGTGAAATCATCGCCGCTGAAGCTCAGCGTGCCGGCTGCCCCTACGTTGATCAGCGCTGGCTCGGCGGTACGCTTACCAACTTCAAGACGGTTCGCGGCACCATCAAGCGCCTCAAGGACATGGAACAGCAGGTCGAAGACGGCTCGGCTGCCAACCTCACCAAGAAGGAAGCCCTCGACTTCGAACGCAGCATCGAAAAGATGAACAAGTCCATCGGCGGCATCAAGGAAATGAACGGTCTGCCTGATGCGCTGTTCATCATCGACGTCGGCTATCACAAGATTGCCATCCAGGAAGCCAACAAGCTTGGTATCCCCGTCATCGCCGTGGTCGACACGAACCACAATCCTGAAGGCGTTGACTACGTGATCCCGGGCAACGACGACGCTGCCAAGGCTGTCGCTATCTACGCCAAGGGCATCGCTGATGCCATCCTGGCCGGTCGCGCTGACAGCCAGACCGAAGTTGTCGAAGCCGCCAAGGAAGAAGAGTTCGTTGAAGTCGAAGAATCGGCTGAAGACGAAACGCCGGCTGCCTAATTTTCGGGCACTGACTCAGTTCAGTCAATTCGAGCGTCAGGCGTGCGGCAGACCGGATACGGTTTGTGCGGACACGCCTTCGCTTGATTCACCACACAGGACGCCTGAACGCGTTTTGCTCAGGGCGTCACTCGAGTGAAAGGAAAGAGGGGGCGGACCGGAAAGTCAGTCCCCTTTTTCTCTGTCCCCCTGATAACGGGGACACGCAACGAATTTCATTTCTTACCATACTTTTAGGAGATTGAACATGGCTGTTATTAGCGCTGCTATGGTCAAGGAACTGCGCGTCAAGACCGACGCACCGATGATGGAATGCAAGAAGGCTCTGACGGAAGCTGACGGCGACATGGCCAAGGCTGAAGAAATCCTTCGCGTCAAGCTCGGCAACAAGGCCAACAAGGCCGCTGCCCGTATCACCGCTGAAGGTGTTGTGGTTGTGTACCTCACCGAAGATCGCAAGGTTGGCGCTCTTCTTGAAGTCAACTCCGAAACCGACTTCGTCGCCAAGAACCCTGAATTCATTCAGATGGCTCAGGACGCCGTCCGCCTCGTCGTTGAACAGAACCCCGCCGACATCGCCGCTCTGGGCGCCTGCAAGCTCGGCGACAAGACCCTCGAGGAAGTCCGTACGGCTCTCGTCGGCAAGATCGGCGAAAACATGACCTTCCGCCGCTTCCAGCGTGTGGAAGCCAAGGGCGTGCTCAACAGCTATGTCCACGGCTCCAAGATCGGTGTTATCGTTGATGTGATCGGCGGTGACGACGAACTCTCCTATGACCTCGCCATGCACATTGCCGCCTCCAAGCCGAAGGCTCTCGACGAAAAGGGTGTCGATCCCGAACAGATCGCCAGCGAACGTCGTATCGCCCTTGAAAAGGCCCGTGAAGCCGGCAAGCCCGAAGCAATGCTCGAGCGTATCGCTGACGGTTCCGTGGCCAAGTTCCTCAAGGAAGTGACCCTGGTCAACCAGCCGTTCGTCAAGGACGACAAGACCACGATCGCCCAGCTGCTCAAGTCCCACAAGGCTGAAGTGGCCGGCTACGTGCTGTATGTCGTCGGTGAAGGTCTTGAAAAGCGCAACGACGACTTCGCCGCTGAAGTGGCTGCTCAGGTTGCCGCTGCCAAGAACGCCTGATAGAGGCGCACTGAAAAGACGTGCTGTCCGGTGCGTGAGCACCGGACAGACACCCAGAAGAGAGGATCTGTTGAAAAAGAATGGATCCTCTTTTTTTGTGTGCGTTTTCCCCGGACGCTGCCGCCGGCGGTCCGGCGCGAAAGCACAGGAAAACGGCGTCCGGTATGAGCACAAGACTCTTTCAAATCTAAGGTCTTTCGCTTATAATAAGACAATTTTGCGCGGGACTGACACGTGCATCCCGCCAGTAGTATGCGACATCCTGAAACACCGGAGAAAGTGAATGGAACCGACAGCTGACATGGCTAAACCCGTATATCAACGCATCCTGCTCAAACTTTCAGGCGAAGCCCTGATGGGAGAGGATCACTTTGGCATTAACCGCGACGTGCTTGCCCGCATGGTTGAAGAAATCAAGAGCGTGGTCGAGCTCGGTGTTCAGGTCGGTATTGTCGTCGGCGGCGGGAACATTTTCCGCGGTGTCGCGCTCGGTGCCACCGGTATGGACCGTGCCACGGGTGACTACATGGGGATGCTTGCCACGGTGATGAACGCCATGGCTCTGCAGGATGCCTGCCGCAACAACGGTGTCGAAGCCCGTGTGCAGTCGGCACTGCATATCGAGCAGGTTGCCGAACCGTACATCCGTGGCAAGGCGCTGCGTCATCTGCGACTCGGCCGTGTGGTGATTTTCGCCGCCGGTACGGGCAACCCTTTCATGACGACCGATACGACGGCTGCGCTGCGCGGGGCTGAAATCGGTGCGCAGATTGTGCTCAAGGCCACCAAGGTCGATGGTATCTTCACGGCCGACCCCAAGCTCGATCCTACGGCTACCATGTTTGAATCCATCACGTTTGACAAGGCGCTGCAGTCCAACCTCAAGGTGATGGACGCGACAGCGTTTGCCCTGTGCCGCGAACAGCGTCTGCCGATCAAGGTGTTCAACATCAACAAGAAAGGCGCGCTTCGCCGCGTTGTCCTCGGTGAAAACGAGGGTACGCTTGTACACTCCTAAGGCGCCGGTTTGCCGTTAAAATAAAAAGATTGTCCGGATTTCCAGTCCGGACAGTGAGCAACAGCCGTTCTCAAAAGCAAGCGTGCCGGCGGCCGGCTTTGGGACGAAACAGAATTTTGAATTAAACGGCAGGGTCTGCGCCGCGAGAGAGGCCCGGCACTGCCGCAGGAGAACACGATGACAGTTTCTGAAATTATCAGCCAGATGCAGCACAAGATGACCCGCACGGTCGAAAGCACCCGTGAAGGGTTCACCCGTATCCGTACGGGCCGTGCCTCGACCGGTCTTCTTGATCACATCCAGGTGGACTACTACGGCGCGATGACGCCGCTCAGCCAGGTGGCTCAGCTCGGTGTGGCCGATGCCCGCACGCTCACCGTGCAGCCCTGGGAAAAGAAGATGGTGGCCGTGATTGAAAAGGCCATCCGCGAATCCGACCTCGGCCTGAACCCGGCGACCAACGGCGACGTGATCCGTCTGCCCCTGCCGCCGCTCACCGAGGAACGCCGCCGCGAACTCACCAAGGTTGTGCGCGGTCTCGGCGAGGATGCCAAGGTTGCCATCCGCAATCTGCGCCGTGATGCCAACACCAGCCTTGAACATCTGTGCAAGGACAAGGAAATCAGCGAAGACGAGGAACGCCGCGCCAAGGATGAGGTGCAGAAGGTCACCGACAAGTTCATTGCTGAAATCGACAAGGTTGTCGCTGAAAAAGACAAGGAAATCATGACTGTCTGAGGACGGTGATTTCCACGCGTAAAGAGCCGGCCGGGAGGCCGGCTTTTTTGCGCCCGCAAAAAAAGCGCACGACCCGGAAAGTGCAGGTCGTGCGCTGTGCTCTCAGAGCCGCGTTGGGCAGCGCCGGTGCGCTGGCGGATTAGTCAAAGAGCTTGGCAACGGTGTCGCGGGCGAACTCATCCTGTTCCTTGATCAGTTCGGCGAGTTCCTTGTTGTCCTTGAAGTCGATCGAGAGACCGGCCTTTTCATGAGCGGCCATGTTTTCAGGATCGGTCATCGTCTTCTTGAAGGCGTCGACATAGAACTGGACAATTTCGTCAGGCGTGCCGGCCGGAGCAACAAGGGCGCGGGCGGAACCGTACCACTTGTTGTAGTAGCCCTGCTCACCGAGGGTGGGCACATCAGGCAGCTCAGCCAGGCGCTTCGGGCTGAACACGCCGAGAACGCGGAACTGTGCGTCGGCACCCTTGATGAAGTTGGCAACGTCAGCGACCTTGGCGCAGGAGAAGTCCACTTCACCCTGACGCAGACGCAGGAGCTGGTCAGCCGTACCGCCGTAAGGAATGGCCTTGTACTTGAAGCCGGCGCTCTTGGCGAGCAGTTCTGCAGCGATATGGTTGGAGGCCTTGCGACCGTTCGTGGAGGCCTTCAGGTTGGGATTGGCCTTGGCGGCATCAACCAGATCCTTGAGGGTCTTGTAGGGGGAGTCAGCGCGGACAACCACCACACCGGTTTCGGTCAGATGATTAACGAGCGGGACAACCTGAGCGGTGCTGAAGGGGGCGTTGGGCAGGGAGGCGAGGGTGGTGAAGGTGGGCAGATTGATAAAGCCGATGGTCTGTCCGTCAGGCTTGGCCTTGATCAGTTCTGTCCAGCCAATCTTGCCGTCTGCACCAGGAAGGTTGTTGATGATGAGAGTTTTGCCAATGTACTTTTCAGCTTCAGATGCGAGAACACGGGCACCTGTGTCGGTACCGGAGCCGGCCTTGTAAGCGACGATCACGGTCACGTCGCTCGACGGGGCCCAGGCCGAAGCCAGCATCGGCATCGACATGGCGGCTGCGGCAAACAACGCTAAAAGTTTCTTCTGCATAACGATCATTCCTTTGGGATGAGATGAAAAACAAAATTCCTAGCCAGTGCACCCGGCTCGGGACGTCCGGACCCGCTCGGGCCGTCTTGTCCTGTCGGATTATACGACCTTGAGAGATATCCTGAATACGCCTGAATCATAATGGGGGAGAGATATGCGGCTGTCAATGAGCGGTACGCAAGTATTTCGTTTTAATTAGGTAAAACCCTGTAGGACGATGCTGACAAAGCGGGCAGACAAAAAAAGGCCGCCCGGAAAGGACGGCCTCTGAGAGTGTGCTGAGCGGTTATTTATCCGCGGCGAGGCGGCGTTCCCACCGCTCCATCAGCAGCGGGCTCATCACACCGAGAACGCACAGCACAATCATGATCCAGCACACGGGCGTGGAAAAGAGGATTGTCCAGTCACCGTCGCTCAGCAGCAGCGAGCGGCGCAGACCGTTCTCACCGATCGGTCCCAGAATGAGACCGAGCACGATGGCTGCGGCATTGAGCCCGAACTTGCGCACCAGATAACCGAGTACACCGAAGACGAGCATGATGATCACTTCGATGAAGTTGTTATGAATGGCATACGAGCCCACCACACACAGAATAAAGATCGACGGAATCAGAATAGCATCTGAGATACGGGCGATCTGTGCAAAGCCGCGGCAGCCGAGCATACCGATGGCGAGCATCATGAACTGCACGAGCACGAACCCGGCAAAGAACGTGTAGGTCATGCCCGCATGGGTGGTGAAGAGTTCGGGACCGGGCTGCAGACCGTGAATGATCAGACCGCCCATGAGCACCGCCGTCACGCTTTCACCCGGAATACCGAGGGTGAGCGTCGGAATCAGCGAGCCGCCGGTCACAGCATTGTTGGCGGCTTCGGAACCGGCCACCCCTTCGATGGAGCCGTTGCCGAACTCCTCTTTGTGTTTGGAGAAACGGCGGGCTTCGTTATAACCCATAAAGCAGGCGATGGAAGCACCCGCGCCAGGCAGAATCCCGATGATGTTACCGATGATCCAGGAGCGGATGAAGGTCGGGGTGAGCCGCTTGAAATCAGCGCGGCTGATACCGAGACGGTCTTTGAATTTGACCGCGCGGCTGCGCTGCACAATCTTTTCCTCGGCAAGAATCAGCACCTGACTCATGGAGAAAAGCCCGATCAGAGCACAGGTCACGTCAACGCCGTTGTAGAGCGTGCTCTCACCGAACATGAAGCGCTCAACACCTTCCATCGGATCCATACCGATGGTGGAAATCAGCAGACCGAGCACACCGGAGATCAGCCCCTTGAGCAGAGACTTTGAAGAGACGCCGGCAATGACGGTTAGACCGAAGATCGAGAGCCAGAAGTACTCGGGGCTCTTGAACTGCAGAGCGATTTCCGCGAGCACGGGAGAGAGGAAATACAGCGAGATGCAGCTGAGAAGACCACCGAAGAAACTGGCGATACAGGCCACGGAAAGCGCCTTGGCAGCCTGCCCTTTAAGGGTGAGCTGATAACCTTCGATAGCCGTGGCGGCCGAGGCCGGTGTCCCCGGCGTGTGAATCAGAATGGCGGAAATGGAGCCGCCGAAAATGGCACCGCAGTAAATGCCGCCGAGAACGATAAGCCCCGTGGCCGTATCCATCCCGAAGGTCACAGGCAGAAGAAGCGCCACGCCCATGGCGGCCGAGAGCCCCGGCAGACAGCCGATGGCCACACCGAGAGCGGTGGAGGCGAACATGGCGAGGATGTTGATCGGTGTTAACGCATGGATGAACCCCATGCCCATTAAAGATAATGTTTCAAGCATGGCCTATCCTCAGTTAAACAGAACGCCCTGGGGCAGAGGAACCTGAAGGAACTTTGTGAAAACTGCCCAGATCAGGGCAACAAGCACGACCAGGACAATCAGGATGTGAAGTTTGTGCACTTTGAGAAAGAGCATTGTTCCGATCAGATAAAGGGTGGCGGCGATGTAGTAGCCCGCATAACGCATGAGCACAAGGAAGAGAACGCAGCCGAGAATCACGCCGGCAAACTGACGGGGCTGGAAATTTTTAAAGATGACAGGGAAGTCATTTTCGACCGTTCTGCTCGCCATCCATTTCACGAGACACTGCCCGAGGTAAATGGTATTGAGCACACTCATTGCGATAATGAGTCCGAGCGGATAGGTTTGCGCCTCCTGAGGAAGCTCAACCGTCATGATGTAAAAACAAAGCGCTACGGCATAAATGAAGCCGATAACGCCGAAATCGGATTTTTTCATCGGTGTGGGCGGATGGATAAGGAAATTGACCTACGGAATTTTGAATGCCTCATGGCGTTTCGTCAAGTCTGCAGCACCCGAAGGCACGGTTTTTTGGACTTTCTTTGACCTAGGCAGGACAAATAACGGAAAACTAACGCTGGGCGCAGACCGGTTTGCCGGGACGCTTCCGCAGAGAGCAGGCCACAGGTTTCGACAGAAGTTGAAAAGATTTTCAGCACACGCCGCCCGGCTTTCCCTTTAGAATGAGGCTTTCCTTAACTGACCAACACAGTCTCAAAGCGTTTTCTCATGCATCCGAATCCCTTTCCCGAGCACGTCGCCATCATTATGGACGGTAATGGCCGCTGGGCAAAATCCCGCCATTTCCCCCGTGCAGAAGGTCACCGGCGCGGTGTTGCGGCACTCAATGCGGTGACGGAGGGCGCAGTCAGAGCCGGCATTAAAATGCTGACCGTTTTTGCCTTCTCGTCGGAGAACTGGAACCGGCCCGCCGCCGAGGTTGCGATGCTTATGAAGCTTTTTGCATCGGCACTCGATCGCTGGAGTGAACCGCTCAAAGAGGCGGGTGTGGTGATGCGTGTGGCGGGAGACCGCTCCCGTTTTTCCGATGAGCTCAACCGCGTCATCGACCGCGCCGAGCAGGAAACCGCCGGCGGCACGCGCATGGTGCTCAATATTGCCGCCAACTACGGCGGACGCTGGGATATGGCGCAGGCAGCGCGTAAAACCGTTGAGGCCGGTGAGGAGCTCACCGCCGAAAACATCGAACGCCATCTCGCGCTGCCGGCCGTGGATCTGATGATCCGGACCGGAGGTGAGTCCCGACTTTCCAATTTCCTGCTCTGGCAGAGCGCATATGCCGAGATTTATTTCACCGGGACGC
Organism: uncultured Sutterella sp.; assembly: GCA_905194315.1. Taxonomy (GTDB): domain Bacteria; phylum Pseudomonadota; class Gammaproteobacteria; order Burkholderiales; family Burkholderiaceae_F; genus Sutterella. The sequence goes on along the minus strand of CAJJRX010000021.1, from coordinate 20,071 downwards.
TCTGGCCGGACTTCACGGCAGAGGATCTCAACCGGGCCGTGCTCTGGTACACAGGGCGTGAGCGCCGGTTCGGCCGCACCAGCGAACAGCTCCAGCAGACAGGCAACTGAGTGCCAGAGTCAGAGCTGACCGGAAAAAATCGTTTTCCTTGCAAAGCGCTTTTCGCTAAAATAGTATAAATTGTGTAGTGCTTAGGGAGGAGTGCTTGAAACGCTCTTTGCCCCTGACTTTTTGGTAAGTGCAGCTGGCGCAGGCCGCCCGGCTCCTCGAAGGAATCCTATTTATGTTGCTCACACGCATGATTACGGCGACGGTTCTACTGGTTATCCTGTTGCTGTCCATTTGGCTTGGCAATCTGGCATTCGGCGGTGTTATGGCCATCGCTTTCGGTGCGACACTGTATGAGTGGCTGAGAATAGGGGGACTCGGACCGCGTCCTGCGCTGCTTGTGTCCGTGGTGGAAATGGTTGCCCAGTTCTCCATCTACTGGGCGGGCGGTCTCGGCAAGATGAGCTGGTTCCTCTTTGTGATGAACGGCCTGGTGATGCTTGCCTGGTTCGTGATTTTTGTCGCCGAACTCTTCAACCGCACGACCGGGTTTAAAGTGAGTCAGCGTCAGTGCCTCTGGTCTGCGGTGTTCTTTGTGCCTGCAGCCTATCTCTCCATGCTCTACCTCTATCAGGCTGGCACCTGGGTTCTGGTGCTCTCAGTCTTTCTTATCGTCTGGGGCGCTGATATCTCGGCCTACTTCTGCGGCCGCGCCTGGGGCAAGCACCCGATGGCGCCAGCTATTTCGCCGAAGAAAACCCTCGAGGGGGCGCTTGGCGCCTATGTGATCGTGGTGATCTTCTTCGTGCTCACCTACGTCTTCTGTGACCAGAAGATCGTCTTTACCAACTACATCTTTGACCATGTCGGTTTTGCCATGGGCGTGGTGGTGATCCTCGGCCTGGTGGCGCTTTCGATTTCGGGCGACCTGTGGGAGTCGATGCTCAAGCGCCTCGTCGGCATCAAGGACTCCTCCAATCTGCTGCCAGGTCACGGCGGGTTCTTTGACCGTCTGGATGCCTCGCTGCCGGTGCTGCCGACGGCGACCTTCATCCTGCTGTGGATTCAGCTTTTTGAGTGACCGCTCTGCAGTGCTCTGCTTCTGAGCCGCTCACCGTGTTTCCGGCTGCGGCATTCTCCGCAGCCCGCAAACAGTGCCACTGATTATTCCTGCCCGCTGTGTATACTGTCGGAAAAGAATCTGAAGCGGCACTGTTTTTTTTGTTGCCGCTCTGCCACGCAACCGACAGGAATTTTTCGCGTTCAGTATGTCTCTTGAGTCTCCTCCCGCTCCCGAAAACCCGCTGGTGCCCGCTCTGGCGCCGGGGGAAGTTCACCGTGAAGAAATTGTTGTAAAACGCTCCCGCTTTATCGTGACGATGGCCAGGGCAGGTGATCCCGAGAGTGCCCGCCGCTTTATTGAAGAGGTCCGGCAGGAGCACCGCACAGCCACGCACAACTGCTGGGCCTATGTGGCCGGCCCTGCCGGCGACAGCGCATTCGTGGGTTCAAGCGATGACGGGGAGCCTTCCGGGACCGCCGGCCGTCCGATGCTCACTGCGCTGCTCTACAGCGGGGTGGGGGAAATCGCTGCTGTGGTTACCCGCTATTTCGGCGGCATTCTGCTTGGTACGGGCGGTCTGGTTCGGGCCTATCAGGGGGCGGTGAAGGCGGGACTCAAAACCCTGCCGACAAAACCGGTGGAAACCGGGATCCGGGTGCTGGTGAGCACCGGACCGGAGCTTATCAGCTCGGTCGAACATCTTGCACACAGCACCGGTGCGCGTGTGGTATCGCGGGACTTCCGCTATGACGCCTCTTTTGAGCTGGTGATTCCCGGGGAGGCGTTTGAGAGTTTCAGTGCCCGTCTGACGGATATGAGCGGCGCACAGGCGCTCATTGAAGTTCTGGAGGACTGAAGCGCAACAGAAAAACGTGTCGGAATATGTCATCGGGCACCCGGGACTGACCTGAGAGGACAAATTCCGCTAGCATTGATCAACTCGCAATAGCCCCTTGCTTAACCGCATTATTCTGTCAGCTCCGGTGGGCGTCCGGGAAAGAGGATGCCGGGAGGCCCGGAGACTGAGCAGTATTGGAGTCTGATCGTGCGTTTTGCTATTTTCTACAGCGTCATTGCGCTGATTCTGATCTGGCGTTTCGTGCTGCCGCTCAACGCCAGACGCATCACGAAAATCCTGCTGTGTATTCTTTTCCTGCTGCCGATGGCCACGGAGGCCTATCTCCTTGCCCACGGCACACTGGCCAGTCCGGAGGTGCCCCGGACATTTTTGATTGCGCATAATGTGCTCGCCGTCACGATGGCACTGCTCGCCGGGCTGATTCTGCTGCGCGAAGTCATCATTTTTCTCTCTGTTCTTGCCGGCCGCCGCGGTGAACGCTCCCATCAGTTCGTTCAGAAAGACCGTCGTGTGGCTATCGGTATGGTGCTCGCCTCGGGCGGGCTTGCCTCGCTGGGTGTGAGTCAGGCTGTCAGCGTGGCGCGCGTTGTCGAGCGCGATATGCCCGTCCCGGGGCTGCCCGCTGCGCTCGAGGGGCTCACCCTTGTGCAGGTGAGTGACCTGCATGCCTCCTCACTGCTGCGTGAGCCGCACATGGCGGCCATGGTTGAGCGGGTCAACAGTCTTCATCCGGATCTGGTGCTTGTCACGGGTGACGTTGCGGACGGCACTGTGAAAAACCGTGAACGCGATGTTGCACCGCTTGCCGGACTTAAAGCCCGGCTTGGCGTGTTTGTCTGTGAGGGCAACCACGAACACTACTCTGAATATGACCGCTGGGTGGAAAAATTCCCGGCGCTCGGCTGGCGGTTTCTGAAAAACAGCTCCGAGACGCTTCTCATTGACGGCGCGCCGCTCACTATCGCCGGTGTGGCGGATCCGATGGCGCAGCGCTTCGGCAGAGAGATGCCCGATGTGGTCAAGGCCTTTGAGGGCGCACCTGAAACAGGGACAAGAATTCTGCTCGCACACCAGCCTAAATTTGCCCCTCTTTACCGCAGTCGTGCTCGCTTTGATGTGCAGCTCTCGGGGCACACTCACGGCGGACAGATCCTCGGAATGGACAGGGCTGTGGCTGCTCTGAACGGCGGCTATGTTTACGGCTGGTATCCGCTCGAGGGCGGCGCCCGGCTCTATGTGCACTCGGGCACCGGTCTCTGGAACGGATTCGCTGTGCGACTGGGGGTTCCCAGTGAAATCGTGCGCTTTACCCTAAGACGTGCCTAGTGTGGTTTGTCCGGCGCGCGAAAGTGTGGGAGAATTAACAGACTAAACCGCAGTGCGTCTCTGCAGACACCGCAGTTTTTCGGACTTTTCAGTTTCACAGATTAATTAGCCATGACTCAAGCCATTACCCTTTTAGGGGCCACCGGTAGCATCGGACGTTCGACACTCGACGTGGTTGAACGCTACAGTGACCGTTTCCATATTCACGCCATTGCCGGCGGCAGCCGTGTCGGGGAACTTGTTGAAGTGGCCCGGCGGTTTTCGCCGCGCCGTGTTGTGATCGCGGACCCGGAGAAAATGGCCATGCTGGTGGATGCGCTCAAGACCGCCGGCATCAACAACGTGGAAGTGGGGGCGGGGCCTGAGGCGGTCGCGTCACTTGCCTCCGATCCTGACACTGACGTGGTGGTGCAGGCTATTGTCGGTGCCGCCGGGGTGGCTCCCACGTTTGAGGCCGCCCGCACCGGCAAGCGGCTGCTCCTGGCCAACAAGGAAAGTGTGGTCTGCGGCGGTGCGCTGCTGATGAAAACCGTCAGAGAGGGCGGGGCGGAACTGCTGCCGGTCGACAGTGAACACAATGCGATTTTTCAGTGTCTTGCCGGCGCAAGTCCTGCCGACAGAGCCGGCGCGAAACTGCTGCTGACGGCATCGGGCGGTCCGTTCCGCGGCCGTAAAAATCTCGAAGGGATCACCCCCGAAGAAGCCGTGGCGCATCCGAACTGGAAAATGGGACGCAAAATCAGCGTCGACTCCGCCTCGCTGATGAACAAGGGGCTTGAGGTTATCGAAGCGAGCTGGCTCTTCGGTTTCGGTCCTGACCGGATCAATGTTGTGGTGCACCCGGAGAGCATCGTGCACTCCGCTGTGGAATATGCCGACGGGGCTCTGATCGCCCAGCTCGGCACCGCCGATATGCGTGAACCGATTGCCTATTCGCTCGGCTGGCCGAACCGTCTGGACGCCCATGTCCGGCGTCTCTCGCTCGCCGAAGTGGGACGTCTCACTTTTGAAGAGCCTGATCTGCAGACATTCCCGCTGCTCGGGCGGGCTTTCGAGGTTCTGCGTGCCGGTGACGGCTCCTCGATCGTGCTCAACGCGGCCAACGAAATCGCCGTCGGTGCCTTCCTTGACCGTCGTCTGAGCTTCACAGGCATCTTTGATACTGTTGCCCGGGCGCTCGATACGATCAGTGCACCGCTGCCCGGAACGGTTGAGGCGATTATGGCGCTCGATGCGGAGGTGCGCCGCCGCACCCGCGAGTCTCTGAAGCTCGACTGAAAAGGTTTCTAACGCACGATGTCAGTTCTGATTTCTCTTCTTGCCTTCAGTCTCCTGATCACCATTCTGGTGGGCTTTCATGAGGGCGCGCACTTTCTGATGTGCCGGGTGTTCAACATCCGCACCCTGACTTTCTCTATCGGGATGGGCCCCAGAATCTACTCCCGCAAATGGGGGGACACGGACTTTCAGTTCTGTGCGATTCCGATCGGCGGCTATGTCCGTCCGATGTCAAAAGACGACAATCCCACCCCGGAGGATGAGCCCCGGCTTATCGAGAATCAGGCGCGCTGGAAGCAGATTGCGGTCTATCTTGCCGGGCCGGTGTCCAATTTCATTCTTGCCGCAGCGCTCTTTTGCTTTCTCGGTCTCGTAGGGGTGCAGGATTTCAGTACCGCCCTCACGGATCCGCCCGAGAATTCGGTGGCGGCCCGGATGGGGGTGCGCGCAGGTGACCGTCTCACCGGCATCAACGGCTATCCGGTCAAAGGCTATCAGGAAGCCAATATGGCGCTCTCGACCAATGTGGGCAAAATCATCAGCCTGCGCTTTGACCGGCGCGGCGGCGTGTTTGAGCGCGAACTCGACCTTCAGCAGTATTCTCAGGCTGAGGCGGCGAAGGGCTTTTTCATCACCAGACTCGGTCTGTTTCCTGAATTCCGGGATCCTGTAGTGGGTAAACTCCTCCCGGATATGCCTGCAGAGAAGGCCGGTATACGTGCCGGCGACCGGATCTACAGTGTCAACGGCACCGTTGTGAAGAGTGCGGCCGAAGTGGTTGATCAGATCCGCGCGGCCGGTACGGCCGAGATCGGACTCGTGGTGGGCGCGCTCGATAACCCCGAAGAGCGCCGCACGGTGAGAGTGACGCCGGTGATTACCGCCGAGGGCCGTCATCAGATCGGGATTTCGATTGCCGGTGTGCCGGAAATGGTACTGGTGCGTTATTCTGCGGCCGATTCGCTGCGTATGAGCTGGCGCAAGATTGTGCAGATCGTCACCTCCACGGTGAATGCAAGCTCTGAAGTTGTCACCGGCAAGGCCGAAAGCAAGGATGTGCTTGCCGGTCCTGTCGGCATTGCCAACGTTGCCGGTCAGGCACTCAGGAGCGGCTTCACGGCATTTATCGAAGTGCTTGCCATGTTCTCGGTGGCCCTTGGCTTCATGAATCTGCTGCCCATACCGGTGCTCGACGGCGGACAGGCGCTGGTGCTCATGGTTGAGTCAGTCATCGGACGCTCCTTCAGCAAACAGGTCCGCTCCTGGATTCAGTATGCGGGGCTCTGCGTGGTGGTGTTTCTGATGTTTGTGGCCTTCTACAGCGATCTGGCCCGTCTCGGATTCGGCTAGTGTGTGCCGCAGGAGAAGAAGACTGCACACGGGGTTTCCCGCCGCCCTTTGACAGAAAAAATGCTCAAAACTCAAAAGAGCGCTTAAAAGTCTGTTACCGGCGGTTAAACTCCTAGTACAATTGGGAATAGTTTTTGTTGAGGAGCCGGAGACGGCTCCGGATGCCGAGCACTGTGCACCGCAGACCCGAACCGGGGCAGGGAGCATCGTGCTAGCATTATTTCGCACCGGTGGCGGCTGGTATCCCAGCCGGCTGCTGTTTTGCGTTTCAGATAAACAACCTTATAGTGAGAGTGAATTTTGAAGCACAATCTGACTAAATTGGCTGCTGGGATGCTGTCAGCCTTCCTGATGACGGAGGGTGCCTGGGCATTTGTCATTTCCGACATCCGGGTCGAAGGCATTCAACGTACCGAACCGGGTACTGTTTTCTCGCATCTGCCTTTCCGCGTTGGCGATGATTTCACCCCTGAAAAGGGAACTCGCGCGATCCGTATGCTTTATCGCTCTGGGTTGTTTAAGGACGTGAACCTCACGCAGGACGGCACCGTTGTTGTGGTCTCTCTGGTGGAACGTCCCGCTGTGGCCACGATTGCCAGCCACGGTATCAAGATTTTTGACAAGGCTGCCGTTGAAAAGAGCCTGCGTGATGTGGGCCTTGCCGAAGGGCGCATCTTTGACCAGTCCACCCTTGAACGTGCCGACCAGGAACTGCGCCGTCAGTACCTTGCCCGGGGCTACTACGGGGTGAACGTCAAGACCACCGCCACTCCGCTTGAACGCAACCGCGTCGGTATCACCATCAACGTTGACGAAGGCCGCGCCTCCTCGATCTCCTCGATCCGTTTTGTGGGCAACAAGGTCTACGACGACGATGATCTGCTTGATCTGATGCAGCTCGGCACCCCCAACTGGTTCAGCTGGTATACCAAGCGTGACCTCTACAGCCGTGAAAAACTGGCGGCTGACCTTGAAACAATCCGCACGCAGTATCTCGACGCCGGCTACCTCGACTTCAAGTTCGACTCCGTACAGGTTTCCATTTCGCCCAACCGCTCTGACGTGTATGTGACGATCAACCTCACTGAAGGCGAACCCTACAAGATCTCCGGCTCCAAACTGCAGGGCGACCTGCTCGGGCTTGATGAGGAATTCAAGCCGATGCTCACGCTCGAGCCCGGCAAGACATACAACGCCACAGAGGCTAATGCCATTGCCGAGAGTATCAAGGACAAGCTGTCCACGCTCGGCTACGCTTTCTCCCAGGTCACCCCCAATCCGATGACCAACAAGGAGGATCACACGGTTGAAGTGGTCTATACGGTTGACCCGGGCCGTCGTGCCTATGTGCGCCGTGTGAACATCTCCGGCAACAACCGCACCAAGGACGAAGTGATCCGCCGTGAAGTGCGTCAGTACGAAGCGGCCTGGTTTGACAGTGACAAGGTGAAGATTTCCCGTGACCGTATTGACCGTCTCGGCTTCTTTGATTCTGTGACCGCTGAACCCACTCCGGTGCCCGGCACCCGTGATCAGGTTGACCTCGATGTGAAGGTGAAGGAACGTGCCACGGGCTCCGTGAGCCTCGGTGCCGGCTTCTCCACCTCTGAAGGTATTGTGCTCTCGGGCGGTTTTGCCCAGAACAACCTCTTCGGTACCGGCAAGTCGCTGCAGGTTGACGTGAACACTTCCAAGAGCCAGCGCACCTATGCCATGAGCATCACCGAGCCGTATGTCACTCCGACGGGTATCTCCCGCACGTGGGACATTTCGGACCGTCGTGTTGACCTTGACAAGCTCGACGTGGCTGACGTGAAGTACGAAACCCGCGCAGCCGGTCTCTCCTTCGGTATTCCGTTTACCGAGCTTGACCGTGTGTTCCTCGGCGGCCGTATCGAACAGACCAAGGTGACCACCAACCCGTACTCGCCGCAGCGCTACAAGACTTACGTGGACAAGTTCGGCGACGACCCGATTTCCGTGGCCGCCACGCTCGGCTGGTCGCGTGACTCGCGTGACAGCGCGCTTGCGCCGAATCGCGGTGTGTATCAGCGCCTCAACGGTGAATTCGGTCTGCCGGGTCTTGATATCGAGTACTACAAGCTCACCTACCAGTACCAGCAGTACTGGCCGCTCACCAAGAACATCACCTTCGCCTTCAACGGCCAGGTCGGTTACGGTGACGTCTACGGCAAGAGCGATATGTTCCCGTTCTTCAAGAACTTCTACATGGGCGGTATCGGCTCGGTTCGCGGTTTCGAATCCGGTTCGCTCGGCCCGTCCGAACATGACAGCGGCAACTACTCGCGCTCGACGAGCTACCTCGGCGGTGACCGTATGCTCAATGCGAGCTTCGAACTGCTTGCTCCGCTCCCGGGCGGCGACCGCACACTGCGCTTCTTCACCTTCCTTGATACCGGGTACGCCTGGGGTTACGAAGGCCACCGCGGTGCAGACGGTACGATGCAGTATGAACGTCAGCAGGTCAGTCTTGATGACCTGCGCGTCTCGACGGGCTTCGGTATCGCCTGGATCTCGCCGCTTGGTCCTTTGAAGTTCTCCATCGCCTATCCGCTCAAGAAAGAGGAAACGGACGAAACGCAGCGCTTCCAGTTCCAGATCGGTACCGGCTTCTAAGCTGAAAACCGCTTCTGCTGAAGCGCTGGAAAAAATGACCGCCCTCACTGCCTGCCGGCGTGAGGGCGTTTTTTCGTGTCTTTGCGGCTGAGAACTGCACCGGTATTTGCGCCGCGGTTAGCGCACCATGCCGGTTTCGGTCTAAAATGGCATAGTATCTGAGGAACCGGCGAGTCTCAGGCCTGCCAGGCTCCGGACTGCAGCGTTGCCGCGGGCTGCCGCGTACCGGCTGCTTCTTTCCCGTACTGCTCAAACACAGGAGAGTTCATTTTGAAAAAAACACTTTATGCAGCACTTGCTGCCGTCGTACTGTCTGCTTCTGCACTGCCTGCCGCTCAGGCCGCGGATGATCTGCGTATCGCTGTTGTGAGCATGGAAAGAATTCTGCGTGATACGAAATCCGCTGCGATTGCCAGCGAACGGCTCAATGACGAGGCCAAGCGCCGTCAGGATGAGGTCGATCAGCTCACCAAACGTTTTAAGCAGCGTCTTGAGAATTTTGAAAGCAAGGCCGGATCGCTCTCGGAAACCGAACGCCTGAGTGAGCGCCGTGAACTCGCCGAAATGGAGCGTGATGTGACACGCCGTTCCCGCGAGGCACGTGATGAATTCAATCAGCGCCGTCTTGAAGAGGTCCAGCTGCTGCAGAACAGAGCCGGTCATGTGATTCAGGAAATCGCCAAGAAAGAGAAGTTTGACCTGGTGCTCTTTGAATACTTCTATGCAAGCAACCGTGTGGACATCACACAACGTGTGATCGACGAGCTCGACCGTCAGGTTCCGGCCTCGAAGTAACCGCACAGCGCTGCGACCCGCCCGGGACTGGCGGCGCGGGTCGCTACTGCCGTTAAGCCGCACTCACACAAGTGCCCGGTGCGCTCTCCGGGCAGTCCTGATTTTTTTGTTGATCTGTTTTTTTTGGAGTTGCTCACTGCCATGCAATCCCGTTCCTATCTGTTATCCGATCTGATTGAAAAAGTTGCCGCGCTGAGCCGTAACCGTCTTTCGATGAAGCTTCACGGCAGCGACGTGGAGGTCTCCCGTTTTATGCCGCCTGCGGCAGCCGGGGAAGGGGATATGGCATTTCTCACCGACGCAAAATACGCGCAGGCGCTCAAAGACTCCCGGGCGAGTCTTATTATTCTGCGTGAAAAGGATATCGAACCGGTTTTCGGCACACTGCCCGAAGACCGTCGTGCTCTGATCTGTGACAATCCCTACGCTTTCTTCGCTTTTGCCTCGCAGTGCCTGTTTGCCACTGAATACCCGGCCGGCATCGATCCGCGCTCGTTCGTGGAGGAGGGGGCCGAGGTTGACCCCACAGCCTGCGTTGAGGCTCTTGCAGTGGTGAAAAAAGGCGCGAAGATCGGACCGCGTTCGGTGATCCGCTCCGGCGCGGTGATTGCTGAAGATGTTGTGATGGGGGCAGACTGCCTCGTCCATGCCAATGTGGTGATTGAGCGCGAAACGCAGATCGGGGATCGCTGCATTTTCCAGCCCGGCTGTGTGATCGGCGGCGACGGTTTCGGCTTTGCACCCTTTAACGGCGAGTGGGTCAAGATTCCGCAGGTCGGCCGGGTTGTGATCGGCAACGATGTGGAAATCGGTGCCGGTACCACCGTGGACCGCGGCGCGCTTGAGGATACCGTCATCGGGGACGGCACCAAGCTTGACAACCAGATTCAGATTGCCCATAACGACCGGGTCGGCCGTCATGTGGTGATGGCGGCCTGTGTGGGTATCGCCGGCAGCACGAGTGTGGGTGACCATACGATGGTGGGTGGCGCGGCAATGATCAACGGCCATATTGATATTCCTGCGAAGTCCGTGGTGGGACCGGCCACAGTCATCACCGGCTGGGGTAAGGAAGCCGCCATGCGCACCGGATTCTTCCCCTCGATGGAGGGCAGGGAATTCCAGCTCACGGTGGCCACCGTCACGAGACTGCCCCAGATGCGTAAAGAAATCAAATCTATTGACCGGCGTCTAACAGAACTCGAGGCGCTAATGCATAAGGCTGAAGAATAAGCCGGCAAATTGCGCCAAAATTCCTGTATCGTTTTCTTTTATTTTGTTTGTGGAACTCCAAACCGATGACGACCTCAATGGATATCCAAGAAATTATGGCAAGTCTGCCGCACCGTTTTCCGTTTCTGCTGATCGACCGTGTGCTCGAGCTCGATGTGCAGGCCGGTACGGTGGTGGCCCGCAAGAACGTGACGGCCAACGAGCCGCAGTTCACGGGACACTTTCCCAATGTGCCGGTGATGCCCGGCGTGCTGATTATTGAAGCTATGGCTCAGGCCTGCGCCATTGTGGCACTCAGCCGTCTGCCTGAAGGCGTTGACCGCAAGAATTCACTCTTTTACTTTGCCGGCATTAACAAGGCGCGCTTCAAGCGTGTTGTGCAGCCCGGCGATACGATGGTGATCAGAGCCCGTTTCCTGCGCTCCAAGATGGGCGTGGGCTTTTTCGAGGTGGTGGCCAGTGTCGATGACAATGTCGTGTGTGATGCCGAGCTGATGTGCGCCTACCGTCCCATCCCCGGCAAAACAGCTGCCTGAGGGCGCAGCCCGGATTTCTCCTCTCAGGTGTCAGGAATTGTTGCTGATGTCTGAGTAAAGAATAAGACTCTAACCCGTTGATTTATAGAGAAAAACAGGAAAAGTCCATCAGGGCGGGACTTATGCTTTCGTTACAGCTGGTCTTTGCTTGACATACCTGAGCGGCTTTTCTCCTGTACAGTAAAACCATACAGCAAACAGATGGTTTGTCTGGAGTCTCTACCATAGGTTGAGTCAAAATGAGGGTTTACCGCAGTGTGAAATACCGCTGCGGTTTTTTTTGGCTCCGGGAAAAGCAGACAGCCTCGGAATTTTTACATAAACGTAACCGGAGCACGGCGAGACGCAAAATTGTATGAGTGCCATCCGCCTGCCGGCAGCCATGCAATGCCCGAGAAGTTACCGTTTTGAGAAAAGCCGTTGAAAATCCGTCAGTTACGCGATGTTACATCAGCTTATCCGTTGTAGCACAAGCCTCCGGCAGGCAGGTTAAAGTATGACCATACAGCAATCCAACAGATTGGCTGGAGTCTCCTAACCTTTTGGTTGAGTCAAAATGAGGGTTTGCCGCAGCGCGTGATACCGCTGCGGCTTTTTTTCGTTCTCAGTTCGCAGAGGCGACAGAATCCAGTTCGCCGATGTGTATGTCGACAGTGACCAGCGTGCCGCCCGCAACGGTGCGTGCAAAGGACAGGTCCCAGCCGTGCTTCTCGGCAATGAGCGAAGTGATGTAGAGCCCGACACCGCGGCTCTCGAGACTCTTGAAGGGCTGACGTTTGCGCTCGGCCAGATGCTCGATCACTTCGTCAGGGATACCGCTGCCGGTATCTTCAACAGTCAGGCGCAGCACACCGGCATTGAGCGCGGCAAGCCGCACGCTCACCGATCCGCTCTCAGTGTATTTCATTGCATTGGAGAGCAGATTGATCACTGCCTGCGCGAGTCTCACCGAATCGGCCATGGCATAGAGCTGTGGTGTGATTGCCGCCTCGAGCAGAAGTCCCTTCTGGGAGAAACTCGCCTCAAAGCCGAGAACAATCCGCGAGACAATCTCCGAGACGTTCACCCGCTCGAGCGAGATGTCAAAGGTTCCGGTTTCGTAGATAAGGCGGTTTTCCAGTTCTTTTAAGAGCCCGGAGAGCCGTTCAACCTCCGAATGCATGGAGTTGAGATGCTCCGGACTCGGGCTGTGCACACCATCGAGCATGGCTTCTATTTCGGCGAGCAGAATCTGCAGCGGCGTGCGCAGCTCGTGACTCAGTTCCACGACAAGGCGCTGCCGGAACTGCTCCTGACGCTCGAGCGAGTCGGCAAGCACGTTCACACTGCCGGCAATGCTCTGGAGTTCGCGCACACTGCTTTTGAGTTCCACCCGGGACTGCCAGTAGCCGCGGGCAAGCCGTTTCGTTGTCGTGTTGAGCTGACCGATCGGCTTGGAGAGATAGCGCAGTACCGCAAAAACAAGAATGGCGCTCGAGACAATGATGGCCAGAATAGCGATCATCATCAGTGAGAAGGCAGTGTGGTGAAACGCCTCCGCATCGTTGGCGGGCAGATGATTTTTAAAGTACCCGGCCTGCAGGTAGCCAGTGAGTCTGTCCTGATCGTGAATCGGAAACTCCATTCTGGTGTAGACGTGGGTCGGATCGGGACAGCACTTCGTGGCCTGATTCTCGTTGCTGAAGACCGTTGTGCCGTCGAGCTGACGAACGGTGAAAAAGTCCCCGAGCGCCTTGGCACTCTCGCCGAGCTCGGCAAGATAGGCGGCGTTGAAGCCGCGTCCTTTGTCAAACTGCATCTCAATCTGCATCACGAGCATCTTGTGCGTTTCCGCATGCAGCTTGTCCACGTAGTAGCAGAAAAAACGGTCAAGAGCAATGCTGCCGAGCGTGATGAAGAGCAGACTGGTGATGAGTGTGACCGCAAGAAACACCGAGCCGAAGAGAAAGGAGAAGCTCGGGCGGCGGAGCTGAGCCGCCAGACTGTCGAAAAGCCGCATACCTCAGACCTCACCGAGCTGGTAGCCGATGCCGTAGACGGTTTTAACGATTTTCGGCGAAGCGAATTTCTGACGGATGTGGTGAATATGCACATCGATGAGCCGGTCCACACATTCCGCGGCACCGATTCTGAGGGCAAGCTGCTCACGGGTGAAGGCCCGGTCGGGATGCTGGCAGAGGTAGTGAAAGAGCGAAAACTCATCACGGGTGAGGGCGATGTCTGTCCCGCAGTATGTCACGCCCTGACACTGCGGTGTGATCACGAGCCGGTCAGAGAGGTTGAGCGCATCGCTCTGGGGACGGGCGCGTTTGAGAATGCTTTTGACGCGGGCGACCAGTTCGCGCGGTGAAAACGGTTTGCACAGGTAGTCATCCGCTCCGCAGGCAAAACCGTTGATGCGGGCCTGTTCACTGCTCTTGGAGGTGAGCATGATCACAGGAGTGTTGTATTCACGGGTGATGTTCTCGCAGATATCCTCACCGCGACCGTCAGGCAGCATCAGATCGAGTACCACAAGATCCGTCTGCGCATTGATGAGCTGATAGGCGGTAGCGGCGTTGCGGGCCCACTGAACAGAAAAGCCTTCCCGCTCAAGGTACGCTCTGACGGTATCCGCAATTTTTTCTTCGTCTTCAACGATTACGAGCTGCTGCATTGCAGATGCCTCCGAACAAATTAACCCCAACCTCGAGCGGAAGGCTCCCATTAGGAGAATGTATTCCACCAGAGTTCAGTTAAGTCTAGTGGAAATTGATGGATTACATCATCGGTTTTTTGGCCTTTTCATCCATCATCTTGTCTTTCATGCCGTCCTTCATGTCGGACTTCATGCCGTCCATTTTGTCGTGCATGCCGTCTTTCATATCGGACTTCATACCGTCCATCTTGTTATGCATGCCGTCTTTCATATCGGACTTCATGGCGTCCATCTTTTCGCCCATCATCTTGTCCTGATGCTTCATGTTGTCCATTTTCTGGGCCGATTCCATCATCGGCTTTTCCATGGACTTGTCCTGCATGCCCATTTCGGCAGCCCAGACACCGGAAGCGAGCGCAGCGCAAACCATACCCAAAACGACTTTTTTCATGGTCTTCTCCTTGAAGATTCTTTACGGTACGGGTCCCGGCTCAGAGACAATCTGAACCTCACCCTGAAAATAAGTCTAGGGAATAGTTTTTAAGAAGTTTTAAAGATTTGTCTTTTTCCCGAAAACGCACTCGCCGGCGGTGTTTTATTTCATGGAGCGAAACGCTGCGCCGGCGGCAGGCTGTCCGGGTGAGAGCGCACTGAGTGGTCTCTGCTCAGAACAGACGTTTTTCCGGAGTGAGAATAAGTTGTGAGCTCGCAATAGTCAAAGGCTATAATCTGTAGTTTAGAGCTGTTATTTAACAGAACCTGCCTCCGGCCGGCTCCCTGAACTCTGAAGACATTTTTCGGGTTGAGCGGCAGACACAGGAGGCGGGTCAGACAAAGGAATTCAAACACTATGGCACAGATTCACCCCTCCAGTGTTGTCTATGATGGCGCCGAGCTCGCCGATGACGTTGTTGTCGGACCGTTCTGCCTCATCGGACCGAATGTCAGGATTGGTGCCGGTACTGTTCTCAGAAGCCACGTTGTGGTTGAGGGTCGTACCACAATCGGCGAGGGTAACGTTATTTACGCCGGGGCCAGTGTGGGCTGTCATCCGCAGGACAAAAAATATGCCGGTGAGGACACCACACTGATTGTCGGCGACCGGAATGTCATCCGCGAAAACTGCACGCTCAGTATCGGCACGGTCCAGGATCAGGGTATCACGACAGTGGGCAGCGACAACCTGTTCATGGCCAACGTGCACGTCGCACATGACTGCCGCGTGGGCAGCAACACCATTCTGGCAAACAATGTTGCGCTTGCCGGCCATGTGGTGGTTGAGGACTATGCGATTATCGGCGGTCAGAGCGGTGTGCATCAGTTTGTTCGCGTCGGCGCGCATGCGATGGTGGGCGGTGCATCCGCCCTCCTGCGTGACCTGCCGCCGTTTGTGATCTGCTCGGGCAATCCGGCCGGTCCTCACGGGCTGAACACGGTGGGGTTGCGCCGTCACGGCTTTACCGACGAGACGATGCGCGCACTGCATCAGGCCTACCGTCTGCTTTACCGTGACGGTCTGATCGTGAAGGAGGCGCTCGAGAAGATGGAGGCGCTCAAGGAGGAATTCCCCGAAGGCAGAGAGGCGGTTACCCACTTCATTGACTTTATCGCCGCGAGCGCCCGCGGTCTGGCGCGCTGACGCACAGCCGCGGACAGTACAACCTCTTTTCTCAAGGATATTCAAGGATGAGTGCAAAGATTGAACGTGACGGCGCCGTTTGGCTCGCCGGTGAAGCGAGCGGCGACTTTATCGCCTCTCTGGTGCTGCCTGAGGTCGCCCGCCGTATGGACGGAGCGCTGCAGTACGGGATCGGCGGACCGAAAATGGCGGCTGCGGGCTTTCGTGCCTGGCATGACATCAGTGAGCTGAGCGTGCGCGGGTATGTTGAAGTGCTCGCACACCTTCCCCGTCTGTTCAGACTTCGCCGCTCGCTCGAGCAGCGTATCGCTGATTCACTCCCGCGGGTGTTTGTCGGCGTGGATGCGCCGGACTTTAATCTCGGCCTTGAAGAGAAACTGCGCCGCCGCAAAATTCCTGTTGTGCATATGGTGAGCCCCTCCATCTGGGCCTGGCGTCCGGAGCGTATTCAGAATATTCGCCGCGCCGTGGATCATATGCTTCTGGTCTTCCCGTTTGAAAAGGAGATCTACCGCCGTGCCGACATTCCGGCCACGTTTGTGGGCCATCCGCTCGCCGGCATTATTCCTGATACCCCCGATGTGGAGGGGGCAAGAGCGCAGTTCGGGCTCACCGGAACGACACGCCCCGTGCTCTGTGTGATGCCGGGCTCGCGCAATGCAGAGCTCGAAGGCTGCGGGGCGATTTTCCTCGACGCCGTCAACCGGCTGGTCAAACGTATCGGCGAGGTCGAAATTCTTGTGCCGCTTCTCAATGAGGAGGCTGTCGGAAAATTCACCATGATGCTCAAAAGCTATCCGCAGCTTGAACATCTTGTCAGAACAGGCATCGGCACGAGCCACCGTATGATTGAGGCGGCAGACGCTGTTCTGGTGGCCTCGGGAACGGCGGCTCTCGAGTGTGCGCTTTACAAGAAACCGATGGTGGTGGGGTACAAAATGCCCGGCCTCACGGGACTGCTGATGGAGAAAAAGGGGCTCATTGACTGCGTGTCACTGCCCAATATTCTGCTCGGCGAAAAGGTGGTGCCGGAATTCCTGCAGTTCTTCTGCGAACCGGATCAGATTTCCTGGGCACTGCAGGATGCGCTGCTTGATGAGGCGAACCGGGCACGGCTTTTTGAACGCTTCAGCGCCCTGCATGCTTCGCTCAAGGCCGATACGGCCAATCTGGCCGCCGATGTGATCATGAGTCTGGCGAAATAAACGATGGCAGCGAAAACCGATTGGCGCTGGATCGGAGGAGAGGCCGGTGTGGAGCAGACCCTTGACGGGGGCTTACCTGGCCTTTTTGCTGACGTGTCTGTGCCCTGGGAGGAACCGCTTGCGGCAGGGGTGGACGAGGCCGGTCGCGGCGCACTCGCCGGACCTGTCTGTGCAGCGGCGGTGATTCTTGATCCCGCCCGTCCGATTGACGGTCTTAACGACTCCAAGAAACTCACCGCGGCACAGCGCGAGGTGCTTGCCGCGGAAATCCGGGAAAAGGCCACCGCCTGGGCTGTGGCCTGGGGCAGCGTCGAGGAGATTGACGAGCACAATATTCTGCAGGCGACGGTGATTGCAATGAAGCGCGCTGTCGCCGCGCTCGGCGTGGAGCCCGCCGTGGTGATGATCGACGGCAACTACCGCCCGAAGGGCTTTAAAGTGCCGGTGACCACACTGGTGCAGGGTGACGGCCGCGTGGCGCAGATTGCTGCTGCCTCGATTCTTGCCAAAACCAGCCGGGACCGCCTGATGAGCGGGCTCGATGCCGACATTCCCGGATACCATTTTTCTCAGCATATGGGCTACGGAACGGCGCTGCACCTTGAGGCGCTCAGAGCGCTGGGGCCCTCGGCTGTGCACCGGCGCACTTTTGAGCCGGTCAGGAGTCTTCTCAAAGGAGGTAAGGATGACACAGGTCTCCAGGATTGAAAGTGAGTCGAATGCGCGTTTCAAGCGCTGGAGAAAACTGGCCCAGGAAAACCGTGCCGTCAAAAAAGAGGGGGCGACACTGCTCGAAGGGGCGCACCTTGCCCAGAGTCTTCTCGATCATCCGGAAATCGAACTCAACGCCATCCTGGTGAGTGCAAAAGGGCTTTCGCCCGAGGCGCAGTCTCTCAGAGGGGCGCTTGAGGCAAGCCGCCGGGCGCCGGTTTTTGAGCTCTCCGGTGCGCTCTACGATATGCTGAGTCCTGTCGAGCACGGGGTCGGGCTGATGCTGGAGATTGCCGTTCCGAAGGCTGACGCCGCGCTGCTGGGCACCCCCTGCGATGTGCTTTATCTTGACGGGGTGCAGGATGCCGGTAACGCCGGCACACTGATCCGTACCGCAGTTGCCGCCGGGGTGAAAACCATTGTCACGTCGCCGACCACCGTTGTGCTCTGGACGCCGAAAGTGATGCGGGCGGCCATGGGGGCGCATTTCGGTGCCACGCTTATCGAGTCTGTGCCGGTGGCTGACTTTCGCGAGGCTTTCCACGGAATGATTCTCGTGGCGGATGCCCGCGGCGGAGAGGATCTTTTCCGCACGCAGGACTATCCCGAAACCCATACCGCCTGGGTGATGGGCGCGGAAGGACCGGGAATTTCCGATGCGGCACTCGCCCTCGCTGACAGACGCTATTACATTCCCATTGAAGAGGACTGCGAGAGCCTTAATGTCGCTGCGGCAGCGGCTGTGTGCCTTTTTGAGCAGCGCAGACGACGTCTGATGCGACAGCCGTCCGGCTGATGCCAATCCGGCCGCTCCTTCAACCTCACTAGTCTTTTAGCCTCTTTGCAGCAGGCGTTTTGCCTCGTATAATGGAAAACGCATGATTTTTTTAAGACAGAAAGGTTGAAGGTATCAGTATGCTTAACTTCAGTTATTACAATCCCTGCCGCCTGGTTTTCGGCAAGGGGGCAGAAAATCAGATCGGGCAGCTGGCCACCAATATTCTGGGTCGTCCGGGCAAGGTGCTGATTGTGTACGGCGGCGGCTCGGTTGTCCGCTCCGGCCTGCTTTCCCGGCTCGAAGAACAGCTCACGCTCGCCGGTCACAGTGTGATCGCCCGCGGCGGTGTCAAGCCCAATCCTGAAATGGGGTTTGTGCATGACCTGCTCAAAGAATTTGCTGATGAAGGTATTGACCTTGTGGTGGGTGCGGGTGGCGGCTCCGTCATCGACACTGCCAAGAGCGCCGCTGTCGCACTGAAGAACAAAGCTGATCCCTGGCCCTACTTTGAAGAGGGGCGTGCGCCGACCGAGGCGCTTCCCGTCGTGGCGGTGCTCACACTGCCGGCTGCCGGTTCCGAGCAGTCCATCCGCTCGGTGATGTCACATAACGGTGTGAAGACCGGTATCGGTGCGGAATGCATCCGACCCAAAGCGGCCATCATCAACCCCGAACTCTTTATGACGCTGCCGATTCTGCAGGTCGGTGCCGGTGTGGTGGACATGATTTCGCACATCATGGAACGCTACTTCTCCAATACCCCGCATACGGCCTATACCGATGCTCAGGCTGAAGCCGCCATGCGTACGGCTATGGTCTTCGGTCAGCGTGTCTACAACAACATCGAGGACTATGATTCCTGGTGCCAGGTGGCCATGGTCGGCACGTTTGCCCATAACGGCTACTTCGGTCTCGGCCGTGAAGAGGACTGGGCCTGTCACGCCATCGAACACGAGTTCTCCGGCTGGAACAATTCGATCGTACACGGTGTCGGTCTTGCGATCGTGATTCCGAACTGGATGCGCTACGTCTCGCAGCAGAAACCGAAGCGTTTTGTGCAGTTTGCCATCCGTGTGATGGGTATTCCCGCCCAGGAAAACGATACGGATACGATCGCCCTCGGTCTTGCCAAGCTCTGCGCCTTCTACCAGAACATGGGCATGCCGCTCACCTTCTCCGAGCTCGGTATTGAGGACTGCCCGGTTGAAGAGCTTGCCGCCCGCTGCGTGCGCCGCGGTCCGGTGGGGCATCTGCTGCCGCTCGCTGAGGATGACGTGGCCTCCATTATGAAGGCCTGCCTCTGAGCGACGGATAAAAACGGTTAACCGTCAGAGACTTCCCGGAGCGCAATGCCGCATCGGGAAGTTTTTTTGCGACCAGAGTTTCGCTTTAGCCGAACGGCTTATGGCTGTGCTCATGCGAGCGCGTTAGAGGATTTCTGAACGGAGTGACGTGAATGCGGAAAATTCTTTTGAGTCTTCTGGGAGTACTTGTGCTGGCTGCCGGCGGTATCGGCGGCTACCATATGTACGCGGCGCATGAGCGCGGGGAGGCTTTGCCGGGACCGGCCGGTGTGATGCCGCAGGTGGCTAATACCGACATTAACAGGACGGCACAGTCACTTCTTACGGAAGGTTTCCACGTCCGTGTGGTGCGCGAAGAGCGCACGGAAAAAGTTGCAGGCGGCCGTACGGTGACACTGCCGCGCGTGGAACGCGATTACCGGCCCGGTGACTGGAATCACATGATTGGTGCCCAGTCACCTCAGCCGGGCGCATCGCTTGTCGCCGGTGAGACGATCACGCTTTTTGCCGGCATGCACCACGGATTCGGACCGGTGGACGCCTGGGTGCGCACGCACGGGTTAAGCTAGTTAGAAATAATTCTGGCTAATTCTACCATCACCCCTTATTCTGGAGATGTGGGAGGCTCTGGAAGAAGGGGGTCACCATGCTGGTTTCTATCGGTTTTCTTG